>JACRNV010000007.1 GCA_016214785.1 Methanobacteriota archaeon
GAACAACGAGCCCCGCGTAGATAGCTTGACCATTTACTGCCCGCCGATGACGCCCTTGTTGGCAAGGTAGCATACGAAGAATAGGATCGTGCATATCAGAGGAATCAGTGCATTGAAGAAGCTGGATGTTGTGAACACGACTGCGGTTATTGCAAAGCCTGTCATGATGAGAATCAAAATGATGTCCAGAAGTGGGCTGCTTTCCCTTGGCGCCTGGAGGATTTCGACCATATTACTTCCCTCCGCAAATCTCGCAATCAACTCTATTTGGTCGGTTCAGTACAAATGAGTCGGCGTCTAGTACAAGTTCGTACCAGTTCCACATAAGCGGCGAGCCATGTATCAGGGAGATACACGCGTAAGTGGCTATACCCATGGCTGTGGCGTGAGTATATATTGCTGTTGGGGCCGCGCACTCATGCTTTTCGTTATCCACGTTCTCTGGCTTAACGCAGTTATAGCAAGGGCCATCTTTCTGCTGGACGAACACATAGCCGTTCAACGAGGTTCTGGATATTGCTGAGAATATTACCGGTATGTCATTGGCGAGCCCGTACTCAGAAGCATAATGCCTGGTCTCGTCATTGTCCACTAGGCATACTATTAAATCCACACCTACCAGCGTAGAAGGATACTCCACGACGAGCCTTTCAAAGCTGTAAGGATATGCTTCCACAGTTGTTTCGCCTGTGCACTCCCTCTTGAGATTTTCAGCCAGAGCTAGTGCTTTATTCGTCCCCGTCTGATCCTTGTAGAAAAATTGCCTGGACAGGTTGCTTAGCTCAACAAAGTCGGGATCACATATGACAAGATAGCCTATGCCCATCCTCACTATGTTCCAGCAATAAGGACCGCCCAATCCACCGCCACCTATCACTTGCCAGCGCTAAAGAACCGGAAAAATCCGTTCCGAACAAAAATTACGCCAATCAAGGGATAGTAGCTTTCCCAGTCTCGGTGGTTCCTAATGTCTATCCCAGATGGTTGTGTTGAGGATGCACCGTATCCCGGGTGCTTGTGGCACTGGACAACTATTGTGTGGTCGAATTGACTTAGGTAGGTTAACACCTCACGAATGGAATCCACATCACCCCGCACAGATACTGGGCTCTGTTCAGACATCTTGGGTGTTAGGATATTGGTTACCACAACATTGTTGTTTGCATTATCAATGATGCCAGTTCCATAACAATATTTCTCGTTCTCTCCGTCAGTCATCAAGTACCTGTAGAAACCAGTTAATCTTTCAGAGGAGAACACGTAGCGCATCGCCTTGTCGGTTTCAGAACTTTCAGCATCGAGGTTGGAATCGAAGAAGTCTCTTACCGCCAACAAACGGGCAATAATCTGTCTGTATCGCTCAGCAGCTCTAGTGTAGCCTTTTAACAAGGCTTGTTGCTGGAGTTTTTGTAATTCCTGAATATGTTCTTCGATTTCCTCACGGCTAATTTCCATTTCCTCCTTATCAATCACAATTTTCATCTAGATTCCACCTCCATGATGTATTGCTCAAGCGCCAAGAGTTGCGAGATAGGGCCGTTGTTTAGTCTAAAGTGTACATTATACCAGCCATTTGTCCAGAATGTAAAACAGAAAATGTGGAGACCTTTGAAAACTCCACTCGGTGGATTCTGGATATACAACTGATAATCGTCTGGTCCCTGGTACTGGAGCTGGCAGTAATAGGATCTTCGCCTTCCTGTGATGTATCCGAAATAGTCATAGCCGATTTTGGTCCAGCCTCTGTTAGCCATCTCAGTATCAAAGCCGATGATCTGGACTGGTTTTGGCTGAACGGCTGTCTGGTGCCCAACATTAACCTGGTGACGTGCAACTGCGATCGAGGGAAGAGTTGTTATCCTTAAAACCTGGACTTTAGGCTGCTGAGACTGGTTTCTTGAAAAAGAAAAAGAAGAGCCGTCGCCAAGGCGGCTCTCCGGGAAGGCTTCCAATTTTTCACCATCGTTCAGCAGTTTGTGTAGGTCTGCTTTCTCGTCCGGGTATGTCTTGTCTGCCAGTCTGTAGAGCAGGTAGTTCTGCGGGATATCCAGCGCCTTCTTCAGCTCTGGGCCGGTCGTGCCTTCGTCTATGCTCGCGTCCTTCACTACTGTGGGGGTTGTACCCACCATCTTCACGGATATCTGTTTCATGCGTCACCTCCTTTTTCTTTAGTGCACACCGCTTTCTCGGCATGCCTAGGAGTGTGATACATCTCATCGGATAAATATTATTCGACCACTTAAATAAAAATAGTAAAAATTAATTGCTAAACTACAGAAATAATTAGTGCAATAATAAATGTAAAAATCCCCTTACTGCTCTTTCTGGACTACAATCCCAACTGCGGAATCGTCGAGAGGTATGACTGCCTAAGTTCCTCGTGGTCAATGTGATCATAGGTGTCAATTGGCTCGTCTCTGCTGTCGCCGCGCAGTTCCTGCCTGAACTCTCGCGGCATCCCGGCTCTCCTCAGGTGGGTAGTGAACCAGTGCCTGCAACAATGCGCGGAAAATCTCTTGCTGAGATCAGGAGAGTTGTCATCGTGGATTCCCAAGCGTATGGCATGCTTCTTCACAATGTCGTTCAGGATGGGGTAGGTAATCCGCTTTCCATTTGAAGGGTTGACAAACAGGGCGTTTGATTTAGTGACCTCGTGACGCACGTCCAGCCAGCGCTTCAAGCATTTTGCGCTTTCATTGTCAAAATAAACTGTCAAGTTGCTGCGCTTTCCTGTTGGCTTCAACTTAATGGAGTAGCGGAGCCAGTCTATGTCCGAAACGTCCATTGCCATCAGTTCGCCAGCCCGGACACCGGTCTTGGCTAAAACGCAGACGATTGCTTTTTCCTGCGGGTCCAGGATTGAATTGACGAAAGTGCTCATTTGCTCGACAGAAATCAGCTGCCTTTCAGAGGTGTGGCTATTCTTTTTGTTGGAAATGCGGAGGTATCTCTTTCTGAATTTTGGGACTGGCGAGCGCACGATGTGGTCCTCGAACTCGAGGAATTCGTAAAATGATGCCAGATTGTTGATGTGCTTTCGGATAGTCTCTGAATCCACTTTCTTACTAAACCTGCCAGGCCTGCTTTTCAGATACATCAGGAATTTCTTAAGGTCTTCCATGTCAACTTTAAGGCAACTCTTTTGAATTCGCTTGAAGAATATACAAATAGTGTATTTGCAGGAGTTTATTGGCCAGACTGACCAGTCCCGCATCTTGGCATCTTCTAAAAACTCAGCCAGAAGCTCTTCGTTGCTTTTCATTCCACCCACCTCCAACCCTTTGCCGAATATTTCACTAGACCGTATGCTGAAAGCGATTCAAGCTGCGCAGAAATCGCTTTAATGCGCTGTGCTTCATTAGGTGGTATCCCTAGCCTTTGCAGGAGTTCGTCGTTTGTAAGGGGCTTTCCTGCTTTCCTGAGGCTATCAACAAGGGCTCTGCTGTATGTGCGGATGCCTGTGAACGATTTCTCTACAAATGCCTTGTTCCTGTAATCTTCCAGTTCCTCATCCTGGATCGAAAGGAGCTTCTTCATCCTGGCCAGCTCTCGCTTCGACTCATTCAGCTCTTCGGCCCTATTGGCAATCTCCCGCTTCAAGTTAGCTACGCTCGCTTGTTCTTCCTCTGGCGACTGATGCAGATGCTCATCTACAATATATACTATAAACTTAGAGAGCGGCATACCCTTTTTTTCTGCAGCGTCTTCCCATCGCTTTCTCTGCTCCCAGCTTTGGGGATAAACATCAACCCGGCGTCTAACGATATCTGTTGGCATGGTCTCGCCAAGGGATATGACGTCGGACTATAAGTAATTTAGGGGTAAAATTCTGCAATCCCTCCAGTGGCTTCATATTTTTAGCGCTAAATTATAGGTTTCTACGGTGAAAATTTATCAGTAAAAAATGCCATTTCGGCGATATATATTCTCGTCTGAGGGAATCTATAGTAAATTCAATACACATTGTTAAACCGTAATAAACACTCAAGTTCAACTCATCTGCAAAATGGGAGAAATCCGACCACATGAATCCCTCCCATACTTTCCTGTGCAGTACAAGAACAATAAAAAGAAAATAAGGTAAGGGTGGGGCGCAAAGCCCCTTTTTTAACTACCAGTTCACCCACCAGGTGGTCGCGCTTGGGCAGTAGACCCAGTATGCTTGGCCTCTCTTCATGACGTAGCTGGCGACAAGGGGCGAAGTCCGGTAGGTAGCCGTTGCGTTGAAGCCTTCGACCAGCGTCGCGCCGGTGGCGGAGATGAGTTGCCCGACTGGGTAGGTACTATCGTCTCGCGCGGGATAGCCGATGAGGTTCCAACCCTGCGAGAGCGGTATGGTCGCATTCGTGTTGTTAGCATACCCCGAACCGCCGAGGCATATCTGGCCGTCACCGACATTTGTGACGTTTAGCCACACGCCGATCGTGTGGTTCACGACCGTCAGGTCATTGAGGCCTGCATTCCAGACTGTGTAGTACTGCTTCCAGAGGTTCGCTGGCGTTCCAGGGTCGTACCACATCACTCTGTCCCATTGGACAAGTCCACCACCGCCGTCCGCGATGTCCATCAAGGCACCGGGCAATACCGTCGGCCCAACCAGAGGCACAGAAATCAGGTTCCAGCCGAGCTGCACCGTGATGTTACAGAAGGGGGGGATGACGGTAGCGATTGTCTCTGGGACGACTATCAACGAGGAGGCAGTATTATTGTCGTAGCCGAGCACGAACGTTGGATATGGTATGGAATAGGCTATATCCGCTCGCGCGCAGTCCAAACTGCATGTCGCCCTAGCGCTCGCGTAGACCCCCCAGTTGAGACCTCCGGCGGTCGAAATATAGTCGGCGTAGTTCGAAGCGATGCTACGCGTCATTGTCGCCTCAGCGCCGGCACCGAAGCTCTGCGTGGTCCCTACCTGAGTCCACAGGCTCGTCGCGTAGTTGTATGCGTACATCGTGCAAGTCACAGCCGCACTGTACAGTGCCTCGTGCGTCAGAGTGATGCCTGTAATGTAATTCGGCGATTCGGATATCTGGAACCTGTACCTGGCGAATATTTCGTCCTGCGCCCCCGGGTCTGCTGAGGTCGCCCTCACATCGTTTGAAGTTGATATCGCTACGTATTCTCCATCCGTCAGTTCGGTCATTGAGTTCGGCGTCGTCAGCTCCGCCTGCGAGTTGTCGTCGACATCGCAGAAGTAAGCGTCGTGCGGACCGCTGGCCTGCGTCACCCCTGCGAAGGTGTACTGCGTCACGCCACTACCGCCGTCCCCCTTTGTGGCGTTGAGCCATATTTCCACATAGATCCAATCCCCAGCGGATATCGTGTTGTTGGGTATAGTCTCGGTCCACTCGAACCTGTAGTACGAGTACTTGCCGCTGACGTTGGTCGAGCACTGGGTGGGCGCTGGATTTAACTGAGTCATGGTGCCGTACTTGAACACCTTCGCGTACATGAATCCCGATGCATCCTTCGTGTTCACCATCCCGTATGCGATATAGCGCCACGTTCCGCCGATTTGAGTGGGGTTACCGTACGGTTCAGATATCCAGGCAGCGTTGCCGACACGGTACTGCCCTGCGGTGCCCATGTCGCCTGTAGTGTTGGTGATGACGGATGTTTCGTCGGGCAAGACCTTCAATAGGCTCATGTTCGTGCCCAGAGAAGTCTCCACATGCAGGTAATATCCCGTGCCGACATAAAGAATGACATCGTAGTACTCGCCCCACTTGCTGGCGTTGTCGCGTGCATGCACATAGAGTGTGTGCGACTCCCCAGGAAGCCAGCCCAGCGCAGCTATATCTATGGTGGCGAAGGCCTTCTCGGAAGTCGAGTTGAACAGTCCGTCGGTGGGCGTCATGGCGAAGCCAGTGCCGTTGGCGCCAGTCGCGTCGATGAAATACTCGGCGTTGGTAATATTGCTGAGCCCAGAAATGTCGGCAATCAGCATCGAAGTAGCCGCGCCGTTCGTCGGGTTGGGGTCTGCATACGCGTTGGTCACCACTGGACCACCGTCGACACCTACCTTCCCACTGACGACGAGCGCATAGTCCTGGTCTACTTGGGGCGTGCCCGATACGGCGTCGCTTCTGATATCATCCGCGTTTATCCTGATGGCCCAGATTCCAAGCTGCGGCGTCTGCACATAGACGCACTCCACATTGTTTGCGGTATCGTATCCGGTCATGCTCGAGTTCGACCAGCCATTCGTGAACTGGTTGCCGTGGTATTCAGTCCCACCTGGTGATATCACGGTCAGGTTCAGGTCGTTTATCAGCGCTCTTCCAGCACCCGTTGCATTCGGCGCGGGAACGTCGGTCCAAACCAGGCTGACCTTGAAAGGCTTGGTGTCGTCTGTGACGGAGATATTGCTGTAAACCTTCTGAGTGTTGTCCGCAAGGGGGCTCGATTGATCGTCGTAAAAGACCTTAAAGTCCGGGGCGATGACATTTGTGAGGTTGATTCGCCCCCATCCCTCTCGACCATTCGGAATCGGAGGGGTGTTCACCGCATCATCCATGTCGGTGGCTCCGTTTACCAGAGCCGCTTTGACCATTGCTGGGCTCGGCCTAGCTCCATTCGTCCTGTTGTAGTAATCCGCGAAAAGCGTGGCCGCGCCGCAGGCCATCGCAGCGGAACCCCCCGTGCCGCTGGCATAAAGGTAGTCGTTGCTTATGATCTGTTCGCCAGTGGCGGTTGCAGTCGGGCTGTGAGATCTGACCCCGGCCCCCCATGTGGAAGGTGCGACGAAATCGGGCTTTATTCTCCCGTCTGCGGTAGGCCCGTCCGCTGAAGCAGTCACCCACTCGTTGATATTGTCCGCGCTCACACTCTTGTGCGGCTTGTAGCCCTCGCTCATACCAACAGTGATGCCGTTCTTATTGCAGCCGGTCGCTGTCAAGTCACTATTACCTCCTGCCATGAGAAGGAGAAGCGGTTGATCCCCGGATTTCGTGTTGTCCGCGTCCCTCGTTGCCACGTCGATGTTGTAGGACATCGCCTCGTAATTGTTGATCGTGCCCCCTCCCCATGGATTGTAGAGGCCGTACGCCCCCTTCTGGCTCGCGTCTCTCCATACATCTAAGATGTTGCCCCCAAACCAGTTTCCGGTATCTCCGAACACTCTCTCCACGACGATGTTCGCGTTTGGTGCGATCCCTTCCCCATAGAGCTTTCCGTCCACAGGATCGACCGTGCCATTCGCTCCGTTACCAACCATCCAGGTCAGGAAGGGAGTGCCCAGTCCGTAGCCATCTTCTGCCACGCCATCTGAGCTGTCGGCTTCGACCCAATCGACCCAGAACCTGACACGGCTGCCGAAATCGGCGAAGAGCGTCGCGTTGTTTCCGGTGTCGAGTCCCAATCCAGCATCGCCTATCAGGAACCCCGTCCCGTTGTACCCGAGGGAATTCGCCCTAGTGGCTCCGATGATATCGGCCTGTACTTCGTCTGCCCTAACCTTTTCCATTGGCAACAGCCATGTAAGTGCTGGGAGCACCAAGGCCATCGCCACTAGCCCACAAACGAATCCTTTTTTGTTCAACTCGGTAGCCTCCTCCGTCTCGTCACTGTAAATATGCGAAGACGTATGTATAGATTTAAGGTGATATTATATTAATCTTTCTCATTCTTGTCAATAATCGCAATTGTAATATGTGTAAAACGATATGGGACCTCGTTGGCCCGCACGAAATCCTTCGCCCACATTGACGGCAGGCAGAGGATACTCCTCCACCTCTACGAGCATGACTGCCACCAGTTCTCCATGAATGAGCCGAATGAGTGCACACAGGCAAGTATCGCAAGTTCTGTGCTCCTTAGGCATAACTCGGTTTCCTGTGCCCTGAAAGCTCTTTTAAAAGACGGGCTGGTGGAGAGGAGAGCGGTGAGGGTCGACCAAGCTAGGAAGAGGAAGGGCGGGTACTTCCTAACTCTCCTTGGAATTGAAGCTGCCAGGAAAGTCCTCCTGAATGCGGAGGGAGCTATAGTCAAAGTCAGGCTTGGCGGGGAACTAGTGACTGCTACCTTGAAGGACGCCCTTCGCATTATCAACAACGGATTGACGATGACGCAAGCCATCACCATGATCTCCCCCGACGGGATCATCGAACCTATCAGTAAGCACGGCTTACATGAAAAATATGGTTTCATCCACGACCTTCAAGAAGCGCCCCGTGTGGCTAGGTTCTTCGGGCGCCGGAGCGAGCTCGCCCGACTGCAGGAGTGGTTCAAAGGCGATGAGCCCATTATTGTCCTGCATGGCCTCGCGGGAATGGGCAAGAGCACCCTCGTCGCAGTGTTCGCCACGTGGGCGAGGAACCGCACACATGTCCTTTGGCACAACGGAAGGCTGAACGATTCCCCGAGGACAATGCTGGACCTCCTCTCCAGGTTCCTGCAGCAGACAGGCGCTTCAGAGATCGGCTCGTACCTGGCTCAATCCGAGCCTATCGAATCAATGGTACTCGGGCGCCTTACCCTGCGCGGAACCAACAGCCATCCGATGCTCTTTATCATCGATGACGCACACGTCATGCCCCCCGAAACACTTACGGCGTTGGTTCAAATAATGATTGGCTCCCCATGGCGGACGAAGCTCCTCCTTGTGTCCAGGAATCCACTGGCTACGATAAGCGCCAGGGGTTCCTACCGCCTTGCCATTGACAGCTTGGACAGGGAAAGCGCGCTGACGATGCTCTCCCTGGCGTTGGCGCCAGCGGTTGAGAGGGAGAGGGCTCTTGCCTTGTCCAAAGGGGTTCCCATGCTCTTGGCGATATTCTCCTCAGGAACTTACATCTCGGGAGGGGTTGGTAAAGCAGCCCTTGGCGATGTCGTTGGTGCCCTTTCGCCGGAGGAAACGCACCTCCTCTCATTTGTGTCTCTCGCCAGGAAGGCCTGCGAGCGCAGGCTTGTCATAGAGCATTGCAGAGCTCATCCTGCCGTTATCGACTCTCTCGTCCAAAGATCACTGCTTATTGAAACCCAGAGGGATAGGTATGCTGTACACGAGGTCGTGAGGGGCGTCACCTTGGAAACCATGTCCAGGAACATCAGGATCGAGATCCACAGCGCACTCGCGGAGGGCTACATCGCCATCGGGACTCCCGCATCGTCGATAGAGGCGCTTCATCACACCTTATGCTCAGGCAGGTTCGATAGGGTGGCCAGCATACTTTCCGAGAGGGGAAAGACGCTCGTGGAGGATGGCTATGTAGGGGCTTTATACGATATTGTGCGCCGCATCCCACTGAGAAGGTTGAAACGAAGGGACAGAATCGTGGCGATGCTCTGGCTTGGAAAGATGAACTTCCTGACATGGAGACTCCCGAACGCTGTCCGATGGTTCGTGAAGGTGGTCGAGAGCAGGGATGACAGGCAAGAATTAATGGCTGAGGTCCACCTCAACCTCGGTAACCTATACACAGCGCAGAATAAGTGGGCTCCCGCCATCGCCAACCTCAAGAGTGCGATAGAACTAGGGAAGAGCTATCACCTTAGTACGTATTACTATGCCGGGATGGTCGGCCTTTCGACCTCTTATAGGAGAATAGGGCGGTACGAAGAGGCACTGAAGCTCGCTGGCGATTGCCTTGAGCAAGCCACTTTGGAGGGCAGGCTGGATATGAAGGCCGTAGCCTGCCTATACAAATCAATCGCCCTGTTTGAGCTCGGGCGGAAGGGCGAGGCAAAAAGAATGTTCCGGATTGCCAGAAGGAACTCTGAGCACATACGACCACTCAGGGACAGAGCTATCCAGTGGTACCACCTTGGGATGATGCTCAGGCTCTTCAACGAACCGAAGGATGCAATCCTTTACCTCGAGAAGGCTGCTGAAGTGTCGAAAGGGTTCGGCGAGGTCCGCCTTCACGCGCACACGTTGCATTCCCTTTGCGGGTGTTATCATGGCGTCGGCGAGTCGGAGCGATCCATCAAGACTGGTCGAGACGGTCTTTCGTTTGCGAAAGCACTAGGGGATTTCAGCCTCGCTACACACTTTGAGACAATGCTTGCTGGCATCCTTGCAGACGTGGACCAGCCTGACGAAGCGGAGCGGTTGTTCAAGCACAGCCTCTCAACTTTGAAGCGCTCTGGGATGGTCTACTACTATGTCACGACATTGGCCCGTTATGCGCAAATGCAAGTCAACCAGGGGAAGGTGCGCGTGTCTAGGACAATAGCCGAGTGCCGGAGGCTCTACACGAAGATTGGATCCAAAGACGGTCTGCGGCGATGCGACGAGCTGGAGCGAAAGTATTATAAAACAATGGGATAAGGGGTCAGGGAATTTCTAGAAGGCAGTGGGCGACGGCTTCCTGAACATTACTGCCCTTGTCACAAACTTGACTTCGATTCCGCTTTATGCTGGATGGAATCTTGTTGGATATCCGACGCTCTGCAATAACATGACCTGGGCAGATGCCTTGTGGGGCACGGGAGCGACGATTGTGGAAGTGTTCGACCTTGCTGTGATCTATCGGACTAAGGTTGTCGGGCCAAACTACGTGATGAAGCCGGGAGAGGGATATTGACTCTATGTCCCAGTAGACACAATTCGGACAGTTGATTGGTAAACAAACAAGTTCAGGCGATTAGGAAAATTTAGCGCTAAATTTCGCATATTTTTTCTGTTAAAAAGATACTGGCTCAACTTAAAATCCCTCCAGTGGCTCATCTCTTTTATATCGCTCATGCATATTGGGATTCGAACTAAGACCACCACAAGGGGCATTGCTCTATGCTATTGGTTCAGCAATTCCCCCTTAACCCCCTGGAAAGGATTACTCTGTTCTTCCACGAGTGGACAACAATCTCTCCAGTAGTTTTTTTCGTCGTTAAACAAGATTGCTCCTCCTCGAAAGTATTATATATATTATCATATATATACCGACAAACCATTTTAATATAGGATTCGGGATGGGATTCGCATGAAAACATCGGATGGTGGAAAACTGGCCGGTCTTAAAATCTTGGCAGCCCTTTTAGTAGCTGTTCTGACCGTTTCCGCTCTGAGCGCGAGCCTTGCTCGGGCTGAAGAAACAGGGGTTATCCCTGAAGGTCGTCCAGGAGTTCAGCGGCCCAGCGGGAACGCCAGCCACGGTGAAGTGAACTGGTTGCCTGTACTGCAACCGAAGGTCGCAAGCCCCGTTAATGTTCTAATAGCAATGGCCGACGACGGCGATGGAGAGCCTTTGCGGAGCATCGTCGCGGGATTCCCAGAGGTGGCGAACGTCGATGTCTTCGATGCCCGCTATGGCACCCCTACGCTGGCAACGCTGATGCAATACAGGTTTGTTTTCACTTGGGATGACTATGAATATGATAATCAGGACGCCATGGGCAATGTATTGGCCGATTACATCGATATGGGTGGTTTGGTTGTCGAGTCTCAGTTCGACTGGTACGATTACGACTACGTGCTCGGTGGTAGATTTCTGAGCGGCGGCTACAGCCCGTTCATCACCGACGACATAGGTAGCCATTACGACTGGGCGACAATTGGATGGTACGATCCAAGCCACCCGATAATGGCCGGCATCATATATATCGAGGAATACTTCCGTGATTATGTATCTGTAAGACCAGGCGCCCAGCTCGTCGCGTCTTGGGACGACGGCGAAGAGTTCGTGGCAGTTAAAGGGAGGGTCGTCAGCGTCAATCTTTACCCTGGTTATTATTACGAGTTCAGCGGCGATGTGCCACAACTCTACAATAACATTGTAAAGTTCCTCTTGGGCCTTACTCCGATGAAAGAACTGCTTGATTCAAGATCCAGCGACAAACCTATCGAGCAGAGCCCCATCGGCAACATCTTCGCAGCCAACATGGTCATCGGCACGGCGATTATCATCCTCCTGATGATGTGGCGCCAGAGACCCTGTAAAAAGCTGGAGTTCTAGGGAGGTGGGATGAAATGGCTAACTTACATGTCAAAAGGATTGATTGCTTGAAGGTTTTAACGGCACTCCTTTTAACCCTTTCCATGATATGCACCCTGAACTCCGGCCTGGTCAGCGGAGCTGCAGTGGGGGGGATCCAACCACAGCAGGGTTGGTACAGCAACTGGCTCTACCGGGGCAAAGTAACAATCGATAACACGGCGGGTACGTCTACGCTGAACAATCATCAGGTGCAGGTCTTCGTCCCGTACAAGGCCGAGATGAATGCGGATTATTCGGACATCAGGTTCACTGATGGCGACGGCATCACGCTTATACCCTACTGGTTAGAGCGCAGCGACGCTACAACTGCAGTTTTCTGGGTGAAGGTACCCTCCATCCACTCTGGTTCGATAAAGACGATATACATGTACTACGGCAATGCGGGCGCGAGCACGCTCAGCAATGGGAACGCAGTATTCGAATTTTTCGACGATTTCTCGGGGATAGCCGTTGATAATACGAAATGGATGGGCGACTTAGCAGGGTTTACAGTCGCAGGCGGCTACCTCGCGGGGAGCAACACCAACTTCCGAATCCAGTCTCAAACAACCCATTCCAATCCCGTAATGATTCAAACTCGAACGAGGGGAAATACCTTGGCGCCTAACGGCCAGAGTACCCTAGGCTTCTACGTTAGCGGTGGCAACAGCATCGGCCTGCTGGAGCACGCTCCTATGAAGTACTGGTACCGCAACGATGGGAGCTGGAACGGGCCATGGGATTATAACTTCGCTGCATGGCACAATGTCAAGATATCCGTCGATGCAGCTAACAATGCCCAACTCTTAGTTGTCAATGATCTCGACCAGGTGACTTCCCAGACGTTCACCAACACAGTTAGCAATGAGCGCATCACGCTCGGCACGCGCTACGATAACGAACCAACATGTTACAACCAGGTGTACGACCAGCAGTGGGACTGGGTTTTTGCCCGGAAATATGCGTCCCCAGAGCCTTCGGCAACTGTAGGGCCAGACCAGCAGGTAAATTGGTACGACAGCCAATGGCAGTATCGGAGGAGCGTGACCATAGACAATACCGCGAACCCGCTCACACTTGTCGGCTATCAAGTGAAAGTCATCGTCCCCCTGCTCCCGGGCATGAACGCGGACTTCTCTGACATCAGATTCACGGACGGCGACGAAATCACGCTCTTGCCGTATTGGATCGAGAGCGCCAACTCCATGGCGGCCGTTGTCTGGACAAAGATACCCGTGATTTACCCCGGTTCGACCAAGACCATCTACTTGTACTACGGCAATCCTTCGGCAAGCAGCCTCAGTAATGGGGTAGCAACATTCGAGTTCTTCGACGACTTCAGCAGCATCGCGGGCTGGACCGCATATGGCCCGGGAGCGTCCGTATCGAGCCCGTCCCCGGGAATAATGCAACTCAACAATCCAGCTAGTTTGGTGAGGGCATGGGCAACGCCAAATACCCCATGCAACGTAGGGAACTTCGTCCTGGAGATGATATACTCCATACAGAATCCCGCTGGCCAGGAAGGCGGGCCGCTCTTCAGGATACCAGGAAGCTCTGCGGAGTGGGCGATATGCGGCTACCAGCCAGCCCTGAGGGGGCGCAACGCTGACGACATGCCTGTCTGGAGGATGGACGGCATGAGCAGCGGGGCGGCCAATATGCCATATCTTACCGGAGCTGCAACCGGTTGGGACGTTACAAACGCGTGGTACCGCGGCGTTGTGAAGGCGAATGGCAACTCGATGACGTGGTATCCTGACACGACCTCGCACCCGGGGACCAGTATCACGTTCACTGACGGCACCTACCCTAGCGGCAACGTCGGGCTCTGGGTGTACGCTGTCAGCGATCTGCAGACTGACTGGATGTTCGTCCGCAAGTATACTGCAGTGGAACCGAACGCAATGGTGAAAGCAGACGTGGTAGTGGAGCCAAACTGGTACAGCGGCAAATGGGAATACAGGAAAACGGTGACAATCGACAATTCGGCGAATGCGTACACCATGACGGAATTCCAGGTGATGGTCACATTCGACTATGAATTCGGAATGAACACGGACTTCTCGGACATCAGGTTCACAGACAGCGATGGGAAGACAGAGATACCGTACTGGCACGAATGGAATGATGGAGCATCGGCTATCTTCTGGGTCAGAGTCCCATCTATATGGGCAGGCTCGGTAAAGACACTATACATGTATTGGGGCAATCCATTAGCAAACAGCATCAGCGACGGCTTTGCGACGTTCGAGTTCTTCGACGACTTCGACTTCGCGGACGCGACCAAGTTCACTTATGGCCAGAACTATGGCGTATATAACCCGATGAACTACGACGTCAGCGGTGGGATGCTTCGAGAGTGGAGCGACGGGTCCTGGCGCGTTCTGAAGATGCTCCGCACATTCGCCCCGTCGGAGACGGTGGCGGTCGGCACAAGGATGATGACGACGAGCACAGGCCCGTGGCATCAGAACTATTTCGTGCAGGATAGCGACCCAGACCGCAACAGGTTCGGAGTGATGGATTGGGCATCAAACCCACCATACTATGTGATACAATCACACGTAGACAATGGGGCCTGGATGTATAGCGGCAGCATCGGTACTACATCTTTCAATACTTGGTTCAAGTCCGAGAATGCGAAAAGGTCTTCCACAACATTCGAAGGCCGAGTATTCACCGACTCCAGGACACAACTTGGAATAAATACTCAAGACTATCCCGGATGGGGGGACGAGACCTGGACATGGGTCAACTGGCAAAACTGGAACGTCAATACCTATTACGACTGGATTTACGTCCGCAAGGTGGTGCCGGTAGATCCCTCGGCGGAGGTCGCTATAGGCCCTCCGGAGATGCGCTGGACGATACAATTTGGTGAAGGCCCAGGGATCGCCGAGGACAAGCCCATCAAGCAGAGCGATCTCGGGAACCTCTTCGCAGGGAACATGATCATGGGGACCGCGGCAATCATACTCATCGTGTTCTGGAGAAGGGACCGCAACAACAGAAAACCAGAATAAACCTCTCCCGCCAGTAAATGCTTGGAACATAAGCGCGTTCGCTGTAGACAGTATCGATGCGATAGCTTACCTGGCTCACCGTATGTGCTCCAGCGTGAACGACCCCATCGCGAGGCCCTGCTTGCTGTAGGTGTACTCGATCCACGCCCTGCTCTGCACGTTGCCTATGCCCTTGACGCACAGGTACGTGCGCAGCTGCTCAACCTTGAACTCGAAGGCGCCGTCCATGATGCTCCCTATCATCTGGATGTCCTGGTCGCTGTGCATACCCTTCTCGATCGAGTACATGGCGACGGCGCGCTCCCTCTTCCTCCTACCGATGAACGGCTGGAGGTTCTTGAAGGCTGCCTGGGATTCCAGGTAAGCGATGAGCGTCGAGACCGACCTGAAGCCGAGGCGGTAGTACTTGTGCTTCACGCACAGCTCCTTGGCCACGGTGTCCACGGCTCTCAGGATTCCCGGGAAGTCCGTCGGCTCGTCTATGTAAGATATGTTGGGCTCGAGCTTGACCTCCCCGATGCTCTTGGAGTATGCGTCCACGTACTTGACGAGCCCCATCTTCTCGTATTCCTCGTAACCGGATATGATGAACATCATCTCCTCGCGTATCTCCGAGGGGAGCTTGTCGGTGATGACCCAGATGCAGGGGATGCCCTTCTTCAGGCCCTCGGCGATGAAGGCGTTGATGACGACCTCCTTGCCAGTGAAAGGCGGCCCGTAGACCAGGATGCTCGAGCCGAACGGCACGCCGCCCAGCATGAGGTCGTCGAGCCTCCCGGTGCCGGTCTTGACCTTCTCGACCTGGAACTCGATGGCGCGATCCTCCTCGCGGGCCTCTATCTCCTGCGATATGATGCCCTGCTCGCGCAGCCTGAGCTCCTCGGTCCTCTGCTTGAGGTAGTTCTCCTTGGCGCGGAGCTGGTCCTCCTTCCGGGCTATCTCCTGGTTGAGCTCCTCGAGCTTGAGCTTCATCTCGTGCGCCTCGACGCTGCCAGACTCCTTCACGGCCTCCTCGTACCTGCGCCTCTCCTCCACGAGCAGCTGCTCGCGGTGCAGGAGGTCCTCCTCCCTGCGGAGCATCTCCTCGTCCTTGAACTTCATCGGCTCCTTGACCTTCTTCAGCTCGTCGTCCCTCTCCCTGAGCTGGTCCTTCAGGCGCTTGATCTCCTCCTCGCGGAGGAGCATCGACTTCTCCTTGATCTGCAGCTCGCGCTCCTTCTTCGCGAGCTCGGCGTCTATCTCCCCCTTGCCCTTGCCCTGGAGGGACCTGGAGTCCTCCATCTGCTTGACCTGTATCTGTAATTCCCTTACCTGGCCCTCGAAGTCGAGTATCTGCTTCTTCAGGTTCCCCTCCCGCTCGAGGTACTCCTGCTCCTTGCTCGCCAGCTCGGCCATGAGCCTCTGCTGCAGCTCCCCAGCCTCTCCTGCGGCGACGGCCTGCGCGGGCCCGGAGAAGTGCTCGGCCGCCTCCTTCATGGCCTTCTCCTTCGCCCCCATCTCGGCCTTCATGGCCTCGAGGGACTTCTCCTTCTCCATGAGCGCCAGCTCGCGCTCCTTGAGGGCCTTGTCGCCCTGCGGGAGGGCGCTGTACTTCCCCTCCAGCTCGCTCTTGATCGCGACGTTCACTTCCTCTAGCTTCTTAATCTCTATCCTGAGGCGCTCGTTCTCCGCCGTCTCCTCGTCGAGCATCTTCTTTATCGAGCGCGCGGCGTCGTCCTTGGCGTGCAGCTGCTGCGCCTTGACGTACTTTATGACCGCGACGCTCCCCTTCTTCACCTGCCTGATCTCCTCCTCGAGCTGCTTGCGCTTGCGCACCTCGGCCTGCAGCTCCCTGTTCAGCCGCGCGGTCTCCTCGATGAGGACCATGGGGTCGAAGTCCCCGGACTGGATCTTCTTCATCTCGGTCTCCATGGCGGAGCGGAGCGTGTCGTTCTCGACCTTCATCCCCCTGACCTCCTCCTCCTTGAGCCTCAGTATCTCCTCCAGCTCGGCGAGCTTCTTCTCCTTCTCGGCCAGCTCGGCGCCGGTCGCCGCCGGCGCGCCGGCCTTCTTGGGCGCCGCGGGGCCCTTGACCCCGGCCTCCCCGAGCCATGACTGAAGGGTGTCTTCCTCGCCCATGAGCCAGCGCTTGAGCGCGTCGGCGCTCTCAGCCGGCTCGGGCGCGCCCGACGCCTTTGGCCGGGCCTTGGCGGCCGGCTTGCCCTTCTCGCCAAGCCAGCTCGCGAGCGATTTGTCGTCGGCGTCCCCCTTAAGCCAATCGGCGAGCGCGGCGTCGCCCTGGACCGTGGTCTTCCGAGACCTGTCGCCCAGGGCCTCCTTGATGGAGTGCGCCATCTCCTTGCCGATCCCCGGGACGGTCGCGATGTCGTCCTCGGGCGCGTCGCGGATCTGCTCAGTGGTCCTGAAGCCCGCGCCGAACAGCGCCCTGGCGTTGTCCTCGGCGAAGTTCGGGACGCTGGAAAGGGAATTGAGTATCACGGCGTGGGGCGGGTCCTTGCCCGGTGCTTTCCTAGGGGCGCGCCTCATGGATTCCGGGATCGCTCCGCCGCCGCAGCGCGTGCATGTCCTCGTCGCCGGGTCGAGCGGCCCCCCGCAGACCGGACACGATGTCCCTTTATCGCCGTCCTTCCTGGTCTTAACCGGCAAATGGCCACCTCACGAATTCTTCGCGCAACGACCGCACGATGGCTGGAAATGGGCCCGGCGTATAAATAACTTCACCTGAGCGCGCGCCTTTCTGGGTCGGCCTCTCCGTCGTTATGATGCGGTCGCCCGGCAAATCAAACACTATTACCTGTCCCCTTTGGACTGCCTCTTCACGATGGCGCTCGCGATGGCCTGGAAGCCGGCGTTCACGTTCTCCCCCGTCTTCGCGCTCGTCAGATAGAACGGCGCCGAGTGCTTCCTGGCCTTGAGCTCGACGTCCTTCTCCGAGGTCTGGTGCCTCTCCCTCAGGTCCGACTTGTTCGCGAAGATGATTATCGGGATGCCCCCCGCGACGTCGCGGACGGCCTGCGCCCACTCGTCGAGGGCCTGGAGCGTCTCCTTGCGCGTCATGTCGCAGACGGCGATGATGCCGTTCGCGCCGAAGAAGTACGAGTCCTGCAGCACCGACCTGAAGCTCGACTGCCCCATTATGTCCCATATCATCATGCTCATGGAGACCTGCACGCCCTCGGAGTCGAACTGTACGACCTTCTTCGACACCTTGGTGCCTATCGTGGTCAGGTACGTCTCGTCGAAGACGTCGAGCACGTACTTCTTGACGAGGGACGTCTTGCCGACGGCGCTCTCTCCGACCAGGCAGACCTTCGATTTCAGGGAATACCGCGCCATGCGCTCACCCGTCTTCGCATACGTATGCCAGTATTAATAATTTCCAGGGATGCTAGCCCTTCTTCTCCTTGATGCCCTTGGCGATGTTAAGCAGCTTCTCCTTCAGCTCGTCGAGCCTCCGCTCCCGCTCGATGAGGTCCTTCTCGCGCATTATCACCTCGCGCTCGCGCTTCTCGAGCAGCTCCTCGCGCTCCATTATCATCGCGAGCAGGTTCTGGCGCTCGATGTCCGTCTGCTTCGTTATCGCCTCGAGCTCCCGCTTCCTGTCCTCGAAATCGCCGTTTTCGCTCATACTATCGACCCCTTCAATGCGAGCTTGGCGAGGGTGGAGAACGCCTTCTCGACGTTGTCCCCGGTCTTGGCGCTGGTCATGAAGTACTGCGCGTTGAAGCCAGCCGCCGCCTTCTGGACGTCCTGCTCGTTCAGCTCGGCCTGGTTGGCGATGTCTATCTTGTTGACGAGGATTATCAGCGGGACCTTCCCCGAGACCTCCCGAAGGGCCTCGGCCCAGTACCGTATGTTGTCCAGGGTGCTGCGCCTCGTCATGTCGCACACTATGAACGCGGCCTGGATGTGCTTGAAGGCCACCGACTCGATTATCTTGAAGTGCTTCTGCCCCATGACGTCCCAAATCATGAGGGTCACGTCGGCTTTCTTCCCCTCGGCGTCCAGGATGACGTTCTTCTTCATCACCTTGGCCCCGAGCGTCATGATGTAGGAATCGTCGTACTTGTCTATGACGAACCTGCGCACGAGGCTCGTCTTCCCAACGGCAGGGTCGCCAACGAGGCAGACCTTCCGCGTGTAGCTGGTTACTCCTTCTGGCATCATGTTGCCCACGCCCGTGCAATCGATGACTCTGGCGTCCAACAGTCATTCGGTCGGGGGGTTATAAAGGGTTCGCTGGATTACATCCTGCCGTCGCCTATTACCCTCGTCGCCTTGAACTGCCCCTTGTCGAAGAGGAGCGTGAAGTAGTCGGTGCTGTGGTTCGTCGCCCTCATCTTCACGCATCGCAGGTGCCTCTGCACGCTCACGCCGCCCATCTCGCGCATCCGGAGGTAGAGGATGCCGTCCGAGAGGAAGTCCTCGTCGTGCTTGGCGTAGGCGAGCGAGTCCGGGTTCATCTCCGATATGAGGAGAGTGGTGACCCCGAGGTCGCGCAGCCACTCGAAGAGGTGGAAGATCTCCTCGCGCGGCTCCCTGAATTTCGCGAGAAGCTCGAGCACCGGGAGGGAGTCGACGACCATGATGTCGTACCCCGAGGACTCCTTCAGGCTCTTGGCGTACATCTTGAAGACCTGTATCCAGCTCTGGTCCTTCAGCTGCGTGAGCCTCTTGCGGATGAGCCCGATGTCGACGATCTCGACCTTGTCCGACGCGGCCCTGAGGTCCCACCCGAAGCCGGCCATCTGCCTGGACAGGCTGGACGCGCCCTGCTCCAGCGTGATGTAGAGGCCCTTCTTGCCGTCCTTCATGGCATTGTTGTAAAGGGTGTTGAAGGCTATCGAGGATTTCATCGTCCCCGGCTCGCCCACGACCAGCACGGTGCTCCCTGCCGGGATGCCGCCCTCCATTCGCTCGTCAAAGCCCTCGATGTGCGTCCTGATCCTGCCGTCGCCCATTGTAACCCCAAGGGCGACAAGTGTTCGGGAGATAAATAGGTTGCCCAACTCCGGGCTTCCTTCGCCCCCCTCCTCAAGATTGCTTATCGGCAGCCATCGACCAGCATTGTGCGAGATGCCGGCGGTTTGGAGTTAAATTCTTCCGTCGCCGATGACCCTCGTGGCCTTGAACTGCCCCTTGTCGAACAGGAGGGAGAAATAGTCGGTGCTGTGGTTCGTGGAGCGCATCTTCACGCAGCGGATGTGGCGCTGGACGCTCACCCCGCCCATCTCGCGCATCCTGAGGTGCATTATCCCGTCCGACAGGAAATCCTCGTCGTACCTGGCGTATGCGCGAGAATCCGGGCTCATTTCGGAGATGAGGAACGTGGTCAGGCCCATGTCCCGCAGCCATTCGAAGAGCTGGAAGAGCTCGTCGCGCGGCTCCTCGAACTTGGCCAGCACCTCGAGCACCGGGAGGGAGTCGATGACGAGGATGTCGTACTTGTTGGAGTCCTTCAGGTTCTTGACGAAGGTCTTGAAGACGAACATCCATTTCGGCTCCTGCTTCATGCGCTTGCGGATGGCTCCGATGTCGAGGATTTCTATCTTGTCGCCGGCGGCCTTCGGGTCCCAACCGAACCCCTTCATCTGCTTCGCCAGGCTGGCCGCGTTCTGTTCGAGCGTGATGTAGAGGCTCTTCCTGCCGTCCTGCATCGCATTGTTGTACAGGATGTTGAAGGTCACCGAGGACTTCATCGTCCCCGGCTCGCCCACCACGAGGACGGCGCTGCCGTTCGGAATCCCACCCTCCATCCGCTCGTCGAGGCCCTCGATGTACGTCCTGACCCTGTCGTCGCCCATGATTATCCCGAGGGCGGCAAGTGATTCGGGGGATAAATAGGTTGTCAGTGAGACGGGGCGGTACCAGGGCCGGCGAACCACATTCACTTTGCCGAGGATTATTCGCTCTCCTTCGCTATCTGCAGCTCCGCCCTCTCGGCGACCTCGTTCGCCAATCGCTCGTCGCCGAGGATTTTCGCCAGGCGCTTGGCGCCTGCGCCCTTGATCGATTGCACACTGTGCAGGCCATCGGCGAACAATTTATCGACGGCGCCTTTCTCGATGTTCAAATCGATGGCGAGCAGCTCCTTCTGCGAGTCCATCTCCCTTTCGAGGAGGAACTGGGCCTTCTTCGACACTCTCTTCGCGGTCCTGTCGTCGCCCGTGGCCTCGGTCAGCTCCTGGATGCTCGCTTCGGCGATTTTGGCAAGGGTGTCAAACTCTGCGTGAAAGAGCTGGTTTGTCACCTTTCCAGACACCGCCAGGCCGGCCCTTATCTTCTCCTTCCTGAGCCGGCTGTCCTCCTCGAGGGCCAGGTTCGTCTTTGAAGTGATTATGCCGTCCCTGATGTTGAATGTGAAATCGCACAGCTTTGCGGCGCGGTCGGAGTGCGTCACTATCACGACGGTCGTCCCCTTCTCCCTCCTCAGCTTGTCGAGCAGTTGTATGATGGACATCCCCGTTTTGGAGTCGAGGCTGCCCGTTGGCTCGTCCGCGAGGATGATCGAGGGGTTGTTTGCGAGAGCCCTGGCTATGGCGACCCTTTGCTGCTCGCCGCCGCTCAGCTTCAACGGCTTGTAGTCCATGCGCTCCTTCATCCCGACCGACTCGAGGAGCTCCACGGCCCTCTTGCGCCTGTCGCCCTTCGGGACATCGAGCGCTTCCATCGGCAATTCGACGTTCTCCAGCGAGGTGAGGTTCGGTATCAGGTTGAACGACTGGAAGACGAAGCCTATCGTCTCCGCCCTGTGCCTTGTCAGCTGGCCCTCGTTCATCCTGCGCAGGTCCTTGCCGCCGACGACGACCTCTCCCGACGTCGCGGAGTCCAGGGCGCCTATCATCTGCAGCAGGGTCGTCTTGCCGCTCCCGCTCTCGCCTTTGACTGCGACCATCGCGCCCTTCTCCACTGCCATCGTCGCGCCCGTCAGCGCCTTGACCGGGACCTTCCTGCCCTTGACTCGGTATTCCTTTTTCACGTCTTTCAGGGAAATGGAATGCTCGGGGGCGGCCCCTCCCGCCCGGCCCGTTGCGGCCGTGCCGCCGTCATTCGTCATATCTGAGCGCCTCCGCGGGCTTCAACTTTATCGCCCGTATTATAGGGTACAGCGAGCCGATGATGCCTAAAGCGATCGTCAAGGCTAGCGCGTACAGTACAAGGTCGAGGCTCAGCGTGAAATCGATGTTGGAAACGGGGCTGAAGCTTCGGCCCTCGAAGCCCCCCGGCCCCTGTATGTTGGGCGCAGATGCCGATGCCCCGAGAAGCCCGGATGCGATGTACGGCCCTGCCAGCATCGTCAGGGCGATCCCGACCACAAAACCAATAGAGGCGAGGGTCACCGATTCTATGAGGAACTGCGAGATAATCTTCGAGTTCTTGAAGCCCACGGCCTTGAGGACGCCTATCTCCCTTATCCTCTCGCGGGTCACCAGAACCATCACGAATATCATGACGACTACCGCCGTGATGAGGGCGACGATGGAACCGAGCTGGCTGTTTGCGGATATGCTCTCTATGCTGGACTGGATGGGCGACCTGTTCATCTCCGAGGCTGCAACGACGTCAAAGTCCTCCCCGAGGGCGGATTTGAGCTGGTTCTCGACGGCGTCCATGTAGCCGATGGAATCGACCTCGACGTAAATCGAGCTGGGCCCTTCAATCGAGTACGCCGCCTTCAATGTCTCGTACGGAACGACCACGGCATTGTTCCCGAACCTGTTCCCGCTCGTGAATATTCCGACAACTTGAACAGATGTCCCGTTGATATCCACGCTGCCGCCCAAACCGACGGATTTCTCCGAAGAGTAGTTACCCCCAATGATGGCGACCGCGGAACTCATGTCGGACGCATCGAGGTTTCTACCGGAGGCCAACGTAACGGTTCCTCCCGAGAACAGGAAGATCTTGCCTGTCGGGTCGAGCCCCTGCGTGAGGCCCATGCTCGGCCGGCCCCCTGTCGCGCCCATGGTCGGCATCGACATCTGGACCGCGAGCCGCTGCACTGATTTCACGTGGGCGACAGTCTCAATCGTGGGGACAATGGATTCGTTCAAGACGCCGATGGTGGCCTGGGTGGCATTGGAGCCTTGGCCAGGGGGCCCTCCGCTCATCCCGCCGCCGAACTGGCCGGGGCCGTAGCTGCCGGCCGGCCTGACGATTACCATTGTATCAAGGCCCTCGGCGATTTGCACTGTCCTGGCGGAGATGTTCCCGTTGACTATCGTCATCGACAGAAAAACGCCTATGCTGATGCCGATGATTATTATGACCACGATTGTCCTGGCCTTGTTCCGGAAGACGTTCCTGATGCTTCGGTTCACGGTGGACATGGTCGTGAGCCCCTTCAGCGGCTGCTCGCTCCGATGCCCGATTTCTGGAAGGAAGGGGGGACGGCTGGGGCGGACCGACACTTGAAGCTCCAATACCTTTTTCCGCCCAGCCGTTTGGAGGATGTTAGAGCCTGATTGCTTTCCATGTCCTCTGGAATGTCCCTGCCTTAAATATCGTTTTTCCAGATTCGTGCCCAAATCATGCCATAATCTACTTTAGGCTGATATATAACAGCGCAACCAGGGCGATGGTCGTGAATAGCTCCGGAAGCATCGTGAAAAGCCCCATGCCGAAGAGGCGGTAGCCGAAGAGCATCGGAATCAGCGGGTTAGACAGCAGCGCGTACAGGAAGAGCGCCATCATTACCACTATCAGGCTCACGGTGAATTCTGACTTCGTCTTCCGGTAAATCGAGATGTAGATGAAAATCAGGATCGCCGAGAGCGTGAGATTCACCGTCGTTATGACCCCCCTCGGGACCATGAAGAGGTCGCGGTCAATAGGGTCGGGGCGAATGCCTGGATGGGGTGCCGGGCCCATCTGCTCCGGCGGTTTGATGAACATGATGCAGACCAGGGCGCTTACTATGGCTGCCGCTGCGACCGCTCCGACAATCGCCAAGACGAGCATCTTTTTCTTCATCTTTTCACATCCTTATCCTTCGCCCTATTTACTTCCTTTTCCCCAATTCTGTCCCAAATCTCTTTGAAATCGCCGTAATTCTCCTCGAGCGTTCGGGACATGAAGTACATCTTCGCGTACTTGTCGCCCATCGAGGTTATGGCATCGTTCTTCTCCAGGACTTCGATGTGGTGCCTGATGGTCTTGTAATCTAAAGTCAGGATCTCGGCCAGCTGGTTGGCGTTGCACGGCTTTTCGTGGAGGGTCTGGAGGATCCTGGCCCTGTTGAACCCGCCCTCGCTGCCCGCGATCAGCCACCACAGCAGCTGCTTGACCGTGCCCATTGAACGGCGATAGGAGGGATGGGGTATTTTTTAGTTGTTGAGGCGGTCTGCCTGCCTTTCTCCAAGAGCTTCTAACTCGGCGAGTAATCGCTGAGTGAATAATTCCTCGCCTCGGGCACGGACTTGCTTCGCAAGTCCTACCATCGTAGCTAATTGAATTTAACACGACGAGAATACAATGGGTAAATGATTCCTCGTCGTGGGTTGCGACCACTTTGTTAGTTTTCCGATTGGTTAACAATATAGTGGTCTTACCGCCTTTCTTTTTATAGCATTTAGAATTCATAAAAGAAAGGCGGGCCCGCCGGGAGTTTCGTCCGTACTGGAGTTCAGCAAGGAATTCGAACCCGGGTCCGAGGCTCCGGAGGCCTCAGTGATATCCATTGCAGTCCCGCGCGGCCTTTCGCGCAAGGATGGCTACACTACGGGCCCGCGACTCACTTCTTCGCGAATTCGGTGTACCCGCACCGGCCGCAGGAGGCCCTGTTCTTGTGCGCCGCCAGGAACGTCCCGGGGCCGCACTTCGGGCAGTGCTGCCTCTTGCGCTCGACCTTGTCGCCCTTGATTTCGTAGTAGTCGCGCTTCGATGGGCCAGAGGCCTCCTTCTTCGCCTTCTTGTCTGCCATCTCAGGCCCCCTTCTTGGCTTCGGCTTTTGGCGCTTCCTTCTTTGCTTCGGCCTTAGGAGCCTCTTTCTTGGCCTCGGCTTTGGGCGCTTCCTTCTTGGGCTCTTCCTTCTCCGCCTCGCCCTTCTTCGCCTTCTCCTTCTTGGCCGCCAGCCCGTTCCTCACCAGGATGTGCTCGGACTCGAGCCCCAGTGCGGCCTCCTTGGTCTTGTAGACTTTGGCATAGCCTTGGGTGACGTTCTGGCCGAAACCGGACTCCATGTGGTCTATCATGACGCGGTCCTTCGTGGCCTTGAGCTGCTTGGCCAGCTCGTCCCTGACGGCCTCGCGCTTCGGCGTGGGCTCGCCCTGGTGGCTGGCCCTGAAGCTGACCTCTATCCTGGACAGCAGGTGGTTCTCGCGCTGGTTTGTGACCTCAAGCTCCATCCTAATCCTCCATTCTCTCGAGGACGCGCGCGACCCTGGCCTTGAGCGCGCCCTCGACAGTTATGACCATTGCCCCCCTATTCGGCACCCCGTATATTACAGTTGTGCCCTCCGGCGCGAGGTGGATGCACGCCAGCGACGCCAGGTCCTCCTCGCCGTCCACGATTATGGCGGTGCTGCCCGGGGCGCCCAGCGCACCCTCGATGGCCCTCCACAGCGCGGGGGTTATTGTTTCCGGCGGATTGCTGACATGAACTTTTCGTACTTCCCGGGGGAAGTCGATGCCCTCCGCCTTCCCCCGTTTCGTGATCGCGTCGATGATCGACAGTTTGGGGACGATGCCAGCGCGCAGGAGGTTCGCCGTGCAGACGTCGCCGACGCTGACGACCGTCCTTGAACTCTTCGCCAGCAGTAAAAGCCGCGCGCCGGCCGCTATCTCGCCGACGACCGAGCGCATCTCGCCGCGCAGTCCGGCCGGGAGCCTCAGCTCCCTTTCCCCGAGCCTGCGCATCCCGCTCATCGCACCTTGAGCGCGTACTTGCCGTTCGTCGAGATGCCCAGCCTCTTCGCGATGTCCGACTTGGCTGCGTCGACGACGACGACGTAGCCCTGCCACTCCCGGGAGGTCGCGGAGCCGCACTTCGGGCAGTTGTTCTCCATGGTCAGGAAGCTGCACCCCTTGCACGCCCTGAGGTCGCTCATTTCTTCCCCTCCTTCGCGGGCTTGTCCTTCTTCTCGGCCTTTTCCTTCTTCGCGCCGGGCTCCTTCCTCTTGCGCGCGTCGTCGAGCCATTCGAGCCTGCCCAGGCCCGGCTGGCGCATCGTGAGGCCGATCTTGCTGTCGCGCGGGCTGCGCTCGTTCATGCTCACGGAAACAATCCTGGAACGTACCTTGTACTCGATCTTGACGTCGCGCTTCGTCTCCTTGCCTATGAGGCGCTGGCTTCCCTCGTCTATGTCGATGTGGTCGTCCATGACCTGGCTGATGTGCAGGAGGCCGTCCAGCGGGCCGAAGCGCACGAACGCGCCGAACTTGAGGACCTCGCACACTGAGCCCTCGACTATCTCGAGGTTCTCTATCTTGAAAACCAGCGCGTTGTAGCGGACGTTCTGGTAGACGGCGCCGTCGCCGTGCACGATGCGGCCGGTGCCGACCGGCTCGACGTTGGTCGTCAGCACAACCATGCCGTCGCCCACGACCCGCCCTTCCATCGTCTGCTGGGTAAGGGCTGCCAGCGTGTCCTCGAACTCCTCGCCCAGCTTCTCGGGCGGTATGCGGATAACGTCCTCTCGCTCGGTCATCAGGTACATGCGCTCACTCCATTGCGGGCTACGTGATAGGGTACTCCTATTTATCTTTTTATCGGGAGGCCTACTTCTTCTTGCTGACCCATATCGCGTAGGTCAGTAGGCCGACCATGGCCGCCACGCCGCCGATGACTGCGGCTATCGGGAGCATGCCGTCCGACGTCCAGCTCAGCTTCGTCCCCGTGCTGAGGTTGTAGCCCACGACCACAGGGACTATGAGCACGGCGATGAGGTTGATGACCTTGACCATTGGGTTGAGCGCCGGCCCTGCCGTGTCCTTGAGCGGGTCGCCGACCGTGTCGCCCACGACCGAGGCCTTGTGGCGCTCCGAGCCCTTGCCCTTGTTGCGCTCCGGGTCCCTGGGCTCGTCCTCGACGCTCTTCTTCGCGTTGTCCCAGGCGCCGCCCGCGTTGGCCATGAAGACCGCCATGAGCTGCGCCGAGAGGATGGCGCCACCGAGGAACGCGCCGAGCGCGACCTCGTTGAATATCAGCCCGACGATTACCGGCGAGAGGACCGCGAGCAGGCCCAGGCCGACGAGCTCCTTCTGCGCCGCCCTGGTGCAGATGTCGACGGGCTTCTCGTAGTCCGGCTGCGCCGTCCCCTCCCAGAGGCCCTTTATCTCGCGGAACTGCCTGCGCACCTCGACGACGATGAGCTGCGCCGCGCGCCCGACCGCCCTTATGCACATCGCGCTGAACAGGAACGGTATCGCGCCGCCGATGAGCAGCGCCGCAAAGAGAATTGGCGAGCTGATGCTGATGCCATGAGAGAGCATCCCTGTCAGCGGGTCCACGCCCGCGCCCAGGATGGTGCTCCCTGCCTGGCCGGCCCTCACGACGAAGTCCATGAACAGGCAGGTGGCCGCGACGACGGCGGAGCCTATGGCGATGCCTTTGGTGATTGCCTTCGTGGTGTTGCCGACGGCGTCCATGTCCGCCATGCGCTGCCTGGCGTCCGGCTCGAGCCCGGCCATCTCCCCGATTCCGTTGGCGTTGTCGGCAATGGGCCCGAAGGTATCCATGGAAATGGTATTGCCCGTTAAAGTGAGCATGCCGATGCCGCAGAGCGCCACCCCGTACGCCACCAGGAAGGGCTCGCTGATTGGGAATATGATGGCCGAGGCGATTATCGCGCCGACTATGACGAAGAGTGACCAGACGCTACTCTCCATCCCGGCAGAGAGGCCCTGGAGGATGGTCGTCGCCGAGCCTGTGTTGGTCGATTCGACAATCTCCTTCACGGGCTTCTGGTGGGTCGAGGTGAAGTAGTCGGTGAGGTTGTTGATGATGATGGCCATGACTATGCCGGCCATCGTCGCACACGCGAACTTGAGCCCCAGCCACTCGATGTCGCTGCCGGACATGGCCGGGAGGACCCATGCCCCCGCCAGCGCCCAGAAGCCCACTATCGAGATGATGGCCGAGATGTAGTAGCCCCTGTGTATGGCCTTCATCACGTCCTCCCCCTCGCCCCTTGTCCGGACGATGTACGTCCCGACGATGGAGCTGACGACCCCGATGGCCCTGATGAGCAGCGGGTAGACGACGGCGATGTACTGGAAGGCGCGGTTGCCCTCGAAGGCCGCGAGGCCGAGGATCATCGCGGAGACCATCGTGACCTCGTACGACTCGAAGATGTCTGCGGCCATCCCCGCGCAGTCCCCGACGTTGTCGCCGACGTTGTCCGCTATGACCGCGGCGTTGCGCGGGTCGTCCTCGGGGATGTTCTTCTCCACCTTGCCCACAAGGTCGGCGCCGACGTCTGCGGCCTTGGTGTAGATGCCGCCGCCGACCCTCATGAAGAGTGCGAGCAGGGTTCCGCCGAACCCGAATCCCAAAAGGACCTCGGGGGCGCTCACGTCGTAGACCATGAATATCAGGACGCCGCCCAGCAGGCCCAGCCCGTCGGTCAGCATGCCGACTATCGCCCCCGTCCGGTAGCCTATCGTGACTGCCTCGTTGAGGCTCTTCCTCGACGCCTGGGCCACGCGCACGTTCGCACGCACGGCCATCTTCATTCCGAAGTAGCCCACCGTCGCCGAGAAGCCCGCCCCCATCAGGAACGCGACCATCCTGCCGAAGGACACGTAGATCCACTCCGTATCGGCCTTAGCAGTATCGAAGGTCGGAATGATTGTAAGGCGATTAATACCCGTCGCAGTCGTGTAATTGATGTAGAGCGTGTGATTGGCGCTGCTCATCCAGTGCTGAGTTCCAGCGCCATAGGCGGCCGTTATATTCTGGGATATCAGAGTCTCATCGAGCGGCACTAGGTTTCCATTTATCGCATAGCCCGATATGAAGGACTGCTGGGTCTCCCAACCTACGGGCTTGCCCATGTATGCTGTGGCGAAGAGCACTAATGCCAGGATCGCGATTATCCATATCACGGTACGCAGTTGCCTGCGCAGGTATGCCTCCGCGCCCTTCTGGATTGCGGCGGCTATCTGCTTCATCTTGTCCGTGCCCTCGTCCTGCTTCAGCACGAAGCTCCTCAGGTACCAGGCATATGCCAGCCCGGCAAGAGCCACGACAAAAGTCACCCAGAGCCCATACTTCTCGAAGTCCGACGCACCGTCTAGGAACATGTTTTCACCCATCTTTTGATTGCATGGCTGAAATGACAATGGTATATAAGAACGTTGGTGGATGTGTGCGAATAATTGGCATGAGACTGGCAGGGCGTCTGAGAATCGTGATTCCTATGGTTACAACACCCTAAGATTTCACCTCTTTAAAATTCGCATCCTCATCTCACGTGATGATAAAATCCTGTCAGTTTTTTCGTACAGGCGATATAGTGCAGTCCTGTAGTCTAATTGGGAGTCGCCTCGTTTGTAAACGCGCTTATCAATTTCGATTGTCATTTTATCGAAGTTTGATTTATTAAAGGGATTATCAGTCCCCTATGACCTTCGTTATCCTGAAGTTCTCCCCGTCGTGCATGAGGGTGTACAGGCCCGTCGAGTGCTTGACCCCCCTCATCTTGTCGACCATTATCTGGCGCTGGACGTCCGTGCCCATGCGCTCCTTTATGAGCTTGATTATGCCGTCCGCCAGGAAGTCCTCCTCGTGGACGATGTTGATGTCCGTGGCCGCTTCTGCTATTATGAAGGTCGTTATCTCCATCTCCTTCAGCCAGCCAAATAGTTCGAATAGGTCGGTGCGCCTGCTCTCCATCGCGGAGAGCATCTCCAGTACCGGCAGCGAGTCGACGATGAGGATCTCGTACTTCATGCTCGCCTTCAGGTTCTCGACGTACATGCGGAATATCTTCATCCAGTCCTGCGACTCGCCCGAGTGCGGCATGTGCATCCTGAGGTAGCCCATGTCGACGACGTTCACGCCCTCCTCGACCTCGTTGTGGTCCATGCCCAGCCCGAACATCTGGTCCAGGAGGCTGTCCCGGCCCTGCTCCAGCGATATGTAGAGCCCTTTAATGCCGCGCTCCCTCGCGTTGTTGAACAGGATGTTGTACGCGATGGACGACTTCATCGTGCCCGGCATCCCGGACAGCAGCACCACGTGCCCCTTCGGTATTCCCCCGGTCATCTGCTCGTCGAGCCCCTCTATGTAGGTCTTTATCTTCTCCTTCATCGCCTCACCTCTTCTCCTTCGACGCCTTGAGCATCGCCACGCTCAGGCGCTTGAACTCCTCCACGTCCCTGTCAAGGGCCTCCTCAAGGCCTTCGACGTTAAAGCCTTTTTCCTTCCACACCCCTATCTGCTGCCTGAAGCGCGCGCGCATCTCCTCGCCCGCGCTGGCCTGCCCCGGCCTGGGCGCGAACGGCCTCGGCTCTGCCGGGGCTTTGGTTGGGTCGGACGGCGCATCGGATGGGACCTTGGGCTTCTGCTTGGCGAGTATCTCCTTGGCCTTCGTCTTGAAGACCTCGAAGTCCCCCTGGGCGAGCGGCTCGAGCTCGCTCACGTCGTATCCCATCGACCGCCACTTCCCGAGCCTGGCCATGATTATCTTCGTGCGCTTCTCCTTCTGCTGGTCCCTCTTCGCGGCCTTGGGGGCGTCCGGGGTATCGAGGCCCATGCCGGTGATGTCGTCGACAAGCCCGGAGAACTCCTCCGGCAGGTTGAGCACCGTCTCCGCGAGCCGCTTGGCCTCCGCCTCGCTGATTTCCTCGTCGGAGGACAGGGCCGATATGATCTGCGCCTTCATGTCGTCGGGCAGGGAGGCGAAGTCCTGGTCCGCGGAGAAGTCGCCCAGCGTCTCCTTCACGGCCTCGGAGAGCCTCTCGCCCGCCTTCGCCAGGTCCACCGCGGCGATGTCGACGTCCACCTCCGCGCCGCAGACGCCGCACTTTTTCAGGGAGGCCTTCACGGGGGAATTGCAGGACGGGCACTTGACGAGCCTCTCGCGCTTCCCGCCCTTCTTGACCTGAGAGAGAATTATCTTGTTTGCTATGACGCGCCCCATGGAGCCGGCCTTGCGGTCGCCGGACATGGCCTTCGAGACGAAGTCCTCCACTCCGCGCACCCCGTTCTTGTAAAGTACGACCGCGCCCGCCCTCGTCATCCCCGGTATCATCATGAGCTCTTCCAGGACCCTGAGCGTGGCGGGGTCGCCGATGTCGATGTTAAGCTTCTCCGCGACCTTCTCTTCTTTTGGCGCCGAGACCTCGATCCGCTTCCCCTTCTTCGAGAGGGACGTCCTGCACTTAACGCAGGAGGTCGCCTCCTCCTCGTTCTGCGTGCCGCAGACTGGGCATCGCATCTTTCCGGGCATTGAGGGCGCATCGGCGGATACGTATATAAGCGTTGGCGGCTCGCCCCCGGGGAATCCGAGCCTTTTCAGACACCCCCGTGGATTCCTTCAACGTATGTAGCACGCTTTTATACTGGCAGCATATTCCACGGCCGAGAGTGGAATAATGTCCTGGGAGCAGGCGGAAGTCAGGGAGCTCAAGGAGGGCAGGTACGTCATAGTCGACGAGGAGCCGTGCAAGATCCTCAGCATCACGACGTCGAAGCCAGGGAAGCACGGGGAAGCGAAGGCGCGGCTCGACGTGGTCGGCCTCTTCGACGGCCAGAAGCGCAGCATCGTCCACCCCGTGACCCACAAGGTCAAGGTCCCGATGATTGACAAGCGCTCGGCGCAGATCCTCGCCCTCATCGGCGAGGAGGTCCAGCTCATGGACGCCGAGACGTACGAGGTGTTCACGGTCCCGATAGACCCCGAGCTCAAGGACGCGCTCCAGCCGGGGAAGGACATACTCTACATGGTGGCCATGGACAGGAATAAGATCACGAGGGCCTGAGCAAGATGCAGAGGTTCGCGGACGCCGGCGCCTCGCTCGAGGAGGCCAGGGCCGTCATTTTCGGCATACCGTTCCAGCAAACTGTTTCTTTCCGCAAAGGCACCGCGAAGGCGCCAGAGGACATCAGGGAGGAGTCCTACAACTTCGAGATTTTCCAGCTCGAGCATGGCATAGACCTTGCGGAGCTGAGGATACACGACGCGCTCGACTTGGACGGCCTGTCCGATGTCGGGACGATGCTCGCAAGGACGGAGGCTGAGGCCCGGCGGCTCTCCGCCGGCGGGCGCTTCCTGGTCGGGCTAGGCGGCGAGCACTCGGTCAGCGAGCCCTTGATCAAGGCATTTGGCAAGATCAACGTCCTGATACTGGACGCGCACCTCGACTTCAGGGACGAGTACGAGGGAGAGAGGCACAGCCACGCCTGCGCGGCCCGGAGGATAGCGGACATGGTCGGAACAGAGCACATCTACCAGATCGGCATACGCTCGGGCTGCAAGGAGGAGTACGAGGACGCGAAGCGCATGGGCCTGAAGTTCTCCCCCGCGACGGCAGTGCGCGAGCACGGCATCGAGACTGCCTGCGACAAGGCGGCCAAGCACCTGGGCAACGGCCCGCTCTACCTATCGATAGACATAGACGCCGTCGACCCGGCTTACGCGCCAGGCACGGGTACTCCGGAGCCGTGGGGCATAACGTCATGGGACGCAAAGTACGTGGTGGACAGGTTCGCGCCGGCCCTCACGGCCATGGACGTCGTGGAGGTCTGCCCGGCCTACGACAACGGCAACACCTCGTCGCTGGCGGCGAAGCTTGTGAGAGAGGCGATGGCGCTGAGGCTGACGAAAGGGAAGTCAACAGTCAGCTGAACCTTCGGATACTTGTTAGGTCGTTATCCGACTAGATTTTTACGATAGAGCGCTTCCTGAGTTCTGCATTGAGATTCTACATCTTGAAAAACGGCTTCCGATATCCCATATACTGTTGGCCAATATGGTAATAATATTGTCACAGGCGGAAATGATGCTGTAATTTTTATCAGGGTATTATTATCATCAATAGATATAAAATCGAATGTAACCATCCATTTCATCCAAATCCTTTTCATTTGTATGATAAATCGCCGAGTATCATACTCGTTAATGTCAGGCTTGAGTGTTTTCTCTTGCATTTTATAATCCCCCTTTACTACAGCGGAATCACTATAATACTTTTTAATAAACAGGTATGCATTTTTCACAGGGAGAATGAGTGCTCCCCACCATAAATGGTGGGGTATCCTCAAAGGTTAGTTGGCGAAGTCGTTCAGAGACCTTTGAGGCGTCCCCGAAGCTGATTCTTCCGTCGCTGGCGATGTCAATAGCGGTCTGCGGCTCTCGGTGTGGTGCCTCGATTGCGAACTCTCGATGTAGT
>JACRNV010000023.1 GCA_016214785.1 Methanobacteriota archaeon
ACGCTCCTGGGCATCTCGGATGTGATATCGCAGCTCGAGCCGCAGCAGCAGGCCGTTGTCGCCTCTGCGAAGAGATTGACCGTCAAGGAGGTCCCATGAGCGACGATATAATTACTACATCTGCGGCGATAGTTAATATGGCAGAATGCATTTCTAGTGCCAATGGTCGTCAGGATATTCCCGCGCCTCGGCGGGAAACAACTAACGGTCAGGCCGGTAAAGAACTGCTCCTGTCGGGGGAGCGCTGGGTGAACTACCCGTTCTTTGACGGCATCGGGAAATATCTGGCAGAGAACCTAGGCGGTAACGCCAACAGCACATACAAGGAAAGGGAGCGCAAGCTGAAACGGATCGGATGCCTCCTCGAAGAGCTGAAAGAGAAGGACCCTACTATCCATACAAACCCGGAAGCCATCGACAAGGCCGAGATATTCGGCCTTATCCGCCTAATGCGCGAGAAGAACATACAGCCATCCACCCAAGGCAAGTACCTGCAAATCCTTGACTACTACCTCAAATACAATAAAAATTACAACGTGAACCAGCTTCGCATGATTCATAGGAATGTCTGGCCAAAGGAGATCAACAAACCTATCAAGCATCTGTCCTTCGATGAGATCGGCCAGCTTGTAGAAGCTTCCAATAAAATGACTGGCTGGTGGGGCTGTGTCGCGCGGTTCGCTACGCTGGTCTATCTACAGACGGGCATGCGGCCTACTGAGTTGAGGGTTTCGAACATCGAAGACCTGAACATGGAAACTTCCACAATCTTCGTGAGCTGCCCCAAAGGTGTGAACACCTATGGCGACAAGCGAACGATTTGGATTCCAGACCTCTATCATGAAGCACTGACAGCGTACCTGAAAGAGCGCGAAACCTACCTTCAAGAGAACCAGGCAACGTGCAAGAAGCTGATACCTCACATCTACCCGTCGGGAAAGGTCGATTGCTGGTCCCAGGGGCTCTGGACAAAGCTCAGGCAGCGCATATGCAGGCACGCCGGAGTCCAGTTCAAATGGAAGGACCTGCGGTCAACCTACGCCAACATAGCTATCAACGTCTACGGTTCGACGGTCGAGGAAGTCAAGGTCTTCCTTGGGCACTCTACAACAGAGACCACAGAGAAGTATTACGCCAGATTGGAAAGCGGGAACGCACAGGAGCGGTATCGGCTGCGCTTCACCGAGGCGATGCGCAAGGGGATTGTCCCGATACTCCCCGCGCCAGAAGGAAAGGTAAAAATCCAAAATGGGTCCACCCGGATTTGAACCGGGGTCTGAGCGTCCCGAACGCCCAAGTATAGACCAAGCTAGCCCATGGACCCATCGGGATTGCGCCGTAATACTTGGGGGTTCATATACGTGCCGCTTCGCGTCAGCTTTTTATAGCCCGGCCCTCATTGCTTTCCGATGAGCCACAGGCTGAAGGAGAAGATGGCGGGGGAGATTGCCCTCTCCGATTTCCCAGGGAGTACCATCCGCAAGTGGCGCGAGATCTTCCAGATATCCCAGCAGGACCTTGCGAAGCACCTCGATGTCTCGCCCTCGGTCATCAGCGACTACGAGTCGGGCCGGCGCCGCTCGCCGGGCGTTTCCACGGTGAAGAAGATAGTTGGCGCCTTCATCGAGATGGACGCTTCCACCGGCGGCAACGTCGCGCGCCAGTACGAGTTCGAGGAACGGAGCGAGGCCGTGCTGGCGATGAAGGACTTTCTCACGGGCGTGCAGGCCACGGCGCTGATGAAGGCCATCGACGGCAAGTGTGCAACGCCGGAGGTCAGCCTCATGCGCACGATATACGGCTACACGCTCATCGACAGCATCAAGGCAATCATGTCGCTCAACGCCTCCGATTACCTGAAGGTCTTCAGCTGGAGCAGCGAGCGCGCGCTGATGTTCACGGGCGTGCACTTCGGCCGCAGCCCTATGATAGCCATCCGCGCACACCCGCTCAAGCCGGCGATGGTCATCTACGTCCAGCCCGACAAGGTCGACGACCTCGCCATCAGGCTAGCCACGCTGGAGAAAATCCCCCTCGTAACCACAGAGCTGAGCGCCCAGGAGATAGTCGAGCGGGTGGAAAGCCTGTAGCCTCTTCCACCCTTCAAGCAACAACCTTGGATTGATTTTCAAGCAGTTTCGGAACGAATTGCCTGCTGGCCACCGTGCGCGCGTGCGCGAGCTTCTTTCGCCCCTCCCCCCGGCCGAGGCTTATATCCTTCGCTTGCTTGTCCACCATTGTCGCCGTGCTTCCGTGGCCGGCGGCCAAAGAAACAAACGGAGGTGAAAAGGAATGCAGAAGTCTACCCTAGTAGGGTACATGCGCAAGAGCAACGGGGGCGGAGCGTTGAAGCTCAGCATATCGTCCGAGGCTTTTCAGGGCGCGCAGCGCTATGCGAGCAAGGACGGCAAGGAATACGTGAACCTCATCGTCAACCTCGCTAAGACCCAGGAGGTCATTAGCGGCGAGCGCGCGGTCACGAGCGTGTGCCAGCTACAGGACAAGGCCGAGTGAGGGCCTACCTCACTCATTTTTTATCCTTTAGAAATCCTTTTTAAACCACCTCGGTCATCAGCCCCTCGTGATTCCGATATCCAAGGTCGTCGCTGGCGAGGTGCCGGAGGGCGACGAGGTCGAGACCCGGGGCTGGGTCTGGCGCACGCGCAGCAGCGGGGGCATCGCCTTCCCCATTCTCAGGGACAGCACCGGCGTGCTGCAGGTCACTGTCAAGAAGGGGAACCTGCCTGACGCGCAGTTCGACGACTCGGTCAAGGCATTAGTCGAATCGTCCGTCATAGTCAAAGGCAAAGCGCACAAGGATAAACGGGCACCGGGTGGCTGGGAGATCCAGGCTACCGAATTCAAGGTCGTCGGCTTCGCGCAGCCCTTCCCAATCACGAAGGACCAGAGCGAGGAGTGGCTCAGGGAGAACAGGCACCTGTGGATAAGGTCGCGGAAGATGACGGCAATAATGAAGGTAAGGCACACCGTCGTCGGCGCCATCCACCAGTTCTTCAGGGAGCGGGGCTACTACGAGTTCGACCCCCCGATACTCCAGCCGAACCAGTGCGAGGGCGGCTCGACGCTTTTCGAAGTGAAGTTCTACGACCAGAAGACCTACCTCTCGCAGACGTGGCAGCTCTACGCCGAGGCAGGCATCTTCGCACTCGAGAAGATTTACGACATGGCCCCGACCTTCCGCGCCGAGAAATCCAAGACATCGCGGCACCTGTGCGAGTTCTGGATGGCCGAGATGGAGGCGGCGTGGATGGACTTGCACGAGTGCACCGAGGTGGCCAAGGAGGAGGTCAGGTTCATTGTCCAGAAAGTACTCGAGAGCAACAGGCCCGAGCTGGAGCTCCTCGGCAGGGACGTTTCCAGGCTCGATGCGTGCCTGAAGAAGCCTTTCCCGACGATAACATACACTGAGGCGCTGGAGCTGATAAGGAAGGACGGTATCGAGCTGGAGTGGGGCAGGGATCTCCGCACGAACGAGGAGGAGGCCATCATGAAGCACTTCGACACACCTGTTGTGGTGACCCACTATCCGAAGGCGATCATGGCATTCTACAAGCCCGTCGACCCGGAGGCGAAGGCGTCCGGGCCAGTCGCGAAGTGCTTCGACATGCTCGCTCCCGAGGGCGGCGTCGAGATAGTCGGCGGCTCGGAGCGCGACACGAGCATCGAGGCTCTGAGGGAGTGCCTGGAGCGCGACGGCGAGAACCCCGAGAACTACCAGTTCTACATTGACCTGCGCCTCTACGGCTCGGTGCCGCATTCAGGCTACGGCCTCGGCGTCGAGCGGGTCATAGGCTGGATTTGCGGCCTCGACAACATCAAGGACGCCATCGCGTTCCCGAGGACGGGCACGAGGTTTACGCCGTAGAGATGGGCTCCAAGGATTCGTTTATGTTTAGCTAGGGGAGGTAGATTGTATTGACCGATGTTAGATTATTTAATTTATTTACCTTAATTAATTGTCCGGAAACTGAATAAAGAGTATCATCGATATAAAAAGCCCTGGTGACCTGATAGGGATTGTTGTAGGTGTTGTGAGAGTAAGAGCTATTAGCGACCTCGAAATGGGTGACACTTCCCCTAAGTGCGATGCCTGTTGTTTCATTAATCGTGAATACGTAAATGCCTGAGCTTGCGTATTCTCCGTAAGCGTTAGGAGGCGGTGTACCGTTGTAATGGGACTGATTTACAAGAGCCAAATCGATTGGTATGATTAACAATCCGTCAGCCTTGTTCAACAGAAATGCATGGGGTTCCGTCAGGGCCAATGAGTTGGTTCCCCTATCCCCGATTGTGATATTAGACAGCTCCGTGGGCGAGTCGACATTTGTCACGTTGAAAAGGAAGAGTTTGACGCCCTGGAACCATGCAAAATCACCCATGTCCGCTGCGTCTTTCCCAAGCCCAATGATAGATGTGTCGCTGTATGGATGCAGGTAATTCGAGAAGCCAGGTATCTTGAGCTCCCCCAGCACCTTTGGATTCTGCGGGTCGCTCAGGTCCATTGCGAAGAACGGGTCGATTTTCTTGAAGGTAACCAGGTAGCCGCGATTCCCCACAAACCGGGCAGAGTATATCGTTTCGCCGGGGGCGATCCCTTCCACCTGACCAATTACTTCAAGATTCATGTTTAGAATGTAAACGTTGTTTTTAACCGTCGACGTACCACTCCTCGAAGACTGCCCCGAGGTTGTGGCTATCCTGAAATGGTTCTCGTATTCGTCCATCGAGAACCTGTTGAGGACGTCACCGCGAACGAAACCGTGTGCGGCGTAATCAACATCCTTGCCAATCACGGAGACGCGATAGATTAACGTGCCAGTATGCCAGTTGTCCATCAGGTTATTGAAATTGTTTCTTTCCTGCTGTAAGCGATAGTAAAACGCCTGCGTTTCTAAATAGCTTCTGTTCACATAGTATCTTGAAACAGCGGTCTCTACCTCACGAACCTTATCCCAGCGCTCGCCGGGTCCGCACATGATAATGCTGATTGTCGTTCTGAGTTCATCCGGCACGATGTCTAAATACACTCTATTGATGAACACCTCTTCCTTCTCGATTGGAGACATCCTTGTGCGGTGGGCAATATATATATTATTAGAAGAAACATAGATATTGCTGGAATATCCCAGTAAAATCGATTTTATATTAGGTTCCATGTTCGTATTTGCTAGATTGACAGCGGTGAATGAGGTGAGGGTGTACGGATTGTCGTATTCATCGACGTAGAGTATCTCTTCAGGTGGAACTGGAAGATTGCTTTCATTGATGGAATATGCGTAATCTTTTCCGATATAATAGAAGTAGTTCCCGATAACACGCGAAGCTTCGTAACCACCGGTCAGCTTGTAACGCCTTTCAAGGATGGGATTCTCCTTGTCTTCTAGCAAGTACACATCGAGGCTTACATTGGGGTGCAAATATCTGTCGTAATAGTACATTGACTGGCGCTCACTCCAAACGACGAGCAGCTTGCCATGGGCAAGATACAGTTCATCGATGGTGCCGTTGTAAAACGACTCCTTAACGACTCTTGCGCTTTCAGCCGAGGACACATTGACGATGTAAAAAGAGTTCATGCTGGTCGAGACTAGATACGCATGGTCGTTGTCGTTTTTTAGTATATCCCCCTCGTCCACACCCTCCACCTGGACATTAGTTGTAGAATATTGGTCATTCTGTGTCCCGTAACTTGATCCTTCGCTTGAAGACGATACGCTCATCAAAGTCAATGCCGCGCCACTATGATAAGAACCCATCGAGAGGTTTCGGTTTGTTTCAAGGAATGTATACATCTCTGAAAAGGAATGGAAGGTTTTCAGCTCTTTGGGACCGCTCGTGATGATTCCACCAAACGGCCCGAGTGCCTGTGAATCGCCACCGTTCGGCTCTAATTTAAGCATTATGCCAGCCAGCAGGACAATTGCTACGATGATTGTAACAATAATACACAAGCCTACCCTCTTCTTTCGTCCATCAATACCCCGCATCGTATCACCAATCCTGTAGAAGATATTGACCGCGTGACTATTAAACGATATTGGTACGCCGTTTTGTCTGATATTTAAATTCGTTGGTAAACGCTTTTGTGTGTGCGAGAGGGTTACTAATGAGTAGCTTTTCCCTACCAATTAGTAGATTCTAATTTGTAGGCCGTCGGTCATCCGACGGGGTAGGGTTCTGTTGCGTTAGCGAGACTTCATATAGGCTACAAACGAGACCTTACTAATTGGTAACCGTCGGTCATCCGACGGGGTAGGGTTCTGTTGCGTTAGCGAGACTTCATATAGGCTACAAACGAGACCTTACTAATTGGTAACCCTCGCCCTTACAAACGCCCATACCAATATGCTTATATCTTACACAAAACGGTGTACAACTCTCATTAAATAGTACTGATGACAATATCTTGTGATAGAGGTCGTTGACATGATCGCAAGATGCGTAGGACTCTGGAAGAAGTTCGTCGTTCCTCAAAAGGAGGGATAAGATGAAATGCGCGGCATTGAAGTTGTGCGCTGGCGTTTTATGCCTATCGATGCTCCTGCCAGTGTCGCTTTCGATGTGGAGCCCGGTTTCCGTGGATGGTGGCCGGAAGACCGCGACTGTCTTCGACTCCAGCCCTTCGGCATTGCTGCACTCGGAAGCGGTCTCGCTTGAAAACCAGCCGCCCACCGCCGTCATCGGCGATCTTGAAACCGGGTACAGAGGGACATACTTCAACCTCCCCGCAGACCATCCCGATGTGGAGGGGAGCATCACGGGAGTCGTTCCCGGGGACAACCCGTTCGGCCACGACTGGTACGACGACAGGTACTTCAGCTTCCAGAGGATAGATTCCAACCTCGAATTCGGCGGCGACTTCTTCCCCGTGGACGATGGCTTGCCCGGAGACCCCCACTATTTCGCCGTTCACTGGCAGGCGAATATATCTGTGCCTGCGGATGGCGACTATTCGTTCCTCATGGGCTCGGACGACGACTCCTGGCTCTACATCGACGGGGAATTGGTCATCGACCTCGGAGGCGTCCACGCCCTGGAGGAGAACACGGGCAGCATCGATCTCTCCACCGGCGTTCACCCCCTGGACATATATTTTGCAGAGAGGCACCTCGTGCAGTCCGGTTTCTATTTCCGATTCCTGGACGACGAAGTCCATGTCGCCTCGGTCGTGATTTGGGACGATTTGGCCGCCGACATCGGGGAGGAGGTAACCCTCAAGGGGTCGTGCAGCTACGACAGCGACGGGACCATAGTGGAACATTCCTGGAGCTTCGGGGACGGGAGCGCGGGTGACGGGCCAGCGCCGGAACACGCCTATGGGAAGAGCGGCACTTACACCGTCACATTAACAGTCACCGACGACGACCTAGCCACTGGCACGGACACTTGCATTGTGGCGGTCAACAACAAGGCACCGGCTGCCGAGGCTGGACCAGACCAAACCGTCTGCTCGGGCGAGGTCGTGCTCTTTGACGGTTCGTCTTCGCTTGACATCGGTGGGAATATCGTCAGGTACGAATGGTATTTCGGCGACTCCGCCACAGGCAACGGCGTCAAAACATCCCATGCCTACCAGCAGGCCGGCACTTACGGAGTTACATTGGCGGTAACGGACAACGAGGGGGCCGTGGGCTCGGATTACTGCAGAGTAACAGTCTCCGGGACGCCGAACATCGCCTACAGCATCGAGTACCTGGATCCAGCGGACCAGACGATCGTCAACGGCACTGGGATATGGTTTTTCACGTCCGGCGCCTATCCGAGCATGCACCATGGCGTGCCGTATAACGCCACATATAGGCTCCCCGAATCGGACTACGGCACATACAACCTATACAATCGTTCCACTCCGGTGCGGTTCGCCATACACATAAGGAACATGGACGCGGCCGCGCATAAGAACCTCGTGGTCAGGGCAATCCAGGAGAGGCATGACAATGTGACCATATGGGACCGGTATGGAATGCTCCAATTGCACAAAGGGGATGCGATGGACGGGTTCTCGACCTCGGAGTGGCCTCTCGCGACCATAGCGCCGGGCGCGAATGTGACGCTAGTAGGCGTGTACGAGTTCGAGGGGCGTGGCTGGGGCCTGGACCAGACCCATCTCGTCATCGCCATGGGCGGAACTGTGGTCGTAGACGATCCGGAAGCGGGCGTCTACTGCCCGCCTTGAGATGACAAGAGAGACAGCCTGACGACACGGGGTAAGGCCGCGGACAATGGATTAGCCGCCCCGAGCTTCTGCGATGCGCTCCAGTCAGCGTCAAGCTTTTGAACGCCGGCGCAATCCACGTCCGATGCCGCGCAGGAAGTACGGCCACATGGTCGGCGCATGCCCCCCGACGAAGAAGGAGAAGTGCCGGATATGCAGGATGGGCAGGCCGTGCCCCATCCACAAGGGCGATGCGGACAAGCCCTCCAACCTCAGGGGCGGGAAGCTCAGGCACCTGCAGCGGAGCCGATAAAAGGCGCTTCACCAAACCTTTTTTAACCCCGTCCCTGTCCCAGGCGCGATGACGGATGCCCCGCCGGCCAGGAAGCCCTACGAGAACATGTGGGTCCTCAAGACGGACGACATGATACCCAACCTGACGTGGTGGTGGTGGTGGTGGATATTCTTCATCAGGGACCCGGAGCGCCCCGGGCGCACTAAACAGTTGATGATACTCTGGTCCACGAAGTACACGAACGACATCAAGGTGATGGACAAGAAATGGGCGGTCAAGAAGCTCCCGACGGAGGAGGAGGGCAGGCTGAAGTTCAACGGCATGACCGCGGCCTGGTGGTTCGACGGCAAGGCCATGCACGACCCCTGCGTGCTCGAGGAGACGGACTTCGAGGTGAGCCACGACGGCGAGAGAGGGGAGCTGAAGCCGATCCTGCCCGGCGCCGACTACAGGTTCTTCGGCGGGCCGCAGAAGTACACGGTGAACGTCAAGGACAGGGCCAACGATTTCCACTTCGAGATGACGCCATGGAACGACTACCTGCAGAAGCACCGCTTCAACGAGAACTCGTACACGAAGAAGTACTCGTACAACATCATGAAGATCTATGGGATGAAAATGACCGGGAGCGTCGATGGAAAGCCCGTCGAAGGGACGGCGTACCTCCAGCGGGTGACCGTCAACGCCCCAGCTCCGACGTGGTACTGGGGGCTGGTCCACTGCGAGGACGGGAGCTTCATCGACTACTTCCAGCCGTTCATCGGGCCGCAGACGTTCAGGACGAAGGAGAGGATACGATCCGGGCTGGACTGGGGCGACGTCCCGTTCTCGAGGTCCATCCATTTCTACCACAAGGGCTCGGGCCGCGAGTTCACCTTCAGGAAGCGCTCGGTGAAGATACGCCACAGGCTCGACGGGGACCTGCCGGTCTTCGACATATATGGAAAGGACAGGGAGAAGGAGTTCCACCTCAGGCTCAGGGCGTACTCGAGGGCGTTCTGGCGCTTCCAGCAGCCGAGGCGATATCTCATGAGCTCGATACTCTACTACAACGAGTTCCCGGCGACTGTCGAGGAGTTCTCCTTCCGCACATTGGACGGTTCGATTGCTGTAGAGAAGAAAGACCTGGGGTTCACGGCCTCGAACTTCGAGCACTCGTGGGGGAAGCTGATCTGAGAATGCTCTATTGCGAAAATGTGATTTTCGGCTACGATATTTCCATAAGGGCTTTCCTGCTCTTATCGGCGTAAAACTTCCATCCGTTCTTCTCGGACATCTCCAGAACCTTCTGCAGCATCCCGCGAGCCCTCTCGCGCTCCCCCTTCCTGGCGAGCATGACGGCCCATTCGTAATGGTTCTGCGCTGCGTCGAGGTCGAGCTGCATCTCGCCGAACAGCCGCTCGGCCTCCCCGAACCCGACCTCGGCCTGGTCGTAGTCGCCCCGGGCGGCATGGGCGCGCGCCCGGATGGAGACGACGTTTATCTGCTCGGCCTTCATGCCCGCCTCCTTGGCCAATATCTCCCCCTCCCTGCACATGCCCTCGGCCTCGTCAAGGCGCCCCAAGTCTATGTATGTGTCCGCCAGGTTGCAGTATGCCGTCGGGAGGTAATCCCCTATTCCAACCGATTTGGATAGCTCGATGGCCTTGATGAAGAGCCTCTCGGCCTCCTGGTGCTCGTTCAATTTCTTCTCCATCTCCCCCATCGAAACGTAAGACATGACCTGCCCGTGCGCGTCGCCGAGCCTCAGGCGGATCGCCAGGGCCTTCTCGTTGTACTCCCTGCACTTGTCGAACTCCCCGGTCTTCGAGTAGATATGAACTATATTCCCGTAAATCATGGAGAGGCCCCACTGGTTTCCGATGCGCTCGAGCAGGGACATGGCCTTCTGGTAGTATTCCAGCGACGTCTTCAGGTCGCCCCTTGCGAAGAAGAACGAGCCGGTGTTGTTGCTAACCATCGCCACCGACAGCGGATCGCCAATCCTCTCGAATGTGGCGATGCTCTTCTGGAAGTACTCCAGCGCGGGCCCCCATTCCCCCTTGTCCGAGTGCAGGTTCCCGACGTTGTTGTAGAGAGCGGCCAGGCCGGCCTCGTCGCCTGTCGCCTTCCGCACCTCAATCCCGTTCCTGTAGTACTCGAGGGCCCTGTCGAACTGGCACCTGTGCTGGCTGCAGCTGCCGAGCGCGTTGTAGGCCACGCCCAGGCCCGATTCCCCGCCCTTCATTTTCGAAAGCATTTCCACGGCTCTCTCGCCGTGCGACACGACCTCCTCGTAGTTGGTCTTCCTGAGCATGACGAATGCCAGCTGCGCCTCGAGGCGCCACCTCTCTAGGCTTGCATCGCCGACCAGCGAGATGCCGCGCGCCACCTCGACCTGCGCGCCGTCGAAGTCGCCCTGCTTCTCGTAGGCAATCGTGCGCTTCCTGTGCATCTTGGCCTTCGTCTCGTCATCGTCCGATAGAGCGATGACGCGGGCGAAGGCGTCGCGCGCCCGATCGTAGTTGCCGCTCAGGAGCGCCACGTCCCCGAGCTGCCCGGATATGCGCAGCTCCCTCGCGCGCGCTTCGGCGTCGGTGAAGACCTTCGGCAGGAGGGACAGTGCCTGCTCGTAGAAGCGAATCGCCTGCTCCGCCGCGAACGCGCCCTCGGCCTTCTCCCCCGCGAGGACCGAGTACTCGAAAGCCTTCGCGGGCTCGCCGGCGCCGGAGAAGTGCCTGGCCAGCTCGTATGCGACGTCGCCCAGGCGCCCCCGGTGCGCGCGCTCGTAGTGCTCGCCGATGCTCCGGTGGTGGGAGGCCTTCCACTTAGGAGAGATGCTTCTGTACACGGCGTCCTGGAAGAGGGCGTGGGTGAACTCCGCGCCCCCGTTCCTGGCGACGATAATGCCCGAGGAGCGCAATTTTTCCAGGGCCGCTTCTGGCTCGCCGAGAGATGGCATCGAGAGGGCGGCGCCGCGCTCGAACTCCCTCCCGATGCAGGACGCGTACTCGGCCAGTGTCATGGCGTCGGCGTCGAGGGCCTCGAGCCTCCTCTGCACGATGTCGTCCACCTTGGAAGGTATCGCGTAGTCCTCGCGCACGAGGACGTTCCTCCCGCCCTTCAGTGATATGCCCCCGTCGTCCCTTATCTGCCTCAGGAGCTCCGTCACGAAGAATGGATTCCCCTCGCACTGTCCCGCGAGGCGGTCGATGAACGCCTTCGGTATCGCGTGCGGATGGAACGCCTGGTCAACCAGCGACTCGACCGAGCCCGCGCCGAGCCTGGCGAGAGGGAGCTCCGATGCGGCTCCCTCGCCCCTCATGGCAGTGAACGACTTCTCGAACGCCGCGCCCTCCCCCGGCCTTGCTGTACCGACGAGGAGGATGCGCTCACTTCTGACGCTCCTCGATAGGTACCCCAAAACGAAAAGAGAAGACTCGTCGGCCCAGTGCAGGTCCTCCATGACCAGGAGTAGCGGGCGCTCGCGGGACACCTTTGCAAGGGAGACGGCTATCGAATCCGCAATCTTGATGCGCTCGCTCTCGAGTTTCACACCCTCGAGCTCCCTGCGCACGAGGAAGCCAGTCCCTCCGAGCCGTGCGACGGCGGCCTGCGCGTCCCCGCCCTCGGCGTCCTTGAGCGCGCCCTTGACGGCGGTCCTCATGTCGGGGTGCTCCGCCCCTTCGAAGACGGCGGCGATGAAGATACCGCGGCCGTGCTCGATGATTATCTTGAGGTCGCCGTATTCGAGGCGCCCCAGGCCCGCGCCCTTGCCCTCCCCCGCCTCGAAAGCGTCCTTGGCGAAATTCTGGACCGCTGACAATGTCCCGGTGAACGCCCCAGCGTCCAGCCCGCCGGACCCTTTGGGGGATGCCCTTGCCACAAGGGCTCCCGACTTGTCGACCGCGAAGACCGTAGAGAATGTCTTGTGCTCCCGCTCCTGGAATATCGGGCGGTCTGTGATGCCTTCGAGCGCCCTCTGGAAAAGATGGAACGGGTTCGGTGCTTCAGCGGCAGCAGCGCCCGTGAGGACCCTGAAGCCCGATTCCCCCGCCGAACGGCGCAGCTCCTCCATCAGCCTCGTCTTGCCCAGCCCGGCCTCGCCGGTCACTATGAGCGTGCTGCCTCTGCCGGAGAGCGCCTGGTCGAGACGCCCACTGAGCGTGGCAAGCTCGCTTTCCCGCCCGACGATTTCTGGTCCCGGATGCTCCATGCCGCTCGCCCCCAGCCCTCTGCCGGCAAAGGGTAATCTGCATGTCGGCTGAAATAGCTATCTGTGCGTGGAACCGGCGGCGCTACTTCTTGCCGAGCCTCTTGTGCATCTTGACCACCGCCTCGACCGCGGCCTTGGCGTTCTCTATGCGGTCCTCGGCCTGGAGCCTCGACATCTTCGGCCCCGTTATCCCGAGGCCGACGGGCTTGTCGTACTCGACGGAGAGGTCCGTCAGCTTCCGCGCAGCCTGCCCGATGACGAGCTGGTCGTGGCCGGTCTCCCCTTCGACGACCGCGCCGAGCGTGACGACACCGTCTATGTCCTTCCTCGCCAGCATCCGCTTCACGGCCAGCGGCATGTCGTACACCCCGGGCACGTGCATCACCTCGGCCACGCCCGCGCCCAGGAACTCGGCGTGCGCCTTCGCGCGCTCGAGCATCATCTGGGTGATGTCGTAATTAAATTCGCTCACCACTATTCCTATCTTCATGTTTCACCTCCTTTTTCTTTATTGTGGATTGACTGTCATCCGTCATATCGGGCCTCCGAGGGCTTTGGCGCTCCTCTCAGCCCAGAGCTTCATCTCCGCTTTTTCGAAAGTCTCAAAAGCCATTTTCAAATGGCGCTGCGCCTCGGTGGCATCTCCCTTCTCCGATAACATGATGGCCATCGCATAATGAGTCTTTGCGGCCTCCGTCCCGGCCCCCACTTCTCCGTAGAGCCGCAAGGATTCGTCGAACAATCGACGGGAAATCGCCCATTCCCGCTTACTCGCCGATAGGGCCCCTTGAACCCGCCTGCATCTTGCCAGACGGTCCCTCATCCCCTGATCGACGGATATCTTTTCCACTTCGAGGCACAGGCTCGACGCAAGGTCGGGAGCGCGCTCGTCATGCAATGCCATTTCGGCTCGCCCGAGAAGTGCGTCCGCCAGAACGCTTTTCACACCAAGCTTCTTCGAAATGTCCTCACTCTTACTTCGCCAATTTTTCGCCTCGACCGATTCACCCTTTTCCTGCATGATGTTTCCAATGTCGTTAGATATCTGAGCAACACTGAACATATCTCCTATAATGGACATCAGCCGGAAACTTTTTTCATTGAATTTCAATGCCTGTTCCATATCCCCCATTTCGAGATAAGCGTTTCCAATCCCGTTGTAAGCGTTCGCAAGTCCGCTCTGGTAACCTATCTTTTCGCATATCTTAGCGCACTTACAATAAATTTCCATTGCTCTATCATGTTCACCCTTGAAGCTGCACAGACTGCCGATGTTTATCAGGGTATTCGCAGTCGATGCTTGATCGCCGATCGTTTCCTTGATCTCAAGGCTCATCTCGTAGAATTCTAGCGCCTTGCCGATGTTGCCCAGATTCCTGTGCGCCAGTCCGACATTGTTCAACGCAACGGCGCGATTCGCCTGATCGTCGCTTGGCCTCAGGACTTCGAGGCCCTTCTCGTATGCGTTTAGGGCTTGCGCATAGTCGCCTTTCGACCAATGGAGGCCTCCCATGGCGCTGTAAACCATGAAGATATCCCTTCCCGCATTGCCCACCCTCCCGAATATCACGAGCGCCTCCTGGAAATTTGTCAAGGCCTTGTCGTAATCGCCCATAATTCGGTGGACATTTCCCTCCCATGTCAGCAGCCTGCCCATTTCCGCTGTATTTTCGCTTACCAGGATCCTAGCAGATTGAACGGATGCCATGGCATTTTTGAAATCCCCGATCTTGTTATATATCCCGGAGAGTCTCCTCGCCATCTTCGATTTTAAATCGTTGTCACTGTAATTTTCCATGGCCTTGCTGTAGCAATCGAGCGACTTGTCGAATTTCCCGACGATGGAAAATAGATCCCCCATGCTTTCTAGTACCGTGGCATTTTCATCCGCCTTCAGACCCAATTTCAATCCCTTTTGATAGAGCAGGATCGCTTCCTCGTTGGCGAACCCTTTCTTGGCCTTATCGGCGGCCATGAAGAGGTATCGGCAAGCCCGTTCGTCCGCAGCTTCGTAATAATGATATCCCAGCCTCTCGACCACCTGGTCCATATCCTCTTTGTGCTCATCCGCTATTGCATCCCCCACCGCTCTGTGATATTCAGCCCTCAACTCCTCTGAAATGCCCATGAGCAACACTTCCCTTATCTTCGCATGGTCGAACTTGTACAGTTTGTTCGCCAGATGTATCAGCCTGTGGGCTTTTTCCATCTCATTGAGGGCTTTCAATACTTGTATCCGACTCGTGTCCATCGCTCTCTGAATTATGGACGACTCGAATTCCTCGCCTATGACGGAGGCGTATTCGAGGACCTCTTTTTGTTCTCTCTGGAGCCTATCCAGCCTGCGCCTGACCACATCGTATACCCTGGGAGGGATATCGAGCTTGTCTGGAGATGTGATATGCCTCCAGGTGTCTCTTCCGTCCTTTGCTATACAGCCTTCCTCGCTCAATAGCCTCACGGTCTCGGAAATGAAAAATGGGACGCCGGCCGTTTCGGAGTATATCCTGTCGTAGAACGATTTCTCGAAAGACACGTTCCCTAGCGATGATACGATGACCATCTCGCATTCCATCGGAGCCAAGCGTTTTAGCTCCAGCCTTGAAAACAAACCCTCCCTGCTCATGTTCTGGAGGACCACCTCAAGTTTGTGGGTCATTCCATCCTCAACCTGGGCGATATCCTCGGAACGGTATGTGGCCAAGAGCAGTATCCTATGGTTCCTGATGTTTCTCGCGAGGTAATGTAAAAGGGTGAGGGTTGTAGCGTCGGCCCACTGGAGGTCGTCAAGAATGAACACGATGGGGCGGACACCTGAGGACCTTTGGAGGCCGAGGAGGACATGGTCAAAGAGGTTCTCCTGCTTGATCTTCGCGTCATCGACAATAAACTTCCCATCGTATTTGCCGGATCTCACGAACCACTCCATCCTCGGCGTCGCTTCTGACGCTTCACTCTCATTTCCATGCCATCCTTCGTATTTCACTCCCATGGCTGAGATGGCATCCCTCATGTCTTGGATGAGTGCCTCGCTCTCGTTCCCCTCGATCACAGCAGTCAGGAAAAGATTCCCGGTCGTCTGAATCAATATCTTGTATTTGCCGAAGCCAATCGAATTAAGGTTCGTGCTGCCGCCTTTGCCCATCAGGGTCAGCGAATCCCTGACGAAATCGCCCACCGCCTTCAACATGGCGGCGAATATATCGGCATCGAGGTTGGAATTCTCCCGCTCCGCTTTGGCGACTAGAAGCCCGGCCTCATTGAACAGATATGCTGAAATCACCATTGGGGGGGGATTTTCTATGATCAGATGCTCCAGCCCGGCCTCCCGCAACGCAGATTTGACCGGCATGAGTGGTTCCAAGCTCCCGGCTAAGCACCAGCCGCTTATGACCTGTATATTATTGGATTCCGCATCTTTCACAATTTCCGAAATGAGCCTGGTCTTGCCGATGCCAGCTTCCCCTGAAATGAATGTCATCGACCCCTTACCAGCGATGGCCGCGTCAAGGGATTGCCTGATCCTTCTCAGTTCTACCTGTCGGCCAGCAAGAACTGGCGTCTGCAACCCGAATTCCACCATCAAACGCACCTCTCCTGAGCCTCTTCGCACCTCTTCTCCCATAGTTTCATCCCGCGCTCCCTGAAGGTCACGAGGCCATTCTCCAGAAGGGCTTTGCCGCCCTCCTCCTTCAAAGACATCAGCAGCGTTCCCAGGTGATATTTAGCCTTGCTGGAATAGACCGCATCCTTCAATGCGTCGAACTCCACGATTGATTGGTTCAACAAGGCCTTCGCGCCAGCCGTATCCCCTTTCTTAAAAAGCAATTGCCCGGAGATGCAGTGCGCCTTCGCGAGGTCCTGTTTCATGCCGTCCTTCCCCGCCCTGGCCTCGGCCTCCGCCAACGTCTTTGAGGCATCGTCCAGCCGGCCGAGTGCCAAGAGCGTTTCCGCCATGCCAAGCTGCGTGTTGACCATGCTGTGCATCGATCCAGTCTCGTTACATGTCTTTATGGCCTTCTCGAACCATGCGACAGCCTCCTGAAGATCCCCGCGCTCCAGCATCGCCTTCCCCAGCCCGCAGTAGGAGCCGGGCGTATCACCAAGCGCGCCCGCGGCAAGCCGCAAGTCGAGGCTTTTCTTATGCAACTCGATGGCCTCGTCGATCTTTCCCGTCTCGAGCAACGCGATCCCTATGTTCTGGTACGTGTTCACGATGATGTTCTGCGCATTTATGCCCTCGCTCAGCTTGCGGACCCTCTCAAGAACCGCAAGCGCTTTGACAAACTCCCCTTTCTCGAGGAGCGCCAGGCCTACGTTGTTGTTCGCCGAGGCGATGCCCCACAGGTCTCCGAGGCGTTCCCTGAGCACCGCTGACCTCTCCCAATACTCGATCGCCTTGTCAAGGTCTCCTTTGTAATAGTATACGCTACCGACATTGCCAGTCGAGGCGGCGAGGCCAGGCTTGTCGCCGAGCGTTTCCGAGATCGACATCGCGCTCATGAAATTCTCGAGGGCGCCGTCCATCTCCCCCTTGTTCCAGTGCGCCTTGCCGATGTTGTTGAGCGACGTCGAAACGCCTGGACGGTCCCCGAGCCTCTCGTAGATTCCGAGACCCATCCTATGGAACTCCAGCGCCTTGTCCGCTTCACCCTTGTACCAATGGCACAGGCCCCGCGTGCTGTACGCCAGGGCCAGGTCCTTGTCGCAGCCGGGGAATTTTACCAGAGCATTGATTGCGCTGTCGCATAGCGCTATGCCATCGTCGTACCCGCCCCTTCGCATCGAAACGAACGCCCTCTGTATCGAGAGGCGCCAGCGCTCCGCAGAGTCTTCGGCGACCACGGTCTCGCCTGCGCTCGCCTCTGCCAGGGCGTTGTCGTAGTCCCCCTTCTTCTCGAAGGCCGAGCAGCGCTTCCTGTGCATCCTCGCCTTGCCCTCTGCGCCAGGCGCCGATGCGGCGGCATCGCGATACGATTCCAGGGCCTGGTCGAACATCCCCCCGAAGAGCTGGATGTCCCCGGTGTGCTCCAGGATTGAGAACCTGCGCACCTCCCTGTCGTCTATATTCTGCCCCTTCGCGAGCGCGGCCATGGCCTTGCCGTAGAAATCGACTGCCTGCTCGACGGCGTATGCGTTCTCGGCCTTCTCGCCGGCCATGACCGAGTAAGCGAGGGCCTTGCCGTGTTCGTTCGTCTCGTTGAAATGTCTGGCCAGCTCGTAGGCCGCCGAATCGAGCCTGCCCGAGAAATCGCGCTCGTAGCGCTCCCCGATGCTCTTGTGGTGCGCCGCCCGCCACCTCTGGGACATCCCCTGATAGACGGCCTCGTGGAAGAGCGCGTGGCTGAAGCGCGCGGTGCCGTTCGTCCTGCCGAGTATGCCGAGGTCGAGGAGCCTGGCCATCGCCGACTCGGCGTCGCGGACGCCGGTGCCGGAGAGCGCGACACATATGTCGAACTCCCTCCCGATGCACGACGCGTGTTCGAGCATCGCCATGGCCTCCTGGTCCAGCGATTCCAGCCTCCCCCGGACGACCGCGCTTACGCTGTCCGGGATCGAGTAGCTGTCTCCCGCGAGGCTGTATCCCTCGCTCCCGGCCTCGATCGCGCCCGAGACCTCCATGTGGCGCAGAAGCTCGGCCACGAAGAAGGGGTTCCCGCCGCACTGGCTCGCCATCTTCCGGAAGAAGGCCTCGGGGAATGTGTTCGGGCTGCACTGCGCTTCGACCAGAGCCTTCACTGCATCGTCCCCAAGGCTCCCGAGCCTGATTTCCGCGGCCTCCCCCTTCGAGACGACCGAATCCAGCGATCTTCTCGCCGATGGGCTTTCGCTCGGCCGGTGGGTGCCGATGAGAAGGACCGGCGAGGACTTGATGTTCCTGGCCAGGTAGCCGAACGCGAAGAGTGTCCCCTCGTCCGCCCACTGCAGGTCCTCGAGCAGGACAAGGACGGGGCCCGCGCGCGAAATCCCGACGAGCGCATCGAGCGCGATATCGGAGACCCTCACCCGCTCGCTCTCGAGCTTCGCGCTCTCCAGGTCCTTCCTGACGAGGAACTTCTCGGAGGCGAGGGCGTCGAGCTCGCCTCGCAGCAAGTCGCGTCCATTCTCTGCCACCTTCGAATGAGTTGCTTGCTTATGAGCGCCCTCGAGCCTTGCGAGGGATTGCCTCAGCTTCGCCCTCATCGCGGGGTGCTCGGCCCCTTCCACGATAGCGGCCAGGCTCATGCCCGTGCCGCGTTCCAAGATGATTTTCTCCCTGCCGTATTCGAGCATCCCCAGCCCGCCCTCGCGGCCTGCCTCCGCGAACGAGTCGCGCACGAAGCCCTGCACGGCGGAAAGCATCTCGGCGACGGCGCCGGGGTCCGCCCTCCTTTCCGCGCTCCCCGACCGCAGCAGCAGCTTGCCCGTCGAATCGAGCGCCAGCACGCGGACGAACGATTTGCGCTCCTCGGTTGCGATGGCTTCGGGAGGCATTGCCTCCCCGAGTACGGACGCAATGGCGCCGTACGGCCCGACGCGCTCGGCCATCGCCGCGCCCCTGAGCGGGCGAACGTCCTTGGCCCTCCTGCAGAATTCATCGACGAGCCATGTCTTGCCGATGCCCGCCTCGCCCGAAATGACTACGGCGGAGCCGCGCGATTCCCTGGCCCTTTCCAGGCTCGATGCCAGCGCCGCTAGCTCGGCCTCCCTGCCGACGAAGTGGCTCATCGCCCGCCTCTCCTCCCCGCCGCCCAGCTAGCTGCCATCGAATCCTCCCCTATTCGTCGAGCCGTCGCCGGAGACCGAGTCGCACTTCGCCACCCAGGCCTTCATCCCCATCCTCTCGAACATCGGCCTGGCCCTCTCCAGAAGGTCGCGCGCCCCTGCGTTGTCGCCCTTCGCTGCGAGCATGCGGCCATAGTCGTAATAGACCTTGGCCAGGTCCTTGTTTCCCTTGACCTCCTCGTAGATTGCCACGGACTCGCCGAACTCCTCCTCGGCCGCGCCGTAGTCCTTCCTCCCGCCGAGGACCAGGGCGAGCATGTGCCTGCTCATCGCCTCCTCGAAGCGCGCGCCTATCTCTAGGCAGATGGCCAGGGCCTTCCTGCCGTACTCCTCGGCGGTCCCGGCCTTGCCCAGCTTAAGGTAAAGCTCCACGAGGCTGGTGTAGACGTGGGCCAGCCCCCGCTTCTCGCCTATCTCGGAGAAGATTCCGATGCTCCTCTCGTAGTGCTCCAGCGCCTTCTCCGAGTCGCCCGTGTCGAGGCATTCGTCCCCGATGTTGAGGAGGGTCATGGCCTGGCCGTACTGGTCCCCTACCTCGGTCCTCAGGGCCAGGGCCTGCCGGTAGTATTCGAGCGCCTTGTTCGGAACGCCGAGGTCGAAATAGAAGTTGCCTATGTTGTTCAGGGCGGTTCCCATCCCGTACTTGTCGCCGACCCTCTTCGCCGCCTCGCAGCCCTCCAGCGTGTAACTCAGCGCCCGCTCCACCTCTCCGAGGTCGCTCAGGGTCATGCCCATGTTGATGGCCAGGCTCCCGAGGTTGTTCTTGTCGCCTATCTTCTTCATCAGCGCCAGGCTCCGCTCGTAGGCTCCGAGGGCCTTGTCGAAGTCCCCGAGCTCGGAGTAGACCATCCCGAGGTTGTTCAGAGTCTTCGAAGCACCGTTCTCGTCCCCCAGGCGCTCCCTCATCTCCAGCGCGGCCCCCAGATGCTCGACAGCCTCGGGGTACTTCTCCAGGTACAGGGCCACGGTGCCGATGCTGTGGTGGGCGTAGGAGACCTCCCTCTCGTCGCCGACAGACAGGGACACACCGAGGCCCGCCGCGAAGTCCTCGCCCGCCTTGCCGTACTCCCCGGTGCGAAGCCATGTCCAGCCGCGCGCCAGGAGGAGCCTCGCCCTCTCGCTGCAATCCGTCTCGCCCAGCAATTCGAGCCCCGCGTCGCACTCCGCGCGGCTCCTGTCGTACTCGCTCTGCCTCTCGTAGACGTTGGCGATCTTCCTGTGTAGGTCGGCCCGCTCCCTCGCGCCGGTCACCAGGGCCAGCGCCTTCGAGTAGCTGTCGAGCCCTTTCCCGTACTCGCCGACGAGGGTGTATGCCTCCCCCAGCTTGTCCAGGATGTCTATCTCCGCCATGGTCCTGTCTGGCCCCTCCGCTTTCGCGAGCGGGAGCCTCGCCAGGGCGCGCGAGTTGAAGAAGATGGCCTGCTCCGCGGCATAGGAGGCGGCGGCCTTCTCGCCCGCGCTCCTGCAGTAGGCGTAAGCCTTCTCGTTTTCGCCAGTCTCGGAGAAGTGGCGGGCCAGCTCGTATGCGACGTCACTCAGGCGCCCCTGGTGCGCGCGCTCGTAGTACTCGCCGATGCTCCTGTGGTGCGCCGACCGCCACCGGGGTGCCAATCCCTTGTATACTATTTCCTGGAACAGCGCGTGGCTGAACGCCATCGTTGCCTCGCCGGCCACGACTATCCCCCGCGACTGCAGCTCGGCCAGCGCATTCCCAGCGTCCGCCATGGCCTGGCCGGACAGGGCCACCGCCGCGCCGAACTCCCTGCCGATGCACGATGCGTACTCGGCCAGCGCCATCGCGCCGTGCGTCAGCGATTCGAGCCTTCCCTGGACCACCGCTTCCAAGCTGTCTGGTATGTCATAGCCCTCGCCGGCGAGCCTGAAGCCGGGGCCATCGGCCACGACCTTGCCGGAGGCTACCATCTGCCTCAGCAGCTCGGTGACGAAGAAGGGGTTCCCCTCGCACTTCGCCGCCAGCCCCTCGACGAAACCCTGCGGGAAGTCGTTTCCGCGGAGCTGCGCGTCGACGATATCCCGGATGTCCTGGCCGGTAACCCTCCCGAGCCTTATCTCCGAGACTGCCTTCTCCTCCCTGAGCCGGCCGAGCGCCTTCTCGAAGGCCGCGCCCTCCCCCGGCCTTGCGGTGGCCAGGACGAGGATGCGCCGGCCCGGCATGTTCCTCGCGAGGTAGCCGAAGACGAAGAGCGACGACTCGTCTGCCCAATGCATGTCTTCCAGCACGACCGCTACCGTCCTTTCCGACGAGATGGCCGCCAGCTCGTTCAGGACGCGGTCGGCTATTCGGACGCGCTCCCCTTCCAGCCTGACCGAGGAGAGGTCCTTCCTGACAGTGAACGACGCCTTGGAGAGGGCGTCCAGCTCCTTCTGCAGCGGCGCGAGCGCGCCGGCCTCCTTCGCCCCGCTGGCCAGCATCGTCCCGAACGGGCCGCCGAGCCTCTTCGCCGCCTCGCCCAATCGCGCCCTCATGTCCGGATGCTCTCCGCCAGCGAACACCGCGGCCAGGCTCAGGTTCTCCGAACCTTCGACGAGTATCTTGGAATCTCCGCATTCGAGCCTGCCGAGGCCCTTCGGGCCGCCCCGCTGGTCGGCGCCGAAGGAGTCGCGCACGAACCCCTGCACCGCTGCTAGCATCGCGGCGAAGGCCTCGGGGCCGCGGTTCCCCTTCTCCACGGTAGACGACTTCGCCAGGAGGGAGCCGGCAGCGTCGAACGCCAGCACGGACGAGAACGCCTTCTGCTCCAGGGTCTCGAACAGCGGCGCGGACAGCGCCCCTGCCAGGGCCTTCGACACCGCGTGGAAGGGGTCGAGCCTGTCCGCGCTCGCCCCGCCGGAGAGGACGATGGCCTTCGAGGCGATGGCCTTCTCCTTGAACGCCTCGACGAGCGTCGTCTTCCCGAGCCCGGCCTCCCCCGAAACGACTACCGCCCCGCCCCTGCCATCCGAGGCACGCTCCAGGTGATTGGCCAGTGCTGCCAGTTCCGCGTCCCTTCCGACCATCGGCGGCTGGTGCGGCCTCATCGGTCCCCTGTCCCGGGACTGCCGGAACCGGTGGTCATCCAATCCTCCCGGCGTCGGCAAAGCCCTGCCTCTGGCCAGTCCCTGCCATCTTCTCGAGCCGCTCGGGCCTGAAAAGAATGTCGTAGGCGTTGACCGCGTGCTCGCGGGCCCTGCGCTCCGCGAGCCAAGCGAGCTCCTTGTCGTCCTTGGCCTCGCCCTCGTGGACGAATACCTCGATGATGTGCTTGCTGGTGAGGAGCTGCGCCCGGATGAGCCCGGTCGAGGCCTCGTGGGCGCACATGCGGTCTATCTCCTGCGCCCCCGGCATGCCGAGAGCTATGGCGATGTCGCACTTGTCCTCCTCCAGCAGCTTCTTGCAGGCGACAGGCAGGTCCTTGATGCCCGGCACCGTGCGCCTCACGATGCGGAAGCCCGTGCCCGTCTTCTTCAATTCATCGATGGCCGCCGCAGCCATGTCGAAGCGCGCGAAGGTCGTGTCCGCGACACCGATGAGCCTCATTTCTCCTCCCTCTGCCTCAGCCACTGCTGGACGGCGTACCACTCTATGACCTTGTGGATGATCTTCCGCGTGGCGTCGAGGTCGGTGTCCATCTTCGGCAGCCTGACGACCTTGATCTCCAGCCCGCGCTTGGCGCACTCGGCGTTTATCCAGGCCTCGTCGAGCTCCTGGTCGTAGCCCAGCGCGATGATGTCGGGCCTGAGCTCCTCGACGACGGCGAACATGTCCCCCTCCTTGCCGAGGACAGCCCGGTCGACGATTTTCAATGCCGAGACCATCTCGAGGCGCATCTCCTGTGGTGTTATTGGCTCGTGCTTGCGCTTTCTGACCGTCGAGTCGGTGGCGACTACCACGACGAGCTCGCTGCCGAGCTTCCTCGCCTCCTCGAGATAGTGGAGATGCCCGAGATGGAGTATGTCGAAGACCCCGGAAGCCATCACACGGACCATTTGCGCCACGCCTCCATGACCCCTTTCCCCTCGACGAACTGCGAACCGCGCGCGCGTGCATAAACCTTTGCCTTCCCCCTGGCCAGCGCTTGCCCGTTGCCGCCCATCATCTCGCAGCCGACAAGGACGGGCGTCTCGCCGGCCATCATCGCGAGGGCGGTTCCGAGCTCGGTGTGGCCGAACCTGTCCCTCAGGGGATGCGGCGACGAGCGGCAGACGGGCACGTGGCCGGGGCTCCTGAACTCCGCGCCCAGCGCCTTGACCCAGTCCTTCCGGGGGTTTTTCATGGCCTCCCCCGCGAGCTCGCCGAAGCGCCTGACTGTGAGCGCGCGGTCGTTGTCGGTGATGCCCGTGAACGTCCTGCGGTGGTTGAGCGAGAGGGAGAACGACGACTTCGTGTCGTACGGGATGTCGTCGGGGACGAGGGCGCCCAGGACGGGGAAGTCCCTGCGGCCGGAATCGTAGAGCGACGTCAGGAAAGGCAGCCCGAAGCGCTCGGCCGCGTCATGGTGGACGATGAGGAATATCAGGCCGCCGCCGCGGACGCGCATCTCGCGGATGTGCCGCGGCGTGGCCTTCGAGGCGAGGGCCATGAAGTCCGTCTCGCCCTCTCGCCCCTCGGCGTCGAAGACGAAGATGAATTTGCCGTTCCTAAGGTCGGCCAGCGACCTCTGGATAACGTCTGCCATCATGGCTGGATTGGCCGGCCCATATTAAGTTTATTGTATCTACCGATAAATTTGTATACCGCCCCTGCGAAAGGCATATATAATAGCCGGGAAATCCTTTCTATGAAAGAGAAGGTGCGCCTTGGCAGACCTCACGGAGATACAGATCGGCCTCATCGTCGCCATGGTCATCGTCGTCGTCGTTGAACTGATAATCATTTTGCGAAAGCGCAGGCGCGGGGAGGCCATGAGGTCCGGCAGGAGCCCGATGGCCGACCGCGCCTACAACTCCCTCCTGGCAGCGGAGAAAATCTACGACTTCATGCTCGGCCAGGGGATAGTCTCCGAAGAGGCCCGGGTTCTCCTCAGGGACGCGCGCAGGGACCAGACCGCGGGCCGGTACGACGCGGCCATATCGAAGTCCGAGCAGGCCAAGGACATCCTGGCGGAGGCGAAGAAGAGGGCCGACGACATCGGCTCCGAGCCGGTCGCGTACAAGCCGGCGGTGGCGCTCTCCGACCTGCCGACCGACTCCGAGGGCGCTCTTCCCGAGGAAGGCATGCCCGGGCAGGCCAGGCCCAAGGTCCCGGACAACTTCATGCAGGCCAAGTTCATCATCTCGACCGCCGAGGAATCGCTCCTCGAGGCGGAGAGGGGCGGCAAGGACGTGGCGAAGGCCAGGGCCGAGCTGGCGAAGGCGAAGAAGTGCTTCGAGGCCGAGGACTACGCACGCGCCCTGTCGCAGGCCCTGAGGGCGAAGAAGGCGCTCTCCGGCGCGCCCGCCGAGCCCTCGAAGGGCGACGAGGATGGCCCGGCAGTGACCGACCTGAGCGGCAGCGCGCCGGCGGAGATGGCGCATATGCCCCCCAAAAAGGAGGCGTGCGGGGACGAGGCACTTTCTTGTCCGTCGTGCGACGCCCAGATCACCGACGATGACGCATTCTGCCGGAAATGCGGCGCGAAGCTCGAGTTCGCCGCCCTCTGCCCCGGGTGCGGCGCCGAGCTGGAGCCCGACGACGCCTTCTGCAGGAAATGCGGCGCAAAATTGAAGTGAGCGCTGAGCCGCGCCGCAATATACCGGTCAATGCCTTTGGGCTGCGCGGCGAAAGGCTCGGTTCTCACAACACATTTCCGTCCTTGATGATGACCCTCTTCGAGCCGTCGACGAACGTCACTTCCATCGTCGGCTTGTGGAAGAGGAAGTCCCTGTGCGTGGCAGAGTCGTTCTGGCCGCGCACCATGTCGATGTTGTTGCCGAGGGCGATGTGCGCCGTCCCGCCGGCCTTCTCGTCCTCGAGCATGTTGCCCACGAGCCTCGCGCCCGGGTTCAGGCCGATGCCCAGCTCGCCTATGACGTCCGCCATCCTGTCGACTGAAATCAGCTCCTTGACATTGTCGACCAGCTCCCGGTCCGCGCTCTCCAGCGCCACGACCCTGCCGTTCCTGATCTCCATCTTCAGAGGCGCCGGGACGTGGCCTATGTCCCCGATGGTGCCGTCGCAGACTATTATCCCGTTCGCGTCGTTCTCGACGGGCGCGCACCACATCTCCCCCGCCGGGAGGTTGCCGAACGTCCCCTTGTCTATGATGACGTCGGTCGAGAAGAGGCGCCCCATGATGTCGAGCGTGACGTCCGTGCCGCCCGGCGCGGTGATCCTGACGATGTGCGCACCCTCGAACTTCCTCATCAGGTAGTCCGCGGCCTTCCGGACGACGTGGTAGTCGACGTTCAGCGGGCCCTTGGTCATCATGTCCTCGGTGATGCCCGGGGCGTGGCCGACCCTCGCGTCGTTGGCTATCTCCTCGTACAGGAGCTTGACGCGGAAGGGCGTCTCCTGGGAATCGGAGTAGAACGTGTTGATGATGACGTGGGAGTCCTTGAACATCGGCCCGAGGTCGGTTGGGATGTCCTGGAGCGGCCTCTTGGCCTCGTTCAGGTAGTACGGCAGCGCGTTGGCGCCCAGCGCCTTCGCTCCCTGGACGAAGGCCTGGCCGATGGAGCGCTTCTGCTCGTCCATGATGACGAGTATCTTCTCGCCCCTCTGGACCGAGAGCACGTTGGCGAGCGCCATCCTCGCCCCCTCGACCATCCCGTCCCCGCTGACGGCATGGCCCGAACCTGCGCGGCCGTTCCTGGCCATCGCCATATTGATTGGTTAGCCCCTATATAAACGCTGTTAGTAAAACGTCGCAACTACCTCCTCTTGCATACCGAAAAAACATCTACTGGGGGTTGAGCCCCTCGTCCACCTGGCGCACGATCTCCTTCTGCATGGCGATTGACTCCTCCCATTGCGAGAGGGTCTCCAGCGCCTCCTTCAGCTCCTTGAGGCAGTCGATGCACACCCAGCGCGAGCCGATGTTCTTCACGGGCTTCTTGCGGTAGCAGATGGTGCCGCAGAACCAGCACGCGTGCATCTCCTTGGTCCTGTGCTCGGCGTAGGCCTCCATCTTGCGCCCCTCGACGATGGACTCGAGCACCGCCTTGCGCTTGTCGGCCTTGTCCTGCTCCTGCTCTGCGCCCTTTTTCATGGCGGGGAAAAGATGGGGGAGGGGCAATATAATGATTTGGGGGGGAGAGAAAAACCCTTCTAACTCACATCTGATTCACTTGTGACTAAAACATTTAAATAGGCAAGACACAAAGGGTTTGGACTGCACCCCGTTCAATGGACACTTAGAATAGCAATTGAAACATTGGAGGTGGTGCATGACAAAAAAGAAAATTAGTTACACTCGGGACTTCAAGATTGCCATCATATCGCAGATAGAATCGGGAACGCCTATCTCG
>JACRNV010000033.1 GCA_016214785.1 Methanobacteriota archaeon
CATAGACACCTAAAAACATAGCCCGGTTGGCAGGTGCCCGCTCGCCCTACATCCCCAACCTAAAAGGATGGGGCATTAGGGCGCGGCAATCATATTAATATCTGATGGTTATCCAATATGGCGAAGAGGGACTCGGGGAACAGGTCAAATGTTTTACCTTGAACAAAAATATGTCTATTGCCAACATTGCCGGACATTATTTTCATACATCCCGATGAGTGGTATGGTTGAGATAAAGTGCTGTGACGGATGCTCAAAAATAATTGAATCAATCGAGAAAAAAGAGAAAGATAAATGTATATTGGATAATACACAACAAATCCAAAATGATTCAGAACATCAAGAATAAAATTTCTATACCTTTAACTGCGCCTTCTCTCCCCACCCCTTCCTGCCTAGCTGCCTTACCACGCCCTCCGCGCGCTCTATCTCCACGACGAGGAGCGCATTCTTCACTTCCTTCATCAGCTCCACTGTGCGCTTGGCGATGTGAGCCTCCCTGTTCAGGTCCACTTTCCTGAGGCCGGGGACGGCATGGATGCGCCTGTCCCAGTCTTTCACGAAGGCCTCGGGGGACGAGAGGTTGAACTTCGCGCGCGCCAGGCTCCCCTTCCTCATGTTCATGCGCATGAGGTCTATGCCGGTGACTGCCTGGCAGTACATGGCGCTGAAGCGCTCCTCCTCCATGTCGACGGCCTTGACTTTAAAGCCCATCTCCTTCTCGTGCGCCAGCGCGGCGAGGAAGCACTGCGGGGGCTTGGACACCTCGCCGAACTCCTCCAGCCCCTGGACGTAGAGTTTCTCCTCGAGCGTGGCCGGCCCGGCATCCTTCCCCTTCCAGTCGCGCAGAGCCCCCAGCTCCTCCGGAGCTATGGAAAGGAAGACGACCTCGGGCTTCACCTCGTGGAGCGCGCTCTCGACCTTCCCCTTCTCCGAAACTAGGCCGCGGATGACCTCCAGGATTGTGAGGCTCTTGCCTTCCGAGAAGAGCGTGAGCGTCAACGGGACCGCCTCTTGCGCTCGTTTATGAGGTTCTGCAGGTCCTTGGGCCGCCCCATGCCCAGCAGCTCCTTCTTGGAAATGATGGGGGTGCCACCGATTACATCCTCCTTTCCTCTGATATCTGTGAAGACAACAGAGCCCTGGCCGGCGACCCTGGCGATCGAGTCGGTCGCTCTCGCCCTGAGCACGAGGTGGGGGTTCCTTCGCCCGATTGTGGCGAGGTAGGACTGCGCCCTCTCCTTGGTCAGCGCGTCGAACGGGCACTTCGGCGTCAGGACGACATCGTACCCGAGCTCGCCGAGCGTGGTACAGACCTCGCGCTCCAGCCCGCTCGCACGCGGAGACTGAGCCTGGACCTCGGGCGCGTCGGAGGAGAGGCTGAACGGGTCAATCGGCACTATGAGCCCGGTGTTGAGGAAGTCCTCGAGCCGCAGGGCGGCGTCGAGCATCGCGCCCATCCCCTCCTCGTACATCTGTATGGCCTTGCGCGAGACGCCCGCAGCCTCGGCCAGCTCTTTTATAGAAAACCTCTCGCTGCGTGATTTCCGGAGCGCGTTGCCGTCCAGCCGGACGAAGAAACCGCCAGGAGCGGCGAACACGCACGGCGGCACGCCCTCGAGGAACATGTCCGAGAGCGTGAAAGGGGTCATGGCCGGCACGCCCGACCTCGAGAAGACGACGCCGTCGGCAAGCTTGCCTCCGGTCGAATGGGTGGACACTACCAGCGCCTTGCCGTTCAGGCAGCCGGCGAGCGCGCGCATCTCGGCCCCCTCCTCCCGCTTGACGGAGTCCAGGGAGGCGTCCGCCTTTACAACTAGTATGAGGTCGCCGCGCCGCGCGACCAAGTCGAAGCTCGCGCTGCGCACGACCCTCGGGTCGGAGACCGAGAACTCGGCCTTCCGGAGTATGGAGTGCACGCACTCAAGCAGACGGGCCTTGTCCATCGCGGATAACTACGATTGCGCTGCTATAAGAAGGTTGCGCGAAAAGGGGGTCACTTCTTCACGCCGCATATGTGCACGTATGCGGCCCACTTCCTAGCCATCGGGAAGGCGCGCAACATCGCTTCGTCAAACGCGGCCAGAATTCGAACCTTGAGGCGCGCGATGCCCTTCAAGGCGCCCGGCAGCCTCGCCACCACATGCGGCGCGAGGTAAGAGAAGAGGAAGAAGGGCTGCACGTCTCGCACGTCGAACTTCCTGCGCATGGCCGATACCATTGCTTCCATCGTCAAGGGGCGCTCCCCCTCCTCGTGCTCGGTTGTGGTGAGGAAGCCGCGCGCGAGGCGCGCGACGGGGTTCCCCTCGCAGGGCTCCAGGACGACGAAGAAGCCGCCGCGGGGGAGGGCGCGGAAGACCTCGTCGCAGACCACGCCCAGCTCCTCGGGGACGTGGTGGAGGATTGCCCGCGCGCTTACTATCCTCAGCGAGCCCGTTTTGACGGGAAGACAGCGCACGTCCCCCTTTATGACGTGCGCGCCGGGCACTGGCTTGCCGGGGACGAGGTCGATGGAAACTATCTGCAGGGCGGGCTGCGAGTCCTTGAACACCTCGCCGTAGCTCCCGCCGCTGCCGCCCAGGTCCAGCAGCCAGCCGGGCTGCAGCCCCTTGGTCGATTCGAGGGCGGGCCTGGCCATGGCTCCCCAGACCATCGCCGCGGTCCTTTCGTCCGTGTTCCACTCGACCTTCATCTCTCAACCGGCCAGCTTGGCTACAGAGACCGTGGTGTACACTGGCCCCTCATTGGTCAAGAAGCTCCTCTTGAGGTGCAGGCAGTCGACCTTCACGGTCCCGAACTCCGCGCCGCTGTAGGAGTTCACGACTTCCATCACGCGCTCCCTGTTCCTGTCCCCGCGCACCCTTGCGACCGTGATGTGCGGCGCGAACTCCCTCTCCTCCGGCGGGAAGCCGAGCCTCTTCATGCTCGAGTTCAGGCGCTTGGCCATCTCGCCAATGGGCTCGGCGCCCTCGGCGGCGATCCATATCACGCGCGGGTTCGAGTCGGCGGGGAAGGCGCCCACTCCCTTGAGGGACATCTCGAACGGCGCCATGCCCTCCACGGCCGCTTTCATGCACTCCAGGATGCGCTCGTTCTTCCTGTCGTCGACCTTGCCCAGGAACTTGACCGTCATGTGGATGTTGTCGGCCTCGACGAGCTTCATCTCGCCCCTGGCCTTCTTCAGCGCCTCTCCGAAGTCAAGTATCTTCGAGAGGCCGCCGACCCCGACGGCTATGAAGCCGCGGTATGCCATCCTATCCCTCCACGACCGTGCCGCGGCACTCGCCCGAAACGAGCGCCCCTCGCAGCGCGTCCAGGTCCCGGCCGTCAACGACGATGGTCTTGATTTTCGCGTGGGAGAGCAGGTCGACCGCCCTGGCGTCGACCACCACGTGCGGGCCTGCCTTATGCTCGATGCCACCGCACATCTCAAATAGCTCCTTGAACGTCATATTGGGGAAGCGCTTTGCCCTGGGATTCTTCGCCGGGTCGTCGGAATAGACGCCGTCCACGGACGTGGCGTTGACGAAGCGGTCGGCCTTGACCTTCACTGAAAGCTGCGCGGCCACGGCGTCGGTCGTCTGCCCCGGCCTCGTCCCGGCCATGACGACGATGCGCCCGCCCTTCGACGCCTCGACCGCCTGGTCGAAATCCAGCACGATGGAGCCGTGCGCCCGCCCGCCCAGCGCCATTATCAGGATCTTCCCGTTGATGCGCGTGGGGTCGATGCCCACGTCGTCTAAAGCGTCCTCGCCCGCGCCGATCTCCTTGCCGAGGTCGATGTAATAGCGCGAGACCCAGCCTCCGCCGGTGACGACGAAGAGCCTCACTTCATTGGAAGCCTCGACGAGGACGGCGGCGAGCCTCTTGATGAAGCCTGCGCCCCCGCTTCTGGGGATGAGTATCGAGCCCCCTATCGACGCGACAACGGTGTCCATCGGCCCTCCCACAAGATAGATAAACGGTAATGCCATGTCGGTTTTAAACCTTTGTATAACAGGAGAGATGATGTCAACTGAAACCGCACTGGCGCGCTACGAATTCAAGCGGAAGCTGGACGAGGTGCGCTCCGTGAAAGGCCGCGCGACCGAGCTCATCTCGCTCTACGTGCCGCCCGAGCGCCAGATCTTCGACGTCACCAACTACCTGCGCAACGAGTACGCGCAGTCGAGCAACATCAAGTCCCGCACGACGAAGAAGAACGTCATGTGGGCCATCGAGTCGCTCATCGGCCGCCTGAAGAACTACAAGGCGCCGCCCCCGAACGGGGTGGTGTTCTTCGTCGGCCACAAGTCCGGCTCCGGGGACCAGTCGGTACCGGTGACGATGGTCATCGAGCCTCCTGAGCCGTTCACGACCTTCATGTACCGCTGCGACTCCTTCTTCTACACGGAGATACTGGACGACATGCTCGCCGAGAAGGACACCTACGGGCTCATAGTCATAGACAGGCAGGAGGCCACGCTCGGCTACGTGCGCGGCAGGCGCATCGTGCCCATCAAGACCATGGAATCGCACGTGATGGGCAAGCACAGCAGGGGCGGGCAGTCGGCGCTGAGGTTCGAGCGGCTCATAGAGAACGCCGCGCACGAGTACTTCAAGAAGGTCGCCGACCTGGCCACGGAGAGCTTCCTCGGCGACAAGACCGTCAGGGGCATCATCATCGGCGGCCCGGGCCCGACAAAGGACTTCTTTCTGAAGGAGGGCTATCTGCACCACGAGCTGGAGAAGAAGGTCATCGACACCTTCGATACCGGCTACACGGACGAGTACGGCCTCAAGGAATTGGTGAAGAACGCGTCCAAGGCGCTGGAGAACCTGGACATCATAAAAGAGAAAAATCTCATGGAGCGCTTCTTCGAGGAGCTGAGGAAGGGCGACGAGAGCCTGGCCGTCTATGGCGAGGCCGAGGTGCTGAAGGCGCTGGAGATTGGTGCCGTCGAAACGCTCCTCGTCTCGGAGGGCATAGACGCCCTGCGCGAGTCGAAAGGCATCGGGACCGTGGCAGACAAGAGCTACGTCCAGACCCTGAGCGAGATGGCCGCGGGCTACGGCACGAAGGTCGAGCTCGTGTCCACCGAATCGGAGGAAGGCGATATGCTCATCAAGGCCTTCAACGGCCTCGTCGCGATACTGAGGTACAGGATGAGATAAATGACCCACGACCCGTTAATTCAATTCAGAAGCGCCGCCGAGCGCGTCATGGCCCAGGCACTGGGCAAACTCGGCGTCGAGAGCGGACAAATCGCTTTCGACGACCCCCCTGAGGGCATGGGCGACCTGGCCTTCCCGTGCTTCGCGCTGTCGAAGAGTCTGAGGCGCGGCCCGGCACAGATTGCCCAGGAGCTCGCCGCCGCTGGTAAAACGCCGGAGATTGCATCTGTCAAGGCTGCCGGGCCGTACGTCAACTTCACATTCGACGACAAGCTGCTGACGAAGGCCACTCTGGAGGCTGTCCTCAGGAATGGCGCGGCCTACGGCTCCCACCCGCGCAGCGGTAAAAGGGTGCTGCTGGAGCACACGAGCGCCAACCCCACGGACAGGCTGCACGTCGGCCGGGGGAGGAACCCCATCATCGGCGACACGCTCGCGAGGGCGCTGCGCATGTCCGGCTGCGACGTCGACACGCAATACTATCTGGACGACATGGGCCGCCAGGCGGCGATGCGGTTGATGGCCGAGCGCCACGGCAAGACCTACCAGTGGGCCGCGGGCCTTGTCGAGGCCGAGCGCCAGGACCCCGAGGCCGTGGAGCGCAGGGCCGAGCTAGATGCCATCGTCAAGGGCGCCGAGCGCGGGGACACGGCGCTCATCGCCGAGCTGCAGGCGATTTGCAAGAAGGTCATGGAGGAGAACATCTCGCCGGTGCTGCGCCTAATCTCCGCCGAGCCTGATACATATGTGAGCGAGTCCAAGTTCGTCGTGGACGGCAGCGTCGGTCGCGCCGTCGATGGCCTCAGAGCCTCGGGGAAGTGCGGCGAGGACGACGGCGCGCTCTTCATCGACCTCGCGCCGTTCGGCGTATCGGGGAGGACTTCGAGGTTCTTTCTGACGAGGGGCGACGGCACGTCGCTCTATCCGGCCAGGGACGTGGCCTACCACGTCTGGAAGAACGGGCAGTGCGACAGGGCGATAAACATCCTCGGCGAGGACCACAAGACCGAGTCCAGGGGCGTGGAAGTGGCCCTTCGTGCGCTCGGCCAGGAGAATGTCCCGGACGTGCTCTTCTATTCCTTCGTCTCTCTGCCGGAGGGGAAGATGTCCGCGCGCAAGGGGCGCGTCGTTTATCTGGACGATCTGGTGGAGGAGGCCATCGATCTTGCGAAAGAGGAAGTGGCGAAGCGCAGGCCCGAGCTCGGCGAGGAGCGGCGCGCCGACATAGCGAAGGCCGTGGGCGTCGCGGCCGTGCGCTACAACATCGTGCGCACCCAGCCCGAGAAGCAGATGGTCTTCAAGTGGGAGGAGGCGCTGAACTTCGAGGGAAACTCCGCGCCGTTCATCCAGTACGCCCACGCGAGGGCGTGCAGCATACTGGCCAAGGCCGGAAATATCCCGTCTAACTACAATCCATCGCTTCTCGCGCACGAGATGGAACTCAGGCTCGTGCGCAGGCTCGCGGCGTTTCCGTCACTCATCGCCAAGTGCGCCAGGGACATGACGCCCCATCTGCTGGCCTCGTACGCGTTCCTGCTGGCGTCGGACTTCAACCAGTTCTACAGGGACTGCCCCGTCCTGGTGGCCGAGGGCGATGCGCGGGGAGCGAGGCTCGCGCTCGTCCAGGCGTCCAGGCTCGCGCTCCGGTCCGCATTGAACGTATTGGCCATAGAGCCGCTGGAGGAGATGTAGTCACGCTCTGTTGTAATTCGATCTTCGCTGAGAAATAGACTGGGTACTCGTTCCTACTTAATATCCTTGTTTTATCATTTAAAAGGAAAAGATAATCGTCCCAAACCATCGGACATTTTCTTTATCGGCGATAGCAATATACAACACTCTGTAATTATTATTGGAAGAGTACGTATAACTTTGTACTAACTGGTCCTGTAAAATAGATGCAGAAATAATAAATTCATCACCGGTAGAAAGATAATTATCGTGATCAATATCATTATACGCAATCCAATCATTACTGATATTGTCCGTTAAGTTATTCCCACTTCTTTTATATTTATCATTTCTTATCCCACCATCCTGCATTACTCCATTTGGTGGATATGCCCAATTCCTGGAAAATCCTATACAAACATCATCCAATTTAATTTTTTCATAACAATATGTAATGTTAACGGTGATTAACGTTTTATTATCATTCCATTGCACTCGATCGAATGAGATTGCTTCCCAGGAGGAGCTATGGGCGAAATACCCTGTAATTAGAATGTACGCAAAATAGCTACTGCTTGTGAATGAGTGCTCCCCACCATAAATGGTGGGGTATCCTCAAAGGTTAGTTGGCGAAGTCGTTCAGAGACCTTTGAGGAGTCCCCGAAGCTGATTCTTCCGTCGCTGGCCATGTCAATAGCGGTCTGCGGCTCTCGGTGTGG
>JACRNV010000032.1 GCA_016214785.1 Methanobacteriota archaeon
AGTGGCGGAAGCAGGTCAGAATTTGGCGCCAAGGTATACGAAACGCTTCTAAGTGTTGTCCACACCATTCATCTGCGTGGCCAGAACATCATTGAACATGGCCCAGCTATTTTATTGACTTCGCATGGCTGACCTCTTACGGGAAAGGAGATATATCATTTGGCGCGATGTTGTGCCGTGCCACTGACGCCCCTTCACCCCGGCGTTTCGCTCCCTTTCTTCATCGCGTTCCGAAGGAGGCTGGAGATCATACCGCTGGTGATTGGCTCGATGGTCTCCGACCTCGAGATATTGTTCATGATGCCATTCACCGGCTGGGACATCAGGTTCCGCGGGCCGATGCATTCGCTCATCGGCGCGGTCTCGATAGATTCTGCCGTCGCGCTCTTCATCTCGTTCGCTATCTTCCCCTTCATCGGCAGATGGGTGAAGGCCAGGTACGGCAAATTACGTTACCACATCTTCGCCGGGAAGGACGTCACCGAGGCGCCGAAGAGCTTCGGCGCGGCCGCGTTCTCCGCTTCGCTGGGCGCGCTCACCCACGTCCTCTGGGACGCATGGAGCCACCCTTACAACCCGCTCCTCTGGCCGTGGGACAACGTGCCGGGCCTGAACTTCGCGCCCCCGGGCGACCCGTTCTTCGTGATGCTCTTTTCCCAGCTCCTGACGGCGATGATGCTGGCGCTGCTCCTTGAGATGTACTGGAGGCTCTGATGGCAAGGGGGCAGATTTATATTGCGACAGGGCTTTATAGGTCGGCAAGAGAGATAGGTGCTTCATGAACCGCATCAAGGTCATAAACGAGCCGGCCGACCTCGTCGCCATACTCAGGGCTGTGGATACCGACATCAAGAGGGAGGTCCTGAAGGAGATATCCATCGGCTGGAGGTCCCCGAAGGAGATAGATGCGAAGTTCGGCGCCGAGGGGAAGAAGGCCCTCCAGCTATTCGACAAGATGAAGCTCGTGGAGACGCGCTGGCAGCCGACCGACGGCGCGCCTGACAAGACCTACCATACATACTATTCGTCGTTCCACATAAACGCCTCATGCCCCATCTACGAGATAAGCGATGTACTCGCGGCCACGGTGCTCCCGGAGGCCAGGTACAAGAAGCTCGAGGAGAAGATATTCAAGATGGTCGGCGAGGAGGGACGGTTCGCCGGCGACATCGCCGACGAGCTCAAGGTCTCGCAGACGATGCTCAAGAGCCTCATAAAGCGCTCTTCGCGGCTTGACTACAGAGGCCACAGGGTGGAGCGCCTGAAAGAGGAGTAGCCGCATCCCATGATAGGCGTCCTGAGGCTCGGGCACAGGCCCGACAGGGACAAGAGGGTCACGACCCACGTCGCGCTCGTCGCACGGGCTCTGGGCGCGGACAAGATTTTCATAGCCACGCCTGACGAGGATCTCGAAGTGCGGATAAGGAGCGTCGTGCGCAGGTTCGGCGGCAGATTTCAAATCGAGACGGGGACGAATTGGCGCTCTTTGATTAAGAACTGGAGGGGCTGCCGCGTTCACCTGACGATGTACGGCCAGAGGCTCTCCGACGCGCTCCCATCGATCCCAAAGGACAAGCCCCTCCTTCTCATCGTCGGCGCCGAGAAGGTGCCTAAGGAAGTGTACCACATGGCCGACTTCAACGTCGCCGTCGGCAACCAGCCGCACTCCGAGGTGGCGGCGCTGGCCGTCTTCCTTGACAGGTTCCTCGAAGGCGCAGCTCCGGCCCATGCCAACGGCGAGGCGGTGATCCTTCCGCACCCAAGGGGGAAGACCGTCGTGGGAAAGGGGGAGATGCCGACCAGAGAAGGGGCTATTGCCCTGATGAGATCTGTGGGATGCGCCGATTACGTCGTCGCCCACTGCGAGGCGGTCGAGGAGCTTGCCGTGAGAATCGCGAGGCGCTGCGGTGCCGACCAGCGCCTGGTTTCCGTCGGCGCTCTGTTGCACGACATCGGGCGCTCGAGGACCCATGGCATGAGCCATGCAATCGCCGGCGCGCGGCTTGCCATGGAGCTGGGGCTGCCGGAGAGAATCGCGCGCATCATCGAGAGGCACATCGGGGCGGGCCTGACCGCCTCCGAGGCGAGGGCGCTCGGCCTTCCTTCGAAGAGCTACATTCCGAAGACCTTGGAGGAAAAGATTGTCGCCCATGCGGACAACCTCGTCGGGACGCTGAAATCGCCGACGAAAAGGATCGCCTCCAAGCAGGCCGCAGAGAGACTCTTGAAGAACGGGACAAGGGGCGGCGCGAAACGCCTCATCGCACTCCATAAAGAGCTGAGCAAGAAGTGCGGCATCGACCTCGACGAGCTCGATTAGGCGCACACGAGCTTCGCTATCTTCTCGCCCGCATGGCCGTCGCCGAAGCGCGCCGTCTGCTTCCCCTTGGGCCTGAAATTCTCAAGCGCGGCGCGTATCTTCTTTCCATCAGAGCCAACGAGCACGTTCCATCCGTCCTCGACGGTCTCGAGCCACTCTGTGTCCTCGCGCAGCGTGATGCACGGGACCCTGAAGAAGTAGGCCTCCTTCTGCGCGCCCCCCGAGTCCGTCACGAGGGCCTTGGCGTTCTTGATGAGCGACAGCATCTCGACGTACCCGACGGGCTCGATGACGCGCATCCCCTTCGGCGCCTTGAGGCCGAACCTGCGCATCATCTTCACAGTGCGGGGGTGCGCCGGGAAGACCACGTCCTCTCCCGAAAGGGCAGTGAAAATGGATCCCAGGCTCTCCCTCACGTCCGTGTTCGCGGGCCTGTGGACTGTCAGAAGATGGTACGCCCCGCGCCTCAAGCCGAGCCTGCCTAGCGCCCTGGATTTGGCGTTGCCGTACTTCAGCGCCGTGTCGTACATGACGTCGCCGACCATGTGCACGCCACGTGTGACTCCCTCGGCCGCGAGGTTGCGCACGGCGCCTTCCGTCGGGCAGAAGAGCATGTCCGATACATGGTCCGCGACGACCCTGTTGATTTCCTCCGGCATCGTCCTGTTGAAGGAGCGGAGGCCTGCCTCCACATGGGCGACGGGGATGTGCAGCTTCGCGGCGCATAGCGCCCCCGCGAGCGTCGAGTTCGTGTCGCCGTATATCAGGATGATATCGGGCTTTTCGGAGACTGCGACCTTCTCCAGCCTGGAGAGTATGCGCCCGGTCTGCTGTCCGTGGCCGCCCGAGCCGGCGTTCAGGTTGTAATCGGGGTCGGGGAGGTTGAGCCCTTCGAAGAATACGCCGGACATGGCGTAGTCGTAGTGCTGGCCCGTGTGCACGAGCACCTCCCGGCAACTCTTGCGGATGTGCGGGGAGACGGCGCTGGCTTTGATAAACTGCGGGCGCGCGCCAACGACTGAGAGGACCTTCATCGAATGACTCGACATCGCGGGAAGTATATATATCTACCCTTAATGAGTGCTCCCCACCATAAATGGTGGGGTATCCTCAAAGGTTAGTTGGCGAAGTCGTTCAGAGACCTTTGAGGAGTCCCCGAAGCTGATTCTTCCGTCGCTGG
>JACRNV010000038.1 GCA_016214785.1 Methanobacteriota archaeon
TGCATCGGTGCAGGTGCTGTGGAACGTCTTCGACGGGATAGGCGCGGGCATCTACTGCGAGCAGAATTCGAGCGTGGCCATCTCGAATAACACGATAACTAACGGAACAATCGGGATATACGGCATCTGGTCCTCTCCGACCATTATCGGCAACACAATCACGGACAATTCGTGGAGCATCTGGTCGGAGTATGCCGCCCCTGCGAACGCCGGAACGAACGGAGCCGGGCTCGTATCCGATAATCCCGGTTTGGGCAACAATGTAGAAGGCCGGGTCATCCAGCTCTGGAGCGCGGCCATCAGGGTTGTGGACGGAAACGGAACTCCCTTACAAGGGGTTCTTGTGGAAGTTATTCCCTTCAATGAAACAACACCGATATTCACAGGCTACACGGATGGAGATGGGATGACAAGCTATTTCCAGGCCACACAGTACGTCATCGCAAGCGATGGGACCCTGATATTGAAGAATCCCTACGAAGTGCGCGTCAACCTGGTTCCAGTCACAGCGTCGCCTACCTTCGATCATAACGGTGTCTATCAGGTAACATCTCCGTAGACTTCGTATTGGAATCGTACTGTTAAAACCTTTCTTCTATCCTATTTATCATTTTTTACAAGAGACACGATATATCCTTCGCGCTACGTTCTTTTCACCTTGATCAGCCCTTTCTCCCCCGTCACCTCGAACGACTTGCCCATGAACGTCTCGATGACCTCTATGTTCGTCCGCGCATGCTCCGTCATTTCGCGTGCAATGAAATCCGCGCCCGGCTTCCCCAGCGCCATCGGCAGCAGGAACTGGTCGGCGCCCCAGACGTCCACCGTCGCTCCCGACCTCCAGTCCGCAATGAGCGCGTCGCACACTCCCTTGGCCAGGTCCTCGGATTTTAATCCTTTCTCGCCTACACCCGCCGCGCCGAGGATAGCCTTTTCGAACGTCGCGCGGCACAGCACGCTTACCCCCGGCCCGGTTGCCTTGGCGCTCCAGTCTTCCACCACTACTCTTGTTTGTCCGTGAGGAGAGAGGATGCGCCTGCACTCCTCAGAAACTCTCTCACCGACGTGCTCGGGGAGGTTGGCGCTCGCAACAAAGATGTCGAAGCCGATAAAATTGCCGCGCTCGGAGAGGACCAGTGGATTGATTGAATCGCTCCCCTCCACTGTCAACCGCACCTCGCCGCCCCCCTTCGGGTAGTAGCCCCTGCGCAAGGTTTCGACGCACACCTTCGGGCCGGACTTGGAGAATTGCTTGAGGAAGATTCGCCGGAGGTAATCGACGGGTGGCGACCATTTGACGTCGGTGCCGCCCTTGATGTAAATCTGCGACCTCTTGCCCGTAAGCGAGAGTGGGAGCGCAATTGTCTGCACGACAAGGGAGACGCTCCCGGCCGTCCCGATGTCGAGGCAGTAGTTGCCCGCCATCATTTTCCCGGGCGCGAACACGAGCGCCTTCGAGCCCAGCGCGGCGCCTTTCACCTCGGCGCCGCATATCCTCGCCGCAGCGCCTACTGCGGTAAGATGTTGCGCAGCGAGGCCGGGTTTGGGGCGATTGGCCCTGATGTTGACAATCGAGAACGGCTTCTGCGTCGCGCAAGAGAGGCTCAGCGCGGTGCGGAGCATCTGCCCGCCCCCCTCTCCCCCTGCGCCGTCTATCTCCATCATGTGGCATCATCCAGGCAGGACAATGAGCATCTGCCTTCCGGCGGGGCCGGCGCAGTAGACGAGGCTGCCTCCGCCCACCGCGCTGTCAAACGACGCCTGCGAGACAACGACCCTAGTGGAGAAGAAGCTCTGCGCGCCGTCCGCGGTCCATTCGTCCGAGAGGAGGAGCGGCGCAGTCCCCGGGTTCCTCCCCTCTTTGAGGACGTACGGGAGCGTCGGGTCGCAGGACATGCCAAAGTAGGGAGAGTAAATCTCGTAGTAGCGCGAGTTCGTGCGCACTTCCGTGAGGTTGTGCGACGATGCCCATTCGCCAGCGCTGAACTCCTGTGGCAGGGTCTCGTTCCTGACCCCGAAGAGCTGTTCGCTCTCGTAGGCAAGGGGCGTGGTCGCCGCAAGCACTAGCACGAAGGCCGCCCCCACCGCGAAGCACGCGCAGATGCGCTTAGCGGGCGCGTCCCTGTACCTCTTCCACAGGAGGGCGAGCAGGAACGCGATGCCCACGCCCGCTCCAAGGGCGATGAACGGGTCGAGGTAATCGAAAGCCCGGTAGGCGAGAGAGAACGAGAACGGGTCCAGGCCGCGCGCCACGGAGAACTCCATTATCGCGATGGGAGCAAGGGCCATCGCGGCCACGGCGCCCTTGTCAGCGAAGGATGAGTATCGGATGAGGTTGTAGCCGACTATCGCCACCAGCATCATCAGCAGGATTGGCAGGAAGCCCGCGAGGAGCGCATCGGAGGTAAGGAGGGTTCCCTGGAAGAGGACGCGCCGCGAGTTCAGGGCGATGCCAGCGATGCCTATCAGGACTGCGAGCGTCTTCTCGTCGAAGAGCATGGGCACGGGCATCTTCCCGGGCTTGAGGTCGAGGAACATCCAGGGCTTCGTCATCGCCGGAAGAGAGAGGATGATTCCCACGACAATGCCTAGGAAGGCTATGGCTCCGAAGAGCGCAATCTCGTTGACGGAGCTCACGTTAGTATAGAATTCCATGTTGATTGCCTGGTAGTACGCGAGGCAGAAGAAGAGCAGGGCAGGGCCGAGCGCAATCTCCTGGACGATGCCGTGCGCCTTCAGCACGCCGCCGCGCCACTTGTTCACCAGGGAGCTGACGGCGGCGATTGTGATGAAGAGGAGCGCCACCAGCGCCGTGAGGTGGTGCGCGAGCGGAAGGAGGAGGAGGACGGCCGCGAGCAGCATCCTGTGCTTCGGGTCCTCCCTGCCCATGTAGAGCAGGAACGCGAGGAGCAGGAGCGCCAGGCCCAAAGCCTCCTTCATTGCCGCCGCAGTGAGATAGACGAAGAACCCGCTCAGTGCAAGCACGGCGGCGCACGCGAGCGCCGCCGTTTCACTCCCGCTAACTTTCTTCGCCAGCGCATAGCCCAGCAGCACGGCGACGACACCAAGCAGGGCGGTGAGTAGTTGCACCGCCCTCATGGGCTCGATGCCAAAAACGACCGATAGCGAAGCTAGCATGTAGGAGAACAAGGGCATCTTCGCATTGTACCGTTCGATGCCCTCGGCTGCGTTGCCAATGTCCCAGTGGCCGTCGGAAATCGCCCTCTCGGCTCCTTTGACGAGCGGATAGCCGTCCACGTTATATGGGTATGGCGATGAAAATGCCGGGACTAGCCTGACACAAAGTGCTACAATCAGGATGGCGGCAAGCACCAGCGGTGCCCAGCGCTTCAATCCTCTGCCTCCAGGCTTCTGCGCAGGTCGAAAGCCTTCTGCTGCACGGCCTCCTCGCCGGACTCGTGCATGGTGCGCTCGGGCCGGGCGGAAGCGTGCGCCCATGCGGATGCAGACGCCGCCCCAAGCGATATTGTAACCATCGAGACAATCATCATGATTATTATCTGGAGGGTGAAGACCGGGACGACGCTTTGCCCGAACATGACGAGGAGGCCGAACTGGTCGATTGCGACGGCGAGCGCGCCCCCGATCGTAACGCCGATGATGGACGCGCCCACGGCAACTGGCAGCGCTTCATAGAGGGTCATTCCCAGTATCTTCCACCGTGTCGCGCCGATCGCGCTCAGGATGCCAATCTCCTTGCGCCTGTGCGCCAGCACCCGGCTCATCACGGCGACAGAGCCAACGAAAGTAAGCGTGCCCTCGAGAGCGATGAATCCACCAACTACGACGTTGACGTTCTCCGTACCTTCCTGCACGAAGAGGCTGACGTAGCTGCCGTTGGAGGCCTTGAAGGTCGCGGAGTCGAGGTACCTGAGCGCGAGCTGCGTCTCTGTGCCAGAAGCCGACGTATTCGTGTTTATAGGAGTCGAGACGCCGCCGCCCTGCGATATGACAAGACTTTCTTCGGTCCCTTCCAGATATGCCGATATGGCCGTGAGATTGGAGGCATGCACCCTTATCGCATGGACCATGCCATCCCCGATGCCCGAAAGACCGCGGGCGACCCACAGGGGGACGAGTAAGTCGTTGCCGCCGCCGTTGGGGGATGAATAGATCCCGGTGATATCCATCTCGACGACCTTCGGTATCACCGAGCCAGTAAGGACGATCTTATCGCCTATCCCCACGCCCATGCGCTTTGCCAACCGTGTTCCTGCGACTGCAAAGCGCCATGTTTCGTTCAACGAACCGGGAGAGAGCGTCCCGTTCTCTATCTTCAGGTATTCTTCCACCACCACACCGCGTACGAAGACCGGCTCCTGACCTATGGCGCAGAACGAGTATATCTCTGGGCTGGCGGCTTGCACCCCCTGCACGCCCTTGAGGCCGTAGGCGATGTCGGCCTTGAGGGGGTCCGCCGAGGAAACCTGCGACAGCGTCACCACGTCCTGCCCGAAGGCCTTCTCGGGGATCTCCCCGATGCCCACCAGCAACGGCACGGAGACAGCGAAGAGAATCGAGCAGAGCATGAGACCGATGAAAGCGGCTTTTCTGTCTATGATCACGAAGGCACCTCCTTCAGGATCCGGCGCCCGGCTATGCCGGATGGAATCGCAGCGCCCAGTATCCCCGCCAGCAGCACTATAATTACCGGAAAGAGCAGCGACGTCAGGCTCGCCTGCGGCAATATCATGCTCGTTACCCCGATGACCGTGGTAAAAGAAACGAGAACGTTGGCGACCATGAATCCCGCGGCGGCGCCGATTGCCGAGCCGATGATGGACAGGTATCCGCCGCGCGCGATGAACATTCCTGTGACCATCGAGCCGGGCGTCCCTATCTGCTTGAGCAGGCGGATATCATCCTGACGGTAGCCGATCTCGATTGAGAGGGCGCTATATGTCAGCATCGTGACGATTACCGAGGTCACGAGCAGTACTGCCCATAGGCAACCCTCTATCTGGTAAATGCCAAGTTCGAAGAAGCGCACCACGGTCATCGATGTCTGTATCTCGAACCCCATCGCTCTTAGGAGCTCCATGTCCGCCTTGCTCCCCTCCGGCAGTACTATGACGGAGATATTCCCATTCAAGGACTGGTCGAGCGCGAGGAGCGTTGGTTTTTCAACCAGCAGCCAGTCAGAAGACACAAGCGTGCCACCACCGAAAACTGCGGAGACCTGCACCTCGGTGGATGAAATGCCTTCCTGCAGGAGCAGCCTTGATTCTTGGTTCAGGGGTGCACCGAGGTCCCTGAACCTGTTCGCCAGGTTTACCCCCATGTAACCGCCAGCGTCTGCTTTGGAAAAGTTGATGATCCCGTCGGGGTCTGAGATCGATGCTACGTAGCTCCTGACGAGCGCCGACGAGCCGCGGACGTGGATGTTCGCCTCTGTGATGCTTATTGCCGCGACCGGCCCCTTGAGGAACTCGAGGACGTTCTCGGGGATCCGGCTCGTCGAGAGCGCGTCCCCCCGATATGCCAGGATAGCTCCCTGCTGAAAACGGTCGGCTATGTCGCTCGTCGTCTTGTGCAGCCCCTCCACGAGGGAGATGGTGCCCGTAAGGTACATGGTGCAGAGCGCTATCCCGACGATCGTCCACGTCGCGCGCCTGCTGCGCCGCAACACCATTCTCACCCAGATGCTGCTCATCGCGCCACCTGCGTCACTACAAAGGTTTTTATCGGCCTTCCAGATTACTAGCACTTGATATATGATGATGGATAAATCACTATCGGTGTCCGGAGAGGGCGCCGCGCTCAGGGCCGATGGAGTTTGGAAGACGTATGACGGCGTCCACAATATCCTGAAAAATATCAACCTCGAGCTCAAGTCCGGCGATATGATACTCATCAGGGGGCGTTCCGGGAGCGGTAAATCAACCCTCCTCAACCTCCTCGGCTGCATGGACATCCCGTCGCAGGGTAAGATATTCGTGAATGGGTTCGACACGGGCTCCCTGTCGCAGCGCAAGCTCGCGAACGTTCGCCTCCATAAGATCGGGATGGTCTTCCAGGGGCACAACCTGCTCGGGGACCTGACCGTGCAGGAGAATGTGGCGCTCCCAATGAAAATCGCTGGGAGCAAGGAGTCAAAGGAGCGCGCCCTAAAACTTCTGGAAATGTTCGACCTCTCGAGTTACTGCGAGCGCTTTCCATCCGAGATAAGCGGCGGCGAGCGCCAGAGGGTCGCTGTAGCAAGGGCACTGGCCAACAGCCCTTCGGTGCTGCTGGCGGATGAGCCGACCGCTTCGCTCGACGACGATAACTGCGAGAATGTCATCGAAGCCTTCAGGAGGGCTAACAAGGGACTTGGGACGACGGTGGTGATAGCGTCGCACGATGCTGCTGTGGAAGCGCACATCCCGAATAGATACAACCTTTCCAAGGGCGAGCTCACAGGGGGCGCTTGACGATGGGGGACGGCACCGTCAAGGAGTTCATTGAAGGGAGGACACATCCGGCCGACCTGATACTTGTCTTCATCTTCTCGATAATCGCTCTCGCCCTTGTCATTGGTCTCCCGGACGGCAATATCGCGCGCATCGTCTTCGGCATCCCTCTAATGATACTCTTCCCGGGGTATATGCTCGTATCTGCCTTATGGCCGAAGGCGGGCGAACTACAAGACAACGCCTTCAATGGTGCAAAGAACGAGCCCAGCACGAGATTGGCCGGGCTGGGCGTTCTCGAACGCGCTGCCCTGAGCTTCGGGCTTAGCATCGCCCTGCTCGCATTCACGGGACTGGCGCTCAATTACACGCCCGTCGGGATAACGTTCGGTTCGTCCGTCGGAACGCTTGCCGCGTTGATATTCATCCTCGGCAGCATAGCGTACTACAGGAGGGTGCGCGTTCCCGTTGGAGAGCGGTTCGCAATCAATTTCTGCGTCGGAGCGCCAAGATTGCCATCGGACGCGTCGGAGCGTTTCCTCGCCGGAGCCATTGTAACCTGCGTCGTGATATCGGGCTGTGCACTGGGCTACCTGCTCCTCACGCCGAGCGAGTTTGGGAAATACACCGAGTTATACATGCTGGACGGGAACAGGACAACTAGGGACTACCCTGCGAACCTGACCGTGAATCAGACGGCGACAGTATATATCGGTTTGACCAACCACGAATACGGTTCGGTCACATATACAATCCTGGCTGGCCTGGACGGTTCGAACACTACCGAGTTCCGCAACGATTGGACCGCAGTCTTCAACATTACGAATGGCGCGAGAATCGGGAGAACAGTGGCGCTTGGCAACGGTGACTGTATGGAAGAACCGTTCTCGTTCAGATGCGGGATGCCGGGACAATACAAGATAGTGTGGCAGCTATACGTGAACGGGGCGGCTACGGAATACGAAGTGCATCTGCGGGTGAATGTCGTTGCCGCCCCGTGAGAGGGCGGTGTGGGTGCAGACATGAAACGTCTCAGACTCATGTTCCTGACACCTTACTATCCCCCAATATTCACGGCGTGCGGCAACAGGATATTCGAGATGGTAAGATACCTGAGGAAGTCCGATGAAGTCGAATCCATCGACGTTGTTTTATGGAACCCCCAATTCAGCTTCGATGAAAAGGAGATCCCCCAGATGCCCAAGGTGAGGGTTCACTGCATCTCCTTCAGGAGGGCGCTGCCACGTATTGTCTTTGAGCATCAGGATCCAAATCCACTCTATGCCTTTATGTGGATGGCTCTGGCGTATCGCTATATCTCTAAAATAAATCCAACGATGGTGTACATTACGACACCGCCAGGGGTAATGTCAGCATCGGCCATCTCATGCATTGTAAGAAAGCGTCAATATGTAGTCGAGTACAGGGACGATTGGATGAGCCGCAATCGCCTGGCGATATCGCGCTTGAACGGTCTGATGAAATACGGGGCTTTTTTCTTTAACTCAATTTTTTCTAAAATCGCTGGCGCAGCGCAAAAAAGAGCGGCATTCACGGTTGTCGTTCACGATGAGATTGGAAAAAAGCTGTCAAGGCCAATGGATGTGATAACTGTCCCGAACGGAATTGACGTGGAAGAGATTGTCAAGTTGAATAAAGCGGGACAATCAGGCGACAGGCGCCCGCGAATGGATAGTAAAACTATCGCATACGTCGGGCAGCTGGGACTGCCATATCTAAAACCGGAGGCCATACTGCCCGCGATAGCAAAGTTGAAGGGCAATCATCCAGGCCTTAGATACCATATATTTTCCACTCGGTTGGACGCTCATTTCGAAAAAGAGGTGGAAAGGCTGGGCATAGGTAGCAGCATCGCTATCTTATCGTTGAGCCATATGGAATTGCTAAGTAGGTTAAAGGAAGCCACATTCGGACTCGTGCCGCTGGATTCGAGTGACCCGGAAACCAGATACGTTTACCCATCAAAAATGTATGACTACATCGCAGCCAGCTTACCGATTTTGGTAATTGCGAACGAGGGCTCCGCCATCTTCAAGCTCGTTAAGGAAAACGGTAACGGGAAGGCGATGACATGGGAAATGACAGATGATATCCCGAGAGCGATAGACGAACTTTTGTCCGACCCAATCTACCTAGAAAAAGCGGAAAAAGCACTGCCACATTTCCTTGAACTTTATAATCGAGAAGATCACTTGAGGCAATTGATCGAGAAATTATCTATCATGACAAATCGCTTGAGGCCGCTCGATTAGTAGATGCAATTTTACTTGGAGAGAGCAAGATGCTTAGTACACGGTCATAACTTGTAAATTTCATATCCTTTGGTCGAATAAATCTTATCAGGTTTGAAGTTGTTGATTACACGTTGTATCGACTGCTCGTAGGCAGAATCCCCGGAATACCATGTTTCGAAGTTACTGCTGGACGAGGAATAGATTAGGTACGATTCATTCATCGTGTCCCGATTTTTTTGCCAATATTTCAAATTATTCCGGAAGAAGTTCTCGACGTATTGCCCCTGGTCGGACGAGCCTCCCTCTATGATATTCCCTCTCTGTATATGATTAAAGACGAATTCCGCCCCTGCGATTTCAGAGGGCGATATGTAGTCCACTTTCTCGTTTCCATATGTAGCGAGTATGTGCAGCGGGACTGCGAACAGTGAGAAGGCGATTATGAATGCGAAGAACTTCTTCCTGTCGAGCCCTATGGCAACCAAGACCGCCAGGGGCAGGCTGCAGAATAGGTAGGCTCTCTGGACAATTTCAACGCCATAGACGAAAAGGAAAATCGGAGTGATTCCCGCAGCAAGGAGCAGTATCATTGACTTCCTATGCTTTTTTTCGAAGGCTATGTATGCCCCGGACAACGCAATGAAGGCCACGATGACCGAAAAGGCCATCCGAATAAGCACAAGGTCGCCATGAGCCTCTGAACCCATTGTCAATTTACTGAGATATTCCGGTACCAGGATTAAAAATGACGAAATGTCCATTGCTCCGATTGTGCGGCGAATCCAATCGCCCGCGAAGAAATACCACCCCAGGGCGATGACGACGAGTAGCGCGACGAGTATAAGGTATTTTATTTTGGCCTGCTTCAGCCTCAATTTTTCCTTCTTCAGGACAAGCTCACTAAGGAAGACTAGCCCGAAGTGTAGGCCAATGACTATCGCGGTAAGGAGGTGGGTCAGCATTAGTGCCGCGAAGAGCAGCAGTATGGTGGTAATCATCTTCACCTTGAATTGGACAAGGTACGTATGAATCAAATAGACAAGGAGGAGGAAAATGAGAAAAGCGAATATCTGTGGGATATAATAGAACTGGTCCTGCCAAGCGAGCAGGTAGAAGAAGGCAAGGCCGATGAACCGCTTTTTCATATCCGTGAAGAGTTTCGTGAATATGAGCAGGACCATAAGGAAAATCATCACGTCGATTATAAGGGGGAGCAACAAAGGGGTATATATCGGCCCCATGGAGGTCACCTGCACGAATTGAGCTGTGAAGATGAACGGCAGTGGCCAGTTGTGGTACCAGATGGCTTGTGTGATGTGGGAATTTCTTACGATGTAATCGGCGTACCCATACTTTATCCAGCTGTGCGCGGACCTGGCAGTCATCTCCAGAAGCGCGGGAGTCACGAAGATGAAAACCATCAACAGCGCTGACTGGAAGGCGAGGACGAGCGTGTAGAATCGTCTTCCTCCTTCCAATTTAATGGTGCTAGTGTAATAGATAGAGCCGAGAAGAAGGAAAAAAGCGGCGTAATAGCTGATTGGTAGGACGGAGAATAGGCCATAATCTCCTATATAATTACCGCGCGCATCGATGAGCGAGATGCACCATATTATCATGGCTATGAGCGGGAGTAAAATCGTCAAAGCCTTACGCTTGGTCAATGCGCCGGATTCCTCCGGTTGAACAAGTGCGTCAGCGCGCGGCTGTAGAAAGCTCATCGTGCGAGAAAAACGGTAAGTGAATATAAAACCTTGTCTAATTGTTCGACATCCTATACGCTCTCTCTCAGGGAGCCGAGCATAATTGCCAATGTCCGAGGACTTTCGAAAATGTTAAAGTAGTCGGATTGCATCGGCTCCCCTTGAAATAATGAGTATATTCGACGGGATCAAAAGGGTCGCACTGAAACTTCGGGGAGCCGTCCTCGGTTTCTTCGATTCGTCCTCATTCAAAGATCCACTACTTCTAATAACGGGTGCTGCCATCATAATAGGTTTCGCTCTCCGAATATATCAACTCCAGTCCCAAAGCCTCTGGCTCGATGAATTCTATTCGGTCGAGGCGTCCAGGGCTTCTCCATGGGCGATGTATCAAATATATAGTAATGATATTGTCAAATTCATCGGTTCTTGGGACGTTGGTTCGCCGCCACTTTATTATTGGATACTGGGCGGGTTCGAGTATTTCGGCGCAAACGACTTCATTATGCGCCTGCCATCGGTAATCTTCGGAGCATTGACCATCCCATTGATTTATAAAACAGGTAAGGTTATATTCGGAAGGCCAACAGGTGTAATGGCTGCGGTTCTCCTCGTATTCTCGCCTTTCCACATCTGGTTCTCACAGGAGGCGCGGGCTTATGCGTTATTTGCTTTTCTCGCGCTCCTCATGATTTATTTTTACTACAAATGCATTAGCGCAGACACATCCGGAAAACCCTTGAATTGGGCTGGGTTAATCATAGCCTCTATCCTTGCAGTATACACACATTATCATGCATTCCTCCTTATCGGGGTATTGCTGCTCCATTGGTGTATCGTGACGTCCCATTCAAAGTTTGTCAAGAAAAAAATCGAAAAAAGAAAGGTTGCATACTTCGTAATCTCGTTTGCCATAATTTTCTTGGTTGTTATACCGTCTGCACTTAATTTCTTAAATGGATATAATCAGGTCAGCGGGAAATACAATGCATCATACTTCCAAAATTTTTTTAATTTTGATTTGTTTAGATCTGACGTGCTCGGGCCATTCACAGTGACTTATGGCGTATCGAGCGCGTCCTTTCTACCGATCGCTATCCTAGGCGTCTTACTATTCGCCTCAGCCATCTTATTCTTCGTTATTGGCATTAGAAGGTACCGATCCAGCGGTCTCTTGGTCATATTGGCCGTCGTAATGCCATTCATTTTCATCTATGCCTCGGTCTTCAATTCCAGATATCTGGTATTTATCTACCCATTCTATTTGATACTGATAGCCAAGGGCGTTCAAGTGATATCGGAATTTTTGAGGCAGCACTTGCCAATGACCTCAACCGGTCACATAGAAGAAAAACAAAGACGCCCCCGGATATCGGGATGGATTGCAGGATTCGTGAACCGGAAGGGCATTGTGGTGGCAATAGTCGCCATTATAATTTGCACGAACACATTCGTATTGAACGAGTTCTACAGGCCGGGGGCGAAACTGAAAGAGGATTGGAAGTCAGCAATCAACTACATTGATGTTCAGGCCAGCCCTGGAGACGTAGTGTTGACCTCCCCTAAATATACGGAGAAATGTATTTGGCACTATATGTACAGAAGCGATGTTCTGATATCGAGCGTAACAGATGTGGGAGAATTTAACAATAGTTCCTTCCAGGGGCACCGTATGTGGTTACTATACACGCCTTACGCGCCCCCAAGCGTCAGAAGTTTCATCGTGGCGAATTCTACTTGCCGGGTAGAATACAGTGGGGGGCTCAAGGTTTATGTGATGGACCCGTATAACTTTAATCCATAATGAGGGATCTAGAAAATCAGAACCGGAAAAGAAGCGAATCTCATTCCAATTTTTTCCCTATCAGTATATTGACTATATTCTTGCTGGCCCCGCTCTTCAAACCAGATGGCTGCTTCTTCATCCTCTCAAGCCTGGTCTTGTCTTCAAGCAAAGTCCTGACAATCTTCGTAACTCTATTGGGTTTTGTTCCAACGATAATGTTCTTCCCTCGTTTGACCATGTCCATCCATTCTGTTTCGTCCCTAAGTATGAGGCATGGCACGTTTAATATACCTGCCTCCTTCTGGACCCCTCCAGAGTCCGTGAAGACCATTGTAGCGCCCTTCAGCGCAGCGATGAAATTCCTGTAGCCGATAGGATTCAATATATGCACTCTTTTTCCAAGACGTATTCGATGGGTTTCAAGTGCCTTCCTTGTACGTGGATGCAAGGGCAGTACGATGTCAATCATCTCACTGACTAGATTCAACGAGGCTGCGACGTTGCGCAAACGCTCGAGGCAATCCGTTGTCTCCGCCCTGTGTATGGTGGCCAGTGCATATCTTTCCGAATCAATGCCGAACTCCCTTTTAAAGTCCTGCGCGCTAACGTGCATCGACATGCGCTTGCAGGCATCCACGACAGTGTCACCCACGACAAAAATGTTTTGGCGATCTATCCCTTCGTCGAGGAGGTGCTTGCGGGAATCCATGTCCGGCGCGAACAGCAGTGAAGATATATGGTCGACGAGGATGCGGTTTACCTCTTCCGGCATCGCCCTGTTAAAGGAACGGCATCCGGCCTCGACGTGCGCCACCGGTATTTTCATTTTAGACGCCGCGAGCGCGCCTCCGAGGGTGGTGTTCGTGTCCCCCTGGACTATGACTAGTTGAACATCGCTGGGAAGGGTTTTCCTCACGCCAAGAGTAATCTTCGTGATTTGCTCTAAAGCGCCTAAGGAGCCCACTTTCAATTGATAGTCCGGTCTTCGAAGGTTCAACTCGTCGAAAAAGACCCCATCCATCTCGAAATCATAGTGCTGGCCCGTATGGATAACTGTTAGTTTGCATATCTCGTCCAGGAGCGGTATCAGCGAGGAGAGCTTGATGATCTCCGGTCGTGTACCGAGAACGATCGCGACTGACTCTCTATCCCCCATCATGATCACCCAGGCTCCGTACCTTCACAATAAATGTCATATGCCCCCAAATAACTTTCATCATCTTCATCTTCGAAGTCCCGTATACGCGGGAATAGAGTGTCGTCGGCATTTCTTTCACGACGAATCCTTTGGAGACGGCCCTGGCCAGAATCTCGACCATGGCTATGAAGCTGTCGGACTCGAAGTTCACCTCTTCGATGACCTTCCTCTTGTACGCGCGGAACATCGCCGTGTATGTGTGAATATGGGTTCGAAGCACGAGGTTGTAGAGCCTTGTGACGCCCTTGCTGAGGAATAACCGATAATTGGGGACGTTCATGACATTACCGTCGGGATGGTATGGAGATGCCGTTACTATGTCGCAGCCATCATCCAGAAGTTCCAACATCCTTGGGATCTCCTTTACTGGGTATGTACAATCGCTGTCGGTAGCAACAAGGATGTCCCCACGCGCGCTCGAAAAACCAGTCCGGACTGCCGCCCCTATGCCCCTGTTCCTTTCATGCTTCACCACACGCATCCGTGGGTCATTGTTGCATTCGCTTTCAAGGATGCTATAAGTTCTATCGGTGCTCCCATCGTCGATGAATATGACTTCCAGGTCGTTTATCGTTCCTAGCTCGCTCAAGGTTGGCGCCAGCTTGTCGAACAGGTTGGGCAGGCCCAGTTCTTCGTTGAAGCATGGTATGATTATACTGAGGATCTGACGTTTTTCAAGCCGTTGTGAGGCTGACGCTGTGACCGACAATTTAATCCGAATCTCATTGGAGACGTTGTATATAACCCTTCTTTATTTCGAATCCACGCGACGATTTTTTTCCTCACTATTGGGCGGCAGCGAGATAGGTGCGTATATCTTGCGCGAAAATAGAAGGACGATACTCCCGATCAACACAAGGAAATAGTAAGCGAACAAGCGGTCAATTAAAACCGCTATTGACGAGTTGCCAGACTGGCTCGCTGAATTGCTAAACGAATCTATTATCTCGGACTCAGTGATTTCGTTTATACCTATCCCTCCGGGTATCAGAGCGGCAATGCCTGCAAGGACTCCAGCGCAGAGGGCGAACGTAAGCAGCACGAACCACGTCTCGGAGCCGAGCGATTGGAATATGAAGTAAAGGCGGACGACCTCCATCAAAGTCGCCGCGACCGAGAGAAGAAAAATCGCCGTTATCGCCCTTGACGAATGGACCTTCTTAACGCTCCCGAAAAATCCCTGCACGACTATCTCAAGGTTCGCCTTTCTCACCGGTTTCAATGGCAGCCTCTTGACGAGAGCGAGGGCGAGCCGGCAGTAGGCCATCGGGAAGATGAGGAATGCAAGCATGAACGCGGTCAATACGGCAATCAACAGGACCAATGAGATGTATGTTATGGCCGAGGAAGTCAATTGAGAGAAGAGCAGCGCGGCGGAAACTGCAAACAGGAATATCAGGGCCAGTAGGTCGAATATCCTCTCGACCATCATCGCGGACATGCCCTCGTTCAGGGGGATGCCGTAAACTCTCTTCAGGAGCATGGGCTTGGCCGGCTCGACCCTGCCGGGCAGCAAGCTTCCGGCGGCGACGCCAGCTACTATCGAGCTCGTGGCCTTGCCAATCGATATGTGGATCCCAGAGTATCTCTTGACGAGATACTGCCACCTTGCGCCTTTGATGACCAGGTTGACCAGGATGAACAGCACGACTGTGCAGATGATGAACAAGTCGAGGTGGGTGACAGCGCTAACGAGCGAGTTCACGTCGATGGTGAGGATGAAGACAACGAAGATGATTATGCCGATGAGCTGCAGCAGCAATTTGTAGCTCAACCAACTCGTTTTCATATTTTCATCCAGGAGCCCCGCCGCGAAGCGATTATGATTACCATGCCGGAAACCAAGTATCGCTGGGCATTCCTTTCTTGTCGATGAGAAAACGGTCCATGGGATATAAAGATTGGCTATCTGTAACGCCCACCGATGATCGGGTAGGCGGCATAGCCAATCAGGACGCCAATCAGGACGAAACCGATGGTGGCGATCCCCCGCACCCTGGAGGAGGCGCCGTCCTTGGGTCTGAAACGGGGGATTGCGCCCAGCAACCGCATCAGGTAGTCTGATTCGAGGGAGAGCAATGGCATCCCCTCGGAGCCCTTCTTATACTTCTCCATTAGCATCGCCTTCGAGAATCCCTCCCAGTAGGCGCGGTTGAGGATGTTCCTCATCGTAAGCCTGAAGGGATGGACTTTATGTTTAACGGTCATGCCTTTGGAAAAAACGATTTTCCCGCCGCTTTCCATCAGCCGCTGGCAGATGTCCCGCTCCTCCCCCGTTACACCGCAGCTCTGCACCCACGTGCCGTCCTTGAGCTTCCATTTCTGCACCGCCCCCAGCCGGTCGCTGAACCCGCCCAGCCTCACGAGGGTTTCCTTCCGGAAGGCCATGTTGGTCCCTATGACTGTGGGGATTTCCTCGCCGTTTTCGTACTCCATGTACGAGCAACTCACGATCCAGTAGAGATCCCTGGGGAACCACCTGGCCTCCCTTCCGAGCCAATGGGGCTCGATGGGGCCAGTGAGGGCGCCGACGCGCGAATCCTTCGAGAAGCCGTTTATCATGCTTTTCACCCAATCGCGTCCGGCCACAGCGTCATCGTCGATGAATGCTACGATGTCGCCAGAGGCGGCCTCCGTGCCGAGATTGCGGGCGTGTGAGAGCCCTTTCCTGTCGCTCACGATGATTCTTATCTTCGAGCCATAGCGCTTCTCAAGGTCAGAGGTGAGCGAGGGGTTCCTGTCAACCACCACGACGATTTCTGTTCCGTCGCCCGCCTCAGAGATGACTGAATCTATCCCTTCGTGCGTGTCCTCGATGCGCTCCATGCCATACGTTGATATCACGACGGAAACTTTCATCTGTTTCATGCGTAGAGCCGCATAATGTTATAAAAGGTGTTCCCTGCCAAGAAAAGGATATATAGCGCGACACAATCGCTGCCCCGATAACATGAAATGCTTGGTCACCGGCGGCGCGGGATTCATCGGCAGCCACCTCGTGGACAGGCTGCTCGATAAGGGCAACCAGGTGAGGGTATTCGACAACCTCAGCTCAGGCAGGATGGAGTTCCTCGGGGCCGCTCAAAAGAAGAAGGGCTTCGAGTTCGTCGAGGCCGACCTGCTCGATTTAGAGAAAGTCGTCGCCGCGATGAAGGGCGTCGACATGGTCTTTCACATCGCGGCGAACCCGGACATCAGGTACGGCACGACGCAGACCGATGTCGACCTGAAGCAGGGGACCATCGCCACATACAATGTCCTGGAGGCTATGCGCAGGTGCGGAGTGAAAAAGATTGCCTTCTCCTCAAGCTCGACCGTTTACGGTGAGGCGACGAAGATCCCCGTCCCTGAGGATTACGGCCCGGTCATGCCGATTTCCCTTTACGGGGCTTCCAAGCTCGCTGCGGAGGGGCTCATCACGGCATACTCGAGCACGTTCGACATCCAGGCCTGGATATTCCGCTTCGCAAATATCATCGGCAGCAGGGGCACTCATGGCGTCATCGTCGATTTCATAAACAAGCTCGAGAAGAGCCCCAGGGAGCTCGAGATCCTCGGCGACGGGACGCAGAGCAAGTCATACCTCCTCGTCGAGGAATGCGTCGACGGCATCATGCATGCCATAGGGCGCTCGAATGAGAAGGTCAACATCTTCAACCTCGGCTGCGAGGACTGGGTCACGGTCGCCCGCATAGCGGAAATCGTCGTCGGCGAGCTTGGCCTCAAAGAAGTAAGTTTCAACTACACAGGCGGAAAGCGCGGCTGGCGCGGGGACGTTCCGAAGATAATGCTAGCCCCCGCGAAGCTGGGTAAGCTGGGATGGAAGGCGAAACATGGCTCCGACGAAGCTGTCGTCCTCGCCGCGCGGGCCGTCATCAGGGAGATGAAGTAGCCCGCCAGCAGCCATCCATGCCTGTCCCAGAGCGCCGCATTTATTGCGCGATTCGGCGCATAATCGCCAGGGGCACTTTTTTAACCAGCTTCCCGATTCGGTGCCGTGAACGAAATCGGCATATCCCTGCCAGAGACTTCCTTTGACCCCTTCCCAGGCGTGCTCAGGATAATCGAGAGGCATTTTTCGCTCTGGGAGTTCGTCGGCGAGCAGGAGCACAGGATGGCCAAATCGGGGCGGCATGTCGAGCGCGCGATCGAGTCCGGCCGCATGAGGTTCCAGATGCATGCGCCGTTCAGCGACCTGAACCCCGCGAGCATCGAGCCGAGGCTCCAGCGCAATTCCATCAGGTACCTCTGCAGGGAGCTGAAGCTCGCCTCCGATGCGGGGATCGGGCTGGCGACGATTCACCCGGGGACAGTGTCCCCCATGAGCTCCTATCATCGCGAGAAGGCCGTCGCCGCGTCCATCAAGGGATTGAAGGCGATATCGCGGATTACCAGCGATTACGGTATCACGCTCACGGTCGAGAACATGCCTCGCGGCAGCTGGGCCATAATGCACACGGCGGAGGAGGCGCGCAGGGTGTGCGGCGAGACGGGGCTGGGGCTCTGCTTCGACATCGGCCACGCGCACCTATCGGGCCAGACTCAGGAGTTCTTCGGGCTCTCCGACCTCTTCATCAACGTCCACGTGCACGACAACGACAGGTCGAGGGACCAGCACCTGACAGTCGGGGACGGCGGCGCGGACTTCAAGGGGCTCGTCCGAGCCTTGAAGGGGTACAGGGGGAACATCATAATCGAGGCAAGGAGCATCGAGAGCGCGATAGAGAGCCGGGACGGGCTCCGGAAGATGGTTTTCTCATAGGCCCGAAGGTCACGGTCTGGGGGACCCGCAGCCTGCGCACGTGAGCCTCCCATCGTTGTAGACCGCCTGCGTAGAGCCGCAGCGTTCGCAGACGAAGAACGGCTCCGCGACCGAAGACCCTTGGGGCCGCCCCGCGGCACGGGGCCCCATGCGCCCCAAGGCGAATTTCCTTGCCCGGTCGAGGGCCAAGGCCACACCGGCCATGAACCATACTATCACAACGATCGCGAGGGCGTTCGCCGCCGAGGCCGGGATGAGGCCGAAGGCGAGGTCCGTGAAGTCGACGGCGAAGTGGAGCGCGATGCACGCGTGAAGGCCGTACCTGAGGAAGAGGAACGAGAAGGCGAGGCCGGCGAATAGGGTCGGCGGGACCTTTGACCAGTCCCATGAAGGGACGTGGGCTACAGCGAAGACGACGGCGCTGATTATTCCGAGCGCGATCTCCGGCATGCCCGCTTTCTCGACCTTTCCAAGGAGCAGCGGCCACGCCCTCCGTTTTCGCGCGATCAGGGCGATTGCCACCAGCGGCAGCCCCATCATCAGCACACGCGAGACCAGTTCCTCGTAGACCGATGCTCTGGCGAAGAGGAATGTCTGCTCCCAGGGCGAGATCTGGCCGAAGTCCGGGCTCGTAGGGGTTATGCCGCCAAGCCACAGCGCCGCGTAGTATGCGATGTTAAGCAGGAGGAGCAGGACGAACATGATGCAAACCGCGAGGAACGCCCCCGGCCTTTCAAGGGAGAAGGAGGCGAGCCCCTTCCGCGCCGCGCTCCTGGCGGCGTTGTAGGATAGGCAGGCGATGGAGGCGATGATCGCCGCCGCGAACGAGGCGTATGCGGCCTGCGCCGCCCCGCCCGTGATCTCGGCGACCGAAACCGGGTAAGGCGCGAGGAGGTAGAGGTCGTATTTCCGGTCCCCGACGAGCGTGAAGGTCTCGGGGGTCCTGTAGAGCAGTGCGGCGACCTCCAGGACGATGAGCGCCACGAAGGCCGCGAGGGCCGCCATCCAGGCGAAGCCCAGGAAGGCCTTCCCCAGCTCCCCGAACTCGCTCCTCGCCGGAGCGCTCCTCTTTTCATCCAGAGTCCCGATTGGGGCCGCCATCGATGCTGGAAGGAAACGAGCCTTAATTTAGTATTGTTGCGAATGAAAATAGGGGACAGTCGCCATGGAGGATAAGTAATAGATATGTATTAATAGGATCGTTATATTATATATAGCAACGGGGAATGCCGGTAAAACACGGATCCGGCAGCGAAGAACGGCAAGCGGGGGCTACCTATGAAAAACGTGGGTGTAAGCGGTGGGCGCGGGAGTTTGGACGTCAGAGTATTTTCTGCAACGGCGCTGGTCCTGGTCATGATCGCCAGCGCGTTGGCAGCGCCCGTCCAGGCGCAGGAAAGCGCGCCTGCGGCGAGCGAGGAGGGCGCCGCTCGCCTGCAGGGCGGGACGAACGCCGTCGGGCCAGTTGCGAATGGCATCATGCCGGCCGCGCTGGGGGACGAGGGTCGGCCAGGAGCGAGCCCGGTGCGCGATGTCCCGTCGGTGCCGGCGTTTTCGCCTATAGATGCCGCGTCGGGCGAGCCTTCGCTGGCCAGTATCATGCCAGGCGAGCGAGCCGTCTCCGCGGAGATTGCCCGGCAGAGCTCGGCCGTCACTGTCCCAAGGAAGTTTGAGGGGTCGAGGCTCCCATTGGCCAGCTCGCAGATGGAAAGGGCTCCAGGCCACGGCACCGGGGCTCCGCCGCCGAGCCAGAACGGCGGCGGTGGCAACCGACCTCTTGTCACGCTGACGCTGCAGCCGGGCCCGACGGACGGGAAGGATTGCTGCATCGTGTCCAGCCTGCCATCCGCCAACAGCGGCGCGAGCCAGACCATGGATGTCTGCGCGCTTACCACCTATTACAAGACCCTCCTGCAATTCGACCTCTCCTCGATTCCGCCGGGAAGCCGCGTCACCGCGGCGACCCTAGGGCTGTACCAGTCCTCGCAGCTGAACACCGCGGGCGTGACGGTCGGCGTCTATCGCCTCACAAGGTCCTGGACCGAGGGCACAGGCACGTACACCTCCACGGGCGACGGCGCCACGTGGAACACCTACAACGGAGTGAGCGCATGGACCACGCCGGGCGGGGACTACGCCGCGACGCAGTATGCCTCGGTCGTCCAGACAACGTCGGGCTGGTACACCTTCGACGTCCGGCAGCTCTTCGACGAATGGACATACGGGACATACGCGAACTTCGGGCTCGCGCTGGTCGGAGTCTCTGGCTCCTCCAACAACTGGAAGGAGTACTGGAGCTCCGATTATGTGACGGGCCCGACCTTCCGGCCATATGTCACAATCACATACACGATAGATGCCCTCCCGCCCGTATCGAGCGCCGGGGCGTCGAGCCAGTACGCTTGGACCGCAACGCCTATTATAGTGCCTTTCACGGCGACCGACAACCTGAACCTCGGCTCGATTTCGCTGTATTACAGATACAGCAGCGATAACTTATCCTGGAGCGGGTGGCTGCTGTCCAGCAGCCAAGTCCTGAGCGGCGCTTCCGCGAGCGGCACCTTCAGCTTCTTCGCGCCGTGGGGGTCGCGCTACTACGAATTCTACACGCGCGCCACCGATGCCGTCGGGAATGTCGAGGGGGCCAAGAGCGCCGCCGAGGGTGAAATCATCTACGATTCCAGCCCCCCGTTCTCGTCCGCCCAGCCGCTGTTGCCGACATACACGTTGGCGCCTTTCGATATTATGTATTTCGCCCAGGACAACCTTGCCCTGAGCTCGGTCACCCTATACTACCGGTTCAGCCCGGACGGCGGCGCCACAATCCCCTGGACCCCGTGGACGGCCAACTATACGATCTCGATTTCTGGCACGATTGTCATAGCCAACCTGCCATTCTATGCGCCCAACGGGAAGGGGTATTACCAGGTCAGCACACAGGCATCGGACATTGCTGGATGGGTGGAACCCCTGCATGCCTTCGCGGACGCGTCAACGCTCTACGACCCCGGCGGGGCATTCCCGCCAACTGACCTCACTATCTGGAATGCCGGTGACGACCTCACCATCGGCTGGGAGGCCTCCTCCACGCCCGACGTCATCCGGTACGACATCTTCAAGGCCACGGATCCTTCCCTATTCGACTGGTCTGCCCCGTACGCTTCGGTCCCGTCCGGCCCCGTTGCGGCGGTGCTGAACGAGACGGTATATGGTCCTGCGACGGGTGGGGAGATGGGGCCATGGTTCTTGATGAACGTGCCGGTCATAGACGCAGCCGTCTACAGGGAGAACTCGGGCGCCTGGTCGCTCCTCGTTGGTTCGGCGGACTATACCCTGGACACCGATACCGGTGAGCTGGCGATGCTGGCCCCGTTGATGGCCGGCGACAGCATTTTCGTATCGTACAACTATTCGGTTCAGGTAATGAATGAGTACGTGTTCGGGCCGGCGGGAGGCGGCGAGTCAGGGCCATTTTACCTGGCAGGAACGCCTGTTTACAACGCCACGATATTGCTGGAGAATTCCGGGGTTTGGATTCCACTCACGGAAGGCGTGGATTATATACTGATTCCAAGCATCGGCGAGCTCTGGATGCTTTTTCCGCTTGCGGCCAACGACAATCTCTTTGCCAACTACAACATGTCATTTACTATCTCGAACGAGCTGGCCTACGGGCCAGCCATCGGCGGAGAGACCGGGGACTTTAACCTCGCGAACAGCGTCATCAACGATTGCACCCTGTACCTGGAAAGTCCTGGAGGATGGACGCAGCTTGTAGATGGCGTGAATTACAACCTTGCAAACCCAGGTGGCGTGCTGACAATATTCTTCGAGCTGAAACCGGGAGAAACGCTCTACGCCTATTACAATTACACAACCCCTTCCACTGGCTCATTCACATTCACCGATTTCGACGCAGCGAACGATTGGGTTCCGGACTACTATTCGGTCCGGGGTGTGGACTCCTACGGCGACCCCAGCACCAACACAAACTACGTCTGTAACCTGGACTGGTGGGTCGAGACTTTCCAGGAACACGCCGGATTGAGCGTTTCGATGGGCGGTAATATATATATTACCGGGACGGGAAACCTGACGCTGCACGACAGTGATGTCGAAGCGCTGAACCTGACCCAGTCGGCCGGCGGAACACTCTTCATGGACCCTTCCGCACTAGTGCTTTACGGCGACCTCTGGGTGGAGGGCGTTGCGGTGTTCGCAAATACGGCCATCGGCCTTCCGAACGGGGACGTCATCGTCACGAACACTGGAAACCTAACAACCTATATTTGTCTGATTTCCGTACAGAACATATTCGAATGGTTTGGGGGCATCATATTCCTGGAACAGACCGGGCTGTCATTGGGCGGCGACTTCCGCACCAGTGGATTGGCGGCTCTCATAGGCCCGAACACTGTTCTGACTGCGGACAACATCTATGTGATGTTCAGCGGGGCAATGACTGTCCTGGAATCTTCCATCTCGGTCAGCGGTTTCGCCGTCTGGCCTAGCGGCACGCTATACACCGACGCCTCGGACATCATCCTTGACGGTGACTTCTGGTTAGACGGGACTGCCGCCATGGTGGATACCACACTTACGATGGATGTGACCACGAATGGCGAGCACGTGATTCAGGTGAATGCATCGGGCAGCTTGACCCTTCAATACACTGTCGTTACAAACGGGACTGCGGACGCCAACTACCTCTTCATGGTCTACGGCGCCCTCGTGATGACTGGATGCAACATGACCAACTGCGGCATCGACCAGCCGCCGGGACTGTGGGCATCAGGCCTCTACATAGCGGGTACCGCCGTCATCGACAGCAGCGCGATATCCGATTGCGCCGACGGCATCGCTGTCGACGAGACGGCGGCGGCGATAATCAACAACTGCGCCATCTCCGACTGCGTCGCGGGAATCTATGCAGTCAACAATACGAACCTGGCCTTGTCCAACAATGTGGTGTCCGGGAACGGTGTGAACTGGATGGGCGCGAACACGACCCTCGTGAACGACACCATGGAGAGCGGCACATCACAGTGGACGACAAACACACAGACCATTGGCAGCCCGAGTGTCATCCTCATGAATGACGACGTGGAAGGCGGGACAAATGGATGGACCACGATAGCATATTCCGGCGCAAGCTTGTGGCACATCGCCACTTTGAACTCGCACAGCCCAACGCACAGCTGGTGGTGCGGCCTCGATTCGACGGGCAACTACAACAACGGCCAGAGGGTCAACAACGCCATACTGAGCCCCATCATGGACACCTCTTCGCTCGCCTGGCCGTGGATGAGCATCTGGGAGAACTATAACACAGAACTGGGCTGGGACTATTGCATGGTGGGCGTTTCGACGAACGGCGGGACGTCTTGGAACACCCTGGCATCAAGGAGCGGTAACAGTGGCGGTTGGGTGAAGACCAACTGGAACGTGACGGCCTACAAATCGAGCACCTTCCGCATCAGGTTCTACTTTGACACGGGGGACGCGGCCCTGAATTCCTATCCCGGCTGGTTCATCGACGATATCATGTTGAACTCGACAGGCTCGTCAGTGTCGTACAAATTCGCCCAGACGACGTCGACGTCCCACTCTCCCACGACATCTTGGACGGATTCCCCGACCGGGAATTACCCGGACGGCGCCAACATCTGGCTCCAGATCGCGGCGCCCATCGACCTGAGATGGCCGACGGAAGCCACCCTGTCGTACTGGATGAAGTACCAGACCGAGTTCAACAACGACGTCGCGGTGCTCGAGATTTCGACGAGCGGTGGCGCGAGCTGGATGACAATCAAATCGTACTCGGGCACGTCCCCGGGATATCCAGGCAGCTTCATCTATGACACGGTCAACCTAAATGCCTACGTTGGCACCCCCAACTTCCTCTTCCGCTTCCACATGATATCGAACACCAACGGAATAGTTGGCGACGGCTTCTACGTGGACGACGTCCTGCTCGTGGCGCGGCAGAAGAACATCAAGGGCGGAGGGATAATCCTCGCCGGGACAACGGTCGCGACTCTGCAGGACAACATTGTCAGGGACAACCAGAACTGGGGCGTCTTCTCCGATGGTACGGCATCTGCCGCCTGGATTGCAAACACTTACGCGGAAGGCAGGAACAACCCGTTCCGAATCATGGGGGGCATCCTGGTCAACGGGGGAGCATGCAGCTTCGACAACTCAAGCGTATGGACGACGGACGTCATCGTGGCGCCAGGCGCGCAGATGGAATACGCCGATTCCAACAGTACTATGACCGCCAGGTACGTCGAGGTCTACGGGACATTGTGGGTGAACAGCAGCAAATGGCTGGTCAATTCCACCTATGACGGGGAGTGCTACATATTGGTCGTAGGGGCGATGCACGTCTATGGATGCATAATCGATTCAGTTCTTCCATCCGGTGGAAATTTCATTTATTACGTTGACAGTAGCGCAGTCTTCTCCTTTGTTTACAGTGAACTCCATCACTGCGGATGGGACGGGATATACTGGAGTGACCTAGGCCTATACATCAATACCGACAATGCATTGATCGATCATAGCACACTCTCATACAACTTCATCAATGCCGTTCTCTACGAATCGTCACCGGTCGTACAAGACTGCATTATCCAGTACTCCAGCGGCAGCGCATCAGTTCCAGGGATTGGACTCCTCACCGTATCCACCGGTTCGCCAATCATCGATAACAATTACATCAACAACTGCAGCGATTGGGGCATATACGCATTCTACGGTTCGACTCCTGTTGTGACGAGGAACAACCTCTCCTGGAACGGCGCCGGGGCCATCTTCAATGCCAGCAGCGCGGGCCTGATGGACAACAATACAGTCACGAGGAACAAGGGGCTCGGGATTCTATGCTTCGACTTCAGCGCCCCCATACTAAATAACAACCTCATCATTTACAACAACGCGACCGGAATCCGCGTCGACTCGGACAGCACGCCAACGATAACGGGCAATTACATAGCCCAGCAGCAGGTTGGCATCGAATTGGTCAATTACAGTGGCGGGACGATTTGGAACAACACCATCAGGAACAACAGCCTATCGGGCGTTTCCTCGACCTATTCCGCGCCCGCCATCCTGGGGAACAACGTTATCTACAACGCGAGAGGCGTATATATCGAGAACTGCACGCCAGACATCAGCGACAACGTCATCTGCTGGAACGCGCAGGAAGGCATCTTCTGGTACGGCGCGGACGTCGTCGCCATCCTCAGGGACAACAACGTCAGCGCCAACGGCCTTGACGGTATCTCGCTGAACGGGCTGAACTCCGTCACCCTCAACACAGCCGACTGCACCGGCAATGCAGTCGCGTACAACCGCAGGAACGGCATCTATGCGTATGGCGGCCTGACGGTTGACATCACGATGGATTCGAACACCAATGGCATAGACTACAACAACCGCAGCGGCCTGTACGCCTATTCCCCCGGCGACATCTACGCCACCGTCTCGCAGGACATCGGCTACAACAACTATTCCGGCCTTTACCTCTATGGCAACTCCGTGACCGTGTCGGTCACAAGCTCGCAGATGTCGAGCAACGTCTTCGCGGGCATATACCTGAGGGGTAGCGACATAGACGCAATCGTTCTCGACAGCGATTTCTACCTCAACGGGTTCGCCGGGGCGTATTTGCAGGGCACCTACGTCGCGGTCGATATCGAGGATTGCGCGTTCTTCAACAATTCCGTAGGGCTCGATCTGGAGGCTTCGGCATACATCACAGGGGCTGTCGAATCGTGCAGCGCGGCCTACAACAGCGACACTGGCCTGAACGTCACGGGCGCAGGAGGCATGTCGGTGAGCGGCAACGCGCTCTCGTTCAACCGGAACGCGGGGATATCCGTGAGGAACTCATCGGGCATCCGGATAGAGCTCAATGTAGTGACCGGCAATGGTTTCGGGGCTAACGGCACGAACAGCAGCGGCATCAGGACGGAGAGCTCGTTTGTCACATGCCTTGGGAACGACGTAACTGGCAGCCCTGTCGGGATATGGGCGAACACGGGCACGACGGGACTCTTCGAGAACAACTCGATCACGTCCAATACGTTCGGGGTGCGCGTGGGGAGCTCCCCGACATTCTCATACAACTACATCGCCGACAACGCGCAGTACGGAATGCTCTGCCCAGGGTACAGCCCGCTGATAAGCGAGAACGCATTGTTCCGCAACATCATCTCGGGAATTTATATCAGCCAGGGCGCCACGCCGTACCTGGAGGGCAACACGTTGCGGAACAACGGCTGCGGCGTGATTGTGGCGAACGGCTCGCGGCCCACGATAGCGAACAACGTCATCTCCTACAACTTCCAGGACGGCGTCTCGATAACCAACGGCTCAGACGTCACGATAATCAACAACGAGATATTCTACAACATAGGCTACGGGCTGAACTGCTCGAACACCTCGAGGGCCAACTGGTTCGGAGACATCTCGTCCGGAGGCCATTACGGCTTCGCCAAGATGAACAGCATCGTCATGTACGGCAACCTGACCGTCCTGGGGGGCGGGAGCAGGATAACGCTCGAGGACCTGACGCTGACGCTCGGCGCTCGCGCCCAGTGCGACCTTTCGATAACGGTCATCAGCGGCGGCACGCTCGCGATGAACGATGCGAGCGTCGGCACCTTGGCATCCGACAGGTTTGCCTTCTTCTTCAACGTCTACGGCGCGCTGGAGATGGACTTCGCCAGCGTTGCGAGGCCCTACCAGATATACGCGGCGGATGGGAGCTCCCTCAAGGTCCTGCGCAGCACGATTTCGGAATCCTACTACGAGGGGATTTTCGCCGACAGTGGCAGCGAGGTCTTCGTGAGCGGGTCCCACTTCTACGATTGCGGGGACGCGGGCATCTACGCGAACAGCACGCCGATAACAGTCATAGGGACGTACTTCGACCTCAATTACCGCGGGCTCTGGCTCTTCGACGCGCCCGGCATCACAAGCGTGCAGGACTGCATCTTCCGCTACAACACCCGCGAGGGGCTGCTGGCCGAATCCTCCGCAGTCGCAGTGAGCGGCTCGACGTTCGAAGGGAACCTCAGGGGCATGAGGCTGCGCGGTAGCGCAGGCTCGACTCTCGACGGCTGCCACTTCACGGGCAGCGAGGTGGCCGTCGATTCCTTCGGCAGCGCGCTCGAGGCCAGGACGACGACAATGGAGGGCAACAACGTAGGGTTCTTCGTCTATCAGGGGTCAGTCGCATACGTTGAGAACTGCTCGATGGACGACCTCGTGCAGGAGTTCTACGTCTGGAACGGCTCGGACGCGCGCACGCTCAACACGACCTTCGACGCAGCGACGCTGGTGTCGGACACGTCCGTCCTTACGGTGCAGTGGTTCCTGCATGTCGGAGTGCTGACGGCGGGAGGAATGCCGATTGCGGGCGCGGTCATCAACGTGACGGACGGCCTCGGCGCCCCGATAGTGTCCGGCGGGCCGACAGGCGCGGACGGCTTCCTGCGCTGGATTGTCTGCACTGGTTATGTCAAGACGGCCGCCGGTGTGGATGGCTCGATGAACCCATGCTCGCTCACGGCCTTCGACCTCCAGAGCACGGCTTCGAGGATTGTCACGATGGACACGTCCCGAACGGAAATATTCTCGACCAACTATCCGCCGGTATATATTGCAGGCTCTCTGAGCGACGTCACGCTCAGCGAGGAGGGCGCTATAAACGACGTTTTCGACCTTGATAACTGCTTCGTGGACGAGGGCACTCTCACGTATTCGTGCTGGGGCTACGATAAGACAGTAGTCACCATCGAGCCGAACGGGTTCTTCGACGTCTCGTCGCCGGCCGAGGACTGGGCCGGCGCGGAGAGCGTCACCTTCAGGGCGACCGATTCCTACGGCCTGTACGCCGAGCGCACGATAACCGTAGCGGTCCTCAACCTCAACGACCCGCCGGCGGTATCGTCGACGCCGGCGCTCGGCGCGACGCAGGGCGCCCCGTACTATTACGACCTGGACGGGAGCGATCCGGACCTGCCGTACGGCGACCTCATCACGTACTCGCTCCTCGCATCCCCCGCCGGGATGGGCATTGACGCGGCGACCGGCGCGATAACATGGGTGCCGGGGAGCGCGCAGATTGGCCCGAACCCGGTCACGGTCAACGTCAGTGATTCCGCCGGCGCATGGGCCACGCAGACGTTCATCGTCAGCGTCGCGAACGTGAACGACGCCCCGGGCTTCACGAGCGCGCCGGTCATGGCCGCGACGCAGGGCGCCGCCTATTCATACGACGTGGATGCGACAGACCCTGACATCGCATACGGCGACTCGCTAACGTACTCCATCACGACCTTCCCGGCCGGAATGGCCATAGATTCGGCCACCGGCCTGGTATCGTGGATACCGACAAACGCCCAGGTCGGCCCAAACAGCGTCACGGCCAGGGTAGCGGACAGCGTCGGGGCATCCGCCGTCCAGCAGTTCATCATAACAGTCTCGAACGTCAACGACCCGCCCTCCATAACATCCTCTCCAGTGCTCACCGGGACGCAGGGGGCGCCCTACTTCTACGGCGTCAGCGCCTCCGACCCCGACTCCGGCTACGGCGACACGCTCGCATACTCGCTCCTGACCTCCCCGGCCGGCATGGCAATCAATGCAACGACGGGGCTGGTATCGTGGACCCCCGGGCCGACGCAGGTCGGGCCGAGCGTCGTAATAGTGAGGGCCGCGGACTCTTCTGGCTCGGCGGCCAGCCAGCAGTTCGTCATCACAGTCTCGAACATCAACGACCCGCCGAGCATCACCTCGACGCCTATTCTGGCCGCCACCCAGGGCGCGCCGTACTCGTACGCCGTGACAGCCTCAGACCCCGACACGCCCTACGGCGACTCGCTCTCGTTCAGCCTGACGACATTCCCGGCAGGCATGGCAATCGACCCGGCCACGGGCATGATAACATGGACGCCTGGCCCGGCGCAGGTGGGCGCGGACAGCGTCATCGTGAAGGCCACGGACTCCAGTGGCGCCTCGGCGGTGCAGCAGTTCGTCGTGGCCGTGGCCAACGTCAACGACCCTCCGGCAATCGCGTCGTCGCCGCTGCTGGCCGCGACGCAGGGCTCGACATACTACTATGACGTGGACGCGACAGACCCGGATACGCCGTACGGAGACGCGCTGACGTACTCGCTGCTGACCTTCCCCGCCGGGATGGCGATAAACGCCACGACCGGGCTGATAACATGGACGCCGGGCGCGGCGCAGGTCGGCCAGAACGCCGTCATAGTGCGGGTGATGGACACGGCAAGCGCCGCGGCCACGCAGCAGTTCGTCATCACGGTCTCCAACATCAACGACCCGCCGAGCATCACTTCCGCGCCCGTCCTCACAGCCACGCAGGGCGTTCTATACTCTTACGTAGTGACGGCGACCGATTCGGATGGCGCGTACGGCGACTCGCTCTCCTTCGGCCTCACGACATGCCCGACTGGGATGTCAATCGACTCGGCCTCTGGGGCAATATCATGGACGCCAGGCAGCGCCCAAATCGGCTCCAACGCCGTAACAGTCAAGGTGACGGACGGGAGCGGGGCGTTCGCCCTACAGCCGTTCGTCATAACGGTAGCGAACGTCAACGACCCGCCGGCCATGTCGTCATCCCCCACGACGATCGCGGTGCAGGGCGTCCAGTACTATTACGATGTTGACGCCGCGGATCCCGACACGCCATACGGCGACTTGCTCACATATTCGCTGGTCACATCCCCGGCAGGGATGGGCATCAACGCCTCGACCGGCCTGATCTCTTGGGCGCCCGGCGCGGCGCAGGTCGGGCAGCACACGGTCATCGTCAGGGTAGCCGACATCGCAAGCGCCTTCGCGACGCAGCAGTTCACCGTTACCGTCTCGAATGTCAACGACCCGCCGAGCATCACCTCCGCGGCAATCCTGTCAGCCACCCAAGGCATTTCGTATTCTTACATCGTGACTGCGACAGACGCAGATACGGCATTCGGCGACCCCCTCTCGTTCAGCCTGACGACATGCCCCGCAGGGATGTCCATCGATTCCGCCTCGGGGGCTATATCCTGGACTCCAACCAGCACACAGATTGGCACCAACAGCGTTACAGTAAGGGTGGCGGACAGTATCGGCGCGTCCGCCCTCCAGCAGTTCGTGGTGACGGTGGCGAACGTCAACGACCCGCCGTCCATAACCTCTGCGCCTGGGCTCGCGGCTGCGCAGGGAGATCAGTACTTCTACGACGTGGTTGCCTCCGACCCGGACAAGCCATACGGCGACACGCTCACGTACTCCCTGACAACTTCCCCGGCAGGGATGGCGATAAACGCGGCGACCGGCCTGATATCGTGGACGCCGGGCTCCGCGCAGGTCGGCCAGCACACAGTCATAGTACGGGTCGCGGACATGGCAAGCTCTTTCGCGGCGCAGCAGTTCGTAATCACAGTGTCTAACATCAATGACCCTCCGGCGATAACCTCGACGCCGGCACTCGCGGCGACTCAGGGCATCCCCTATGCATACGCCGCGAGCGCGACCGACCCGGACACGCCCTACGGCGATACCCTATCGTACAGCCTCACCACCTGCCCGGCAGGCATGGCCGTCGATCCCGCAAGCGGCGCCGTCACATGGACGCCGGCGAACTCGCAGGTGGGCGCAAACAGCGTCACCCTCAGGGTCGCCGACAGCCATGGCCTCTGCTCGCTGCAGCAATTCACGATTGCGGTAGCCAACGTGAACGACGGGCCAGCGATCTCGTCGACCCCAGTGCTAGCTGCGACGCAGGGCGCACTCTACTTCTACGACGTCGAGGCCGCGGACCCCGACACTCCCTACGGCGACGCGCTGACATATTCCCTCATAACCTCCCCCGCCGGCATGGCGATAAACGCCGCGACGGGCCTCGTATCCTGGACCCCGGGCCCGTCGCAGGTCGGGCTCAACGCCGTCTCGGTCAACGCGAGCGACACCGGAGGGAAGTGGTCCGTCCAGCAGTTCGCGGTGAACGTGATGAACGTGAACGACGCGCCCTCCATTGGCTCGTATCCGGCGCTGACGGCAACGGCGGGCGCCATGTATTCCTACGCCATCAACGCCACGGATGCGGATACGCCGTACGGCGACTCGCTCACATACAGGCTCACCAGGTATCCCGAGGGCATGGGGATCGATTCCGCGACTGGCCTTGTATACTGGACGCCGACCGTAACCTCCGCTGAGAGCGCGGTCGTCTCCCTCCAGGTAACGGACTCCGGAGGGCTCTCCGCGGCGCAGACCTTCACCGTGACTGTCTCGGGCATAGACCATGCCCCAAGGATCGCCGGCGTCGGCGTGTCTCCGGGCGAGACCTACGCCAACTCGACCCTGACTGCGACTCCGAGCGGCTGGTCCGACGCGGACAACGACACGCCCTCGTACAGATACCAGTGGCTGAGGAACGGCCTGGAGGTCGCGGGCGCGACCGGCCAGACCGTATCGGGCATCTTCCAGAAGGGGGACATCATCGCCTGCGAGGTCACTCCGTACGACGGCAGGCTGCCGGGCGCCAGCGTCGTGTCCCTGGCGGTAACGATTAAAAACACGCCTCCGACCCTGAGGAGCGCATCCATAACGACAATCGCCCCGCGCACGGGCGACGCGCTCGCGGTCGCCCCGCAGGGCTATGCGGACATCGACGCCGCGGACGGCGCCCCGGCCTATGCGTATCAGTGGCAGAGGTTCGACGCGCCGACGAGCACCTGGGAGAACATAACCGGCGCGAACTCCGAGGCCCTCGCCGTCCCGCTCGCAAAGGGCACTGTCGTCCACTGTACCGTCATACCATTCGACGGGACGGGCTATGGCGCGCCCGTGACGACCCAGAGCGTGACGGTCCAGAACACCGTCGCGACGCTCACCTCGGAGAAGGCCGCGCCTGAGTCCGCCGAGGAAAAGACGACCTTCAGGTTCTCGGTCATCTACAGCGACGCGGACGGCGACGCCCCGCTCCTGGCGCAGGTCGTCATCGACGGCACGCCGTACGACATGAACCGCGGCGCGGGCGGCTCGGACAGGACGGGCGTTCTCTACACTTACGAGACCTCGGCGCTATCCGTCGGCACGCACAGCGTCTACTACACGTCCGCGGACGAGGCCGGCTCTTTGGCGATAACGGGCTCGTCGGTCCTGACGGTGAGGGCGATACCGTCCGCGCCGGCGGAGCCCTTCCCGACCCTGCTTGTATTCGGCGCCATCGGCATCGCGCTGGCCATAATCCTGCTGATAGTCATCGCCGTATACCTCTTCCGGAAGAAGTAGCACTGCCGCACGAGCCCGACCGAACAAGGCATGCATATGAGCCTAGGCGAGGCAGCAGATAGGGGCATCTGCCATGCAGGTTGTTCAGCGACGGCATCACTTGGGAGGCTTGCCAGCCAACGATTTACCACAAGCAGGGCATCTATCGCCTTTCAGGCAAGACTTGTGGCAGAGCGCCCCGCACTCGCACCTCTCGGCGGGCGCGTCCTGGCTGAACATCCCGCCGCAGAGGACACAGGTCGACGGCTTCCGGCGGGGCCTCTTCCCCTCCCCTCCCCTGGGCTCCAGCACGCCGAGGTACTTGAACATCAGCCCCCAGAAGACGAGCACCCAGGTCATGAAGATGAATATGCCGAGGTTCGCGTGCGTCCACAGGAGCGCGTCTATGCCGTAGGTATGCCCGACCCACACGATGATGGCCATGCGCAGGACGTTGGCGAACCAGGCCATTACGACGCCCAGCAGGAGGAGCAGCGCCACCTTCCTGTCAAACTTTCTGTACTCGACCGACACGAACGCCAGGAAGGCCGAAACGAAAATCGTCACCGAGTAGAGCCCGGAGCACGAGAGCCCGATAGAGACGGGCTGGTAGGCGCCGCCAGTGGCATACTCTATCGCGTTCAGCCTGCTGGTCCAATCCTGTACGAGGGGGTTAGGGTGGAGGTTGGGGTATATCCAGGTCTGCACACCGAAGAGGTTCAATATGCCGGACGTCGGGACAGTAAGCAAGTAGTAGATGAACGGGCTGTTCGTGTCCTCCTCACGAAGGCCTCCATACACGATGGCGTAGGCCGTTGTGGGAACGACGAGGATTAGGAAAAGAAATACCGAGAAAAGGAGTGCGAAATCGCGCTCGACCGCGTACTTGCCCGGTACGAAGTTGTAAGCGAAGAGGATGGCGCCCATTAAAAGGATGACAGTATCGTTGCTCCCTAGTGTGGTATATGAGCTTAAATATATATTGTAGGCAACGTCAAGCGCGATTATCCCTATCCCCAAGAAAGGCAGCGCCGGGCGCAGCCTCCCGCCGAATGTAAACACGTTGATGAGCCGCGAGGAGAGCGTGCCCTTCCTCTCCTCAGTTTCTTCTCTCCCCTGTCCAAGGCCGAAACCCCATGCCAGCAGCCCCAGGCCGACTGCGATGAGCGGTATGGAGACTAGCCGGTTGTTGTGGCTCAGCAGCAAAAGGATGTCCAGGCCGGCGAAGAGAAGGACGAACCCGACCAATACCTTGGCGCGGTCGAGAGCCTTCATCCCCTGATGAGCTCCTTCAATCCCCGGTCCAGGTCGACGGCCGGCTCATAGCCCATCACTTCCCTGGCCTTGCTGATGTCGGCGTAGCTCTGCATGATGTCGCTCGGCCTCGCGGGCTCGTAGATTGGGGTGACCTTCTTTCCGGCGAGCGCGGCCAGCTTGTCGGCGAGCTCGTTGATTGAGACGGGCTTGCCAGTGCCGCCGTTGAAGACGTGGCCGACCGAGTACCTGCTCGTGGCCGCGAGGATTATCATCTGCACGACGTCCATGGCGCTGATGAAGTCCCTGGTCTGCGAGCCGTCGCCGTAGATTATCGGCGGCTTCCCCTCCTTCAGCCGGCTCAGGAACATGGAGATGACTCCCGAGTACGGGTTGTCGGGGTCCTGCCTTGGGCTGTATATATTGAACGGCCTTATAACGACCACGGGAAGCTCGTAGGTGTGCTGGAAGGCGAAGGCGTAGCGCTCCGCCGCCAGCTTTGACGCGCCGTAAGGGCTTATCGGGCTGGACGGATGCCCCTCGTCTATCGGTAGGTAGCGCGGGTTGCCAAAGACCGCCGCTGAGCTTATGTACACGAACCTGCCGACGTCCTTCTCTGCCGCTGCTTTGAGGAGGTTCAGGGTGCCGATGACGTTGGTGTTCGCGTCGAATATCGGGTCCTTCACCGACTCGGTGACGCTCACCTGCGCGGCCGCGTGCACGACCACGTCCACGTCGGACATGAGCTTGTGCGCCATGGCCGGGTCGCGGATGTCGCCGAGGATGGTGTGCCTGTCGACGTCCTTGATGCCCGAGCTGCGCAGGTCCAGGCCGAGGACCTTGTCCCCCTTGCGCGCGAGCTCCTCGACGAGGTACGAGCCGAGCTGGCCGGAGCTGCCGGTGACGAGGTATTTCATCGCCCCCTCTTACTCGCTCAGGGATTATAACCTTTGCGCCTCCAGCCATCTCAGAAGATAGAATTTCAATATCCTTTTATAGTATTAGATTCATGCATCATAGAAATATAGGCGGGATAAAATGACGCCTTCAAGGGAGAATAGGTCGTTCCCGGCGTACAGTGTTAGAAGGGGTGTTGCTATTGGGCTGTGCATTCTTTTCTTTATTAGCTGTATTAGTGGGGCATTGGCAACTCCGGTGCATAACAGACCTGGGATCCCAATCGGAGCACCTAGCGCAACATGGTCATGGGGCAATCTTACAATAAAAAAGAGCCCATCCCCCCCGCGAATAGCAGCCCCATTCGTTCTTCAAACAATACCTATAAACGGCCAATCGGCTGTTCTTCCTAACCAACCATTTTGCATAAACTTCTCTGGGCCGATGAATACTAGTGCCGGTGCTTGCACCATCGAACCTTATGTCGGGGTTTCTGGTTCATGGGAATGGAATGCAGACGGCACTTGGTACAATTATACAGGCGTTAGATGGATTGTTACCAGGCAGTATTGGGTCAACTTGAGCGGATTCAAGGACACCACAGGCATTGATTTAGCTGGGCAAATGTCCTTCACGTTTACATCGGGAGGCATCTCATATCCCCCTGCATGCGCGTCGAATCTTCAAGTGGAAAGGAGCACCCCGAATGTCGTTTTACGATGGACGAACATGTCATTTGACCCAGACGAATGGCACATTTATCGTTCTAACAATAAACTCGCAGCCTTTCCCACAGCCTGGACGATGGTTTCAATCCCTGGAATTCTAAGAAATTGGACGCACAGCAACGCTTATGGCGATGGAAACACCTGGTATTACCTCGTGAGAGGTTATTTCGCCACGATGGAAAACGGAAATTCCACGATGGGCGTGAAGGCGGTCATCAACACGACATACAACGCCCCCCCGCAAACCAACATCTGGTGGTTATCCCTCCCCTATAATTCGATGTACAAGAAAGCCAGCGACATCGTGCGCGACCTGGAGGGAGGGAACGGAATCAGCTCCCCGTCGGTAAAGATAGGCCTGGTCGGGCTGTGGACTCCTAGCTTCCAGGCCGCGAAGGCATACGTCTACGACTCCGCGTTCGGCGAATGGTGGGGCGACGATTTCGCCATCGCCCCCGGCTCAGGGATATGCGTGGATGTGAAAGCCCCATTCTCCTGGGTGATGAACGGTACTGATACAACCTCGCAATTATCTTTCACAGTGAACCCGATAAAAACCAACAATTGGTTGCTCTCAATTCCATTTACCTCAAGATATATTACAGCTTCAGATATCGTTCGAGCCATTGAGGGCGGAGATGGAATAACCTCACCATCAACTAAGATTGACGCTGTAGGCAAGTGGAACCACGGAGGCCAGGCCGTTAATGTCTACTACTATGATATCGGCTTCTGTGATTGGGAAGGTTATGATGTCACCTTCAACCCAGGCGACGGTATTTATCTTGTTATTATATCAAACTTCACGTGGACGCCGCAGCTCATCACCCCGGAGATACCGTGATGAGAGTTAAATCCTTGTTATGTTGTTGCATTTTGATATCGATGGCGATGGCATCTCTGAGCCTCCAGTCGTTTGCAGCGGATGCACCATCAGACTCTTCGAATGGCAACGTGCATGTGCTGACAGACCAAATATACGATGCGACGAACGACCGTGCATTCACTGCAAGTACCGGCCCGGACGCCACACCTAACACAGGCGACGATTATGCGAATGGCTTCATGTACGCATGGAACATCGGCAGCTCGGCTAGAAATGGATGGGGGTTCATAGGCTCGGGGAACGCCACACCGACAGTTGGATTCGCCGGCTGGGCGCCTCCTGGATATAACGTACCCCCGATGGACATCCCTGGGACATGGAGGAACAGGAGTGATTTAGGAGCGCCATGGCTCGCGAGGAATCAGGGCGATTTCGGCAGCATTTGGGCGGAATGGATCCCTGGGGACTATGTCGTGCTATGCACCGAAGTCCTGTGCACTAACTCATCCGATGGGCAGAACTACACAGCGATATACGAGGGAGCGATGAGCACCGCTGGGTCCGACAACATTGGGGTAAATGTCACCCTTTGGAAAATTCCTACTCCGCAGTTCTGGAGCTCCGGTGGATTAATCGGGGTTGCCAATCAGTCTGCGCCCGATCAAGGTATTGAGCATTCATGGATGGACTATGGTTACGGCGTATGGACGAGCATGAGCCCTATTACTCCAGCAAATCCCGGGGCATTCCAGGCAAATATGACGAAGAACTCTAATAGCACGTGGCAGTGGCTGGACCCAACATGGCTGCCTGGGAAATACTATGCACTGAGGCAGAGATGGTGCTGGAACAGCTCTTCTACAATAGGCTTTTTTACATATGGTTATTCACAGTGCACGAAAAACCCAATAATGCCGCCTCCATCGTATGCCACCGGTCCAGTTTCAAACGGGACGAATAACGCGACTCCTACCATTACATATACCAACAATACTGCGCCTGCCTATGTTGATATATATTATACGAGTAATGGCGGTACGACCTGGGTTCTTTGGGGGACGGACAATCCAGCGGACGGGTCTTGGCCAGCGGGAAGCTCGCTACCAGATGGCACTTACTATTGGAATGCCAAGGATCCTTCGGAAGCAGTCCCCTCTGGAGCCGGTGACATCGAGGCTGGGCCTTATGTTATTGAAACCGTCCAACCTACAGTTACATACACTAATCCATTCGACGGACAGGATAGCGTTTCGACAACCCAGCCTTATCAAATTTATTTCTCAGAACCGATGAATAAAAGCGCAGGTGTGTGTACAATTACCTATAGTCCATCTCCGCCTACAATTGGGGGAACATGGGCGTGGAGTCCGGATGGCAGATGGTACAATTATACGGGTGTGACGTGGAATTCGTTATCTTATTATTGGATTAATCTCACAGGTTTCAAAGATTTAGCGGGAAATAGTCTCGCGGGTGATACTTCGTTTATCTTCGCTACACTTTACATCAATCCGCCGGACACGGCAATCAATACAATCACGCCGAACCCCTATACTGGAACTCTTCCAGATGAAGCAACTTTATACGCTACAGGTACAGACAATGCCACTGGTGGAAAACCTATCGTGGGTATTGCATATCGTATCGATAGGAATGACGACGGCGACTTCATGGACGTGGGTGAGGGGTGGATGAATATGACACCCCTTCTCGGCAATGGGACGAGTTGGGCTCAATACAGTACTTTGATAGACCTTCACAATTGCTCCATTGCCACGCCAAACATCGAGGCGAGGGCCGGGGCAGGGAGCCTAATAGTGAAATGGGATATCACGCCAGCATTCGTTACGTATACAATCATCGATACTACAACGCCGACCGTGAGCTTCGTACCACCGACTCCTGTGAATGAGTCCAGCATGTCGAACGGAACCCGTCCGATTAGGATAACCGCAGAGGATTTCCGCGATGTCTGGACCTCGGGATATGCCCGGATAACCGCTTACAATCAGACACATTACAATTTTTTCCCGGAAAACACTACGATGAATTTCATCGGCTGGACAAACGGTTCGAATGTCGATACGTTTGAATACAACATAACCGGGATGCAAATGGGCGATAACATCACATATTGGGTATTTGTGTCCGATGGGACTCAGGTAACGGTTCGATGGCAGTATTACTTCATCCCTGCGGGATATTGGCCTTGCCACGCCGATAATCTTTGGGTCGAAAAAGCGAATCCTAACATTATAATCCATTGGCAAAATGTCACAGACCCCGTCAGCTGGCACATATATTATTCTAATGATAAACTAGCGACATTCCCGGGGAACTGGACGATGACCTCAATCGGTGGCACGGCAAGGACATGGACGCACGTTGGAGCTTGCACCGATGGTCTGATCTGGTATTATATTGTCCGAGCATTCACGACGATGGAAGATGATAACTCGACGATGGGCGTGAAGGCGCAACTCGGGTTTACAATGAACGCAGCTCCGAACACGAACAATATGTTCTTCTCATTGCCATACAACTGCCAGTACAAGAAAGCGAGCGATATCGTTAAGGATATCGAAGGTGGTGACGGGGTCAACTCGCCATCAACGAAGATATCTTTGGTTGGACAGTGGTCACAAGCAGGACAGGCAGGCATCACGTACTTCTACGAACCACTCTTCCTGGACTGGGAGGGGACGGACTTCGCCATCGCACCCGGCGACGGATTGTACTTCGGTATAATATCGACCTTCAACTGGGTGATCAATGGTACAGACACATCCTCGCTGCTGACGTTCACTCTGAACGCAGCACCGACGACGAACAACATGTTCTTTTCCCTGCCATACGCATCGACATGTACGAGGGCCAGTGACATAGTCAAGGCAATCGAGGGCGGGGATGGGGTGAACTCGCCGTCTACTAAGATTTCCCTGATTGGGCTGTGGTCGCATCCAGGACAGTCCAGCACTACGTACTTCTACGATCCATACTTCCTGGACTGGGAGGGAACGGACTTCCCTATAATCCCTGGCGATGGCTTGTACCTAGGCATAATATCAAACTTCACATGGATCCCTTCTCTAATCACTCCGAGGGTTACCAATTAGTAAGGTCTCGTTTGTAGCCTATATGAAGTCTCGCTAACGCAACAGAACCCTACCCCGTCGGATGACCGACGGCCTACAAATTAGAATCTACTAATTGGTAGGGAAAAGCTACTCATTAGTAACGAAAGTCGTCGCTGGCTCCGCGTCCCAGAGGCTCGGGAAAGGCCTCTCCGAGGCATTGAAGTGCGATCTCGTCCAGATTGAGTCCAAGCGCTTCCCGGACGGCGAGGGCTACGTGCGCATTCTAAGCGACGTCAGCGGCGAGACCGTGGCCATAGTCCAGAACACCTACCCGGACCAAAACATGGTCGAGCTCTTTCTTCTGCAGGACGCCACGCGCAGGGCGGGCGCCAAGCGCATAATCACAGTCGTCCCGTACTTCGGCTACGCGCGCCAGGACAAGCAGTTCCAGCCCGGAGAGGCCATCAGCGCCTCCGCGCTCGCGAAGCTCATAGAGGCCCACAGCGACGCGACAATAACCGTCGACCTGCACAACCTCAACACCCTCGCCTCGTTCTCCAAGCCCGTGGCCAACGCCAGCGTCATGAAGGCCACAGGGGAGTTCCTGAAGGGGAAGGCCGATGCCATCCTCTCGCCGGACAAGGGCTCGATAGGGCGCGCGAGGGAGGCCGCTCGGGTCGCGGGGGTGCAGTTCGACCACATCGAGAAGAAGCGCCTTGACGGAAGCACCGTCCAGATGACCCCAAAGGAGCTGAACGTCCGGGGGAAGCGCGTGGCCATCGTGGACGACATCATCGCCACCGGGGGGACCATGATGAAGGCCGCGGAGCAGCTGAGGGCACAGGGGGCGACCCGCGTCATTGCCGTCTGCACCCATGGCCTCTTCACCGGGGGTGCGCTCGACAAGCTCAGGCAGAGCTTTGACGAAGTGCATGCCTGCGACACCCTGGAATCCCCTGCGAGCACCATCTCGGCAGCCGGTTCCATCGCCGCTGAAATATATAAATTTCGGTCTTGAGTTCGAATGTTGTACCAAATCCCATTTAAATATAATACCCTTATTAGAGCCCAATCAGGTGCAAGCGCCCAACAATCTTAATATACGCGTGCGCGTTCCCCTGGTCAAGGGGCCGGCTTTGGGCTGTTTGGACTGAAGGAACGTTTGATAAGGAGGAAAGGAGCATGAAAAAGGGAATATTGAAGGGAGCTAGCGTGGTGATAGTGGTTCTGATGGTGGCCATGGTGTTCTCCGGCGTGAAGGCCGCGAGGATACAGCCCTACACGAGGTTCGGCGACGATGCCGCGACCTGGCTGCTGCCTGCGGGAACACTCGTCACCGCATGGATTGACGGAAAGGAATACGGAGCGAACACCTCATTGGCAACAGGGTATTACGCACTTGAAACCTTGGGAGACGACACTGCGACGGCAGCCGTCAAGGAAGGCGGACTGAACGGCGACGCCATACAGTACGTCATCAACGGAAGGCTGACGACCGCATTAGCTGGATCGTTCTGCCCCAACGACAACATCACGGACACATTCACCGCCGGCGGCATCCTGCGCGGATGGCTCGGAGCCAACGCCACGCAGCCGCCGCTGCTGAAGATCAACAACATCACGCACACGTCCAACGTCTTCGTTGGCGGCACCACCGACTACATCAGGATATACAACCCGACGGGCACGGCCCACGACATAACGTTCTTCCAGATCGGCAAGAACGACGGCGCAATACCCGGCACATACTGGACAATCACGGGCGTGTCTGCGCTCAACTCGATTGGCGTCAGCCAGCCAATAGTGCCCGCGGGCGGATATGTCTACGTCAACCTGACCGCCCTCGGCTGCGCGATAGGCGCGAACGACGAGCTCAAGCTCAGGAACGCCACGAGCGGCTACATCGTCGACAGGGTGGAGTGGGGAACGATAAACGCCTACCCGGACGAGACAGACATGCCGAACGCGGCGTCGCCGATTGCCGGGAACGAGATACACAGGACGACCCCGGGCACCGACACCAACGACTGCAGCGTCGACTTCACCTCCGTCGCGGAGGACGCGTACGACCCGTGGCCACCGACGAGCGTGATCGATGCGATAGTCCCATACTGGAGGACGACCTCACCGATAACAATAACAGCGACGGCATCCGATACGGGTTCCGGCGTATACAATGTGTCCGCGTGGTACAGGTATGCGGTGGACAACGCGACCTGGGGCGCGTGGACGGCGATAGGCACGGACACTGCGGCGGCATGGTCGTGGAGCTTCGCGCCGGCGGCGAACGGGTACTACCAGTTCTACAGCAGGGCGAAC
>JACRNV010000025.1 GCA_016214785.1 Methanobacteriota archaeon
AAAGCGCGCCGCGAAGCGGCGCGCACCGCCGAGACGCCATTGCCATAGACGCCTAAAAACATAGCCCGGTTGGCCGGTGCCCGCTCGCCCTACATCCCCAACCTAAAAGGATGGGGAATTAGGGCGCGGCAATCATATTAACAACGTAATGACCCATTGTGGAATTTTTATCTCGGGAAATCTTGGTAATTGGAATACTCATTACATAGATACTTCCAATACAGTAAATGGAAAACCTATTTATTACTGGAAAAATTTAACTGGAGTTGCGATTCCCCCAAATGCAGGTGAAGTGATATTAGTTAATTGTTCTAACGAAATTTTGGAGTCGCAAAACATCAGTGATGCCAGTGTCGGAATCGAAATCGGGTTTTCATCAAACATTACCGTAGCCAATAATTCTTTTTTCTTGAATTCCAAGGCGGGAATTTACATTTACTCATCCACCAACTTAAGTGTTATAAACAATACGGTTTCAAACTGTGTTCAAGGAATCTATGTCATGAACTCCAACTTGACTAATATTGTCAACAACAGTATTTCAAACAATGGTCCCGGCATATATCTCTCAAACTCCAATATGTCCGTTATTGCTAATAACAATGTCTCGAATAACGATCGGAGTATTTACTTAGAAGCGTCGAACAACAATCTAATAAACGGCAATGATATAGAAAATAATACCTATGGTATCTGGCTTGATTCCTTAAGATACATGGGCGGTAGTAACAACAACACTATTACCGAAAACATCGCTGTGAGCAACTGGTATTGTGGAATTATGATTGAAGGTTCTTATAATAATTATGTGTTTAATAATTATGAATCTCTGAGTACAAATATTGGTATAATAATGTATAATTCTCACGGAAATAAAATTTATCATAATAATATAATGAACAATATAAACCAAGCTATGGATAATACAAACGACAACTACTGGAACGACACGTATCCATCCGGTGGCAACTACTGGAGCGACTACAATGGCACTGACGTGATGAGTGGCTCAAGTCAGGACCTGCCTGGCTCGGATGGCATCGGCGATACGCCGTACACGAATTTCTATGGGGGTGTGGGGGCACAGGACAACTACCCCCTGATGGCGCCCGTTCAGGCGAGCCCTGCCAATTCAACGTTTTTCAAGATTCCAGTTACCGTCGGCTGGAACCTCATCTCGATTCCATTGATTCCTACCTCCACAGTGCTCTCAAACGTCCTGACCGATAAGGACGGCGACACTATTTGGGATAGGGTACAATGGTATGATCCATGCAACACAGCAAACCATTGGAAACAGTATAATACGGGCTGGAGCGCGTCCCTAAACGACCTTTGGATAATTAACCAAAAGATGGGCGTCTGGATTAATATCACTACCGTCGGTGACGGTTTCCTCAACGTGAGCGGCTATATTCCGACGAGCACTACCATTTCTCTCAAGACGGGTTGGAACATGGTCGGTTACCCTTCGCTCTGCACGAACATGACTGTCGCCAACGCTCTCTGGGGCACTGGCGCGACAATGGTCGAGGTATTCGACCCCAATGCGACCTATCGTACAAAGACCGTCGGTCCTACATACGTGATGAGGCCCGGTGAAGGATATTGGATTTACGTTCCAGCGGACACTGTGTGGATCGTGGACTGGTAGGGACGGCATAGTGAGGGTTACTAATGAGTAGCTTTTCCCTACCAATTAGTAGATTCTAATTTGTAGGCCGTCGGTCATCCGACGGGGTAGGGTTCTGTTGCGTTAGCGAGACTTCATATAGGCTACAAACGAGACCTTACTAATTGGTAACAATGAGGTAGTTGGTGCATCGTTGCCGAGATGGAGGTTAGTAGTTTCCGGCAGAGTACAAACGGCGGGTTACAGGGCGCAAGTCAAGAACCACGCACTTGGCCTGGGGGTTAAGGGTCTAGTGCGCAACCTGGATGACGGGACCGTTGAAATTTACTGTGAATCTACGCCGAAACTGTTAGAGGAATTTAAAAGGTCAATCAACGTGAAGGGGGAGCGCAGCAACTACATAATGCCATCTGTAAAGAACATCACCGTTTACAAGGAAGGTTCTATGGGTTTTGGAAAGGCACCAAAGACCTTCAAGCCGTTTGACATCGATTATCAAATAAAGAACATAAGACCAGCTGAATGCCAGATGTTAGAGCGCTCTGAGATGGGAATTATTGCGCTCGGCGTGGTGAGTTCTAGTATAATGGCCATGCGCACCGATCTGAAGGATGGGTTCAAGGAGACCAAAGACGGATTGAGTCGCGTGGGGAAAGGCGTAGAGCGCGTTGAAGGTGCAGTCAATTCGATGCACAAGGACATGAACCAACGCTTTGATTCGCTCGACGAGAAATATGGCGCGATTGGGCAGCGCATGGGGACGATTGAGGATAAAACGACGGCACTGCTTACAGAGATCCAAAAATCTACTGCGGCCCTGGTTGAGATGACCCAAAAGGTCGGGACGCTCATCGACAAGAAGCTCGCTGAATGAGCAGCGGTTATTGATCCGATTACGAAGCGGCATCGAAGCAATTACGAACCTATTGCGGCGGTGGTTGCTGCTCTTTTCCGCATGAACTCGGATACGAACAGGTTGTAGCTGGTCGAGCCCACTTCCTTTCCACGCTCGCCGTATGCCCGACCTCTGCTTCGATAGTGGACTGGTAGCGATCGAGAAGTGATAACGCCGCCTATATCTTTATCTTGAACTCAAACAGGCTGTCGTCCTTCCTCTCCCCGGTCTTCTGGCCGCAGTAGGGGCACGCGAAGTACTGGTTGGGTATCTGCCTGCCGCAACCTATGCACAGGCGCGAGCCCTGGCCCTGCGCGGCCGGGGGCACGTTCGGGTCCGTCCTGCCGCAAAATGGGCAAGCGTGGTACTGGAGCGGTATCTGGCGCCCGCACCCCATACAAAGTTTCACGTCCTGAGCCGGAGGCTGCTGTTGCTCGGTCATGCGCCCTTTGAGGCTTAGAGAGTATTTAAACCATGGCGTCGAAAACGATTAAATCCCCCTACCGGGTAATAGGTGGCGATGCACCCGAGCGCGGAGCTCCACGCGAAGAAGAGCCAGAAGCTTCTCGGCAAGAAGATAGTGCTTGGCATAACCGGCAGCATCGCTGCAGTGGAGACGGTCAAGCTCGCGCGCGAGCTCATTCGGCACGGCGCGGACATATTCCCGGTCATGAGCGAGAACGCGCAGAAAATCATCCATTCAGATTCGGTCTGGTTCGCCTGCGGCAGGCAGCCAATCACGAAGCTTGACGGGAGCGTCCAGCACGTCGCGCTCTGCGGCAACGTCCCGGACAGGGCCGACCTCCTCCTAATCGCCCCGGCAACGGCCAACACAATCTCCAAGGTCGCCCACGCCATAGACGACACGCCCGTGACCACGATGGCCACTACGGCCATAGGGACGGGCATACCTGTCATCATCGTGCCGGGGATGCACTCGGCGATGTACGCGCACCCCGTTGTCAAAGAGAATATCGCCGCCCTGAAGAAGATCGGTATCACCTTCGTCGGGCCGGTCATGGCGGAGAACAAGGCGAAGATGGCCGCGGTGGATGAGGTCGTCGCCAACGTCATCCGCGCCCTGGGCCCGAACGATCTGAAGGGGAGGCGACTCCTGGTCATCGCGGGCGGATTCTCGGCGCCCTGGGACGCTGTGAGGAGCCTCGGCAGTGCGGCATCCGGCCGGACTGGCATCGAGCTGGCAGTGCGCGGTTTCGAGAGGGGGGCTAGTGTTAAACTCATCCTTGCCGGAGACGCGCCAGCCCCTGAATATATATTGACGGGGAGAATGCGCACGGTCGATGAGTTAATGGCCGCCCTTACCAATTTGAAAGCAGATATCGTCATCATGCCGGCGGCCATCCCCGATTACGCGCCTGCCAAGGTCAAGGGGAAGGTTCCCTCCGACCAGAAGGAGATGGTCCTCAGGCTCTCGAAGCTACCCAAGGTCCTTTCGCTCCTACGAAAAAAACATAGAGGCATCCTCGTGGGCTTCAAGGCCGAGCATGGCGTCGGCAGGGACGAGCTTGTAAAGCGGGCGCGCGCGCGCCTTGCGGAGTACAAGCTCGACTTGATAGTGGCTAACGATGTCATAAAGGTCACCAAAGATAGCACGAAGTCCATCCTCGTCACGAAGAAAGCTGAGAAGGACTTTTCTGGCACGAAGGCTACCCTTGCCGAAGCCGTCCTCGACGAAATCGCTGCGATGAAAAAGTAACAACCCTTAAAAAATACTCATAATCTCTCTTTTAAACTTGAGAATATCATGTTCATCCCTTACTAGGTACTTTTTCCAATATGGAAGGATTCTTTTCATTAACGGCTGCAAGCGTTGATGGGCTTGGAATGGAGGATATTTCCCGCCATTCAGCCTGATGCGCAATTCCTCATCGATGGCCAGCGATATCAATGCGTGATCCAATTCCTTCATGTCAAAATAAGAATGCAATATTTCATGCCATAGATAAATGGTTGTGTAGTTCTTCCAATCTTCATTATGACCCCAACCTATCCGATTCCCGCCCATGTATTGACCGTTTTTCAGGCTTGGATGCGTAACGTAGACAATGATTGACTTGTTGAGATTCAACCCGGTCACTTTATGAACTATTCGATTTGACCGTGTGTAATTGCGATCCCATTGCTTCTTGCACTTGTTCCGATACCTTATCGTTTGAGAATATATATTTGCGAGAGAAGGGCCTTGCTTCACGGACTCGAGAAAACGCGATAAGCTCTTTGATAAGCCAGGAAGATTGCTTTTTGTAAGGACTTCGGGCGTCGATTTTCCAACGAGGAGCTGATAGCAATCCTTGGACTCTTGCCATGCGTCCCTTTGAAATGCGGCGATATCCTGTTTGGACTCCTCCGAAGAGAATCTTCCATGCTCGGCGCTTGCCAACGTATGCGAAACTAGGTAATTCTCATCTACGATGAAATCCAATCTCAGGTCATCACCGTCCATGAACTGGCTCTAACATCTCTTATTACCTTTGTGCCAGCCCATTATTGAAATGATGGTATAAGAATTGTCCATAATATCCCTCCCATGAAAAAAGCTTATGTGCTCATTCGGCATCCCCCCATCGTCACGCGAGGGGCGGCACGATGGTCTACACCGAGCAGCTTATCGAGCAACTGCGCGAGCGCGCGAGGACTGTGCGGGTGCGCATCATAGAGATGATTTTCACTGCCAAGTCGGGCCATCCGGGGGGCTCGCTCTCGGCCACCGACATAATGGCCGCTCTCTACTTCCACGTCATGAAGCACAAGCCCGACGACCCCAAATGGGAGGACAGGGACCGGTTCGTGCTGAGCAAGGGGCACGCCGCCCCAGCGCTATACGCCTGCCTGGCGGAAGCGGGATACTTCCCGGTCGAGGAGCTCAAGACCTTTCGCAAGCTCGGCAGCATGCTCCAGGGGCACCCGGACATGCGCAAGACCCCTGGCGTGGAAGCGTCCACGGGCTCGGAAGGGCAGGGGCTCAGCATGGGCGTGGGGATGGCGCTGGCGGCCAAGCTCGACCGGAAGCTGACGACCACATATGTCCTCCTCGGGGACGGGGAGTGCGACTGCGGCCAGATATGGGAGGCCGCGATGTCCGCCTCCTTCTTCAAGCTCGACAACCTCGTGGCAATCGTAGACAGGAACAAGCTCCAGCTCGACGGCCCGACGGAGCAGATAATGTCGATCGAGCCTCTAATAGACAAATGGAAGGCCTTCGGGTGGCACGCGCTGGAGATTGACGGCCACGACTTCAAGGAGATACTGGGCGCGTTCGAGAACGCCTCGCAGACCAAGGGCCGGTCGACGGTCATCATAGCCCACACTCTAAAGGGGAAGGGCGTGAGCTTCATGGAGGGCGCGGTCGCGTTCCACGGCAAGGCGCCGAACAAGGAGCAGCACGCGCAGGCCATGAAGGAGCTGGGGGTGGGCGCCGATGGCAAGTAGCCGCTGGAAGATGGTCAGCCAGCGCGACGCCTACGCCGAGACGCTGGTCGCCCTGGGCGCCGAGCGCAAGGACGTCGTCGTCCTGAGCGCGGACCTTTCCAGCTCGGTGCGCACGAGCGTCTTCGCCGACCACTTTCCCGAGAGGCACTTCAACATCGGCATCGCCGAGCAGAACATGATGGGTATCGCCGCCGGGCTCGCGGCGTCGGGCAAGACCGTCTTCGCCAGCACATTCGCCATCTTCGGCACAGGGCGCGTCTACGACCAGGTGCGCCAGTCCATCGCCTACCCGCGCATGAAGGTCAACATAGTCGTCACCCACGCCGGCATAACGGTCGGAGGTGACGGCGCGACGCACCAGATGATCGAGGACATCGCGCTCATGCGCGGGCTGCCGAACATGACGGTCATCGTCCCCGTGGACGCCTACGAGACCAAGAAAGCAATCAGGGCGGCCGTATCGTACGACGGCCCCACCTACATCAGGCTCGGGAGGTCCGAGGTCCCGCTCGTCACGCAGGAGAACGACCCGTTCGAGATTGGGAAGGCCGCCACGATGGTCGACGGCAAGGATGTCACCCTGGTTGGCACGGGAATCATGGTCGCCAAGTGCATCGAGGCGTCCGACGAGCTGCGCAAGCACGGCGTCGAGGCGCGCGTCATCAACATGAGCACAATTAAGCCGCTCGACGTCAAGACGCTCGTGAAGGCCGCGCGCGAGACCGGCGGCGTGGTGACGGCCGAGGAGCACAGCGTCTCCGTCGGCATGGGCTCGGCCGTGGCCCTGGCGCTGGGCGAGAACGTCCACGTCCCGATGAGGCGCGTGGGCATCGAGGACACGTTCGGCGAATCGGGGGAGTCCGAAGAGCTTATGGAGAAGTACGGCCTTACTGTCGAGAGCATAGTCGACGCCGCGCACGACGTCTTGAGGAGGAAAGGGAGATGAAGATATTCCTGGACACGGCCAACGTGGACGAGATAAAGCAGGCGAACAGCTGGGGCATACTCGACGGGGTCACGACCAACCCGACGCTGGTGATGAAGGAGGGGCGCGACTTCACGACCGTCCTGAGGGAGATATGCGCCATCGTGAACGGCCCCGTGAGCGCCGAGGTCGTCAGCCCGGACGCGTCCGGCATGATACGCGAGGCCAAGGAACTGGCGCGCGTACACGAGAACGTCGTCGTCAAGATACCGATGACCACCGAGGGCCTGAAGGCCATCAAGGAGTGCGCCAACCGCGACATACCGACCAACGCGACGCTGATATTCTCCGCGAACCAGGCGCTCCTCGCCGCGAAGGCGGGTGCTGACTACGCGAGCCCGTTCATCGGCAGGATAGACGACACCAGCCATACGGGGATGGACCTCGTCAAGGACATCGTGACGATATACCTGAACTACGCCTTCGAGACGGAGGTCATAGTCGCCAGCGTCAGGCACCCCATCCATGTGACGGAGGCGGCGCTCCTGGGGGCACACATCGCCACAGTGCCATTCAAGGTCCTGGAGCAGATGGTCAAGCACCCGCTCACGGACATAGGGATACAGAAGTTCCTGGCGGACTGGGAAAAGGCTACCAAGTAGAGCAGACCAGACAACCGTTACTACTACGACAAATCCTTTACAGGGGGTCAAGGGGGAATTGCGACTCGGAGCAATATTGGTCAGAGCAATGCCCCTTGTATTGGGACGGTTGAACAGCGACCGCATTCGATATCTTTATAATCCCTCAAGTATATATCCTACGCCGAGGGAAACGATGGGAGACAAGACGCCAATGACGCGCAGGGAGAAGCAGGACGTGGCGCTCATCGTAATCATCGTCGTGTCGGTCGTCGTCGGTCTGCTCATTGCCTGTCTCTTTTTATGATTCTCAGAGCGCCTTCACCAGTTTCGTCAGCTCGCTGACGATGTGCGCATTCCACTCTTTCCCCTTCTTAGCGTTGGCTTTGGTCGGGTCGCCCATGACGCCGCTCGGGAAGTAGCTCTGCGCGTCGCTGACGATCCTGAACCTCGGCAGGTCGGACTTCCCGCGCTTGCCCCGGCCCTTCACGAGCCTGGGTTTGATTGCGAGCACGCGCGAGGTCTCTATCATGCCTGCGTGGCCGTCGTCCTGCGGTATCTCCGGGTCCTTTATGTCGTAGGCGATGTCGTAGTCCGAGAGGACCATGAGCTTGATGTCCGGGCGCTCGTTCGCTATCTCCTCGGCAGCGAGGCGTATCGCGGCCATGTGCAGGCGCCCGGCATGGCCGGAGAGGACGACCATCTTCTTGAACCCGTGGCGCGCCAGCTCGGAGAGTATGTCGCCGACGAGGGAATAGAGCGTGTCGAAGGAGATGGAGAGCGTCCCCGGGAAGTTGGCTGTGGAGGAGCATAGGCCGTAGTAGATCGGCGGCGCGATGAGGGCGCCCGTGCGCTTGGCGACCTGCTCGGCCACATAGACCGGCTGTATCGTATCTGTGGAGAGCGGGAGGTGAGAGCCGTGCTCCTCTGTGGCGCCAATCGGCAGAATGACAATCCTGTTCGGGGTCGCCTTCTTCCTGAACTCGCTCATCGTCAACTCGTCGAGGTACATGGTAGTCGGGAAGCGTTGGGGGGAGAAAAAGGTTGCTAATCGTGATAATTTTCAACAGTCTACTATAATATGCCCAATAAAGAAAAAATAGGGCAATACGCCTTGCTGACTCCGCATAAAAGCCCGCACTTAGGAATTGTAGTTGGACAGCTCAAACAACACTCTATCCCCTTACTTTTAGTACATGCATATATCAGGCATTTCTCCGTTATTGTTGAATTTTCTTCCTTGCAACCTCGGCATTGTTTTCTAAAGAACTGGCAATGGGAGCAGGATAAGCCGCAACAACTAACTACTGGACTCCCAGAGTCTGGCATCATAATGCTTCAATGAAAATGCGGACTTAAACCATTGTGACCGGTTATCAACGATGATAACCAAGGACTGATGAGAAGGGCATTTTTACAAGCTCACCCTTCTCCCATCATCTCCCTGACCTTGTACGCGTCGCTCTCGGAGCCGAGCTCCTGGAATATCTCCAGCGCCCCGCAACCCTTAAATCCACCCCTGCCAATGGCCTCCCTGCCATGTCATTCCCCCAAGAGGTGATAAAGGAATTCAAAGAGCGCATCCAGCGGCTCTACGGGAAGCGGCTGGTGCGCGTCATCCTGTATGGCTCCTGGGCGCGAAATGAGGCCAGGGAGGATTCCGACATAGACCTGGCCGTAGTGTTGCGCGACAAGGTGGCGCCCGGTGCCGAGATCGACCGGATGATAGATGCCATCACGGACATCAACCTTAGTCACAATGTCCTAATTTCGGTCTACCCGGTCTCCGAGGACGACTATCGCTCGCTCAAGAGCCCCTTGCTGCTGAACCTGCGCAGGGAAGGGGTCCCCACATGAAGGAGGCCGCATCGCTGATAGAGCGGGCGCGAAAGTATCTCGAAAGCTCCGAAATGCTCATCGAGAAGGGCGATAACGAATCCTCGGTATCGAGGTCATATTACGCCATGTTTTTCTCTGCCGAGGCCGCGCTCCTCACGAAGGAGATGGCATTCTCGTCCCACAAAGGCGTGATCTCATCATTCGGCGAGACGTTCATTCTACCGGGGATATTCCCAAAGGAGATGGGACGGTGGATAAACATCGCCTTCGAGAAGCGGCAGTTGGGGGACTACGAGTACACCTTCGTTATTTCAGCCGGGGAGGCGAAGGAAATCTTGTCTAATGCGAGGGCCTTCGTGGAGAATGTCGTCTCTTACCTGAAAAAAATGAAAGCAGTCTGATGACAAGGTGATGGTGCTCACCCTTCCCCCATCATCTCCCTGACCTTGTACGCGTCGCTCTCGGAGCCCAGCTCCTGGAATATCTCCAGCGCACTTCTGAGATGCTTCTCCCGCTCTTCTCCATCCGTCACGCCGGCCAGCGACCTGTGCAGCTCGGCTATCTGCCATCGGAAGGAGAGCCTCTCGGCCAATGTCATGCTGCGCTCGTAGAAGCGCCTGGCCTCGTTTTTATCTCCCTTCTGCGCGTAGACGTCCCCGACGTTGCTGTAGAGGCTGCAGACCGCGCGCACGTCGTCCATGGCCTCGGCGGCGGTTATCGCCTTCGCGTAGTAATCGATGGCCTTGGCCAGCTCCCCTGCGTCCATTGCCAGGATGCCGAGGTTCGCGCGCACGCGCATCAATCCCTCTGCATCGCCAAACTCGAGCGCTATCCTCTCCGCCTCGGCGTACTTGCGCGAGGCCTCGGCCGCGTTCTCACGCGACCACTCGATGATGCCCACGGCATTGAAAATGCGCCCCTTCAACGGGTCGCCCCCCTCGACGAGCGCGTCGGCTCGCGCGTAGAGCTTCTCGGCCTCTTCCAGGGCGTTCTGCCTGTAAGCGATTACGCCGAGCCTGAACATGGCCTCCCCCCTCACCCTGGGAAGCTCGCACTCGATGAGGGCGAGGCACATGCGCGCGCGCTCCCAGTCCCCGCGCGTCTCGTGGATGTCCGCTTCGGCGAGCAAGAGGGCGGCGGCGTCCTCGACCGGTATCCTGGCCTTTGTCACCGAGGCGGAAAGGGCGAGGAATTCATCGTGGAAGCCCGCGCGTATCCATCTCTGGGCCTTCGAGCGCATGAGGGCCGCGCAGTCCGCCTGCCTGTCGCCGTCAAGGAACTTCCGCGCGGCGGCGATTTCCTCGAGGATGGGCTTGCCCGCGTCGGCCTCCGGGACGCCTTTCTGCACCTTGGCCGCCAGCGAGGCGACGGTTTCTCCCGAGAAGAGCTTCAGCGCCTCGCGCATCTCAATCTCGCGCACCTTGCCATCGCTTTTTATGCGGACCATTGAGCCCATGAGCCTCTGCTTGACGGAGAGCGCGCGCTCGAATCCAGCCGGCGTCAAACAGAAGACCGCGACCTTCCTCTTCGAGCCCGAAACGCGGTCCAGCGAGCGCGCCACGGAGCCGTTGGACTGCGCCTTCTTCAGCACGACGCTCACGTAGCTCCTCTCCATGCCCGTCCCCCCCGATATGCCCTGCTGGGCCGCAGAGGGGTGGCGCTCCCATTCAGAGCCTTTGGGCGCGTCGAGGAGGTGGACTAGCACCATCTCCTCGCCAGTCAGATCAAGGCTTTGCGCCATCCGCACCCCATTCCCGCGCTGGGGCAAAAACCTGACGGTCGGTCAGATGTGAGTCACATGTGATAAACAGATTGAAATAGGGCGCGTGCCACACCATATCACGCGGGGAAACCCGCAGGAGGACAAAACATGAAGAAATCGTGGAAAAAGGACGAAGGAGTGTCTCCGGTGATAGCGACCATACTGATGGTCGCCATCACCGTGGTGCTGGCGGCCGTGCTCTACGTGATGGTGATGATATACATCCCGCACCAAGAACCCCTGCTGACAGGGAATCTCGACTACATCACGGACAAGTCAAGCCCTTCGAGCGGGAAGGCGGTATTCCTGCTCACGCTTGGAACCTCGGGCAATATAGCGACGGATGAAGCGAAGGTGGTAATCATGGACGGCACTGCCATCGTGCCTCAAGGCTCCGGAACATGGGTGAACTGGACGCACATAGTCAGCGGTAACGCCACAATAAAAACTGGCGACTGGCTCGTCATCGAGGCGCCGGGGAAAGACCTTGGAGGATGCACCATCATCCTCAGCGTAAATGGATACACGGGCACAGTCAACGGCAAGGTGGCTGGCTAGGCCAGCGCCCCTTAGAGGCACGCTAAAACCTTTCCCTCCCTTTTTTATATATTGTCGCCCTTTCTATCCGTGATGAGGATGGAATTCGGCTACAATCGCTCGCGCCTCTGGGGCTCGCTCTTTCTCGGGCTTGCGATGTCGTTCGGCGCCTTCCTCCTACTCTTCGGGCTCATGAGCGTCGACATCTACTGGTCGCTGGGCGTCTGGGGGCTCTTCTCGCTCTTCGCCCTCGTCTCCCTGGCCTCGCCGCTGATGACCTCCCACGCGCTTACGGGGGATGCTCTCCATATCAGATACGGCGTCGTCCTGCGGACAACTATCCCGGTCAGCAACATCGCGTCGGTCGAGCCGACAGAGCGCAGGCCACTGATGGAGGGCGTTTCCTTCTCGGTGATGGGCGGGGCGATCTACGTCACGACCGAGCCGCGCAACCTCGTCGCCATCCGCTTGAAAGAAGGGCAGCGCTTCCCGGCGGCCCTCTGGAAGTCCGCTGACACGATCATTCTGAGCGTCTCCGAGCCCGACAGGCTCGTTTACGAGCTGAGAAAGCTGCTGGCCTGATTCACTCGCGCCAGTCCGTGCCCACGGTCCGCGTGGCCATCTTCGGCACGAGCGGCATCCTGCGCTTATGTATAGTCTTCCTCACGAGGCCGCGGATGCGAGCCACCTCCGCCACGGGAGCCTTGGCCTTCCTGGCTATCGTAGCGTCTGTCAAACCGAGCTCGATGCCGTGAAGAATCTGGTCCAGGAGTTCGTACTTAATCTTCAAATCCCTTTCGTCCGTCTGCCCGGCCCACAGCCCCGCGGTCGGAACCTTCTTTATGAGCCTGTCGGGAACGCCCAGCGACTTCGCGAGCTCCCTGACCTGCGTCTTGTAGAGGTCGCCAATGGGCTGGAGGTCGTTGCCGCCGTCGCCCCACTTCGTGAAGTAGCCTGTGAGGAGCTCGCTCTTGTTCCCGGTCCCCAGGACGAGCCGGCTCTCGCTCTTCGCTATGTGATAGAGGATTATCATCCTCGAGCGCGCCATGATGTTGCCCAGCTCGGCCTTCTCCACCTTGCCGAGCCCCTTCCCGAGCGACTTTGAGCCATCTCCGACATGGATGACCCTCATCTCGATGCAGAGCCATTTGGCTACGGCCTTGGCATCGGCCAGCTCGACCTTGTTCGGGGCGATCCCTGGCATGTGGAGGGCTAGGACGCTCTTCGCCCCGATGGCCTTGACAGCGAGCTCGGCGACGACAGCGGAATCGAGGCCGCCGCTCAGGCCAATGACAATTCCTTTGGCTCCCGATTGCGCCACAGTGTCTGCTATAAACCGCGATATCGCCTGCGCGCCGTCCTCCCTCATCCTCGGTACGAGGCTCATCGCGCCACCTATTCTGTGACTATGCGCACGCTCTGGAACGAGATCGGGCTGTTCAATATCTTGATGCCGCCTTGGTCGGTTGTCTGCATCGCGGCTATCTGGTCGATGACGCCCGTCCCGCTCGTGACGGCGCCAAAGACCACGTAAGAATAGGTATAACCATCCAGATTCGTAATGGAACCGTCGGTGTTGTCGGCGAGGTTTATAAAGAACTCGCTCGAACCGGTGCCCCCGGCCAAGCCGTCGCTGCCATCAGGTTTGTCTGATCTCGCCATCGATATCGTGTACTTGGTGTTCTTGAGGCCTGTGTTCTCCCAGGCGACGTTGGCCGCGGCACCCGTTTGCAAGCCGCCCTGGATGACGAAGCCCGGCTCTGCGCGGTAGAACGCGCCCGCGTTCAGCGTGCCGGCGTTCACGAGGCTAATCATGTGACCGGCGGTCACTGGGGCGCGGGCCGTATCCATGAATATCTTGATTTGGCCCAGGCTGGTCGTAATTACCATGTACTGTTTCGTCGCAGATGGTGTCACGTCCCCTCCGCCGCCTGGGTTAAATAGGTTCCCGAGGAAAGGGGCGTGCCCGCCGTTATAATATGTGTAAGCCAGGTAGCCCATGCCCGACGAGACCACCACGAGGACAACGGCCACGGCCATGAGCTTCTTGGCTGTCGAATACCACTTCTTGCAGTGCGGGCAGCGCATGGCGTCCCCAGGTACGGAGGCGCCGCAGTAGGCGCACTCTGACGAATATTTCTTCGCGTCCTTCTCTAATCTGCGCTTGGCCATGCCCCAGAATAAACGAATGGGTGTAATAACAGTTTCGAAAGGCAAGTAATATATATTTCTCTCTGATTAAGCCATCCCGCTGCTAATTTCCAAAGCCCCCGGGATATTCTTAAATAGACGGATGGGATGGCCAAACCGAGGGCCCTTGGTCTAGCGGTTACGGCCGGGCGAACCGCCCCGCTGCCGAAAATGACGTCGCCTTTACAAGGCGGAGACCACCGGTTCGAATCCGGTAGGGCCCATTTTCTGTTTTAGTCAAATTCGCAATTGAAGAACATGGGTAAGACCATCACATAGCTAACCAACTGCACAGCTAACCAAGTGGTCGCAACCCACGACGAGCATTCATTTACCCATTGAATCCTCGTCGTGATAGAATCAGATGGATTCCGAGGTAGGACTCGCGAAGCGAGTCCGAACCCACGACGAGGGATCAACCTCTCATTGTATTCTCGTCGTGCTAGAAGCAAATGGATACTAAGGTAGGACTCGCGAAGCGAGTCCGAACCCACGACGAGGGATCAACCTCTCATTGTATTCTCGTCGTGCTAGAAGCAAATGGATACTAAAGTAGGACTCGCGAAGCGAGTCCGAACCCACGACGAGGGATCATATAATCAGAGTCACCTCGTCGTGATGGGAGCTCTGGTAAAGCTTATGGAAATCCTTGTGTAGATACAATATGTCCCCATACACTTACGCCGAAGAATTTCTTGTAATTCTCCTACCGAAACGATATTAGCGATTGGGGGATTAGTTTCGGCCACCTCCCTAGCGCCCGCTTATACCCGCGCGCTAACATCTGTATCCATGTTCGTGCGCTCGGACCTGCTGCTCGCGGATTCCGTAAAATCGCCGAGAGCGCACGCCATCGCCTTCTGGTGGGGGAAGTTCAATCCGACGATGCTCGCCTACGACCCCAAGCGCGCGGAGGTTTTCGAGATGGACCTGTGGAACCTGGAGATGTTCGTGGGGCGTGAAGGCAATTGCGTCGGTAAATTTGGCCCGGGGGGCTATGTCCCATGCCCCCATGCGGCTCCAGTCGGCCGCTTCGCACAGTGTGCCGGCTGCGCCGCCGAGTTCATCCCCGACCAGTCGTGCATCTTCGAGCCAAAGTGCGCCGGGGAGATGTGCAGGGCGAGGATATGCCTCGACGAGCACGCAGTCTACATCGCCTTCCACGGCAAGGTGCCCAAGATCGGGATGTGCAGGGGGAGCCGCGCGGAGGAGCGGGCCATAGAGCAGGGCGCCGACGCCTACGCCATCGTCGCGCGGCCTAAAGGCAGGCAGGCTGCACGAACACTGGAAAAGGAAATTTCAAAGGCTCTCGGGCTCAGGCAGACTGTCCGGCACAGCGAGTCGCTGGCCGCGATGACTGCGCCCGTCCCGTGGGAATTAATCGGTGCGATGTACGAGGAGATAAAGGGGGCGCTCAAGGAGCGGTTCGAGCTCGCGCCCGCTAGCCTGAAAAGGCTGGAATCGTACCCAATGCCGCCGCGCGTGGACGACATGCCGAGGCTAGAGACGCCGGAGGGGTACCACAGCGGGAAGACCGTCGGAATTAAGGGAAAATACCTGATATATACCAATGGCGGCCCCCATGCAATAAGCATCCCATCAATGGTCGCCAGGCACATCAGATTGGCGTAAATTCTCGCGTCGGACCTGCGCAAGAATTTAACTCAGCGGGGAAGGTATTTGACGAGTACTTCTGGAACGGCATTCAACACGTCCGTCGCCAGCAGGCCGTAGCTCAATCGCCCGAACGCGATGTCGCCGGCCGCGCCATTCGTGAACGCCGCGATGCGCGCGGCATGGAAGGGCTTGACGCCCTTGGATAGCATGCCGGCGCAGAGCCCGGTCAGCACGTCCCCGGTGCCGCCCACAGTCATCGCTGGATTGCCTGTAAGGTTCACGCGGGTCTGTGCGCCGTCGGCGATGATGTCCTCGCGCCCTTTCAGCAAAATGGTCATACCGGTCGCCTTCGCCAACGCCGCCGCGCCCTTCTTCTTCTCTTCCACTGTGGCTCCAGGGGCTTTGCCGGAGATGTCCTCGAACTCCCCTCTATGGGGCGTGATGATTCCAGTCTTGCCCCTGAAGATGCCGAGGTTGCCCGAGAGCGCATGTATGGCGTCGGCGTCGATGACGAGCGGCAGCGACACCCTCCTCACGATTTCCCTTACGGTATCGATGGTGTCGCTCGCGCGGCCTAAACCGGGACCGATGATCATAGCATTGGCGTCCTTCGCCAGTTTCAGGCACTCCTGCACGCCTTTGCCGTCCAGGACGTCGCACGGGAGCGAACGGACTATCAAATCCATCGAGAATGACGCAATCGTGCCTGCAGCGGACTTCGGGGCGGCGATGACCGCCAGGTCCGCCCCGACGCGCAAAGCTGCCAAGCCGGAGAGCGCTGGCGCGCCGGCGTACGGCCCGCCGCCGATCACCAAAACGCGCCCGTTCATCCCCTTGTGCGAGTCCTGCTTCGGGAGCGGATAGAAGATGAAATCTCCCGGGCCTGTCTGCTCGCAGGCATCGCGGGGTATGCCGATGTCTGCGACGATTATATCGCCCGAATTGGAGCGATTCATACCATCCTTCGCGTCGTGAAAAGTGACCGTCGCCGAAGGCTTGACGCATTTATCGGAGCCGAGCCCGCTTGGCACATCGACCGACAGCACCGGCGCCCCCGAGCCATTTATTGAATCTATGGCAGATTTGTACGGCTCCTGTATCGCGCCGTGGGCCCCTATGCCCAAGAGCGCATCAATCACGAGCCCCGCGCCCCTGAGGCTCGGGCATGAGCCTTCCACGAGCTTGACGTTCGCGCCGAGCAGCCCGAGGTTCTTCGCCGCCAGGCCCTCGGGCTTGGGGCGCTTCGGCAGGTAAACGGCAACATGGGCGTCCACACTCAAATAACGCGCGGCCACGAAGCCGTCGCCGCCGTTGTTCCCCGCGCCGCACACGACGGCCACGCGCTTGCCGCGCGCGCCGAACCTGCGTTCGGCCTCCTGGGCCACGGCCTTGCCAGCGCGCTCCATCATCTGCTCCGACGAAACGCCATAGTAGTTGGCGTTGATGTCCAACGCCCGCGCCTCCTCCTGGGATATCATTTTCTGGCCTTGGACTGCACCCTCATTAGTGGACGCTAAGTCAAGCAACACTATATAATTCCTCCTGCTGCTCGAACTCGATCGGGGATTTGTACCCGAGCGAGGAATGCATTCTCTTGCTGTTGTACACATCGTCGATGAACCTTCCGA
>JACRNV010000026.1 GCA_016214785.1 Methanobacteriota archaeon
GTTCGCAATCGAGGCACCACACCGAGAGCCGCAGACCGCTATTGACATGGCCAGCGACGGAAGAATCAGCTTCGGGGACTCCTCAAAGGTCTCTGAACGACTTCGCCAACTAACCTTTGAGGATACCCCACCATTTATGGGAGTGTTATTGATGATGGTATTGAAATCAGAGGATTCCACTTGGATTCCACAATAATTGTTTTCTAAGGTATTATTTGTTATGGTGCTGTTTGGTGAGGATTGTATATAGATACCACAACTATTGTTTGATACTGTATTCCTCATAATATTGTTGCCATTTGATGATTGGAGCCAAATGCCCTGCATCCATGAGTTTGCAACCGTGTTGTCACAGAGAGTATTGTTAATAGAAGAGTAAACAATTATACCTTCGATTTTATTAAAGGACAATGTATTGTTAGCGATAGTGTTGCTGCTAGAAGTGGAAAGGCAGATACCGATCTCTTTATTGTTTGAGACTATGTTGCCAGTGATAGTATTGTTGTTGTTGTTTGTGTAGAGGTCGATGCCATATTGCACGTTCGAGGAAGCGGTGCAATTTGAAATGGTGTTGTTACTGGAGTATTGAAGATAGATACCACAATTGCTATTCAATGACATTGTATTGTTTAGGATGAGATTGTTAGTAGAGTACCAGAGGTAGACCCCATAAAGATCATTGAGGGAAGCAGTGTTGTTAGCGACAGTATTATTGGACGAAAAGCCGAGTTCAATTCCCACAGTGCCATTGCTAACATTATGATTCTCCGCGACTACATTAGTGCAGTTGACAAGAATCAGTTGGCCAGCTCCCGCAGGGATTGTGCCACCAGTTTGATTCGTCCAATAATAGACGGGCTTACCATTGACCGTATTTAAAGTATTTATGGAATGGCTATTCCAATATTGCAACAGATTGCCCTCAATGAAAATGCCATCATTTATCATTGTGTTGTTTGATATTAGATCGCTACTGGAGTAGGATATATAGATGCCGCATCTGTTGTTTGAAGCAGAATTGTTAGAGATAGTATTGCTGTTGGAACTTGAAAGGTAAATACCGTATTGAGTGTTTAATGAAACCGTATTGTTTATTATTGTATTGTCAACACAGCCTTCAAGATAAATACCATGATTTTTGTTGTTCATAACGACATTATTTAGGAATGTATTGCTATTGGAAACGAAAAAATACATGCCATAGCTATTGTTTGAAACTGTGTTATTTATAATTAAATTGCTGCTAGAGGAAGAAAGACCGGAGAGGTAAATCCCATACTGATTGTTCGATGAGAACGTGTTGTTTGCTATTGTGTTGTTAGCGGAATTCTCGATTTTAAGACCATGATTTTTATTATTCAAAACAGCATTATTTGTAATATTAGCATAGTTCGAGAGGTAGAGGTATATGCCGTAGTTGTTCAAGGATACATTGTTGTTGATAATGGTGCCCCTTTGAACATTATAAAAAATCAATCCTGAATTCCAGAAATAAGTTCCGGAATTTCCACTTGCATCGTGCAAATAACAGTATCTCACCTCAAAATAACATGATGTTGCGTTTCCACTTCCAATTGTCGTGTTTCCGATGAAGATACCGTAGCCATACCCGCTTCCATTTATATCGTAATTCTCTATAACATATGGGTTTCCTTGTGACCCATTCCCCGCCCACCCCTCATTTGAGGCCATCGTTGCGAACTCCGCGTTTGAGTTAATCCTAATTGGAGCGCGTGAAATGTAGTTCGTGCTTGCGGGCGAGATTGACGCTTTTATCGAAACCTCCGCATGCTGGCTCCCCATCACGATGGCGCTCAGCATCATCAATATCCCGACGCTAATCGCCGCGCACTTCCCGGTTATGGGGCCCACTTGTCGCCTCCTTTGCTATGCTAATGCGCGTCATGGTATTTTAAGTTGTTGATTTCTTCGGAGGGTTGGGGGGTCGTTTCATCCTTCGAAAGCCTGATATAGGGTCGGGGAGATGGGGAAGGGATGAAGCTCGACCACATCGCCAAGGAGATCAGGGGCACCCTCGACGCCAAGGAGGCAGTCAGGGAGCAGGCTCTACGCATATCCCGGGAGCTCGTCAGGGCTTCCGGCGCCGCCGTCCACGCCATCCACAAGCGGCAGTCCCCGGCGCAGCCCCTCAAGGAGGCCGGGCGGCTTCTGAAGAAGCTCAATGCCGTCATCGAAGGCTACCCCGAGCTCGAGCACGCCGGCTACGTCGAGAGCGCGTTCCAGGAATACTCCGAAGCATTGCTCTTCCTCGCGATCTCGAAGGGCAGGCCGCTCCCGCTGCCCAGCGCCCTCGGCATCACGCCGAGCGCGTACCTGCTCGGCGTCGGGGACGTCATCGGGGAGGTCAGGCGCCTCTTCCTCGACTCCATCATCGGGCACGACGTGAAGCGCGCCAGGGACCTGCTGGCCACCATGGACGAGCTGTACCACTTCCTCATGGGCTTCGACTACCCGAGCGCCCTCTCCGACGTAAGGCGCAAGCAGGACGTCGCGCGCAGCCTCCTGGAGCGCAGCAGGGGGGAGCTCGCGATTGCCGTGCGCACGACGAAGCTCGAGCGCGCTCTGGACGCCAAGCCGGAATGAGAAGTATTTTAATGGCCCTGGCCGATTCACTAACGCGGATACGATGCCGGACCAACCCTCGCCCGTAGCCCTCATACACAACCAGAACCACGTGATGCACAGGTCGGACTCCACAAGCCCGGAGGACCCCGAGCGCCTGACGAGGGTGATGCAGTACCTCTCCGGCAGGACGACGATTTTCACCGACGGGGTGGCGAAGCTCGTGACCAAGTTCCCGCCGGCGACGGACGCGGAGGTCCAGCTCGTCCACGATTCCAACTACATCGAGTTCATCAAGCGATACAGCGCGAAGGGGGGCGGCTTCCTCGGCGACAGCACGTACATCGCGCCCAACTCGTACAAGGTCGCCCTGCATGCCGTCGGGGGCGCCATAGAGGCCGCGAAATGCGTCATGTCCGGGGAGTTTCCGTCGAGCTTCGCCCTCGTGCGCCCGCCGGGCCACCACGCGAGCACCGACAGGTTCGGGGGCTTCTGCATCTTCAACAACTCGGCCATCACAGCGCGCTGGCTGCAGAAGAACTCGTCAGCAGGGAAGGTCATGATGGTGGACTTCGACGCGCACGCCGGGGACGGAACCATGCGCATTTTCTACGACGACCCGACGGTATTCACAATCTCTCTGCACAGGGACCCCCACGATTTCTACCCGCACGACGGCTTCACGCACCAGATAGGGACCGGGAAAGGCAGGGGCTACTGCGCGAACATCGAGATGCCCGAGGGCTCGGGGGACGAGGAGTACATGCTCGCTTTGGAGACTATCGTCCTGCCGCTCATAGGCGAGTACAAGCCCAACGTCCTCCTGGTCCCGATCGGCTACGACGCCCACTACGCCGAGAAGCAGACGGGGATGCAGATGACGCAGAACGGCTACTACAGGATGATATCCGCCCTCAGGCAGTTCAAGCTCCCCACCGTGCTGGTCTTCGAGGGGGGCTACAGCAAGGCCAACCCGCAGGTGACGCAGGCCGTTGTCATGGCGCTCGCGGGACTGCAGGCGCCGGCCCACAAGGAGGAGATGGACATGCTCACGGCCTCGGTCACCAGGAAGGTGAGCACCCGCGCCATCCTGAAGGACAACCTGAACGAGCTGTGGGGATTCCTCTCGGAGTACCACAAGATATAAGGTGAAAATGCCCGGTGGGTTGGGGCGCAACAACTGACTAGCTCTTCATCTCCCAAAGGAAGTCACGTGTTTAACCGATCTTTTACTTTCACTACCTTTTTGACACGGCGCATTATCCATTTATCCCCTTTCATCTCCCTGAGAAACATCAGATAGATGCAAAAAACGTTGATGGATGCGATGGGCAGCGCAATGAAGATTAGAACCCCTCCGCTTTTTACTAGGGTGGCCAGTAAGAGGTAGTATGCGCCATTTGCGACGATTAAAAGTGCGCCTAGGAAATACACCATTTTCAGGGTTCCGAGCTTCTTTTTGCAATCAAGGATGAACTGGAGGATTGAATCCTTCTCGAAGTAGAGTGTCGCCATGAGGAAAAGGATGTTGTAGCAAATTAACAGAACGGGGTCATGATCCGTCGTAACAAAGAGTGGAAGCACCAGGTTGCCAATGGGAAACAATAGGTTCGGGAAATTGACGTGCACAAACAAATCTAGAAATATATTGAGAAAAGCTCCTAGGGATGCCGGCAAGAAATAATCTCGCTTCAGGAATAACAATGGTACGAACAATATTATTATGAAAATCGAGTGCATGAAAGAATTGCACGAATCCAATGCGGCGATTATTTGAGGGTTGGTGTACGGAAATAGGGTTGAGAGTGACCATACAAGGATCCCGAAGGTATCCACGGATATGGCGGTGAACATCCCTATCCACTTGTTTCTCAAACGCGCGAGCCTACTGAGAAAGTAAAAACCTAGCACGTGCGGGATTCCTTCCAAAAGAATCACCCGGGGATGGTATAACCCATAATTGGAGATGTTGTTTGGTGTAGATAATCATTGTTCTTGGGGTCCATCCAAGGCTACCCCGTTGTCCATAGGTATGTTTATCTATCGCGTCGGGGATTTGGGGGCGTGCCCGAGCTCTCGGTCTCGCTCAACAAGATTTGGATACACAGGACGGAGTACCTGAAGGTCGTCGAGGTTCGCGAGGGATCGAGGCAGAAGTTCTACAGCTATACGTATACGGTCAAGTCAAGGATGGGGTGGCTTCCGTGCGTGAGGTGGGACAACTACGAGCAGCAGCCCCACGTCGACAAGTACGACGAAAATGGGGCCCTGCTCGAGCAGCGCCCTTGCCGTGAGAAGGAGCTCGCCGAGGTGGTGAAGCTGGTGAAGATATTCAGGAGGAACCTGTCCGCCATGGACATCTCCCAGCTCTGAGGGAACGGCATGAAAATAGAGATACTCAAGCACTACAACCCCGAGGACGTCCAGGGGGAGCTGGCCAGGCTCGCGGCAAGGTACGGCTCCCTGGACGGGCTCGCGCACAAGGCCTCGATAGGGAAATGTGGCTCGCCGGATGTCGTGGACAACCTGGTCATCTGGCAAGCGCTCTCGGCTCCCGGGACGGACGTCATTTGGAAAGTCTCGTTCGAGAGCGCGGAGGCCGTGGCCAAGATATCCCCCAAGAGGCTGGAGCTCCTTGAAATCATAAAGAAGGCGCGGATCGCGTCCCTGAAGGAGCTCGCCGCCGCGGCCAAGCGCGACTACAAGAACGTCTACGACGACGCAGTCGCCCTCGAGGAGTGCGGGCTCATCGTCCTCGAGGCCAACGGGCGCAGGATGCGCCCGACCCATGCCGCTGACGAGATGAAAATGACATTCGAGCGCTAAGGGTATTTTACCAAAAACACCATAATGACAAACTCAGACGTAAATTTTATAATTTACATTTTACGCCATAATTGTTTTTTCGACCATTTTTCGCGAAATGTATATAAATATGAATGACGATTAGGTCATCGAAAAGGCCCGAGGCTAGCAAATGAAGGCTCACAAGTACGAGGACGTGCAGTTCATCATCAGCCAGAACGGCGATGGCGAACCGACGCTCAATCTCGTATGGAAGGAGGGCGGGCTCTTCCTCTCCCTGAACGGCTTGATTCTGAACGAGGGGGACATGTGGTACGAGATACCGGTGTCGGACCTCGTGAACGTCAACGTCATCAACGAGGACCCGCTGCAGCTCCGCTTCACGGTCCCATCGCTCTCCGTCGTGATAACGGGCAAGAGGGCCGAGCGACTCCTGGCCCTGAGGCACTTCCTCCTGCCGTACATCGGCCCCAAATCGCAGAGGGACGGCATGAAGGCGCTCATCAAGTTCTGGGCCGTGGGCGTTCATGGCGCGGATATACTGTCGAAGCTCCTCGGAGAGGACTCGGCGCACGTGGTCTCTCTCGTGGAGAAGTGCAGGAGGGAGGGTTACATAGACAGGAACGACCACGTCTCGGAAACGGGGCTCGCCCTCCTCAAGCCCAGCGAGAGGCGCCTGCTCGAGAGGTTGGATTAGATGCCCAGCGAGCTCAAGTACGGCAGCTTCGCCGAGGCGATGACCGTCCTCGGGAACCTCACGAAGATAGAGGGCGCGGTCCAGATAGCGATCAAGAACAGCCGCATCCCGCCGAAGGAGACGAGGAAGCTGCTAAAGTGCTCGACTTCCGACGAGGCGATGAACACGCCCATTTTCCAGTACCTCAAGGAGCTCTTCAAGCAGATCGGCCTCGGCAACATCGAGCTCGGGGACGCCGAGATATTCAGGTTCTCCTTCGTCGTCGACCATTGCCCGATATGCAAGCTCTACCCCGGGGTGAAGGGCAAGGTCACGTGCTACGTCACCGCCGACACGCTCGCCCAGTTCTTCACGAAAGACATGGGCATCCCCTCCACAGCGGAGGAAGTCAAGTGCACGAATCACGGAGACAAGGCTTGCGAGTTCTCGGTCTCGCTGCAACCCCTGTCGGTATACCAGATGGCCCTCGATGCCACGGACAAGAAGATAATCTCCACGCTCATCGAGAAGAAGGAAACGACCTCGATCGCCGATGCATTCAACCTATCCCCGGAGGAACTCGCTTACAGGATGGACGTGCTGAGGCGCTACCACATCCTTGACGATAACCGCGCCCCCACGGAAATCGGGGATACCTACTGCAAATACGTCCAGAACTTCCCGGTCGAGGACGACGATTTCCAGCCGCCGTGGCACAACATGTCCAAGGTATCCGGCGCTATATCCGCCTCTATGTCGTTCGCGGAGGCCTTCTCGGAGACGGCCGAGGAGGACGCACAGCACGACTTGAGGGAGAAGGACGTGGTGAACCTCGCGGAAAAAGCTAAGAACAGCAAGAGCTTTGCGGAGTTGGTTTCGAAAAACATCCTGAGCACAGATGACAGCGGAGGGAAGTAGCATGGAACGAATAAAGACTGGCATATATGGGCTCGATCAGCTGATCGAGGGCGGCGTCAGGGACAACACCGCGATAGTCATCGCGGGCTCGAGCGGCACTGGAAAGACCACATTCGCAATCCAGTTCCTGATGCACGGCGTCGAGAACGGCGAGCAGGGGCTCTACGTATCCATGGAGGAGTCGCCCGAGCAGATAATGAAGGAGGCTGAGCAGATGGGGTGGGACATGAAGTCCCACTACGAGAAGTCCATCTTCTTCATCCACCTCAAGGGGAAGAACTTTAAAAAGATGATAGAGGAGCAGCTCCCGCAGCTAGTCAAGGCCCGCAGCGACTATGACATACGGACCAGGGTGGTCATAGACCCGATGACGCCGGTCATATGGGCCACCGAGGACAAGCTCCAGCAGCGCGAGCTCATCGGCAAGCTCTTCTACACGCTCAAGGAGCTGGGCGTCGTCATGGCAACGGTCGAGGAACACTCCAAGCCCGGCGAGCTTATCGGGGCGGACGTTCTGCTGCCGATATACCTGGCCGACGGCGTCATAGGTCTGGACTACTACCCCATTGGAGGGGCGTTCAACCGCACGCTCAAGATAATCAAGATGAGGGGGACGCACCACGGCGAGGGGCTCTACCCGTACATCTTCGTGAGGGGCATCGGCGTCGTCGTGAGGACTTCGCCCGGAGATACCACCGTCAAAGGAGAGCCGAACAAGGACTTCAACGCCATCTTCGACGAGGCCATCAAGACCGCGGAGTTCATCAAGGCGCCCGCCTACGTCGTGGCCAAGCTGAAGAACATGAAGGCGTCATGGTCGTACGAATACTCGCCCGAGGAGGCGCTTCAGGTCATCTTCGACTCTTACGGGTTGAAGTAGGGGAGATGCATGGAGCCAAAGAAGAAGATAGACAAGACGCTGGACGCCAAGAACGCCAACCTCCTGAAGCACATGCTTGAGATGGAGCTGCGCAGGATGAGCGAGGGGACCGGCATCGACATCACCTTCTTCATGGCCGTCGACGGCAGGATGCTCTCATCGTACGTGCCGCAGACGCTCTCGGCGCTGCAGTTCAGGTTCCTGAACCTCGTGAAGGCCAACATACCGTACATGTGCGGTCAGCTGGACGCGGAGAACCTCAAGATCAGCCTGCAGCAGTACAAGGGAGGGATGATAATCATCTCCGGCGTGGGGAACAAGGCGTTCCTCACGTCCATCGTCGCGCGCGACGTCGAGATTGTTGACGCGGCCGACATCATCAGGAAGGTGCAGAAGAGCAGCGCCGTCATCAGGCACCTCTACGAGGTCAGGCCCATGACTCCCGAGGCGATGGCGGGATACGAGCCCGAGGTCACGGAGGAGCTGAAGAAGCTCAGCCGGCTCCTGTTCGTGGAGAAGTTCGAGGAGACGCGCGAGTACAAGCGCAACCAGGACATCCTCGCCGACATGAAGAAGAAGATAGGGACGGTCGTCGGCGTCGGCCAGATAGAGGAGATAGTGACGATAACGTTCAACGAGATAGGCACCTCGTTCGCATACATGACGAAGGAGCAGTGGATGCGCTTCCTGGACACCGTCATAAATCAGCACATCAGGAAGCTCAGGGGGGACATGGTCGCGGACGAGTGCGCCAGGACGTGGACCCCGGATCTCGATAGGAGACTCAAGACGTTCATGTGAGGTACAAATGAAGGGAAAGGCTGCGAGGCGGAGGTCGGCTGCGCGGGACGAATCGGGGGAGGCGGACGGCACGCCCTCGATACAGCTGACGTGCGACCTCTGCGGCAGGGTATGCAGGGACGAGCGGCTCCTGAAGATCCACCAGAGGAACTGCAGGGGCGTCGAGCCGCCCGAGGAAGGCAAGGACACCGTCCAGGTGGTCCGCGCGATGATGGCCGCGTTCGAGGACGACCGCAGGGAGATGCTCAGGTTCATGGCGGACAGGGACGAGAGGCTGATGCGCACTATGGAGGCCAGGCAGTCCCCGGAGCCCGCGCAGCCGTCCGGGCCGCACCCCGGCATCGAGGTGGGCACAATGCCACCGCCACAGCCGCCAACGCCGGCCCATGCCGAAAAGCCGCAGGCCGGGAACGGTAGCAAGGGTTCTGCAATCCCAACGATTTCCAAGGACGAGCTGAAGAAGCTCGTCGAGGAAGAGATGTCTTCGCATACCCCTGACAACCGCGCGATGGAGGAGAAGGTCTCCTCCGAGATAAGCAACGTGATGGCCTGGGCGCAGGGCAGGCTCTCCGAGCAGGAGGCGCGCGTGAACGAGCTCGCCGCGAAGCTCGAAGAGCTCGTCGACAACCGCAGGTTCTCGTGGATGGCCAAGAACGTCGACAAGCTCGACAACCGGCTCGATTCGGTCATGGACGAGATAGGGTACGGCGAGATTCTCGACGTTTCAAAGATACCGCCCAACATCCTCGAAATCGTCTACCAGACGACGCTCGAGGACATCGTGCGCGAGATGGGCAAGACCCGCAGCGCGCAGGAGGTCGGCTCCATCGTCGAGCAGACGCTCGAGGACGTGCGGAGGAACACGAGCGGCAGCGAGCTCTTCGAGTACAACGGCAGGAAGCTGACTACCAGGGGCCTGGCAAAGACCGTCGAGCAGGGGCTCATCTCCGCCAAGCAGGTGCAGACCACTTACAGCGAGCTGCTCACCAAGCTGCTCGAGCGTGTGCCCGAGTACAAGCCGAAGAACTTCCAGGCGATGATAAAGATCAAGAGCCAGGAATACGCCGTCGACATGGTGACGCAGTTCATCGGCAGGATGGACCGCATGGAGAGGGCCATCGACAACTTCAGCCAGATGGTCGCCGCGCTCTCCTCGCAGACGGCCTCGCGCTACATGCAGGTCAAGGAGAGCGCCGACGCGCTCTCAAAGACCATCGAGGGCAAGGCCGATACATCATCCTTCGAAGACATGAGGATCAAGATAGAGCAGCTCTCGAACGAGGTCAGCAGGCTGTCGGCCAAGGTGGAGCTATCCGCAGGCGTGGCAGAGCCCGTCGTGGAAGCACCCATGCCAGCGGTCGAGGAACTGGTTTCGGAGCCTCCCGCACCTGAATACTCGGAATCGGAGAAGCTCGTCATCTCGAAGCTCTCCGGGAAGGAGCTTTCGGAGAGCGCCCTGAAGAAGGGCGTGGAGAGCTTCGTCGGCGCAGTGGAGGCCAAGGCGGCCATTGCCTCGCTTGTCGAAAAGGGAGTCGTTGAAATCCACAAGAGCGGCAAGAAGAAGAGGTACAGGCTCGTCGAGCGCGAGCCGGAGGCCAAGCCGGGGGAGATAGCCCCCGTGGACGAAATGGCGGCCGGGGAAACGAGGCCCGAGCACAGCGGGACGGAAGGTTCCGAGCCCGAGGGCGTGTCCGAGGACGCGCAGCCATCCGCAACCATAGAAGCGGAGGTCGAGCCGCCTAAGGAAGAGGAGGGCTTCACCGTCACCGAGTTCGAGGCCCGGGTGCTGGAGGCGCTGGGGGAGGGCGCGACGACGCAGCAGATCCGCGGCAAGCTCCCGGACCTGAAGTACACGGAGGTACTGAAGGCGTTGCGCGTGCTCATCGACGCTGGCCTTGTGTCATCGGAGACGAAGGGGAGGAGCACGCGCTATTTCACGGTCGATAAGGGACATAGAAACGAGGAGGTGAAAGAAGATGCTTGACGTTGCCTTGGTGTCGCTCATCCAGGACATGAGCGAGAAGGCCGGAGTGGAAGGGACAATACAGTACTGGGCTAGGGTAGGCGAAAGCCTGGCGAAACGGATGGGAAAGGAGGCGTACATGGGATGGCCCTCTTTCAACGTCGCGCTCAGGGAAGGAAGGACGGCGTTCTCCATAGAGGGGGACGTGAGCGCCCTGACGGACCTGGCGATAACGGACGTTGACGGGGACGTAGTGGGGTACATCTACGCGCTGAAGGTGTGCGTCTTCGACCCGACCATCGACAGGATACGGTACAGCGTTGGGTCATTGCCCAGCGCCGACCGGGCAGTGGCGGAGGAGTACAACAACAGCGTGCGAAACACCGCCGTCTGCAACTTCTGCGTGATACACCAGAGGTTCAGGGAGGAGGTGGCGAAGAACATCGTCATCGCCGACCAGCCGCTCGACTGCCTGCAGCTGGCGAACAGGGGCTATACCGGCGAGACCAAGATAGCCGAGGACAGCCTGCGGAGGATAAGCATAGACCCCGAGTACGTCAGGAGCCTGCTCAGGAACTATGCATGCGTCTACGCGATACTGATGAAGGGGGCCAGGCTGCGCGGAGAGGAGGCTGAGTAAGATGAAGGCATCGCAGAGAAAGGCGCTGAAGGACGACAACCCGTTCGTGGACGTGGCAGCGTACCTGTTCCTCGAGGACATCGCGGACAAGCAGGGCGCCAGCGGGATGAACAACTACCTCGTGAGCCTCGCGACGTCGCTGGCGAACAGCATGCCTGCGGAGGAATACGACACCTGGGACCAGTTCGTCGACTCCCTGCAGAAGGGCGAGTCCATCATAACGACCTTCGAGACTATCATCATGGCGACGTCGAACTGCGTGGTCACGACCGAGTGCCCGTTCGAGAAGGGCTGGCAGGAGTACACCAAGCGCATAGGCTCGTTCTCGAAGATACACTACGAGGTGGCTGAATACTACAACGCCACGGTGAAGCCGGGCGCGAGCGACTCCCAGTGCATCATCCACCAGACCTTCAGGAAGGCCGCCGCGGAGCGCATAAAGGTAGGGGGGAAGGTACTGAGGTACGCGCAGGTCGCGGCCGTCTCCCCGGGGAGCAACAAGACCGTCGCCCCCGACGAGTGGCTGCCCATACTGCTGGCGAAGTCCGGCATCTCGCACACGATGCTGAACATGATACTGAGGAACAACGCCTGCGTCTGGATACTCTACACAGAGTGAGTCCGGAGGAGGCCCCGTTTGAGGGAGCTCAGGCGGTGCGGCCCCCACGCTTACCTCAAGCTGGAGGACGCCGGAGAGGTCGGGCTCTTCGCCGTGCGAGGGGAGATGGACGACTTCTCCCCACCCGGCGGCGGGTTCGAGTTCTTCAGGGGGCTGGGCATCATCGGGTACGCCAACACGTTCAAGATATGGCTCAGGAAGTTCCCTCGCCCCATATTCATCGTGTGCGCCGAGAACAACCAGATAATCTCCTGGGTCTTCATCGAGGAATGGCCCGAGATGGCGCGCGACGGCTCCCCGGTCTGGGTCCTCAGGGCGATAGAGACGCTGCCGTCCTTCAGGAAGCGCAAGATCGGCTACAGGCTCCTCCTCCTCGGCCTGTCGCAGACCGTCGGCTACCTGATAACCAAGCCCCTGACAGCAGACGCGGACCGCTTCTTCAGGCGCTCGGGTTTCATGGACGAGCGCGAGTTCAGGAGCCTGCCCATGGACCTGACGAAGCACCCGGGATACCTGATACTCCCGCCGTTCAGGAAGACTAAGCTGATGACCGAGATAGACCGGTACTTCATACCTGCTGGGAGCCCTGAGGCTTAAGTTCCAAACCCCTTAACTTCTCTTGGTAGTGCAGCTAAAGACTAAAGTAAAAAACCTCTACGATTTTCATTTCATCGTGGAGGTCTCGACATTTTATTTAAGGTGTTAATCCTTTTTCAGCGTGATTCAGCCGTCCTCGGGGCTGGCCGGCGGCGCTATCGCCTCCTCGTTCCTGCCGAGGAATTCGGCGCCCTGCGGCGTTAGCTCGAGTATCAGCCGCGAGCCGTGGCCGTTCTTTATGCCCAGGGCCTTGCATCCCACCGACCTCTGGTTGATGTACTGGCTCTCCTCGAGCCGCGCGAGGATGTTCCTGAACTGGGACGCCGAGCGGCACTCCATCTTCCTCCGCTGGCAGAGCTCCTCGTACATGGTCTGGAGCTCGATGGCCATCACCGGCCTCCCGTTCCCAGTCAGGTGCCTGAGCGCGTAGAGCATGAGCAGCTTGTGGCGCGTGGCCTCGCGGACCTTCTCCCTCGAGCCCCTCTCAATCCCGGGTGCGCGCCTCTGGACGACCACGCCCGGCGTCGCCCTCTGGCTCCCTGCGAGCAGGATGAGCAGCCTGTCGACCTTCGAGTTCAGCGAGTCCAGGTTCATGGAAAGGGTCTTGATATGCGATTCGAGGCGGGGAATAGCGGCAGAACCTACGTCATCTCGGAGGAGCGGCGGCGCTTCCGTCCGATGATTTGCGTGCCTGACCACGGGCTGGGGGCGCTCCTCGACCTTTATGGCGCCTGCGCGGATCTTCTCCAGCGCGTCTACGCCCCTGTTTGTGATTTTGTAAAGCGCGACCTCGACAGGCTGGCCGTCCCTCTGCGCGACGTGCTTTCCGCGCTCCAGGAGGCCCACCGCGGCGAGGCTGCCCAATGCGCCGTTTATCGAATTGTACCCCTTTCCCGTCTCCCTGCGCACGAAGCCGGGGGTGAAGTTGCCGCCGTGCGTGCCGTTCGTGAGCTGCTCCTGCGCGATCTTGAGGACTTCGGCCTCGAAGGGCGATATCGCGGAGGGCGGTGCGCCGTTCGTGCCATGTCCGAGCCTCAAGGCCGCGTCGGGGGAGAGGACGAGGACGTTCCTGCCGTCGGAGAAGTCCTTGCGGACGATGCCGTCCCTCTCGAGGTTCTCCGCAATGCCCGTCAACTTTTCCCGGGGGATGTCCAAGGCCTTGGAAAGCTCCTCGATGCTTATTCCCCTGCCGCTGAGGTTCTGCGCGGCGTGGATAGTGTTTATTATTGTTTTTTCAGTATCGGTGGCAATCTCCATGAAATCACCCGACTCCCTGATGTTGCTACCAATGCCGCCTCAATATTTATAGTTTGTTGCAGAATTACGATGGATGAGATTGATGGTTCCGATTGGAACATTGAAAAAAGTAAAACGAAAAAAGAAAAATGCGAAAATGACAGGCAATGAGCGGGAATAAAATCCTAATAATAATACAGGACGAAAAACATGGGGCGATGGCCCTATTCCGACACCTTCTGTGCTAGAGCTGGGTATTCGATGAGGGGTGTGACGAATGTTGATTTCCTCATCGAAGATACGGACTTATTCAGTTATTATTTGCTTCCAATCATAAGTCCTATCCCGACACCTTCTGTTTTCAGAATATATTTATGCAGGTGTCGGGATTCGAACCCGAGCAGTTGGCTCACTTCGGCCCTCCTGGCATTGCTGCGGGCCTTGGAAGGCCAAAATCCTAACCAGGCTAGATCACACCTGCGCGGGGCGGGGATTTGGCGCTGGGCTATTTATTCTTTTGTCTCGGCCATTTCCCTGGGCTTTTAGGGGGCCGATTGGGGGGGGCTCTTTCGCGCCCCTTACAGCTATATAGCTGTAAGGCGGCTGTTTCCAGAACCTTTCAATTGCTTGGAAAATGGGTTTGCCAGGGGAGGTTTTTACGGCTCCCCTGGCGTTCGTGCGCGGTCGGGTTACGCGACTGCCTTCTCTGTCCCTGTCATGTATTCGAAGACGTCTATGTCGATGTCTGTGCCTGCCTCAGCCCTTGACTGAGCCATTAGCTCATTCGTCAGAGACTCGTAGTCGTTGACTACCCGGACCATCTCGGACGTGTCCTCTCCCATGTTGTACATTTCGAAGACTAGGTCCCTGAGGTCCTGTACGCTGTGCTCCCTGAGCCACTGTTCCATCGCTGCGTCCACTCCGAGTAACCGCTTTTGTCTGATGTCGTGTGGGTCTGCTGGTCTCATTGTATCACTTCTGACAGATTTGCCCGTTTTGTCGGACAAGTGTCTGCTAAACCTATATACACAACTCATATATAAGGGTTTCGTTTTCGGAATAGCCAGTATACAGAAAAAAAGTTTTATTTTCGTCGTGAAACGTATTTTTCGCAATAAGACATTTGTCTGACATAACGTCGGAAAACGACCGAAGATTATATATCTACAGAGCAGTATAACGGTTCGGGAGCAATAAGACATTTGTCTGACATAACGTCGGAAAACGACCGAAGATTATATATCTACAGAGCAGTATAACGGTTCGGGATGCAATCTAGCAGTCCGGACAGGTGACAGCAATGGCGTTTCTCGATTCCCTCGTGGACAAGGAAAAGAGGGTCCACGGAAAGGCGTCGAAGCTCCTCGAGAAGGCGAGGAAGTACGGCGAGAGCCCGCAGCAGATAGAGCACCTGAGGAAGGCATCGGCCTACCTCCAGGAGAACATGGAGGTCATATCGAAGATGCCGGGGCAGTTCTCCGAGCTATTCGACAACGTCGGGGCAGGATTCATGGGCTTCAAGCTCTACGACGAGGCAATACACAACATCGAGGCCGCGTTGCGCATCAACCCGCGGAACGTGCACGCGCTGAACCACCGTGGCGTGGCGGACTACATGCTCGGCCAGTTCGATTCCGCGCTCGCCCGTTTCGAGCAGGCGCTGGCCGTCGACCCGAACAACAAGGGCGCCTGGACGAACAAGGGGCTCGCCCTTAACAAGAAAGGGATGACCGAGGACGCCATCAAATCGCTGCGGAAGGCGCTCGAAATAGATCCCACCGATCTGTATGCCATGGACCGCATATCGGAGATAACGCCCGACGACCCTGCGATATGGTTTATGAGGGGCGACACATTGCTTAAAGCGAACAAGCCCGCCGATGCTCTCGCCTCCTTCAACCGGGCGATAGTCATCGATGGCTCCCTGGGCGAGGCCCACGTCGGCGCTGGCATCGCAAGCTCGTCGCTGGCAAAGCTCGACGACGCCATCGCATCGTTCGAGAAGGCTCTCTCGATAAGCCGCAAGGACCGCGCCGCCTGGCTCAACAGGGGCTACGCCCTCGAGCGCGTTGAGAGGTGGCTCGACGCCGGGGACAGCTACGCGGAGGCGCTCAGCATAGATTCAAAGGACTTAGACACGTGGCTCAGGCGCGCGTGGGCGTTGGAAAAAGCGGGCAAGCACGAGGCCGCCCTCGAGGCGTGCGACGCCGCGCTCGGCCTCGACGCAAAGAACCCGCACGCACTGAGGATGAAGCGGGCCCTGCTGCTCTCGATGGGCAGGCACGACGAGGCCGCAAAGGCCGCCGACGCGGCCATCGCGCTGAACCCGCGCGATGTCGAGGCCCTGAAGGACAAGGGGGCGGCGCTGGCGAAGGCCGGAAGGTTCGACGAGTCGCTCGCGCCACTGCAGCAGGCGCACGTCATCGCGCCGCAGGACATCTTCGTCATGGAGACGCTGAAGGAATCGCTGAAGGCGCTGAACAAGGACGCCGAGGTCGTGGCAGTGGCCGACAGGGTCATTGCCGTCGACAAGAAGAACAGGGGCGCCTACCTGGACAAGGGGACGGCCCTCATGAAGCTCTCGCGCTTCGAGCAGGCAATCCAGACCTACGACGCATGCCTGGCGCATGCCCCAGACGAGGTCAAGGCACTGCTCGGCAAGCTCGAGGCCCAGAAGCGTCTCGGCAGGCACGACGGGATACTGGACACCTGCAACCGCATCCTCAAGCTCGACCCGCACCACAGGCTCGCATTGTTCGACAGGGCCATCGCCTTTGTGAACCTCGGGAAGCCTGAGGCGGCCGTGGAGGCGTTCGACCAGTACATCGCCCAAGACCCCAAGTCCCACGACGCCCACTATCAGAAGGGGCTGGCGCTGGCGAAGCTCCTCAAGCACGCGGAGGCCGTGGGCGCGTACGACGACAGCCTCCGGCTCGCGCCGAGCGAGCCGTTGATATGGCTTGCCAAAGGAGACTCGCTCATGCGCCTGTCGCGGTTCGAGGAGGCGTACAACTCGTACAAGAAGGGCGTCGCGGCGAAGCACGACGACCCGATGCTCTGGTACGGCATGGGAGTGGCCCTGGAGGCTATGAGGCGATACGAGGAGGCCGTCGGCAGTTTCGACAAGGCCATCGCGCTCGCGCCCGCCGACAAGAACATCTGGTACAGCAAGGGGACGGCGATGATGTGGCTCGAGCACTACAAGGACGCGCTGGCCTGTTTCGACAAGGCCATCCTGCTGGACCCGTCCGACAGGTTCCCCCATCTGAAGAAGGGCGAGCTGCTGATGAGGCTCAAGGAATACGAGCCGGCGCTCAGGGCATACGACAAGCTGCTCGAGAACAACCACACGGACCTCGGCGGGCTTACTGGCCGCATGGAGGCGCTGAAGGCTCTGGGCAACGACGTCGAGGTCGTCAAGACTGCCGAGAGGATAGTGCGCGTCGACCCTAAGAACGTGCAGGCCTTCCGCGACAAGTCGTGGGCTCTCCTGCGGCAAAAGGACCTCGCCGGCTCGCTGAAGGCCATAGACCGCGCCGAGGAGCTCTCGCCGAAGGACATCAACATCCTGTTCGAGAAGCTGGAGGTCCTGCGCCACCTGCAGAGCTGGGAGCAGGTCGTCCGCGTCTGCGACATGGCCGTCCAGCTCGACCCCAAGTCCAAAATCGCCTGGAAGGAGCGCGCCCTCGCGCTGGAGCGCATCCACAGGTACGAGGACGCCATCGCCAGCTACGCCAAGGCCGTGCAGCTCGCGCCGCGCGACCAGCACCTGCATCGCGGCAAGGGATTGCTGCTGGCGCGCCTGGGGAGGCACAAGGAGGCCATTGACGACTTCGATAGAGCCCTGGAAATTGATCCGATGGATGTCCATGCAACTAACAGCAAGGGCTTGTCTCTATCGGCGATGGACAGGGATGTGGAGGCCATAGGGCTCTTCGACCGCGCCCTCTCCATGCAGCCGAACAACATCGACGCTCTATGCTACAAGGCGCGCTCCCTTAACAAGCGCGGGAAGCCCGAGGAGGCGCTCGCAGTTTACACCGAAGCCTTGCGCGTCGACCCGAAGAGCGTTGCCGTCATGCGCGCCAAGGGGCTTACGCTGCTGGACATGAAGCGCTACGAGGACGCCGAGCACGCCCTGCGCGGCGCGCTCGAGACCGCCGGGGACGACCGCCCGACGATACTCGCGCTTGCGACCGTGTACGAAAGGCAGGAGAAGGTCGCCGACGCCAGCTACTGGCTCGACCGCGCCCTGCAGCTCGGCGCCGACAAGGAGACGCTCTACCGCAAGGCGCTCATCCAGGAGAAGCTCAAGGACTACAGCGGCGCCCTCCTGCTCATCGACCAGGCCATAGGGAAGGACGAGCACGACAAGGCGCTCTGGTACACGCGCGGCAACTGCCTCGACAGCATAGGCAACTACGAGGAGGCCGTGCGCAGCTTCGACAGAGCGCTTGCGCTCGATGGCAACGACAAGTTCTTCTGGAACAGCAAGGGGCTGTCGCTGATGAGGATGGCCAGGTTCGCCGATGCGACGCGCTGCTTCACCAAGGCCCTGTCCATAGACCCTGACTTCAGGCCCGCCGCCGACGGGATGCGCCTGACGAAGGAGCGCCAGGACATGATGGAGATAGAGAAGCACGCCCGGGCGCTGCTGAAGTACGAGTTCGAGCGCGGCGAGGCGCCCGACCGCGAGACGGCCTTCCGCGTATGCAACATCCCGTACCAGTACATCGACAACGTCTACGCGCAGATATCGGAGGGCGGCGGTCTGGAGCTCGGCGCCCTCACCGACCAGGAGCGCAACGCCCTCGAGATCGCGTCGGCAAAAGTCGTCCCGGGCATCCTGGGCTCGACGGCGATGGGGGAGCGCAGGCTGCGCCTCTGCGACATCGCCGTGCGGTTCCCCGAGTACGAGATCACGTTCGCCAAGCGGCTCCTGGCCTACGTCGCGAAGGTCGATTCCACCAATTTCAAGAACGTGGCCGCCGGCCCGGAGGCCGAGGGCATGATACGGCGCGCCCTCGACCTGCCGCCGGAGCGCAGGCACGTCGTAGGCATCATGGAGAGCCTCGGCGTCGGCGTCTACCGTGCGAAGCAGATCCAAGCTGCGCTGACGACATTCAAGCAGCCCGGCTACTCCGCGCCCGAGGCAGAGATCAATTCCCTGCTTGGCCCGCACGCGCGCAGGCGCGCGACAATGCCCATGCCATCGTCGCGCGAGCGCGACGAGCCTAGGCCAAGGGAGTTCCAGCGCCCGCCCGAGCGCCCCGGCACGATGATGCGCGACCCGGAGCTCGCCGGCAAGCACTGCAGGGACCACGGCAACCTGGCGACGATGAAGCACTTCTGCGGGGCGTACCTCTGCGAGAAATGCATCCGCGGCATGTCCTACTGCCTGATATGCGGCAACCCGCTGCACGAGACCAAGAAGCGCGAGCGGGAGGAGAGGGAACAGCCGCCGGAGCCCAAGCGCGCCGCCCGCAAGCCGGAGCCGGAGGCCGAGGAGCCCGATGAGGACGAAGAGAAGGACGACCAGCCGCCGAGGCCCAGGGACTTCACTTCTCTATGATGGCATGTGCTTTGATATGCGAACGAAGACCTGGCATCCTGGCGCGCGGCACCTTGAACGGTCGAAGCAGCGCTGCCGTAAAGGCGCCCACTATCTTTGCCGTCCGACGCTGCATCTCAGAGTCGCGCGCGCGCAGACGCATTTATATGGGCGTGCCATTCCTGCAATCGAGCCGCGGGTGACCAATTGCCTGGCATAGTCGTTGCGGCGCCGTCGTCAGTCGCCTCCGTTTCGGAGATGGCAGCGTCTATAGTCCACAGGGAGTGGCAGCGCGCGTCCTCCGCCGAGGGCTGGGCGGGGATCGGTTGCGTCGACCTGAAGGAGCCGATGCTCGCCAGACATGGTTCCCAGAAAGTGTTCTGCTACCTTTACGGCAAGCCGTACGAGGCCGGGCTAGACGCCAGTTACACGCCGGTCAGCGTGGGGAGGTGCCTCGAAATCTACCGCGAGCGCGGGACCGGGCCATTCAAGCAATTCGACGGCGGCTACCTGTTTGCCGTTTGCGACGACGAGAGGAAGGAGGTCGTGGTCATCACGGACAGGTACGGTCTGCATCCGCTATTCTACCGGGAGCGCGCAGGGGGGCTCGTCTTCTCCTCGGAGATAAAGGCGCTCCTGGGCAAGGGCGAGGTGCCGGAGTTCGACGGCGTGGGGCTCGCGCAGCGCCTCATGTACCACAGCTCGCTCGGGGAGCGCACCCCTTACAAGGGAATTAGAGCTCTGCCGCCGGCGGCCATGATGCGCTACGACGGTTCGAAGCTTGCGATTGAGAAGTACTGGGATTATCACTACCAGGAAGACGCGAAGGCCACGGACGAGCAGCTCATCCAGGAACTGGGCGCTGCCATAACCTCCGCTCTGCGCGACAGGCTCAGGCATTCCACACGCCCTGTCATTCCTCTCAGTGGCGGCATGGACTCCAGGACCCTCGTGGCTGCCGGCGGGACGACAAAGTTCGGCTGTGTGACATTCGGCCTCCCCGGCTGCGACGAGATTGCCATCGCGAAGGAGGTGGCCGCGTTCGCGAAGAAGGAGCACCTCGTCATCGAGTACGGCCCGGACGACTTCATACAGTACGCCAGGGACCCGCTGGTGATGACGGATGGCCAGAACTCGCTCACCCAGTCCTTCGGCGTCCTCGCCTACGAGCGCATCAGGCCCCTCTACGACACATACTTCGAGGCGCTGGCCGCCGACCTCAGCCTCGGCGGTAGCTACATGACGCGGGGCGTCCTCGGCCAGGGGATACTGACTGCGCGCAACGAGAAGGAGCTCTGCGACGCGATCGACAGCACCCTCAAGGTGTTCTCTGCCGCCCAGATTCGTGAGATCTTCACCGAGGGTTTCTTCGCGGAGGGCGACCTGGAGAAGGCGCGCTCCGAGCTTGACGAGGCGGTTCTGGAGGGCCGGGGGATGTCCCTTCCGAATATGGGGGATCGCTTCTTCATGCAGGACTACGTGAGGCGAGCCGTGATACCCGGCTGCGTGGTGAACCGGAACTACCTCTGGGACGAGAACCCGACCTACGACCTGCGTTACCTGAAGGCTGTCATGCGCATCCCGCCGGAGAAGCGCGCCAAGCACGCGCTCTACCGCAAGTTCTTCATCAGGTTCGCGCCCGAGTTCGCGAAGATACGCTACCACAAGACGATGCGACCGGTCACGTCGCCGCTCTTCTTTTGGCAGATCGGATACTTCTACCAAGAGGGGATGAACATCCTCCGGCGCATGCTGTTCAGATGGAGCAAGGGCGGCATTGACATGAAGAGCCACCGCTCCTACGTCGACTACGAGCGCTGGTTCCGCGATAACAAGGCATGGCGCGCCCTCATCAGGGACCTCCTGCTGAGCGAGAGGACGATGAAGCGCGGCATGTTCAGGAAGGAAGCGATAGAGAAGATGCTGCGCGAGCACGACCAGGGGAAGGCCGACCACTCGAAGAAGATGGGTCACCTTGCGAGCCTCGAGCTGACTATGAGGATATTCGAGGAACGAAAGTAACTTCAAAACCAGTTAAACAAATTAATTTCAATGCTCGTCCTTGTAAGGGGTCAACCTCACTTGGTGCGCGCTTTTTTCGCCTTCTTCCTCCTCCCAACCAGTGCCCACGTCGCCTCCCCTACTCTTTTGAATCCTACGCCCTCGCACAATTTCTGGCTCGCCTTGTTTGTTTTGAAGACGTACATCATCGGAGTGTTGCCCCGCGCGACTATCTTGTTCACCATCGCCTTCGTGACGAGGGTGGCGTAGCCCTTTCGCCTGTGGCGCGCCATCGTGTGCGCGAACCCCATGTTCGCCGCGCCCCCCGCCTCCCAGTGCAGGCCGCCCCACGCCCTCAGCTTGCCGCCGACCCTGACGCAGGCGCTCTCGTACTTCCTTATCCTGCTGCGGATGTACGGCTCTGGCTTATCGTCGAGGCGCCAGTGCTTGGCAACCAGGGGCGCGTCGCCCGGCTTCAGGCGCGTTAACTTGTCCCAGGGGCCTTTGCCAAAGCCCTTCTTCCTGGTATAGGTCCAGCAGGGCCACTCGCCCTTGAACTTGTAATGGCTCTTCAGGAGCCGGATTGCCGCAGGCGGTGCGCAGGAGACGAAGAAGCCCTCCTTCGGCAGGAGGTCGAATGGCAACCTCGCGCGCGCCCATTCCCCGCCGAAGATGACATCTCCACCCTTGAGCTTGATGGCGAGAAATCTTATCCCGTCCGAGTAGCATTTGAATTTCTCATCATTGTTATAGATGCGGTTGATGAAAGCGGCGTTCGTGAAGGCGTCTCTCTCCAGGGTCTTTCTGAGTGCCTTCATATCCTTGACCGGCTCAAACGAGCTTCTTGCCATGGTGCATCACCTCCGCTCTTTTCACCATCTTGATGAGCCGCCTCGCCCACGCGAGCTTCCTCAGCTTCCTGGCCGGGTCCTTGCCGGGCTTGGGCGCGGCGTTCCCGAAGTCGAAGCCGACGAGGAATATGCGCCGCGCGCCCATCTCCTCCGCTAGCAGCACCGCCCTGTCGCCGTCCGTGAAGCCCCCGAAATTGCGCAATCCGCCGTCGGGTGCGGACTGCGTAGTCCCCATCAATTTTCCCGAAAAGCGCGGAACGTGACGTCGGAGCGCGTCAAAGTTGTCGCCGTGGGCGTGTATTATGGTGTATGCGCCATACTTGCTTGCAGAAACCTGGTCGTCCACTGCACCGTCCAGGTCCGTAGCCACGATGGTTGGAACGACTTTTTTCTGCATGAGCACTGTGGTCGCATCATCTGCGGATATTATTGCCGCGCCCGTTGGGATCCCCTCGATGTCGGAGGGCGCGCAAGCCCCTCCGACGACGTAAACGTCCCTTCCGCATAGGAGAGCGGCGATTTCACCGTCGCTGGCAAGAAGCTTTCCATTCAGAAGCTCCGAGAGCAGCGCCGCCGCCTTCCTGTCCCCGGTCTCGGAAAACCCGAAGTCCGCGAGTATCCGCTCGTACAGGGCGCGCCATTCTCCGTATTCCATGGCGCCGCCGATAGCCTCCCCTGGATTTTAACCTTCTCAGGTTGGGGATTTATTTATCTACCACGAGGCGATTTCCAGTGCCATGAAGCTCCTGGCCAGGCTTGCGCTCGTTGCATGCGCGGCGATGGTTGTCTCGATGGCGTTCTCCGCCCCTTCAATGACGGGCGCGGATGCGGCGGCGCCGAAGGCCGTCCAGGATGACCTCGCGGCGCGGTTCGCCCCGTACCTTTACCTGCACCCCGAGGAATCGTTCTACCCCGTTTCGCCGGAGTATGCCATCTCGCGCTCGAACCTGAACCAGAGCCAGGCGGGCGCGCCGCTGATTGTGTCTGCCTCTCCCTCGGTCACTCAAATCGCATCCTACAATAATGTCAACGCAGGCTATTGCCTGGACAACAGGATGGGGACGATAAACGACGACGGCATCAAGAGGGACTTCCTGGCGAGCAAGGACTCGTACAAGCCCACGGTCTACGCGCGAGTGATAAACGGTACCGACGGGGCGGAGGCCAGGTACGTAATCCAGTACTGGTTCTTCTATGCCTTCAACGAAGGCCCGATGAACACCCACGAGGGGGACTGGGAGACGGTCTCCATCGTCGCCGATATGTCCCAGAAGCCGCTCTACGCCATCTACTCGCAGCACATGTCGGGCGAAGTGGCGTCATGGGGCCTCGTCGAGAAGGACGACGGGCACCCGCGCGTATTCATCGCCCTCGGCTCGCATGCCAACTACTTCCGCCCGTACGAGGGCGGGCTCGGGATGGCTTCTGATAAATGCTCGGGCTCCGGCAGGATATTGAGGCCCTCTGACTACGACACGGTCATGCTGGGAGCGCCTGGCGCTGGCAACCACATCGCGTCGCAGGACTGGCTCGACTTCGCGGGGAACTGGGGCGACTACGGCGCCGTCGATGCCGGGGCAAGGGGGCAGCGCGGGCCGCAGGGGCCGGCGTACTTCGACAACGGCCAGCGGTGGAGCGACCCGATAGCCTGGTCGCGCAGCATGAAGGCGGCCAGCGACAACTGGTTCACGGCCAACTGGCTCGTGGCCAACCTGCTCCTTCTCATGATTCTACTCATGCTCATCTCGCTGGCCATCCAGATTGTCAGGATATACAGGCTGAGGAAGAGGCAGGGGACGCTCGGCCCGAGGCTGATGCCGTTCGCATACATCGACGGAGGGAACAGGAAGAGCATCGCCATGATACTCGGCATCGTCGCGCTCATAATCGGCATCATCGGCTTCTTCCTGCCGTGGTACACGGTCTCCATCAACGTCGGATGGGGGGGATTCGCCACGGGCGGCTTTGTAGACCTCATGAAGATTGACGGCACCAATGGCTTGCAGCTCAGCCGGCTCGACTCTGGAAACGGCCTCGTGCAGGTCGCTGGGTTCCCAGTGCCGCTTGCGTGGATTATGCTATTCGGCGTTGTGGTGTTCGTCATCGGCACCATAGGCATCCAGCTAAGCAGGAAGATGGGAAGCAAGCTCATCGGCAGGGGAGTTGGCGCGATAGCCCCAATCATAGCCATTGTCATCATCGTGGCAATGCTCGGCACAATCGTCGCATATACGGCGCCGGGCTCCCCCTCCGAGGTCGCCGAGGTCGTCGGCGCTGTCTCGATGAGCCCACTGGGCGGGTCGGCCACGCGCACCTTCGGCGACTACGGCACAGCCTCCCTTAGATGGGGGCTCGGCATCGGCGCGCTCGTACTCATCCTCGCGGGCATACTCTTCTTTATCGCAGGGTTCCTGGCAATATCGGCGAACTGCTCGTTCTACGAGCCCAGGACATTGCAGTACCCCACCAAGAAACCGAGCGGCCCGGTGGCGCTATACCAACAGCCGCCCTACCAGGCCAGCGAGCAGCAGCCACCCGCACTGCCTCAATATCAGCCCCCTCCACCGCAGTACCAGCCCCCGCCACCCCCGCCGCCGCACTACCAGCCGCCGCCGCAGCGCGAGGTCGTCGTCTACGTCGGCCAGGCGCCTCCACCTCAACCTCCGCCGCAATACGCGCCGCAGCAGCAGGCCGCGCCCCAGCACATCGACTTCGCCTGCCCGTACTGCGGCAGGGTCATCATCGCCAACGTGGGCGCGTCGGATACATTCAGGTGCCCGTATTGCTCGAATGTGGTGGTCGCGCCGAAGTGACAAACGACAATTGAATGCTTTGGCACTCCTAGTGGAATTCTAACTCATAGAAGCGAAGCCGAGGGGGAGCGGGAGTGAGGACCACATTTACCCAGCCTCACTACCGCAACCCCTCGGCGCGAATCGCATCATATAGAAAGAAGAGCGCCGAGGGGGAGATTTGAACTCCCGCGGTGTCAAGCACCACCAGCTTTCAAGGCCTTCTTTCTCAAGGCACTCAAGGCTGGCGCCGTAAACCGGGCTTAGCTACCTCGGCACTGGGCGAATGGGAAGGGTTTTCGGCGCTAGGGCGCCGCCGAAGATGGCGAAGCCATCGAGGCACGGACGAGCGCACCTCGTCCAGTGTAAACCGGGCTTAGCTACCTCGGCACTGGCGTATGCCTCGGAAGCAAGCCCGGTTAACTAGGCTTCACTGGCCGAACTCTGGGCATTTGGTCCAGTTCGTCCGTGCAGTTCGCGACTCCTGTCGCGCCCTGAGCTACCTCGGCAGTCGCATTTCTCGTGAAGGCGATAAAATGGGATGGCTATAACACTATCGGAAGTGGTGTAAGGGGTTTGGATCGTTCCATTCAGATGTCCGAGATGACGACCAGCGTCTCCGTCTGCGCTATCCCCTTCGCGGCCCTGATCTCCCTGACGACGGTGCCGAGGAGGTTGGGCAGCGCCTCCCCTTCCACCGTGATGACGAGGTCGTGCGTGCCCGTGACCGGGTCGGCCCTCTTCACGCCTGCGATGGCCTTGACGGTGGCCATGACCTTCTTTATGTCATCCCCTTCGACCTTCACAAGCACGTATATCCTTTCCATGGCAATCCCTCACTTCATGGCTATCGCTTCGTTGGGGCACGTGTCCACGCACACGCCGCACTCCGTGCAGAGCTCGGCGTCCACCTTCGCCTTCTCGTTCACGACGATGGCTTTCACGGGGCAGGCCTCCGCGCAGGCCTCGCACCCGGCGCAGTCCTTCCGGTTCACGTAAGCGGGCATGGCACTCGCTCCTACAGTGCATGAAATTCGCTCTATATAAAATCCATGGAGGGGAGGTCGGCGATTCAAACCAACATGACCCGTTTGGCGAGTGCGCAATTATATTATCTCCATCCCGAGATATATCCACGATGAGCACCGGGCAAAAGGCGACGCTGCTGGCCGTCCTGCTGGCCGGCGCGATGCTCGCCGGCAGCCTCGCCTACAACGTGGAGCACCTCAAATGGGGGCCGGAGGAGGAGCCTCCCCAGGGGTACCAGGCGCCCCCGGACGAGAACAGGGTCACCGTGGACCACTCATGGGTAGAGACCGTCCGGTGGCTGCTGATAGCTGTGGGTGTGATAATCGCAGTAATCGCAGTCTTGATAGCCCTTTGGGGCGAGGAGGCCACACGGGCTAAGATCGCCAAGGCAATCATGCGAGCCCTTGTTCAAATCGTCGCCGTCGCCCTTCTCGTCGCAGTGCTCTACACCGTGCTGTCGCTAAGGTTCGGGGACCCGAACGCCCCGCTCTTCCAGTCGGTCAGGTGGGACTGGCGGACAGTCACGGACAATCTGCTCGTGGTGGCGTCCATCATCGTCCTCGCTGTCGCGGCCGTCGCCATCGCATGGTTCGCCCTGAGGCGCGAGAAGGCCGGGGAGGATCTCGGGGAGATCGTCATCTCCAGGGACGAGGCCGCGGCCATCATAACCGGGGCGATAAAGGAGATCGAGGAGGGCGCGGGCCTGCGCGCGGCCGTCCTCCGCTGCTATTCCAGCATGGTGAAGCTCTTCGACGACAAGGGGGTGAGGCTGAGGCCGCAGATGACCCCGCGCGAGTTCGAGGGCGCGGTCAGGAACGGCCTCAAGCTGCAGGAGGAGAGCCTCACCGCGCTCACGAGGCTCTTCGAGGAGGCGCGCTACTCGACCCATGAAATCACGGAGGACGACAGGGGCCGGGCGCTGGAATGCCTCGATAGTGTGCGGCGGGCGCTGGCCAGCGGCTAAGCCTTTGCCAATATATCCTCTAGCTCTTCAAGGGTAGGGACGCCCTCTATCTTATACTCTCCGATCACAACTGCAGGTACGCTCTTTATCCCCTTGGCTCGCGCTCGACGCTTTGTCAGCAGTCCGGAAATATCATAGACTTTCATTTTCAAACCGTGAGTAAGGGTGAATTCCTCGACGATCTTGATAGCCTCCTCACAATCCTGAGTGTATGATATTGTGTCTATTATTGCGCGCTTAATCCCCCTCCCTCTTGTGTCAAAGCTGCTCTTACCCATGAGTGATACCCCACTGCCTGGCGAGGGATAAGATGTCCTGATAGTCTCCGTTCCTTCAACGTAGAGCTCGATTTTCATAGGTTGGTTCCTCCCCCGCCATTCGTTGATGCACGAATGCCACGACGAGAACTGTTCTCATCTCATTAGATAACAGTCCTCGAGAAGACCGCAACCAAATCCAGGACCTATGTCAAGGGGTTTAACGGGTTGATTGATTATCCCAACAGGATATATCATCCCATCCTTGATTTTTAACCCGAATGTTTGAACCCCATCGAATGGAATGCGAAGTGGCTTCTCATTTTTTGCAGGCAGAACCTCTAGGATAGTTTGGTCCCTTGTACCGTTATATTTTAGGTGGTATTGATCTGTTGGCCCCCAAATTACATCTTGCGTGATGTGCTTGAACGTCTCCGTATCCTTGTCAATGACGTATTTGAATAGGTATTCGTTTAGTTGTGGTTGCTCCCAGTCCCCTCCATTATAAGCGATGCCTAAAACCCTAATGGCGCATATCCCGCGAGAGATCTCTGTAGTCTCGGAAGTTCTCAATTTTATCTCTACTCTTACTCTCAGAGAGTACCCACCAACCTCACTGACCAGCGAGTAATCCCTGACGGCCCTTCCGCACTCCTCTACCACATTTATATAATTCACTGCGACAACCGAATCTATGTCGTCGGTGCCATCAACGATAATGTCCTTTATTGCGGGATTATAACATATCTGCACTTCTGGTGCAACGATAGATTTCACATATAGCCACTGGGTCGCGCCATCACTAACACGTGTAGCATTAATTCTGATTTTTGGGTTGGGATATGAACTCATCGGATAATAACCCGGGGGGGTTCCCGTTACAGCAGTACCTGAATAAGTGCTATATGGGCTTAGTGTTACGGTCGTTGGGATTGAAAATGTCCATCCGGTCGGTATAGTTGAGGCATCCGCCTCCAATATATAGGTATCAGAATAAGGATTTGGATTCTCTATCCGGAGTGGAAAGGGGGTGATATCGCCAGGTGTACCCCCCATGCTGACTTTGCATGTATGATTATAATTATTGGATTCGTTAGATTCGGCGATAAGATTCCCATCGTCCACAACAATGTCAAAATTACCGCCGTATGTTATTTGACCAACCGCCGCAACTTGAAGCACCCGTATTTCTCCTGCCTTTAATGGTGGTTCGACCCACGTCCTATAGGTCAGCCCACCTTGGATCCAAAATCCCGCATAAGGGCGATTGTAGAGAGTGACCCAGAATCCGTCATTGACGTCTGCTTTACCCTGATTCATTACCTGGAGATCGATATGGACATCCTCACCGCTTCCAATGGGATATTGGACGTATGGGTTTTTTCTCAGAACAATATCAGGCAACTGTTTCGCATCCTCCTTCCCGTTAGCCATTGCTGGATGCGCCATGAAGACAGTCCCCGCCCCCATGAGTAGACACACGATCAGTTCTGCCATCAGCCTCTTTGAGATTTCTCTCATTTGTCATGCCCCCTTTTGTCCGTGAATAAAGTAATGTTTAACCAATATAAAATTATTTCTATGTTACTTTATGATTTTGCTCAAAACAGTCATTTTAACATATTGTTATTTAACATATTATTATTTCATAGCTGATTTACGTGAATAATTGTATATAGTTTTGATTGCATTTCCTTCGTCAGTTTCGAGCCAGTACTTAGCTCCAATCTGCATCCAGTCGGTGCTCCTTTTGGAATCAGACGGCGTTATATGTGGTTAACCCTTTCGGTCATTGGCTTTTCTATATTTTACTTACCCCAGCACTTTGTGTGTGAATCCTAAGTAAATCAATCGGTCTAATCATGTTTATTGATGCTGGCTATTAACTTCAAATGGCTGACCTCTTACCATTCGGATATGAGGAAAGTCCATATTTTACTATGAGTATCGACACCTTCATATTAGGGGGTGTGTAATAAGGGCACGATGCGCGGATTGCACAGCCTTTCGTCCATCAAGGAGTCCCTGACCCGCAATGCCTGACGATGCCGGAGCCTGCGAAACGAAGATGGACAGGCCTGCGAATCCTATCAAAAAAGAATCGCGCTTCGACCGCGACGACCTGACGCTCTTCAACGTCGGCTCCGCTCTCGTGATGGTCGGGTACTTCGCGACGTTCATCGTGCTCATCTCGCTCCCCCTTCTCCTGTGGGCGCAGTACAGCGGCTCGTTCAGGTGGTACCTGTCCCTTTTCCTGCTCTCGATAATCGCCCTGCTGTCAGCCTACTTCCTCTACAGCATGGTCAGGGGCCCGCCGGCGCCGACTGTCTACCAGGAGTTCTCTACAAAGTGCAGGGCGCCCTTCTCCGACCTGAACGGCATGATGGAGCGCGCGGAGGACGGCATGCGCTACAGCCAGGTGATGCTCGACGAGCGCGTGGCCGACGCCTTCCTGGAGAGGGCGCGCATCGCGAAGGGGAGGAGCATACTGGAGTCCCACGCCGCGGCGATGAGCGTCGAGCGCATGTCCGAGTTCTGCGGGGACAGGGAATTGGCCGAGTTCGTCGTCGAGGCCCGCGACGCGGTCGGCAAGCCGGCGGGGAAGGCCGGCGGGGAGGGCAGGAAGAGGGAGGGCGCGAAGTACGTCAGGAAGGTTAATGGATTAATCGACAGGATAGAGAGGTGGAGATGATGAAGCCGGACGAAGTGGGGCGCATGAGCGCCGCGGTGGTCGCAGAGGTCGAGAAGGCGGTCATAGGAAAGCGCAGGGTCATCGAGATGGTCCTTGCATCGATAGTCTGCGGGGGGCACGTCCTGTTCGAGGACTACCCCGGCCTGGCGAAGACGATGCTCGCGAAGAGCGTGTCGGGGGCGCTGGGCTGCAGCTTCAGGAGGATACAGTTCACGTCCGACCTGATGCCCGCCGACATCACGGGGACTTTCGTCCTCAACAGGTCTACGGGAGGCTTCGAGCTCCGCAAGGGGCCGATTTTCACGAACATCCTCCTGGCGGACGAGATAAACCGCGCACCTCCGAAGACGCAGTCCGCCCTCCTGGAGGCCATGCAGGAGCGCCAGACCACGCTCGAGGGGGAGAGCCACCCATTGCCGGCGCCGTTCGTGGTGCTGGCGACGCAGAACCCGATAGAATACGAGGGGACGTACCCGCTGCCAGAGGCGCAGATAGACAGATTCTTCGTGCGCCTGAGCGTCGGCTATCCCGACAAGGCGCAGGAGGTCGAGATACTCAAGCGCCGCAGGGAGCGCAAGAAGGACGACGTGGACATAGCGAAGGTACTCGATACCACCAAGGTGCTGGAGATGCAGCGCGCCGTCGAGGACGTGCACATGGACCCCGGTCTCGGCGACTACGCCGTCGAGATAGTCCGAAGGACGCGCGCCCACGGCCAGGTCGAGGTCGGTGCCAGCCCGCGCGGCTCATTGGCCGTCATGAGGCTGTCGAGCGCGCTCGCCGCCCTTGCGGGGAGGGACTTCGTCATACCGGACGACATCAAGGCCGCGGCCGTGCCGGCACTGGCGCACCGCGTAATACTGAAGCCAGACCCATGGATCAAGGGCGTGAGACCGGAGACGGTGATAGGGAACGTCCTCGACGAGGTGCCTGTGCCAAAGGTGAAGTAGTGCGGCTCTCGAAGCTCGTCTGGCTGGCCCTTCTCTCGATGGCCTTGCTGCTGCTGGGGCTGTGGACGCTCAAGCCCGTGCTCGTCGTCGTATCCCTGGTGCCGCTCGTCTATGTTTTGCTGCTCGGGATGGAGTCGCAGCTCGCTGCGCCCTCGCTGTCCGTCACCAGGAGCGCATCCCGCACGAGGGTCATGGCAGGCGACTTCGTGGAGATGTCGGTCGATGTCAGGAACGATGGCGAGGACATCCCGCTCCTGGAGATCGAGGACCCGGTGCCGGAGGGCGCGACCGTGGTCACGGGGACGAACCGCGAGCTTGTCAGCCTCCGCAAGGGCATGTCCCACGCGCTCAGGTACGTCGTGAGGCTCGAGCGCAGGGGACGGTACAGGTTCGGCAGGCTCGCGGCACGGGCCCGCGACCACACGACGATGGAGTTCATGGAGAAAACATCGGACGACACGCTGGAGGTCTCCGCCATCGCCGAGGTGGAGGCGCGCCGCGGCATCGCCATCGCGCCGCGGCGGACGCGCAACTGGGTCGGCCTCATCCCGTCGAGACGGATTGGCCAGGGGAGCGAGTTCTTCAGCATAAGGGAGTACGCCCCCGGCGACGACATCAGGAGGATAAACTGGAAGGCGTCCGCGCGCCACTCGAAGCTGCTGACGAACGAGTACGTCAGCGAGCAGAGCGGCGACGTCACCGTCATCCTGGACGCGCGCGGCAGCGGCGACGTCGCCGTGGGCAAGGAATCGCTCATCGACGCCTCGGTCCGCGCGGCCTCGACCGTCTCCGCGCACGTCCTCGGGGCGAAGAACCGCGTCGGGCTCCTCATCTTCAGGGACTGCCTCGACATGGTCGCGCCCGCCTTCGGCAAGAGGCAGTTCTATCGAATATCCGAGCGCCTGATAGACATCAAGGCCGCCGGCGACATGCCGTTCGAGAACATCGTATGGCTCGTGGAGCGCTACTTCCCGGTCGAATCGCTCGTCGTCGTCATCTCCCCCCTCATGGACAGGGAGATGGTCGGCACCATCGTCTGGTTCTGCGCGAGGGGCTTCGACGTGGTCGTCATCTCGCCCTCCCCTGTGGCGATGGCGAAGCGCACCGGACTTCTATCGGGCATACCGCTCCGCATCGCCGCGCTGGAGCGGTCCAATGCGATATCGGAGCTGGCGAAGTACGCCAGGGTCGTCGACTGGGACACTTCCATATCTCTGGGCGCCGCGCTCAAGCAGTTCGCGCCCAGGAGGGGGAGGCGATGAACCGCGCAGAAAGGCCGCTCGCAATCGGTGTTGGTATCCTCCTGGCTTTATTGACCGTCTGGGACTTCCCGGGATCTTCCGCGCGCAGTTGGTTCCTATATGCGGTCTCGGTGGCGACCGCGATGATGCTATTGTATCCGGCAATTGGCGCGCGGCTGCGCGCGCACGCGCGCCTTTACAAGCTCTTTGTAATCGTTCCTTCTCTCTCGCTAGGCATTTCCCATTTTCTCGCAAAGGACCTGAGGGGCGCCGAGCTGCTCGCCCATGCGTTATACCTGGTGCTCCTCTTCGCGCTATACGAGCTCCTGGAATGGAAGGTCCTCTTCTCCGCCTTCCAGGACGGCGAAGACCTCCTCGGCGCGTGCAAGCGGTGGGGGCGCCTCTTCGCGCTGCGCTACCTGCTCTTCGTCTTCCTGTCCCTCATCCTCGCCACGATTGGCATAACCTTCGCGCTGGCGCTCACGGACACATGGACGGTGCTGCTGCTCGGGGCGATATTCCTGCTGGTGGCCATACTGCTCGTCAGGCTGTCGGCCCGCTGGTCGAGTCCGTCTCGCTGACGGCTTCCGGCGGCGGCAGGTCTGCGAACGCCAGGTACTGCGGCGGCACTTCCTCCGCCAGGTAGACGGTCGTGCCAGCCTTCTGTATCAGGACGCCCTCGGCTACCGCCTTCTTGGCGTCTATCTGCAAAATCTTCGGTTCGGTCACCCTGACTTTACCCGCTATGACCGCCGCCTCGTAGGTCTTGCTGAGGTGCACCATCTTGCGGTCCGCAGGCCTCAGCCCGGTCTCGAGCAGCAGCGGGGCCTCCTCCGGCGTCGTGGGATAGTACAGCACGTCAGGGATGTCCCTCGTCGGCAAGTCTAGCTTGAGCTCGATGGAGTGCGCGTACGTGGCCCGGATGTTACCCTCCCTGACCTGGTACCTCTTCTTCGGATCGGTGTCCACCATCGCGAAGATGTGGTGCTGCTTGAGCCACCTGAACCTGCGCTGCTTGTTGCGGATGCCGTTGACGAAGTCGTCGAGGTTGACCCACCCGTGCTCGTCCATCGTCAGGCTGTACCTGTCCGGGAAGTGGCGGAGGATGCCCGCCATGGTCCTCCCAAGGCTGTCTATCTCCTCGTCGTTCATGAGGAACCTTCCCTCCTCGCCGCAGACAGGGCATTCCTCGGCCCTGAAGTACCCGTGCGTCCTGCATTCCTTGAGCATAAGAGCGCGCCCCCGTAATGTCACTCTATAACGCACGGGAGATTAATAACTTTTCATGATCCGCTTCACGAATTCAGATAGATATATAATTTCCTCTATTGGAAGGAGTCCCGTCTAAACTCTCGTTTTTCAGGCTTTGCCCTTAAATTGTTCAGGAAGGCGCTGTTTGGACGATTTGCCTCCGTTTTCCGTGCCGAACACATCGCTCTTTTTGAATTAAAGGCAAGGCTACACGACTCTAAAGAATCTTATCAGTACAAGACAGTCCAGGTCGTTGCGCTTGGTATGTACGCCCAGTACGCTTGGCTGGGTATAAAACACATGGGATCCAAAAGCACGGTGGTCTTGTAAGTTGCTGTCGGGCTGTACCCTTCTACATATGCAGCTCCAGTATCCGCCTTAAAATCAGAAACTGTGTAGACGAAACTGTCGCTTGGAAATCCCACTAAGTTCCAGCCTTTGTAAAGGTTGATTGTTGTCGAATTGTTATAATAATAATCGGCATCATTTTGTGTGATGTTGCCGTCCCCGACCGCTGTGACATTCAACCAGAGGCCCATCGTTCTATTTACAAAGGTTAGATCGTTCAATGACGGATCCCATCCAATATAGTATTGCCTCCATGGATTCGCGATATCCCATGCAAAGAAAGCCATGACCCGATTCCATTGTACGAATCCCAATCCATCATTGATATTGTCGGTTAAAACCCCGGGCAGGGAAGTATTGTATGGATTCCAATAAATCGAAACGAGGTTCCAGCCAGCGTGCACTGGGATTGTATAGGGTATATCATTTGATAATGCTAAATTTCCATCGTGGCATGGTTTTGTCACTATCGGCGTTGAAGCCTTTGCTTCTCCATCCAGGTTATCATTCCCCCTTGGATTAAGGTCTGGACTAAACTTGAAAATACTGCTTGTAGTATCTCCCTTCCAACCAGTTATCGAAAGTGCCAGCATAACGCCTAACGCACACGCAACAACCCTGCCCACCTCCATTTTAACCTCCATCCATCTCACCTTTATGAAACTTGGTGCTCCATGCACTCAGCTAGATAATATCAATCAAACTATAAAGAGGTTGTGATATTAATGGTTTTATATTGAAGCTAGACCGTATATACAAGACAGTTCAAATGAAAATGGATTGTAAAACGTTATATGTGTGGTATATGTCGATTTCAACACCATCTACTCTCTAGTTTCAAGGAGAGTTCCTGCCACCATATGTTATCTCGGAAATATATATTCAATATACATTTTGAAGTTATTTTAAATTAAATTGAATGATTATAAAGTATCGAAGTTGACCCCGAGGTTTGACAAGGCTAGAGCTATCCGTAGATACTCGCCCGAACATAGGAGCTTCTGGACGATTAAACTTCTGGTCCACCTCGGAATGTGAAGTACAATTCTTGAGCAACACTTGCTGTGTACCACGGAAGTTGAGGGCCCAGTATCCATGGCCAAATTGGGGGATTGCCGGCAATCAGCTCTGTATCGTAACTCGCATAGACTCGTACTTTGTTTGCGCCGCTCTGGTCCATTATCCAAATACCGGAGTCGAGTGTGACTGCTTCTAATCCCCCCCCATTCAATCTACAGTATACAATTGTTGAGTCTCCTGGGTTAAATGACGGACAACCCCAATAACCATTCGATGTAAGTTGAGTTGAGGTGCAAGAAGAATCCCAGTCAGTTCCAGTTTTAGTTAGAATGTATATATGAGAGGTCGGCACTCCAGAGTACACTATTTTATTATTTGCAGCATTCACATCAATCCCAAAATACTGGATGGGATTTTGATTTATTGTTAGCTGCATTTTTTGGGTTGGGTCGTTACTGTTCATTGACCAGATATTTCCTGCGTATCCATATATAATCTGTTCGCCGGACGTGGGTGTATATATTGGACTATCTATTGAATATAAACTATTACTGAATAATGTGACGGATGTCCATGTACCAGAAATAACCTCATATGTTATTTCGCATAACTGATTACTCTGGTATCCGCCATTGGGATCACACCTTGAACAGATTATTTTTTTGGTGTTCGGGCAATCAGGATGGAATCTTGCTTCTTTATAAGTGTATGTATCCGGGATTAACGGATATATGATTTCAGATTGCCATTGCCCAGATACATCTTGTTGCATGATAGCTATCGCGTTGTTAATATTACATAAGATCTCCGTTCCATCAGGACTAAAGCTTGGGTTATACTCATTATCTTGTGTTTGGGTCAATTGTGAAAGAGTACAACTTGAATCCCAGGTTGCTCCATTTTTTATCAACATCCAAAGGTCGCCATCCATGGAGAAGACAATTTTACTTCCATCTAGGCTGAAGTGAGGCATGGTTGTCTGTGGGGCAGTCACTGTATATAAATTATTGAATTGTGCTTCTGTTTTCAAACTATCTGCTGAATATGGCTGGCTTGGTGTTAATCTAATTTGAAATATATTCTGTGTGGGATTGCCAGGCAAGAACTTTAGTGTTTGAGTTGTTGTATGCGCAATGTTATTATTTTCCAAACCTTCTACAATTGTGTTGTAGGGATCTACGACTACATAGATTTCATGCAATGTTGCAAGTGTTGGAGTCCATTCTACTTCGATGGTTGCTGAGGAGAAGGCTGAGATAGATATAGTTTGATCCTGTCCGATTTGAATTCCCCCAGAGGATGGATTGCCCGCCCATACTTGTGCAACGGTGTTGCTGACACCGGTTCCGCCGATGTTTCTAACTTCCACCCTTATCGTCAGGGGGAGTGTATTCCCTTGTAGTACGTTGATTGACGACGGAGAAACCATAAGATCAGCCTTCTCGCCAGAGATTCCACCTTTGTAATTTACCATGGGATCTCCAATTAAATACCACTCTGATGCCGATCCTCCACAACTTCCGGCGAATGCGGAGCCAATATCATATCCTTGACCTAGTTTATTAGTTGTTCCTTCAGTAATTTGATCGGACCATGCCACATCTACGCTCCCGATTGCAGTAATACCGCCCGATTCGATGGCAGCTCTAACTAATGTCATGCCACCCTCATATTCCCCACTAGAGCACCCCATAAAGAACCATAGGCTTGGATTGTAATATTTGTTATTTAGTATATCCCATCCGTATAATCCAGGGCTCGTAGTCTCGATTCCATTATTAAATGCATGCCCCATTAGGATTATTGCTTCTGCGGAGGTGGCCTCGTCTAACACTTCGTCCCGGGGTGGGTTATGAACATGATCTAAATCGCATATATCTCCATGAGCATAGACATTTCCATTCCCATAAATATTATTTAGATTTTGTTGGATAATGCTATAGCTTGGGAAGCCGATTAAACATGAGGGCGCCCAGTCTGAACATACTAAACCTCGATTCGCTTCAATCATTTTACCCGAATCAAAGTAAACTCCCGCTGTGGAAAGCAGAGACAACGTACTAATGTCCCACGCAGCCATTCTTCCGAAAGACATGTCTGGAATCCAATTTCCGTCTTTATCAGCATAGTACATGGTTTCTGCAGAGTTTTTATTCGGCGGGCCATATCTGTATGGTATTACATTCCAATGGCTAAAAATAATTAGATAATCCAATTCTGCCTGATCAATGTTGTTTGGGATTAGATAATTGTCCAATTGGGTGTTTAAAGAATCATCTATTTCCTCAACTACCGCCAATTCATTGGCGACACTATTTGGATTGTTTGTGCCACTCGGTGGACTATTCAGTTGCTGGAAGGTGTTGTATAGTATTCCCCCCCCCGCTGGATCTAACCATTTTGTCTGATGCTCTACGCTAACCATCATTGTCTGTCTCATTGCGGAATAAATTGGCGCAACCTTCCAAAATTGCATACTCTCAGTTATTTGCCAATTCCAGAGAGTCGAATCACTGCTATGTACCTCTTCGGATTTATGAATCATAGAAACCGCGTTATTCGTTGCCAATGTATTCTTATTTGGAAGTGGTCCACCCGATGGTGTGAGCATTATTTCCCCTTCTTGAACGGTTGTGACTTGGGTTAATTGTGCTGTTGGAGCGATTGTAGAAAGTGCGCTCATGACATTTGAGTCTTGTCCGAAATAGTAGATGTAGTCAGGAATTCTAACAGATATCGCCATTTCTATTTCAGAAATCGGGGATGAGAAGTACAAACCATACCGCCGGTGTGAGAAGGTGGCCGCGTATGGCATTAGAGTCTCATCATCCGAATAAACAAGGATGTCCTGTTTGCCAGGTGTGTTTGCCCAATATTGTTGCAAATATGTGCTAACAACATATGATTGCGTTACAACATTAGTCCCAGTCTGTATGTCGAAGGCGGGTATTGAGCCTGAAGTAGCCTGATCCTCCAATATCTTTATCTCTGTTGGTTTATCCTTTAACTGATTGACGAAATGCACTATTTGCTCGGTTGAGATTGAGGAATCTTCGTCCCAGACTAACAGTGGATATTGCTCAGCATCCCCATTAGAAATTTCAGTCCTGGTCAAGGGAAGGCTCTCGAATATCGTGGAAGGAGTTTTATCGCATATGAAAACGATATCGTTTTCGTAATGTAGATGTCCATCTAGGACACCGTCTTGGTCCATATCTGGATTGTCGAATGGTGTCCCATAAATAGTCCTTTCGTAGACGTCTGGCAACCTATCCCCATCATTGTCGGTGCTGGTATCCAGGTAGAATTTCTCCCCTTTCGCTTCTCCGACATCCCACCATTCATTATAATTGTCATCGTGCCAACCGTCCCAAAGCCCATTGCCATTGGAATCTGGATTGGTCGGATTGGTAAGATACGTGTATAATTCCTCTCCATATGAGAGACCGTCGTGATCTTCATCACCAACTGTCTCAGAGTACGTTACAGTGCATTGTTGGCTTGTTATTACCCTATATGTAGTTCCGGGAATCATTTGTTCATTTGTCCCGAGAGATATAAGTTCCGTATACCAAACACCAGTATTATCGTCATAGAGCCAATTTATTTTTTGAATGCCTGAAATGGCACCATTAGGAACTGCCATATCTTTAAATTCTTGTGCAGTGATCGTTTTAGTAATGGTTTCTAAACAAATCCAATTATTGTTCGGTGCAAGATTATAAGTAATTTCACCCGGTACGAATCCTGTAATCACAAAGTAGGGGAAATCTGTACTTACTCGAATTTGCAATCCCATCCCAGGATACAATTCAAAGTCAATTGTTGGAGAAACATTTGGATTGTAGGTTATCCAACTCTGAATAATTGCATCATATGTTAGCATTTCGATACATTGAACATACTGGGAAATGAGATTATACAGATCAGATGCATGTTTTAAATTCTCAGGAATAACTGATAACGAGATGAAGTTTGAATGTAGATATGTCAATGGGGTTCTGTTGCGTTCGCGGGACTTCATATATTTTAAGGGGCGACTGTTGCGTGACGGGACTTTTTGACACTTTCGGCGAGGGGTCTAACAACTTTATATCCTTCTCCGGCAATGTCGGTTAGATAATCATGGGGGATAACTACCTCTATTACGGCGACAACCTTGAAATTCTCAAGCGTTATGTTAAAGACGAAACGATTGACCTGATTCGAGGATACATGGCATTGGGATACTTCGGCGGCGCATGCTTTTAATGAGGCGGTAGAATCGGGAGGAAAGCTCGCGGATGTTATGGTTGCATTTAGGAAATTCCTCGGAGAAAACGATATGATGGCCTATCTTGCAATGATGGCCCCGAGATTAAAAGAGATGCACCGTGTTTTAAAGCCTATCGGCTCTCTCTATTTGCATTGCGACCCGACAGCAAGCCATTACTTAAAAATATTAATGGATGGTGTGTTTGGATTTAGAAATTATCGTAATGAAATAATTTGGCAGAGAACATTCGCAGGTAAACCTATTTATCGAAACATTCCTAAAAATTCAGACATAATTTTATGGTACACGAAAACCGATGATTATTTTTTCACACCGATTTTAATACCGCTTTCCGATGAAGATAAAGCAACATTTAACTTCGACGACGGGGATGGGCGCGGGCCTTATAACACGCAACCGATTATTAATCCAGGAGATAGACCTAATCTCAAATATATTTATAAAGACCTTAAAGGGCGCGAATGGCAACCCCCGAATAATGGTTGGAGATTTAACGAAGAAAGAATGCATCAATTGGAATCGGACAGGCGTCTTTCATTCGGAAAAACTATTAGAGAAAAATACTATTTGCTTGAACGAGAGCAAAAAGGTAAACAACTTCCAAACATTTGGGCGGACATACCAATCGTGGGTCAGGAAGAGCGTCTTGGCTATCCAACACAAAAGCCCGAAGCTCTGTTTAGAGCGCATAATAGGGGCTGGCAGCAAAGAGGGGGACTCAGTACTCGACCCCTTCTGTGGTTGCGGTACGGCGATTGCCAGCGCTCAGCGCCTAAATCGTCAATGGATTGGGATTGATATTACTCATTTAGCAATCACATTAATGAAGCACAGATTGAGGGACGCCTTCGGGGACGATGTGTTTAAAAGTATCAAAATAATTGGTGAGCCAACGGCGATATCCGATGTGGAATATTTGGCTAAAAAAGACCCCTACCAATTCCAATGGTGGGCGCTCGGATTGGTAGGCGCTCGCCCCGTCGAAGAGAAGAAAGGCGCGGACAAGGGCATCGATGGGCGGCTCTATTTCTTCGAGGATGCGGCCAAAACGGGCGAGCCAAAGCAAATCATCTTCTCCGTGAAGGCCGGGAAAGTGCAGGTATCCCATGTGCGCGACCTACGAGGCGTGGTGGAGCGCGAGAAGGCAGCTATCGGCGTTCTGATATGCCTTGAAGAGCCTACTCAACCTATGCGTACTGAGGCAGCAAGCGCAGACTTCTATAAGCCGATTGGGTATGAGGGCAAATCTTATCCACGAATCCAGATATTGACAATTGCAGACCTCTTAA
>JACRNV010000036.1 GCA_016214785.1 Methanobacteriota archaeon
AGGGCACGAGCACCACATGGTACTGGCAACATCCATAGGCATGGCTAAATGACCACTGGTCTTGCATATGATTTGACTCCTGGCGGGTCCAAAGCGCGCCGCTTCGCGGCGCGCACCGCCGAGACGCCATTGCCATAGACGCCTAAAAACATAGCCCGGTTGGCCGGTGCCCGCTCGCCCTACATCCCCAACCTAAAAGGATGGGGAATTAGGGCGCGGCAATCATATTAATGCGTGGTTATAAATATTTTTGCAATTCGAGATAATAATATATTACCTACGCCACGCTCACGCTCTGTATATTGTGGTGCCTCGCTATTATATCGCGCATGAGCCTGAGGTTCTTCCCCGCCTTCCCGATTGCCTTGGCCTTCTCCTTGGGGTCCACTGTGACCGTTGCGTGGATTATCTTGTTGCGCTGCTCGATGTCGACCTTTTGCACTTTGTACCCGTAGAACACGTTGCGCACGAACTCGCTCGGGTCGTGCGAGAACTCGACTATCTGGATGTTCTTGTTGAAGCGCTTGAAGAGCTTCATGACGTTGTCGCCGTCCTTGCCCACGGCGGTCTTCACTTCCCCCTGGCGCACGATGAAGACTATCTTGTCCTCGGAGTCTATGCAGTCTATGACGCTGGTGCGCGTTATCTTCTCGAAGAGCGCGATGGCGCCCAGCGTCTCTGCAGTTATGGTGATCTCGGTCATGCGCCTACTCTGAGAGGATGCCCGACTCGCCCGGGTCCAGTATGGCCAGCGCAGACACGGAGAAGGGCTTGCCGCATACGGCCCCGAGCTCCATGTTCGTGCCCTGGAAGACCAGCACTTTCGTTTTCCCGGCCTCGATGTCCTCGGGGCAGTTCTTCGACAGCACGACCATCCTGGCCTTGCCGCTCTTCAGCGCCTTCCTGGTCTGGTCGAGCCCGAACTGCACCTTGCCGGTGGTCACGGCGGTCCTCAGCGCCCTGTTCACGTCCATCTCATCACCTCTTCCTCGCGCTTCGCGGTGCGTATTCCAATTCCACAGCGCCGGTCCCCACGGTCACTGGCTGTCCCACTATGATGTTCTCCGCCACTCCGGAGAGCGTGTCAACCTCGCCGATTATCCCGGCCCTGAGCAGGTGCGTCGAGGTGATCTCGAACGCCGCGCGGGCCAGTATGCTCGACTTGCGCCCGGATATGCCGTGCCTGCCTATGGCCTTGATGTCGCCGTCGTTGGACATCATGTCCGATATGAGCATGATGTGCCGCACGTCCACGGTCAAGCCCTGCTCCTCCAGGGTCTTGCGAGCCTCCTTGATGAGCGTGTTGCGCGCGGCCTCGACGCCGAGGACGTTGCAGACCTCGACGATGTTGTTCGTGTAGACCCTCTGGGCGTCTATCTCGGGCATGTCGAGTATGTCCTCGAGGTTCGAGCCCTCGGTGAAGATTACGAACTCGCCCGTGTTCAGCTGCTTTATGACGGCCCGGTCGACCCTGTCTATGCCCTTGATCTTCGTGTTGCGGACGATCTCCATGATCTGCTGGAGCTTCTTGTGCGTCGATTCCGGGCTCGTGATTACGATGGTCTTGCCCTCGACCTCCATGTCCCCCGAGATGCGCCTCTCCTCCATGAGGGAGTCCTTAAGAGTGTCGAAGGTCAGGTCCTTAGTCGACATCTTGTCCCTGTCGGGATGGATGACGATGCGCATGTTGTTGATGTCAATCTCCACGTCCGCGACGTGGTGCAGGCGCGTGAGCTCTATACTCCGGGCTATGCGCTTGACCTCCTCGACGTTCTTCGTGATCCTGCTCTTCAAATGAATTTCCATCATCGGGGTGCTGGGCTCGCGCCTGGCGTCGACGATCTCGATCAGGCGCGGCAGGCCCTGCGTGACCGAGAGCTCCGCGACGCCTGCGTAGTGGAACGTACGCATCGTCATCTGCGTGCCGGGCTCGCCGACGGACTGCGCGGCCACTATCCCGATCGACTCGTGGGCGTCGATGGAATGCTCGGCGAACTTCTCGTTCACGCGGTGGAGGAGCTTCTTGACCATAGGCCTCGTAATCCTCTTCACACCCCTGAGGCGCTGGGCCAGGCCGCTCACGATGCTCATCGGGAGGAAGACGCTCTCCTCCTTCATCTGGTCCAGGACGAGCTGCTCGAGCTTCGTCGGCTTCTGCACCTTGTCCGGGATGGTTATGGGCTTCGTGCGCTTCTTGGCCTTCTTCTTGGCGTCCCTCATCCTGGCGACCAGGTCGGGGAACTCCGGCTCCACCTTGGCCTCGGCCGTCTCCTCGGCCATGAACTTGCGTATGCCGAGCTTCCTCAGCAGCTCCTCGGCGTCCTCGACGGAGATGAAGCGCGTGATGACGTTGAACGGGGCCGTCTTGAGCTTCTGGAGGTTGTAGCCCCCGTCGACGAGCGCCTCCGAGACCTTGGCGCTTATGCCTCGCCTGATGAGCGCGTTCACGGTGTCCTTGCGAGCCATCAGCCCTCACCCCCGCCGCTGCCGCCGCCCTCGTAGTCGCCGCCTCCGCCCTCCTCCTCGACCTCGATGGCCTCGTCCGGCTCAATCTCGGTGTCATGCTCCTGCTCGCCGTAGCCGATTATCTCCCGGTCGTCGTCGCCGGGCTCGGGCTCCTCGCCCAGGACGTCGGTCAGAATGTCGTCAAGGTCCACGGCCTTGCCCTGTATGCTGCGCGTCGGGTCTATGCCGTCCTCGCCGAACTTGAACTGGATGATCGTGCCGGCGGTGTTGCGCACCGTGCCATCGGGCATGACCCTGAGGTCCTCGAGGGCGTTGATGAGCCTGCGCTGCATGTAACCCGAGCGGGACGTTCTCACGGCCGTATCCACAAGCCCCTCGCGCCCGCCCATGCTGTGGAAGAAGTACTCCGTCGGGGATAGCCCGCTCTTGTAGCAAGCGGTCACGAATCCCTTCGCGGCCGCGCCCTTGTCGCCGGGCGCGAAGTGCGGCAGCGTGCGGTCGTCGTAGCCCCTCTTCAGGCGCTCGCCGCGCACGGCCTGCTGGCCGATGCAGCCGGCCATCTGGCTCAGGTTCATCATCGAGCCCCTGGCGCCGCTGCGGGCCATGACCACCGCCGAGTTCTCGATCCCGAGGTACTCGCCGGCCTTCTTGCCGGTCTCGTCACGGGCCTTGCCCAGAATCTTCATCACCTCGACCTCGAGCGTCTCCTCCATCGAGCGGCCGGGCATCTGGTCGAGCTTCCCCTCGTTGTAGGCCCTGACCTTCTTCTCCACGTCGGAGATGGCGTCGTCGAGCATCTTCTTGATGTCCTTCCTCGCCTGCAGCGGGATGTCCTCGTCGTCTATGCTGGTGGTGAAGCCCCTGACCATTATCGCGCCGATGGAGAGCTTCGTGGCTACCTCAAGGAACTCGCGCGCGGCGGTCGTCCCCTTGTCCCTGGCTATCTTGTCTAGTATCTTGCCCTTGAATGCGCCGATGCCCTTCGCGTCCATGGTGCCCATCAGCAGCTCGCCGTCCTCGATCTTCACCCAGGCGTCGTACTTGCAGTCCTCCTTCTTGCAGGAGTCGCACTTCTCGCATATCGACGCCTTGTAGGAGATAGTCAGGTCATCGGGCAGCGCGAGGCTGAAGAGCGCCTTGCCCGAGAAGTATTCCTTGCCGTCAATCGTCTTCGGCTTGGGCAGCACTATGCCAGTGCCGAGGCGGTTCACTATCTCCATCGCCTGCTCGCGCGTGAACTTCGGGTCCCTGTAGGTCAGCATGAAGATGCCGGTGACGTGGTCGTGGATGGCGCCCATGACCGGGCCGCCGAACCTCGGCGACAGGATGTTCTCCTGCACGAGCATGAGTATCTCCCCCTCGGCGATGGCCTCGAGCCCCTGCAGCACGTGCAGGTTCATCTCGTCCCCGTCGAAGTCGGCGTTGTACGGCGGGCAGACGCAGAGGTTGAAGCGGAAGGTCTTGTGGCGCATGATGCGCACCCTGTGCGCCATCATCGACATGCGGTGCAGCGAGGGCTGCCTGTTGAAGAGGACGATGTCGCCGTCCAGGAGCTGGCGCTCGACGATCTGGCCTATCTCCAGTATCTCGGAGGTCGCCTCGGCGTTCTTGGTCGTCATCTTTATCCTCCGGCCATCGCCTCGTATGACGTAATTTACTCCGGGTAGATAGTTGCCGTCCTCGTCCACGGGCTCCGTGCCGCGCTTGACCAGGGCTTTCACGTAGTCCAGATTGGCAGCCGTGACCCTGATCGGTATCGTGAGCTCGCGCGCAGCTTCGACCGGGATCCCGACCTCGTTTATCGAGAGCCACGGGTCGGGCGATATGACCGTCCTCGCAGAGAAGTTCACGCGCTTGCCGGACAGGTTCGAGCGGAACCGGCCCTCCTTGCCCTTCAGGCGCTGCACGAGCGTCTTGAGCGGCCTGCCGCTCCTGTGCCTCGCCGGCGGGATGCCGGATGTCTGGTTGTCGAAGTAGGTCGTCACGTGGTACTGCAGCAGCTCCCACAAATCCTCGACTATGAGCTGCGGCGCGCCCGCGTCCCTGTTCTCCCGCAGGCGCTGGTTGATGCGGAGCACGTCGACGAGCTTGTGCGTCAGGTCGTCCTCGGAACGGTCGCCGGACTCGAGCGTGATCGATGGCCGGACAGTGACGGGCGGCACCGGCAGCGCGGTCAGCACCATCCATTCTGGGCGGGCGACCTGCGGGTTGATGCCCATTATCTCCAGGTCCTCCTGGGGGTTGACCATGCTGGTCTTGGGGTTCGGGCCGCTGATGCGTTCGAGCCTCTCGCGCACCTCCTTCGGGGTCAGCTTGTGGCCGTTCTCCCGGAAGGTCGAGGGCTTGTCTAGCGTTATCTTCATCTGCTCCGCGCCGCAGTAGGGGCATATGGTCTTGAGGCTCGCGTCCTTGGCCGTGCGCTTGGTGAGCATGTCGAAGTCCGTGGTGTCGCCCCCGAGCTCGTCCATCTCGCGCCTGAGCCTCTGCGCCTCGTCGATCTGGTCCTTGGTCATCAGCAGGCGCCCGCACTCGCGGCACGTCGACTGCAGTAAGCGCTTGATGTCCTTCACGTACCCGACGTGGATGACGGGCATGGCCAGGTCGATGTGCCCGAAGTGGCCGGGGCAGTCGTCCACGCGCCCGCCGCAGGTCTTGCAGCGAAGCCCGGGCTCTATGACGCCCATGTGCGAGTCCATCAGGCCCATCTCTATCGGGAAGCCGTCGTCGTCGTACGTGTCGGCGGTTATGACCTTTATCGCGGACATGCGCCGCACCTCGTCCGGCGAGAGCATCTCGAACTTTATCCCCATGATGCGCTTTCCTAGCGCGCGCGGTATCATTTCAACTCCCCCAGCTGGAGGCGCATGGCCACGCCAAGCGACAGCAGTTCGTCCATCAGCAGCTTGAAGGCGTACGACGTCTGCACCGGATGCACGTTCGAGTTGTTGCTGCAGACGGGACAGCGGACCGAGCCGCGCCTGTCCATTATGGCGATGTGGCCGCAGGCGCTGTTGCCGCAGACGAACAGCACCGTCCCGTCAGATTCGTCGAGAAGCCTGTCCTTGATGACCATGGCCGCGCCGTGGCCTATGAGGCAGTCGCGCTCCATCTCGCCGAACCTCAGGCCTCCCTGCCTCGACCTGCCCTCGGTGGGCTGCCTCGTCAGTATCTGCACGGGCCCCCTGGACCGGACGTGCATCTTGCCGGCGACCATGTGGTGGAGCTTCTGGTAGTAGATGACGCCGACGAATATGTCCGAAAGGATCTTCTTCCCCGTCCTGCCGTCGTACATGACCTCCCTGCCAGTGTGCTTGAAGCCCATCTCCGTGAGCCCGCGCCGGAGCACGTCCTCGCGCTCCCCGCTGAACGGCGTGCCGTCTATGAGCTTCCCCTTCATGGAGCCCATCTTTCCGCCTATCATCTCGAGCACGTGCGCCACAGTCATCCTGGACGGTATGGCATGCGGGTTGATGATTAGGTCCGGCGTCATTCCCGAATCGGTGAACGGCATGTTCTCCTGGCACTCGATGAGGCCCACGACGCCCTTCTGACCGTGCCTAGACGCGAACTTGTCGCCCAGCTCCGGCAGCCTGGGGTCGCGCACCTTGACCTTCACGAGCCGCGAGCCGTTCTCGGTCTCTGTGAGCATGACGCTGTCGACCCAGCCTTCCTCGCCGTGCCTGACCGTGATGGACGTCTCGCGCCTCTTCTGCGGCGTGAGGAAATCGGCCTCCTCCTCGAGGAACCTCGGGGGCGAGGTCTTGCCTATGAGCACCTCTCCGCCCTTGACATATGTCTCGGGGCTGATGAGCCCGTCCTCGCTGAGGCTGCTGTACGAGAGGTCCGCGCGCGCTCCCCGGACGTCGGGCGAGGGTATCTCGAAGTGGTCCTCCTGCCCGCCGGGGTACCGGCGCTCCTCTGCTTTGTATGTCCTGAAGAACGACGAGCGGCCAAGGCCGCGCTCGACCGAGGCCTTGTTGAGGACGAGCGCGTCCTCCATGTTGTAGCCGTGGTACGATATGACCGCGACCACGAAGTTCTGCCCGCCGGGCCTCTTGCGGAAGTTGACGAAGTCCATGGTCTTGGTCTGCGCCAGCGGCTCCTGCGGGTAGTGCAGGAGGTGGCTGCGCGTGTCGGGCCTGATTCGGTAGTTTGAGTCGCTCATGCCCAGGGACTGCTTGGCCATCGCCGAGCCCATGGTGATCCTGGGGGACGAGTTGTGCTCGGGGTACGGGACCATCCCCGAGCAGACGCCGAGGATGAGCATCGGGTCTATCTCCATGTGGGTGTGGTCGGCGCGCAGGAGCTTGGGTATCTTGAACGAGTCGCCGCAGAAGGCGCACTCGAGCTCGGCCTCCTTGTCGGAGCCGCCCATGTTGCGCCACGCGACGTCCGAATGCGACAGGAGCTTCTTGCACGCCGGGCATTTCGCGGGGGTCTCGTAGGGCTTGATGGCGATGAAGGAGTCCTCCTCCTCTTCGGCGTCGAGCCACTCGATTATGCCGTCCTTCACGAGAGAGGTGGTGGGTATCTTCTTGGCGACGAGGTTGTCGAGGTGCTTCTTGGTGAGCAGGAGCCTGCCGTCCTTTACCACAAGCAGAGGCCTGCGCAGCCTCCCCTCGTCGCACGTGATGACGACGTCGTTCATCTTCCTGTCGAAGCGCACGTTTATCTCGTTCGATATGAGGCCCGAGCGCCTGCGCTGCCTTATCTCGGCGACGAGCTCGTCGGCCTTCTCGTGGATGCCGACCAGGTCCCCGTTCACGTAGACACGGGTCTCCTGCGTCTGCAGCGTCTTGATCGGCTTGAGCCCCAGATCGACCAGCAGCATCTTCACCTGGCCCTCGTGCGAGCGCTCCGAGACATCAACCAGCAGCGCGCAGTTCTTCACAAGGCCGCAGTTCTGGCCTTCCGGGGTCTCGTTCGGGCAGAGCCTGCCCCACTGCGTCGGGTGCAGGTCCCTCGCCTCGAAGTGCGGCTGGCTGCGCGTGAGCGGCGACGTCACCCTGCGCAGGTGGCTCATCGTGCTCATGTTCGACGTGCGGTCCAGTAGCTGCGAGACGCCGGCCCTCCCGCCGACCCAGTTGCCGGTGCTCAGTGCGTGCATGAGCCTCTGCGTGAGCAGGTCCGGCCTGATTGCGGAGGATATCTTCATCCCCTTCTTCTTCGCGTAGCCGCGCTCGAGCTGGTACTTGAGGTCCTTCATGAGGTTGGTGAACGACACCCTGAAGAGGTCCTCCATGAGGTCCCCGGAGAGCTTGAGCCTCTTGTTCGCGTAGTGGTCCTTGTCGTCCTCGCCCCTGACCTCCAGCGACAGCTCGAGGATGTTCCTCGCTATCCTGCCGAGGAAGATGGCCTTCTTGAGCCTGTCCTGCGGAGTGTCGCCCAGGTGGGGCAGGAGGGACTTGTCTATGACCGACTCGACCTTCTTCTCCCTGTACTCCTTGGCCTGGCCGGTGGCGAACTTCTTCTCGAGGAAGATGAGCGCCTGGTCCTTGGTGGAGATGCCGTCCGGCGGGTAGACCTTGATGTTCTTGCACTCCTCGATGTTCGCGAAGACGAGGTTGCTCATCGACGGGTGCGAGACGATAGCGTTGTAGATGTCCTCGTCCTTGTCCATGCCCAGCGCCCTCATGAGCGCTATGAGCGGAATCTGCCCCGGCGCGGAGGCGATGGAGACCATCAGTATGCCGTCCTTCTTCTTCTCTACCAGCGTGAGGGCCCTGTACCCCTCCCTCTGCGAGAAGACCTTGGCCACTTCCATCCGCGAGCCGTAGCGCTCGTTGTACTCGACGAGCACCCTGTTCGGCGCGAGGTCCTCGAGCGATATCAGCACGCGCTCTGTCCCGGCGATGATGAAGTACCCGCCGGGGTCGCAGGGGTCCTCGCCGAGCCTGGTGAGTTTGTCCACCTGCGCGAGCTTCATGAGCGCATCCTCGGGCATCGTCTTGAACATGGCGTCTATGTTGTTCTCGTGGAGGTTGCACTTCTTCGAGCGCACCATCACCGGCAGGTCGCCTATGTGCACGCGCTCTGGCTCGTGCTCGAAGCCGTCCTCTATGATAGTGAACTCGAGCTCGATGGGCGCCTGGTACGTCAGGTTCCGCAGCCGCGCCTCCATGGGCGTGAGCTCGTTCGTCGAGCCGTTGGCCTCCTTGACGACCGGCTGGCCGATGTAAATCGTCGGCCGGGCGCGCTGCTCCACGTCCCCCGTGGACGGGTCCCTCTTGCGCCCTATCCGGATGTCCACGATGCGTCCGTCGGTCCTGTCCTCGTCGAGGCGGATTACGCCGCGAAGCGTCTCGTCGGACGATATCCTGATGTTGTCCACGATGAGCTGCATCCTGCTGTTCGGGTTGTCTATGGTCGGGAGAAAGTCGTTGTACGACGCAATGTGATGGTTGACTATGCTCCTCTCCCTGAAGAACCCCTCAACGATTTCGCGCATGTTGTTCCCTCTATGCGGTGACTACGAGGCGGTAAGCCACTGAGACCCCGGCCACTTCGCTGGCCCTGGTGATCTTGACGATCTGCCCTTCCTTGATATCCTTGCCCGCGTCTATGAGCGCCGCGATGCACGGGTCGTTCACCCGTATCTTCGGCAGCTGGTCCTTCGTTATGCCGTACCTCTTGAGCATGGCCTCGGCCTCTTTCGGCGTGAGCAGTTCGTGAGAGGGGACTAGCTCATGCTCCAACACGTTGAATTCGACCATCGTTCCACCTCTATGTATCAGCGGGGCTGACAATCCTCAAGCGAGCGTCTCTCTTGGGAAGGTTTTTGGCAGTCATTTTACCCACTCCGCATGCACAGGTGAGCCCGCGGGGATTTCCGCATCTGTCCTTACGGCAGATCATTCGAACCCCGGACTTTCTGGTTAAAAGCCAGACGCTCCTTCTAGGGGTGTCGCGCGTGCGAGCGCCCTACCTAGCTGAGCTACGGGCCCTGTGCCAACTTCTCGGGTTAGCTTTCGTGCTCATACAGAACTAGGATAAAATAGTTTCGGCAGATGGCGACCCGTGCAACGACAGCATGCGCCATGGCAACGATTGTCATTAATCTCGGGCTCTAAGTTGGCATCATTCCATTTAGACGTCATCTATATAAATGACGAGGAAATACTAGTCTCAGAGCGGCGCGAGGGAAAGGTGCGGGATGCGCCGCAGAAGGTGGTTGAAAGATGGACAGGTACAAGTGCAAGGTGTGCGGATATATATATTCTCCAGAGGAAGGGGACCCGGACAACGGCGTTCCTGCGGGAACGCTTTTCGACCAGCTGCCCGACGGGTGGACTTGCCCGGTCTGCGGCGCGGGCAAGGACGAGTTCGAGAAAGAGGCGTAGGCATGCCGCCCCACGAGGTCAGGCCCGGCATAACCTGGGTCGGGGCGGTGGACTGGGACAGGCGGCTCTTCGACGAGCTAATCCCATTGCCTGACGGCACGAGCTACAACTCCTACTTAGTCAAGGGGAGCCAGAAGGCAGCGCTCATCGACACCGTGAACCCGAACAAGGGCGACGAGCTCGTGTCCAATCTCCAAAAGCTCGGCGTGAAGCGCATAGATTACATCATATCCCACCACGGCGAGCAGGACCACTCGGGCTCGATACCCAGGATATTAGAGCTATATCCGGAAGCGAAGGTCGTCACCAACGAGAAGTGCAAGGAGCTGTTGAAGATCCTGCTGCACGTTTCCGACGATAAATTTCACGTCGTCAAAGACCGCGAGGCGCTCTCCCTCGGCGACAGGACGCTCGAATTCATCATCGCCCCCTGGGTCCACTGGCCGGAAACGATGCTCACCTACCTGCGCGAGGAGCGCATCCTCTTCCCCTGCGACTTCCTGGGCTCCCACCTGGCGACGAGCGAGCTCTACGCCGTAGACGAGGCAAAGGTCCTCGATTCCGCGAAGCGGTACTACGCGGAGATAATGATGCCGTTCAGGCCGCATATCAAGAAACACTTCGAGGTGCTCTCAGGCTACAAGATAGACATGGTCGCGCCGAGCCACGGGCCCATATACAACCGGCCAGCGCTCATCATCGACGCTTACAAGGACTGGATTTCAGAAGTAGTGAAGAACGAGGTCGTGCTGGCCTACGTCTCGATGCACGGCAGCACGAGGCTGATGGCGCAGCACCTCACGGATGCGCTCATCGTGCGTGGCGTCCACGTGAAGCCGTTCAATCTCACTGTGACGGACATCGGCGAGCTCGCCAAGGCGCTGGTCGAGCCCGCGACGCTGGTGCTGGCCTCGCCGACGGTGTTGGGGGGGGCGCACCCGCTGGCCATCTACGCCGCCTACCTCGCGAACGCCCTTAAGCCGAAGGTGAGGTTCGCAACCCTCATCGGCTCCTACGGCTGGGGGACGCGCGCCGTCGAGCAGGTGACCGGGATGCTGGGGAACCTGAAGGTCGAATTGTATGAGCCAGTGCTCGTGAAGGGGAAGCCCAGAAATGAGGACTACGAGAAGCTGGACAGGCTGGCGGACCAGATACTCGATAGGCACAAGGGCGCCGGCCTGGTGAAGTAGGGGGCGTTGACAAATGGCCGCTAATGCAGTGAAAGCAGGCTCGAAGGCGCCCGACTTCGAGCTCGACGACCAGAACGAAAAGAAGTTCAGGCTCTCCGACTTCAGGGGCAAGAAGGTCCTGCTCTCGTTCCACCCGCTGGCGTGGACGGGGGTCTGCGCGAAGCAGATGCAGTCGCTAGAGGCGAACTTTGACGAATTCGGCAAGTTGAATGCGATAGCAGTCGGCGTCAATGTGGACTCCGTCCCCTCCAAGAAGGCATGGGCCGACAGCCTCGGAATCTCGAAGACGAGGCTGCTAGCGGACTTCTGGCCGCACGGCGGGGTCGCGCAGAAGTTCGGCATCTTCAGGGAGAGGGAGGGCTTCTCGGAGCGCGCCAACGTCATCATAGGCTCGGACGGCAAGGCCGCGTTTTTCAAGGTGTACCCGATCGGGGATCTCCCCGACATCAGGGAGATACTCGCGAAGATTAAGGAGATAGGATGACCGGCGCCCCCAGGGAACTCAGCGACTACTCCATGGAAGAAATTTACCTCGCCGCAATCAAGAGCGAGACCGAAGCCAACGGAGTCTACTCAAAGCTGGCCGCACAGATGAAGGGCGATCTCCTGAAGGCCAGGCTCCTGCGCCTTGCCGATGACGAGAACAAGCACGCCACGGTGCTGATACAGATGTTCCTGAAGGACTTCCCGGGGATGTCACTGAACATACCGGACAAAAGCCCAATCCCCCTTCCGGATATCAAGGACCCGATGCTGTACACCCCTTGCGATGTGCTGGAAAGCGCGATCAAAGCCGAATGGGGGGCGATGGAGTTCTACGGCGCTTTCTCCGACATTGTCAAGGCCGACGCAGTGAAGGCGATGACCCTGGAGTACTTCTATACGATGGAACTGGGGCACATGCGCCTCCTCGAGATCGAACTGGCCTACATGAAAGACAAGAGCGGCAGGATGTACGACGAGGCGATGGGTTATATAGACGAGATAATCGGCGGGACATCCAAGGACGGCAAGGACGATACGGACGTGATATGATGGACCTTCACAAGTATTCGCTGGAGGACGTTTACCTCTCAGCGATAAAGGCCGAGATAGAGAGCGAGGAGCTGTACGATGGCCTGGCCGCTCGGGTGAGGAACGCCTTCCTGAGGGAGAAGCTCGAATACCTCGCCGCGGAGGAGGAAAAGCACCGTGCGGCCGTGGAGCGCATGCACGCCAAGGAGTTCCCGGAGAAGGAGCTAGCCCTGCCGTCCAAATCGCCGGTGCCGCTGCCTCGTGTGGGCAAACCGGAGGGTCGCAAGCTCAGCGAGGTCTTCGAGATGGCGATGGAGGCCGAGAAGGCCGCGTCCGAGTTCTACACGGCATTCGCGGAGCTCTTCCCGAACGACCGGCCGAAGAGGCTCGCGCTGCAGTACTTCGCGACGATGGAGATGGGGCATTACAAGCTGATAGAGATAGAGAAGGACAACGCGCTGAAGTTCGAGAACTTCGACGATTACTGGCCCATGATGCATGCAGGTCCGTGATAGAATGACTAAACCCCTGCATGTTGGACGAAGTTATGACCTTGGTCAATCCTTCGTCGCACATGGGGCATTGCTATGCCCATAATTACTGTGAGTCGCAATTCCCCTTGGACCCCTAAAAGGGATTTGCTGTTCAACCGTCTCAATAATCTAATTACGCGAGCGAAAGTTGAAAGGAATGGGCATGATAGGAATGTGAGGGGTTAGTTCGGCGGATGAAGCGCATTGGGGAAAAGGATTTATAACGTTGCTCGGTTCGAGGGCTGGAGGGTGATTCAATTGAAATCTCTCAAGGGTTCGAAGACGGAGAAGAACCTGCTGGCTGCCTTCGCGGGCGAGTCGCAGGCGAGGAACAGGTACAGCTACTTCGCGTCGCAGGCGAAGAAGGAGGGCTACGAGCAGATATCCGCGATATTCGCGGAGACGGCCGACAACGAGAAGGAGCACGCCAAGCGCTTCTTCAAGTTCCTGGAGGGCGGCGACGTCGAGATTGTCGCCGCGTATCCGGCAGGGGTCATAGGCACGACCCTCGAGAACCTCAAGGCCGCGGCCGCGGGGGAGAGGCTCGAATGGACGAAGCTCTACAAGGGCTTCGGAGAGGAGGCCGACGCGGAGGGCTACGCGGAGGTCGCGGCTGCTTTCAGGGCCATCAGCAAGGTCGAAGTGCAGCACGAGAGGAGGTACCTCGCGCTCGCCGGTAATATCGAGAGGGACAGGGTCTTCAAGAGGGACAAGGGCGCCAAGTGGAAGTGCCGGAACTGCGGCTACGTCCACGAGGGCCCGAGCGCGCCTGAGATGTGCCCCGCCTGCCTGCACCCGAAGGCGCACTTCGAGCTGCAAAGCGTGAACTGGTAGCTGAAAGGCTTCGGACAAGAGCCTCTAAAAACCCCTTACACATTCTTATCGCTAATAATTTCAAATATTGATAATCACCTCATAGTTTCAGCGCCGATGCCCGCCTAGTGGATTAGATAACACGTCCAACCCATTTGCACATCATGAGCGGGAAACGGCATCTCTGGTCGCGTATCAGCGTTTATTTAGGCGTTGCGCTCATCTTCTTCGTGCTCACGGGCGCCAGCCACGTCCTCGCGGAGGACATTCAGGAGCGCCGTTCCTACGGCATAGTGGGCGTGGGGGCGTCGTTCAACGGAGCCAACAATTCATCTCAACCCGATGGTTCATCAGCCAATCATTCGTTGGGTACGGAGGGGGAGGGGGCTGCGCCCCCAGTAGTCTACCCGCTCAGGGGGCCGCTCGCCATCGCCATTGTTGCGACGTTGGCGGCAATGTCCCTCCTTTTAACATGGGCGCGGAAGAAGGGCGGCCATGCCGTGAATGTTCGTCCAGAGAATCACTGTTGATAGCCACGACCACTCCTATTAAAGTCAAAAAAGTCAGTGGAGGCCCTGAGGTTCGACAATGCTGAGATTTGGAATCCCTACGATAGATGACGAGGTCGGCTGGATACCAGACGGCTCCCGCATTCTGATATCAGCCGCACCAGGCATAGACCTGACCCCGTTCGGCGCCCACATAGCTGTCAAGGCCAGCGAGAACGGGATGCGCGCGGTCTATCTCACAAACAACAAGCCGGGCACGGCTGTGAGGAGGGAGTTCGACTTCCTTGGCTTCCGTCCAAATGGCGACTTTGTAATAGTCGATGCTTTCTCAGGGATAGTGGGACTGCCATCGCAGGAAAAGGTCTGCGTGGGCACGCCGTTCGAGCCTGCTTCGGTCGCTTCCAGTGTAAGAGATGCATCTGATGGCGGGGGATCGGTTGTGATAGTCGACAGCATCTCCTCAATGATAGACGTGTGTGGCATGAGCCCGACCCAGATATCCGGGCTCGTCAAGGAGATGTCGAAAAAGTCGACGGTAGTCGCCCTGTTCTCTAATTGGCATTACGGCGAGGAGATAACACAGGGCATCGCACAGGGCTTCGACGCGGTCGTCAATCTGTGGAACGTGGAGGAGATAACCACTATGAAGCAGATGATGGCCATTTCCAATGTGGGATGGAAGAAGGTCCGGCAAACGTCCGTCCCGATCAAGGTGCTGAGGCCCGGCGGCCTCCGCGTGTACGTGCCCAAGATACTGGTGACCGGTCCGTACAATGCCGGCAAGTCATCCATGACAAGGGCCATTTCCACGTCGTCCGTAAGCGTCGACCGGATGGGCACCACGGTCGCGATGGATCACGGCTACCTGGATTACAACGGTTTCGCGACAGAGGTGTTCGGGACTCCGGGACAGGAGATGTTCGACCCGCTCCTCGCATACCTGGCGGACGAGGCGGTCGGGATAATCCTCGTCGTCGATTCGACCGCCCCCGGGACGTTCCCGCGGGCCAAGGACATGCTCGCCCGGACGAGGGCATTAAACCTCCCATTGGTCGTTGCGGCCAACCACAGCGACAAGCCGGGAGCCAAGCCCGTCGAGGAGATCCGGGCGGAATTGGCACTCCCCGACAATGTGCCGATTTTACGAACGGTAGCTACGGCAGGGTCGGGAATCAGGGACGTTTTGGACAAGCTGATGAAAAGGATACTGGAGGTGAACGACAAATGACCGAGACCAAGGGCGAGGCGCTCAGGAACGCCCTGAAGAAGGTGACTGCCGTGCACGGCGTGGTCGGGGCGGCAATAGTCGCGCGGAACGGATTGTTGATCGCATCCGAGCTCCCAAAGGACGTGGACGAGCGCAGGCTCGGAGCCATGACCGCGACGATGATGGGCGCGGTCGAGACCGCTGGCATGACGCTCAACAAGGGCTCTGTAAGGCGCGTCATAGCCGAGGTCGAGCACTCGACCATCGTCGCGACCGGGGCTGGTCAGAAGGCAATCATGGTGTGCACGGCCGATAACGGCGTGAACCTGGGGATGCTGATGCTCGAGATGGAGGACCAGTCCGCCCAGGTGAGGGCGATACTGGAGGGGTAGGCCGAATGCACGGCGGCCTTGAGCCCGTTCACTATCTGTACATATTCGTTTCCATTCTGGCGCTCGGTTTAGTCCTCTGGGTTATCCTTGCGTTTCGAGACAAAGAGCAAGTAAAGGCCGGAATATTCCTGAGGGCGAATTCAATGAGCAAGGCGTTCTCAATCATTTTCTGGGGCATGGGCATCCCGCTCATCCTGGCAACGGTCCTGGATTTCATCGGCGTGGCCGCAGAGCTGGACGTGTTGATAGTCATAGGCGGCATTTTGCACGTGACCGCTCTTTCGGCGATGACCTACTCCATCGCGCGAACATGGCTTGCAAGGGGTGGTTGAATGATAGAGCCATACCTTGCAATTGAGGGTTTCATCGCCATCGTGCTTTTTTGTGTCGGGACATATTACCTGAACATCGTAAGGTTGAAATTCAAGGATGACCCAGGATATTGCGCCTCCCGGTTGTTCCTGAGCCCCAAAGGGTACTGGGTGATCGCATTGCTCGTCATGTCCTGGGCCGCCCTTGCGAGCTGTACGGCGGTAATGGCGTATTTCGAGGACGCCGAGGCGCATCTGTATATATGCATCACGACCGGAGCATTCTACGTAGGTGCTTTCTGGCTAGCTGCAAAGACTCTTTCTGCCGTGTCTCAAGGGCGCGAGGCGATGCGATTAATGGCGATGCGGGACGGGTGAGAATGATTTACAGGCATGCCAGCAGGAAGGGAAAGGCCGTCAATCCGTGTGGGGACGATACTGGAGGCTTAGCAGGGGGAATGCTTGGATGATAGATTGTCAAAATATCGAATATTTTTTATACAGTATGATGGCTTTGTTCTCTGCGCTGCTTGCCTTTTGGACCATTTATTTGTTGAAGGACAATGCCATGTCCGGGGGGCTCATATTCCTCAAGGCAAGGGAGTTCGGGAGGCTCTTCTCGCTCCTCTTTTGGGGGATGGGGATACCAGGAACATTGGCCATTGGTTTTTACATCTTGAGCTTCATCTACGGGATGCCCTTCATTCTCGTATCTGTCACGTTGGCCATCGGCTTCATGTTCATGACTTACGTTACCCTCCGACTCTCTTTTATCATAGGCGGTGATTGAGTGCAAGTTCTATTTTTTCAATGCCTGATAATGTTCATCCTGATGCTGACGGGGACGATTTTTCTAAACGTGACTAGGAAAAAATTCAAGGAAGATACGAAACTATCTGCTTCGCAGTACCTCTTGAGAAGGTGTGGGTTCGTATCCCTATTCTTCCTCGCACTTTTCGATGCCACACTCTCAATTGCATTCATGTCTCTGGTGTTGCTACAAGACGACTTTATTTTCTTTCTTATCGCCATCCCGGCCGCGTTCTTCTATATGATTTCTGCATTCATTTCTTCCGAGCTATTATCATCCACTCACATATGTGAAATGAAATTATCCGGGAAAGAAATAAAGTCCGGGGGGCTTTCATCTGCCCGATCTCCCTAGAATTCCCACTGGCGTCCCGGGGCTCGACGCCCTCCTCGAGGGGGGCCTCGCCCCCGGCTCGTTCTGCATGATCGAAGGGGACCCGATGAGTGCCACCCATTACCTCGTCCTCGCATGCGCCGCGGCGGGGCTCGCCGCGGATGAGGGGTGCACGTTCCTCTGCACGAAGGAGTTCGGAGAGACCGTCGCACAGGAGATAGGTGCGCAGGGCGTTTCCGTGGCCAAGCGCCTCTCGGTCGTCGATACGTACTCGTTCCAGATCGACAGCAACGTCCATGATACAGACATGATACAGTACGTTTCCTCCGTCTCCGACATGCCGAAGCTCAGCCACGTCGTGATATCCGCGATGTCGAAACATTATTCGAGCGGCATCATGCAGCAACGGCTCTTGATAGAGTCCGTGGACACGATGGCCATGTACGTCCCGATGCAGGCCGTCTACCGCTTCCTGTTCTTCCTGAAGGCAAAGGTGAAGGCTTTCAAGGGCATCGGCATCTTCGTCTATACCTCCGCCGTCGAAGGGAGCAACGACCGGACAATGCTCATCGAGCTCGCCGACGCGCTCGTCAGGCTCAGCAGCGCGGACGACAGCGTCAAGGTGACGATACCAGCCAGGGGGACGCGCTCCGGCAAGTACAGCTTCTCCGACGATAGACTGGACATAATGCCGTTCGGGATGCGCATGAAGTGACGCGCGATGAGAATCAGCCGCGATAGCGGGGGCGACTGGGTATATCCGCTCCCGTGCCATTCGCCCGTCCATGGCGGAATTCCAGCTCGGCGCAGGGGAGGTCGGCGCGGCGATCAACTGCCTTTCCACCGAAATGAGGAGATGGCTGTCGAAGGGCGTGTTCGATTCGCTGTCGCTTCGCATAATCGGGGGCGGCGTCGACGCCCTGAAGGCCATGCTCGAGATGGCCTCGGCCCAGACGGGGGTCGAGGAAAAGTACATCGCCCAGCAGATCGCGGTGAAGATGTACGCGCCGCTGGCGACAAGCTTCCTGCTGTGGTACGAGAGCTGGAGGAGGGTGCCCGATGAGGCGCGGGCCGCGGGTGTGCCGTACATGATCTACGACGACGGGGTGAGCAACCTCGCGCTGTCGATATTCCTCGACAGCGTGGTCGGCGGGAAGCCGGGCCTCGCGATGGCCAGGAAGCTCCACAGCGCGCTCCAGAACATGCATTTCGCGGACGTCCGCATCGTGAAGGTCAAGAAGCAGCTTGGGCGCCTCGGCGCCGGCAAGGCGGGCACCCCGCGCGACGCGCCGTTCGTCAAGGTCGTGCAGAACCACATGCGCGATTACGGCGCGTCCGCGGTCCTCATCGACTGCATGGATTACCTGAAGGCGCTGAACGGCTTCCAGGCTGCTTATATCGCCGTATCCGAAATCGCGGACATCGTGGCGGACGGCAAGGGGCTGCTCCTCGTCAACGTCCGGCCCGCGCCCTTCGAGGATGCCGAGCTGTCCCTCATGGAATCGACGATGACGGCGCTCGGGGAGCGGAGGCGCGACCCGCCTGGGCTGCCGCGCGACCGCGCAAGGCCGTGGAGCGTGAGCCCGTCATGAGCAGCTTCCCGCGCACCAGCCTCGGCGTGCCCGGTCTGGACGACGTCCTAGAGGGCGGCGTCCCGGAGGGGAGCATCATACTGCTGTCCGGACCGCCTGGAACGGGGAAGACGACCCTCGCGTTCCAGATCGCGATGGGATACGTGCGCGCGGGCAAGGCCGTGGCATACATATCGGCCATCACCGAGCCGCTCTCCGCCATCCTAAGGTACGCGTCGGAATATTCGTTCTTCGACAGCGACGCCTTCATATCGAAGAGCAAGACCTACGACCTGAGCGCTTACACGCGCTGGGACAACGACGTCCGCGAGGCGCTGTTCAAGATACTAGGCGAGATAACCCGCGCCCAGCCCTCCCTGATAATATTCGACCCCGTCACCGTCCTGAAGGGGTACTACGACAGGCACTGCTACAGGCAGGTACTGGACGAGTTCTTCACAAGGCTCAGGCTGACGGGCGCTACGGCCGTACTCACGGGCGAGGTGGGCGAGGAAGCGCTGTCCCTCGCCGCGGAATCGTACCTCGTGGACGCCATAATATCCCTTGCCATAGAGCGCGGCGGGGTGCGCGGGTACCGCCTCCTGAGGGTGCTGAAGTTCAGGGGGGTGAGGCATACCCTGGACTCGATGAGGTACGAGATAAATAGCGGCGGGATCATGGTCTTTCCCGCACAGGATATCGGCGCTCTAACGTAGCTCATGACGAACATTGTATTAGGGAATCCGCTTAATGAAGTCACACGATAACTGGCGCTCCATCTCTCAGATAATTGGATCGCTGACCCCCTAACCATCCCGTGGTAATCAGGCATTCATCCTATCGACATGTTTTTCTTATAGTGCGTTGTGAACACCGGCATATAATTTATAGGCCGATTTTTCATAAGGTTCTAATGCCCTTGTAGTAAACTCATAACATACTTTACCCTCTTTCACAATCGGTTTCTGCGTGAGGCCAATGGACTCGCTTAACACGAGAGAGATTAATCCGGCAAGGAATCCCATGCAGTAATATCCAGAGGGATCTGTCATGATATCCGATTGTCCTTCCCTTGGAGGTGTCATCGTAATTCTTGCCATTTTTTTCTCTACATCAAACTCGTCAATGACTGTTTCTTCATACATGGCCGAGAAGTGTGCCTTAAATACTTCCTCAAGGTCGAATTTAGTTATTTTGTTTCCCGACTCAATGATTGGTTTCGCCTCGTTTATGGCGGCTTCCCAGCCAGAGTTGTACAGCAGGCCAGTCGTTCGCTCAATGCCAATATCATTGATCAGTGCCTGAGATATCGCCCTCATTTGGTTGACCTGAAGTTCCAAGCCCTCCTTTGCTCTCATCAGGGCATCCCTAGATTCCTCTAACTTTCCCAACATGAGATTAATATCCTTTGTTAAATTTGACAGTTCGTCTGCTCCGCAGACGGTCAATCGTGCAGTGATGTCGCCACTTGCACCGATATCGGTCACATTTTTACTGACCTTGGATATCCTCGACAAGACTTGCTTTTCTAACAAAAGAAGCGAGAGAGCGAGGAACGCCAATGAAAGTATCAATAAACCAGAAATAAAGTAAGATATACTAACCTGCCCTTGCTTAAATATTTCCCGACTCATTTCCACTCTGAGCAGCACTGCAGGATTTCCATATGTGTCTCTCAACGATGTGTATCCTGCAACATATTCTTCGTTCATTGGCCAGACAAAAGCAGGCTTCTCATCGGTCAGCGAATCTTTCGCCTTCTGCATATCGGGAGGCAATTGAGGCTCGTCATATCCGTAAATTGATACATCCAGATGTGTAATTTTTGCGATGTGATCGATCTCTACGGAATCCAGAAACCGCCCCATCATGAAAGTCCCGTGAATTGGCCCTTGCCCATCGCTTGTTAATATGGGCAGTGACGAAAACATCAATATCCCTTCGGGCAAATTGATGAGCCCAGTTATACTGGAAACTGTATTATTGTGGTGCAGAAGAAGGTCATTCGCGGTTAGATGATCCAACAACCCCTGGGGGAACGTTATCACTTCTTCTTCCGCAAGATCGACGGCCCTAGTATATACGATTTGATTGGAAGCGTTCGCCAAAAGCATGATGTTGATTTTTAAATTGACAAGTGATGGCCCAAGTAGGTTCGAATTTATATATGCAAGATTGCCATCCTCGACAAACTGATAAGAATCGTCCCAGAAAGCCCAATCCGCACAAGAGCGGTTTATTCGTTCGATCTCGTTAGATAACGCGTCAACGACTCGATTTACATTCATCTCCGTATCTCTTTTTTCAACCTCGGAGAAACCATTCAAAATAATTGTATTAGAAGCGCCACATAAAATAACGATGAAAATGATAAGCGCACTGCCCAATGCTACGAGGGTCTTCTTGCGCAATTTCATGATTGCTCCCTCTGAAAAGTGTCCGTGATTGCCATCTGCTCGGGCACCTGAGTCGCCATGCGCGATTTGTACTGGTTTCTTGGCTCGGATAAGCTCCGCGTTTCAAGGTCGTCCTTTCTTGTGTGCGTCATCACGCGCCTCCGCGATCTTTCTTTTTCGCTGATAGTGGCATCGTCTTGTCTTTATTTATAACGAAGCGTTGCCAATATCAGTAATGATTTTATGGAATCAGACAAATATCTGGACATTTCTCTGGAATAGCTTGCTCAGTCTGTTCGCGGGGACTGGCAATCAATATTGATTATCGAAGGAATAATTTTATCGGCTCCCAAGTCGCATGTGGGTCAATGATCGAAATCAACATAAAACCATTCAAATACATCGTAACGTCTCTCTCGAAGAAATTAAAAAGCATCACACTGCTTCCAAAAAATGTCATCTGGAGCGACACGGTCGAAGAGGACATGGATGGACCAAGGGCGGCGACGAATCACGGAGAGTTCCCGACAGTGATTATAGGGCCTCGGGACGCAATAAAGAAGAAGTACACCTCTGGGACAATAAGCGGAGTTCGAGTCAGAACGGACCGCATAGAGCATGTGGGGACAGAGGTCGGGCTCAACAAAGGCGTCGAGGATCTCAGCAGGGAATGGAACGAGATCGTAATTAACCAGTAGGACATAACTTGAAAACCCTTTCCTTTTCATTTTATATGCGAGGTTTTCTTTGCCCACAATGCTTGCTGCTTGATGAGATGTCGGGGGCAGCGGGGCAATATCCCTCCCGCGCAAGGCATCGGGACGGTCGCATATGCCCAGTATTTTACGGATTATACATTGTACGCTCAGGTTATTATCGGCGCACCGTCGGTCAATGTCATCCACACAGGAAAGAGCTGCGCGTCCTCTTCGCCCGGCATGTCTTCCCATTCGGCGCCGATTTCAACCTTCTGGCGATAAAGCCGCGTCTCAGCTATCGTGCAAAGGAACGTGAGCCCAACCCAGAGCAGCAGGAGCGCCGATGGATAATCGAGGACGGGGCGCCCGTACGCCCAGAGCAGCGCCCCGCTTTTCAGCACGTACAGGTTGGAGGACATTGGCCACATCAATGGAATGCCGCCCGTTTCCGCAAGGTCCAGAAGCAGGTGCCCGGGGAGGATGGCCGTGAAGAGGATGCTCGCCCGCTGAACGGTTATCCCGTGCCCCCTGACATTCCCAATCAGGTAGCAAGCCATGAAGGCGAGGGACGGCGCGAGGACGAGCAAAAAGAGGTTGTGGGCGTACATCCAACCGAACAGATGGTCGGCGTCCGGCAGGATGCCGATGACGCCGCAGAGTGCGGCCCATGCGAGGCTGTTCTTCCAGCCGCGGACGATTATCATCCCCATGCCCGCGGAGATGACGAAGTGCCATACCGGTTCCAGCGTCTCACCCGCGCAGGGATTGCCCGGCGGGTATTAGTTACCCCCGCCGCGACGGGCTGGCATGAAAACCACGGCTGATAATCGCCTAGCAGGCGGTTAATACCCCGAGCGCGATTCGGAAGCAGGTTGGTACTTCCATGTTCGAGAAAGACATGAGCGTGATGAAGAAGCTCCTTGGAGAGATCGCGGACAGCGAGAACGGCAGGCGCATAATGCTCGCCGTCAAGTACAACCAGGTGTCCAAGGTGCATCTCATAGTCCTGCGGGCGCTCCTGGAAGGCATGGGCAAGCGCGGCCTGTTCGTGACCGTGGACCGCCCGCACCAGTACATGGAGTACCTGCTGAAGCTGAACAGGATAGACCACAGGAACCTGACGTTCCTTGACATGATAAGCAACTTCTCGGGCGAGGTCCCCAACAGGGGGGCGAACGTGAAGTTCGGCGCAAGCCCGTTCGGCATCGCGAGCCTCATAGACATGCTCGAGAACGGAGGGGCCGACGTGGAAGGAGGCTCCGTCGACGTAGCGCTCCTCGACTTCCTGATGATGGACAACCTCAGCTCCATGCTCATCTACAATTCTATGGGCGAGGTCACGTCGTTCCTGGAAAGGTACCTTCGCCTCATCGAGAGGTACGGCACGCTCTTCACGGCGATAGTCATAGAGGTGAACTCCGACCCGAAGCTGTACGAATGCCTGACAAGGCTCTGCCAGAAGTGCTTCCAGTTCACCGACGACGGACAGCTCCAGCCGCTCAATCCCACGGTCCCGGAGGCGGCGCCCGGCAACGAGCAGGTCTCCGAGTCCATCATAATATTCGCGCCTCAGAAGCGGACAGGCCCGTTCCCGAGGCCGTCCGGCGCGGGGGCATGACGCGATGTATGCGCTCAACCGCGTGCCGAGCGGGATAGTCGGGCTCGACGACATGACCGAGGGCGGCTTCCCGTTCCCGTCGGTCATGCTGCTCGCCGGGAGCGCTGGCACCGGCAAGACGACCTTTGCGCAGAAGTTCCTGTTCGCGGGGGCGGATAGCGGGGAGCGCTGCCTTTACCTGACCACGCTGAGCGAGCCAACGCAGTGGATGCTAAGGTTCGCCAGCCAGTTCGAGTTCGTCGACAAGAGGCACTTCGGGACGACTATCAAGTACTGCGACATGGGGCAGATGATACGCGACGGGGACGCGGAGAAGATACTGAACTTCATCGACGAGCGGGTCGCCGAGACGATGGCGCAGCGCGTCGTCATCGACCCCATCACGGTGGTCGGCGACTTCCTGAAGTCCAGCTACAGGGTCTTCCTCTTCGACCTTGTCAACAGGCTGAAGAACTGGCAGGCGGTGACGCTTCTCACGGGCGAGGTGAAGCCCGGCGAGCTATACCCGCCCGAGGTCGCCTACGCGGCCGACGGCGTCATCGTCCTCTACATGAGCGAGGAGGACGGCGCGAGGCGCAAGTACATCGAGGTCGTGAAGCTCAGGGGCACAAACCACGTCACGGGAAAGTTCTCCTACGACATCACGCGCAAGGAAGGCATAATGATACTGAAGTCGAAGTTCTGAGCTGGTTATCAACGGGTGATAACGACGGGCAATCGGTTATAAGCTCCGCGCGCGTTCCCGCGGTGTAACTATTACCTCCCTCGAAGGCTGGCGGCGCGCTCTCCCGTCAGCCCCCCCCTCTTTTTCGCTCGCAGCGCCGGGGCTTTGTGCGCAGGGACTCCCAGCCTATCATGCAGAACGCGATGTCGCTCTTCTCCCTCCCGTCCTTGAAGTGCAGGATGGGCCCTTGCGGATCTATCTTCATGAAGCGTATTCGCATGAACCCCGATGAGGGTGCGTCGATATTCGGGTTTCGCCCCGGCTACCGATGGCGAAATCCATGCCTGAAAATCAGGGTTCGGGTGCTACCCGTCGCCGAGCGTCCTCAGCCTGCCGTCCCTGAGGGTTATGCTGACCCTTATCCTGCCCTGGTCGAGGCCGACGTCCATCCCCTTGACGACGGAGAGATAGGTCTGCACCCACTTCCCCCTCTGGTTCAGGAACCGCTCGGCCTTCTCCACGACGCCGATGGTCTCTAGCGCCTTTATCCTCCTGTAGCAGGCCGCGATTGGTATGCCGCACTGCTGCGAGACGGCCTGCGCGCCCTTCGGCCGCAGTTGCATGGCGAAAAGGATCATCGCGGAATACCTGTCCGTAATAAGCCGAGCGGCCTCGTCGCCGTTCAAGCGCGCACACCCCTGGCCAAACTTTCCGTCGAACGCATCGTCTCCACCCTTGCCGGCAACGTTCCGCGCGTCTCGAGCCGAGCAAGGGGTGCACGCGCCCATCCTATTTAAAGATTCCGTGAACATTATCATTGTGTACTGAGGGTTACTAATGAGTAGCTTTTCCCTACCAATTAGTAGATTCTAATTTGTAGGCCGTCGGTCATCCGACGGGGTAGGGTTCTGTTGCGTTAGCGAGACTTCATATAGGCTACAAACGAGACCTTACTAATTGGTAA
>JACRNV010000037.1 GCA_016214785.1 Methanobacteriota archaeon
ACGGACACGGCATCGCCGTGGTCGTGGAGCTTCGCGCCGGCGGCGAACGGGTACTACCAGTTCTACAGCAGGGCGAACGACACCGCTGGCAACTACGAGGCGACGAACTCGTCCTGGGACGCCTGGTGCGCGTACGACAACGTATTACCATACCTCGCATCATCCAACCCAACAGATGGAGCAATTGGAATAGGTACTGGTGCAGGAAGCGTGATATGCGTCTTCAGCGAGCCGATGAACCAGGCTTACACGGGCTTCACGACCAACCTGCCAGGAGCAGGCGGCGCATGGTCCCCCAATGGCACGGTCTTCACAGTGACCTACGGAGCGCTTGCAGCAAGCACGGTCTACTGGATACAGTTCGCGGGCCAGAACCACAGGGACCTGGCGGGCAACCTGCTGAACACAGGCCTGAACACCGATGTGAACTTCACAACGGCTGGTGGCGCAGGCGTAGCGACAGTCGCGGACAACCTGTGGGTCGAGAGGTCATCGCCCAACATCATCCTGCACTGGACCAACGTGACGGACTCGACCAACTGGCACGTCTACTGCTCTAACAACAGGCTGGCGGCATTCCCCGGTGGCTGGACGATGAAGACCATCGCCGGGACAAACAGGACAGACACGATGACGGGACAGTGCACGGACGGTCTGACATGGTACTACATCGTGCGCGGGTTCGACGGCACAGCAACCGAGAGCAAGAACTCGACGATGGGCGTCAAGACGCAGCTGTCGTTCACACTGAACGCAGCGCCATCCACCAACAACATGTACTTCTCGCTGCCATACAACTGCCAGTACAAGAAGGCCAGCGACATCGTCAAGGACATCGAGGGCGGAGACGGCGTGAACTCGCCATCCACGGTGATATCCTTGATAGGCCAGTGGTCGCAGGCAGGGCAGTCGGGCGTCACGTACTTCTACGAGCCATCCTTCCTGGACTGGGAGGGGACGGACTTCGCCATCGCACCCGGCGACGGATTGTACTTCGGTATAATATCGACCTTCAACTGGGTGGTAAATGGCACGGACAAGGCATCGCAGCTGACGTTCACATTGAACGCAGCGCCAGCCACGAACAACATGTACATCTCCCTGCCGTACACGTCTAACTACACGAAGGCAAGCGACATCGTAAAGGCGATCGAGGGCGGGGACGGGGTCAACTCGCCGTCCACGAAGATAGCCTTGATCGGGCTGTGGTCGCAGGCAGGGCAGTCGGGCGTCACGTACTTCTACGAGCCATCCTTCCTGGACTGGGAAGGGACAGACTTCGCGATAGCGCCAGGCGATGGTATATACCTCGGCATAATCGCATCCTTCACCTGGACGCCGGAGATCCTGACGCCGGCGGTACCCTAAGGAAAACTGAGGGGGGCGAAACGCCCCCTTCTTTCTTAATATAATATAGATAATAAATCACGCGCATAAAATAACAGAAACGTAAAGAGGGAGGCAAAAATAAGAAAGACTAAGGAGGAAAAAAGATGAAAGGAAAAATATTAGCGACCATTATGGCGCTAGGAATGATCATTACAGCGTTCAGCGTACTAGGGATAGCACAGAACGACCAGCCAATCGTTACGGGCGCGGCCCACACGATTTCGAACCAGATAATCGATGCAACGAACGGTTCTGCAATGTATTGTCTGGTCGGACCGGACGCCCTGCCGAACACGGCCGACGACGTAGCCAACGGAATAACGTACTCGTGGGACATAAGCCAGGGGGCATTCGCCGGATTCGGAAACGCAACGGAGACCGTTTGTTTCATGGGATGGGCATCTATCCCAGGGTTCCCGAACAACGACAACTTCCCCCAGACCTGGAGGAACAGGAGCGATGTAGTGCCTACCCCACCATACCGTTCGAGAGTGTCGGCAGACATAGGCTCCCGCTGGACCCTATGGTCACCGGGCGACTACGCTGTACAGTGCACCGAGGTTTTCTACACAAACACGAGCGACGGCTATAACTACAGCGCAATGTTCGAGCAGCCGATGTCCAACTTAGCAGCCGACAACATGGGTACCAACGTGACCCTTGAGAGGATCGGCGGCAACACGGGCACACCGTACAAGTGGTCGGACGGAGGGTTAATCGGGGCCGACAACGTATCGGCACCCTACCAGGGCGTAGAGCACGCCTGGATGGACTACGGGTACGGCGTCTGGACGAGCATGGCAGCGATCAACCCGGGCAACCCGGGCGTATACCAGGCCGACATGGCAAAGAACCCGAACGGCACCTGGCAGTGGCAGGACCCGGCATTCGCAAACGGCAGATACTACGCACTGAGGCAGAAGTGGTGCTGGAACGGCTCCGCTCTCCCGGCGCAGACATTCTACACCTACGGCTACTCGAAGTGCATCCAGATAAACGTCGTAGCCGACACAGCCACGGCCACCGGCCCGGTCGGAAGGTCGAACGACAACACGCCCGACGTGACGTACACGACCACGGGCGCACCGGCGACAGTCGACGTCTACTACTCGAGCGACGCAGGAACGAGCTGGACGAACGGCGGCACTGACAACCCGGCCACGAGCCCATACACACTGGGCGTCTTGGCTGACGGCACATACTTCTGGAGCGTAAAGTCTCCGAGCGAGGCCGTACCAAGCGGCGCAGGGAGCATCGAGGCCGGAGCATACATCATCGACACGGTCCTACCGACCCCGACCCCGATACCGGCCAACGGAACGACCGGCGTCTTGACCACGACCAACTTCGACCTGACATGGAACGAGTGGATGGACACCGGATTCGGCACGACGACCATCCAGTCCAGCCCGGCAAGCGCGCCAGGCGGAGCATGGGCATGGTTCGACAACCAGACATACAGGTACAGCGGAATGACCTGGGCTGGCAACACGTGGTACTGGATAAACATCACGACCGGCACCTTCAGGGATATATCGGGCAACATCGTAACACAGGCATACTCGTTCAACTTCAAGACCGCTGACCCGACACCACCGGACACGACGATTAACGTGGTCACACCGAACCCGTACATCGGAGCATTGCCGGACGACGTGACGCTCATAGCAATGGGTACCGACAACGCGACTGGCGGCTCGGCGATAACGGGCATTGACTACCGCATCGACCGGAACGACGACGGTGACTTCCTGGACGCTGGCGAGGCATGGACGGCAATGACCACGCTCCTCGGCAGCACCGCAAGCTGGGCCCAGTACAGCACGGTCATCGACCTGCACAACGCATCGATAGCCACGCCCAACATTGAGGCAAGGGCGACCGATGGTCTGCAGGATCCGACCCAGGCAGTGCTGACGTACACGGTGAGCGACACGACCGCACCGGCAGTCACGTACATCGCACCGACCCCGGCCAACACAACGACGATCCCGGCGGGCCCGAAGACGGTCACGCTGACGGCGGCGGACTTCCGCGACGTTCAGACCCTTGGAACCGCAAGGATAACCGCATACTACAGGAGCAACCACACGCTCTTCTTCCCCGAGAACACAACGATGACGTTCGGCGGCTGGGCGCTCGGCTCCAACATCGACACCTTCACGTACACGTGGGCGGTGCCGGGTGGAGCGGACGTCGCTTTCTGGACATACATCGATGACGGCGCGCAGGTGGCACAGAGCCCCGCATACAGGGAATTCAACACGGGCGCAGGCTCGGAACCGACCAACCCGCTCGACGTGGCTGGCAGGATATTCCTGTACAACGGCAGCGTTGCAGGCGGCTACAACCCAGGCAACGTATCTGGCGCAGCGGTTTCAATACAGACGGTCAACTCGACCAACGTCCTGATAACCAAGCTGGCGACATCTGACATGGCAGGCAACTACATCGTGACCTTCAACAACACAGAGTACGTCGACGGCGGATTAATATACGTCAACACGACCACACCCGCGGCAGTAACGAGCGTCTACGTAGCAGGCCAGAACTTCACCTTCGCAGCACCTGACTGGCGGAACTGGACGACAAGCACAGCAGTCGACGGGGCAGGCCTTGTCTGGATCAACGCGACCCTCGGCATCCCGTACAACCTGACGGTTTCGTGGGTCCCGGACTGGCTCCTAGGCTCCAACGCGTTCAACACCTTCCCGGCAGGGACGGTGTTCAACGTGCTGTCAGTCATCTACGACAACAGGAGCAGGGTCTGCCCAGGATACTACGGCACACTGCTGATAAGGTCAAACGAGTCCAACGCGGTATCCGCTGCATGGACATTCGTTCCGGCCTCGGTCGGTGGTACAGTCACCCTTGACGGATTGGGCGGAGCAGTCAGCCCGATACTGCCAGGCGCCAACGTGACAGCTCCGTTCGCCGCGGTAGGCGACGGTGTCTACGGCAACACGGCCTCGCTCTGGAACGTAGGCGTATGGGCCTTATGGGTGAACGACACGTTCGCACCGGTAGGCTCGCTCGCACCAGGCGTACCAGGCTACAGCGCATTCTTCGAGACGGACAACACCCACGTCCAGATAGTGGGCGGCGGATTCTACTGGAAGCCGCTGGCTGGCTGGAACCTAATCTCGGTCCCGATGAACACGACGACGCTCTACGGCCCGGCCTTCACGGCATCCGATGTGGACTCTGCAGTCACGGCAGCGGCATTGCTCTACGGCGTAGCGCTGACGAGCGCCTTCGTGTCGAACAGGCTGGCAGGCTCACCCGCGACCTACGAGACGTACGACATCGTGCTCAACGCAGGCATCGACTTCACGCTGAACATCGACAACGCCTACTGGCTCTACGTCAACGCAGCAATAACCGCAGTCTACGTGCAGGCGGAAGAGCTGATTGCAGGCGATGTCGGGTTCGGCCAGATCAGTGCCGCAGGCATCAACGACGTCACCCTCGTGGCGGGATGGAACATGGTCAACAGCGGTCTGAACGCAACCAGCAGGGAGTTCGGCCTCGGCGCAAACGCACCCAACTTCGTCGATGCAGCCGGCCACGCAGGCAACTGGTCCAACAACAACACCATACTCTACACCGGCGGCGGACAGACGCTCAATACCTTCTACGGATGGTACGACCAGCCGATCGGCGCAAGCCACCGCGTGGACAGGCAGGACACAGACCCAGGCAACTACCTCACAGCCAGCCCGGATCTCAGAGTCGCCAACACATGGGACCCGGCGACACAGAGCTACGTGACGGGCTGCTCGTACGCAGACTGGTTCGGGCTCTGGAGGCAGGCGGACGGCTACAACAACTACGGAAGGCCGGTCTACTACGCCAGCGGGTTCTGGGTGTACGCTGAGGCAGGCGGAGTCGCCCAGTACGACATCAACGGATAGGCGTGCGGAGCAGAACAAGGCAAATGCGCCGCGAAACGGCGCAAAAACCTTTCCTTTTAACTTTTAATTAGTCCATGGGATATTAACATGTTTTTTGATAAATCATGCGAAGCTTAATATACTATAATGCGTTTTCATTGCTGTCGTAGTGGACATTATCTGTCCAGCAAGCCCGCCAGCGCGCGGGTGGAGGCAGGGAGCCGTATGGAGTGTCGTTCGTGCGGGGCTCAGAACCCCGATGATGCCAGCAAGTGCGCCAGTTGTGGCGCCGTGCTGAGGCGAGAGTGCCCGATATGCAGCGCGATAATAGACGCCACGGACACGGAGTGCCCGATCTGTGGGGAGAGGCTGCAGCCGGCGGCAGAGGAACCCAGGGGCTCCGAGACCACCTGCAAGTCGTGCGGGTCGATTCTGGATTCATCGCTCACGGTCTGCCCGATATGCGGCGTGGGCCTCCTGGAGGGCCCCATCGAAGAGCCTGTCACAGTTTCCGCGACCGAGGTTGAATGCTCGGAGTGCGGCACCATATCCCCTGCCGGTGCCCCGGAATGCCCGGTCTGCGGGGCGAAGCTGAAGGGGGCCCAGGAATCGGCGCCCGAGCCCGAGCCAACGGGCGAATGGGAGATGGGAGCCGTGGGAGAGAGGCCCGCCGAGCCCGCACAAGAGCCCGAACCGGCAGTAATGCCAGAGCCCGTCCCCGAAGCTCCGAAGGAGGAGCCGCCGCAGGAGGGGCTCACGGTCGAGCCCGCGCCCGAACCCCTGGAGGAGCCCGCCAAGGATGAGATGCCTACCATAGTCCTCAGGGAAGGCGAGTACCTCTGCCCGTCCTGCAAGGCCGTGGTGATGGACGGCGACCCCAAATGCATGTCATGCTGGACCGACCTGACGAAGTACAAGCGCTGCCAGTCGTGCGGCGCGCTCAACCCGCGGGAAGAGCAGGTCTGCCAGGAATGCTTCACGTCGTTCCCGGCCGAGGAGGCCGGGGAGCCGGCCCCGGTCGCAGTCCTGGAAGAGCTGGAGGCGGAGAAGCCGCTCGAGATCCCGGAAGAGATAGCCATGGCCGAGGCCGCGACGACGGCTCTCACATGCCCGCACTGCGACGCCGCGGTCAGCGAGGACGACGACATATGCCCGGAGTGCGGCATGGTCCTGGTCGAAGAGATGGCCGATGAGGTTCCGGCGCCGGAGAAGAGGCGCCCCCGCCCGCCGGCTGGCATTGGAAGGATGGAGAAGCGCGCGGCGATCTTCGTCGTGCTGCTGCTGCTCGTCTCGGCAACGTTGCCATTCCTGTTCTCCCTGCCCCCGGTCGACCGGGACAGGATAACCATCGACGGCTCGTTCAACGACTGGCAGTCGGTCATAGACTATACCGACGCTACAGACACGGCGGCGGCTCCGAACGTGGACATTACGCAATACCAGGCCACGTCCGACGCGCGCAACATATACTTCTCCGCAACGGTCGTAGGCCGGGTGTTCAACAGCACCCAGGGCGAGACCATGCGCGTGTTCATGGACACGGATTTGAACCCGGCGACCGGGTACAGCATCCACGGAATCGGCGCCGAACTCATGGTCCGCGTCTACGGCTGGGGCGGAATCGTCAGGAGCGCGTCCTGCATGAGGTACGCCTCGACAACCACCCAGAACGACTTCGCGGCCTTCAGGAGCTACGCTCCGGCCGTCCCGTACGCATCTGGCTCTCAGGTCGAGGTGAGGGTGAGCCTCGCGGACATCAACCTGCCGGCCACTCAGCGCATCCACACACTCTTCTACATGGGCGATTCCCAGGGTGTGTCCGACACCTCAGATTTGGTCATATCCAACCTCGGCGGCGTCCTCAATGTCAGGCAGACGAGCAGGGCGCCGGCAGCGGGCTTCGTAGGCGCTTCGACTACCGTGCCGATAATGGGCCTTGAGCTCATCGCGGCGGGGGAGGGCATCGAGGTCGGCGGCATAGACACGTCCGGCTCGCGGTACGCCCTCAACCGCACGATGCCGATAACGGTCTCGGTGGGCGCATCGCAGCTTGTCTCCGTCAATGTCTCGACCAACGGCATAGGCCTCGGGCAGGTGCTGAACGCAAGCTTCGCCCCGGGCGCCTTCCAGGTCTCGCAGGGCTCCGTAGTCGTGACCGGGGGGGCGGCAAGGGCCTACGTCGGCGCCCCGCCGGCGGGGGTCAGGGTCGACGGGGCATTCGCGGACTGGTACGACGAGCCGCTATACAACGACACGGCCAACGACGTCGCGCCCCGCAGCGGCAACGGCACGGTCGCCGCCGCGAACCTGGACATTGCCAGGTACGGCTCGATAATGGCGTCGAACGCCCTCAGTGTCTACGTCCAGGTGGGCGGCACTGCGATGAGGGGCGCCGATGTCCCGGTCACGGAGGAGGCACACGCGGTCCCGGCCGCGCGCACGCGCGCCGAGGAGGCGCAGCAGGTGCAACAGAATCCGACAATCGTTCAGCCGGACACGCGCACGAAGGCAGGGCTGCAGAACCTAACGCCTCCGGCTCCCAAGGAGGAGACGGGCGAGGACTCGGTGCTGGTATTCGTGGACTCGGACAACAGCTCCGCCACAGGCTATGCGGTGGGCACGCTGGGCGCGAACTACCTCCTCGAGGTAAGGGGGCGCAACGGCGAGGTCACGCGCACCCGGCTGTACTCCTTCGCCGGAGGGAACGACCGGAGAATCTACTCCTGGACGCAGATCTCGAACGGCAGCGGCATGAGCACGGGGAGCGAGGTGGAGGCGCAGGCCTCCCTCGCGGCCATGGGCATAGCGCCGAACCAGCGCGTGGCAATCATGATACACGTCGTTGACTGGAGGCTGGACGCGGACGAACTCGCCAGCCCCATATACGGCACGGCGACCCGCAGGGCGACGAGGGACATCGGACCGATTAACGTGATGGGGACTACTTTTGCGTCTGACGGCATTACAGGTGAATCCGCTACGGTTATTATTCAAACCGCAACAGGCACTAGGTTCGCGAAATTCTCCAGCGATAACGCTACGATGCTTGGGCGCTACTCGGACTTTGATTACACGCCTTATGCCAACCAAGCGATATCGGTCTATGCCACAACAGGCTCAGCATGGGGGTGGGGAACCACGGTTCTTCCGAGCGGTACGAACCCCCCCGAGAATAATGTCTATGCGAATATCACAATGAACCAGGCCTTACTTCCGACGGTAGCGAACGCGAAGGCGCTCAACACTGGCAAGGACACACCCGCTATAAACGTCACATGGTCGGTCGGTTCTATGCCGACGGACTTCGTTGTGTATAAATCGGACTACAACAGGTGGACACCACCGGGGTTATCAGTCGTCTTCAACTCCTCGCTTGCAGCTACGACAAACACTTACTATCTCGACACCGCCGTCCAAGTGGGCAAGACATACTGGTACTACATCTGCTCCAGGGACGGCGGCGGCAACGAGGTCGCGAACTCGACTCTGGTGCAGGCGACTGCCCTGGCCGAGCCGAGCGACCCGCTCAACGTATTCGGCAGGATATTCCACTACCCGTACGTCGACCTCTTCACGAACATCGCGCCAGGCGCGACTGTGACAGTGGAGAACTTCAACTTCACAGGGGTGCTGGAGACATGGGCCGGGACGGCCGACGCCGCCGCAAACTACATCATGACCCTCCAGCCGAACAACTACACGGACGGAGGCACCATCTGGGTGAACGCCAGCATGGGCGACCTCAGAGGATTCAACTGGACAGTCGGCTTGCAGTCCGAGGGCGCGGTCCCGTGCAATGTAGTGCTGATGCCGCCGAACGTCACGATAAGCAAGACGGCCACGCCGGACGTTGTCTGGACCGGCAACTTCGTGAACTACACCATATGGGTCAACAACAGCGACTCGTGGAACGCGACCATCGTGTGGGTGAACGACACCCTCCCGGACGGCGTCACGTACGTCAGCGACACGAGCGCCACCGCAGTGCCCGGGTGGGCGAGCGCGGTGGCGCCAATCACAGCGGGGCAGTTCCACTCATGGGGTTTCAGCGACGTGCAGCCCGGTAACCATTCCTTCGATGTCATGGTCCGAGTAAACACGACCTACGGCAGCGGGGCTTTGATAGCGAACAACACGACCCTGATGAACATGGCTTCGTGCCACTACGAATCGATGCTAAACGCCTCCCTTTACATACCCGGGAACGACTCTTACGGCTTCGCTAACATCACGGTTCTGGCTACGACGGCGACGATAGAAAAAGTCGTTGACGCCCTGATAGCCGTCCCTGGCCAGACGCTCACATACACGATATGGCTCAATGTAAGCGGGATATCGGCCAACGTGTGGATAAACGACACGCTGCCCGTTGGCGTGACATACGGTTCCGATACGGCAAACACCTTGCCCGGATACGTAAGCACTGTGGTTTCAGGTCTAACATACCGCTACACCTACGCGGCAGTCCCGGCGGGCAACTACTCTTTCAACATTGTTGTCACGGTCAATGCCACGGGTGTTCCGGACGGAACAATACTCGACAACTGGGCGTTCCTCAACTATACGGACAACGGCGGCAATCTCCTCCCGGCCTCTCAGGACAATGCCACGACCGTGGTTCAGATGCCGAACGTATCGGTCCAGAAGGTCGTAGACCTCCCGATCGCGTTCACAGGCAACACGCTCACCTATACTATATGGATGAATAACAGCGGCACGGGCACGGCCACCCAGGTATGGGTGAACGACACTCTACCCTTTGGTGTGACCTATGTCAGCGACACCAACAGCACCGTTCCTGGCTCCATCTCTTGGTCGAACATCGGATTGACATGGTACTACGTATTCGTCATCCCGCCGAACACTTCTTATTCGTTCGATGTAATAGTCACTATAAACGCCACAGTGTTGAACGGCACAGTCCTCGAGAACTGGGAATGGACCAACTACACCGACGGCTCCAATTCATACGACGGCGGGAGCACGAGCGCAAACACGACCGTCCTCAGCATGCCGTACATAGTGCTGACGAAGCTGGTCAACCAGACGGTCTGCTGGTCCCCCGACTTCCTGCAGTACACCATCTGGTTCAACAACACTGGCTCATCTAATGCCGGGACGGTCTGGATAAACGACACGCTGCCGGCGGATGTGACGTTCGTGGACGACAGCTCGGCCTCCCTGCCAGAGTTCGTGAGCTTCCTGCAGGTCGGGCAGGTGCTCTACTACGTCTTCACCGGAGTGGCACCGGGCGCGCACTCGTTCGTCATCAACGTCACGGTCGACCCTGGCCTCCCCGCTGGGACGTGGCTGAACAACACCGCCAGCGCAAACTACACCAACGACATCGGGACATTCCAGCTGCCCGAGGTATGGGCCAACGCGTCGACGATGGTCACGAACGTCGCGGTCACGATAGAGAAAGTAACGGACAGCGCGACGGCGAATCCCGGCGACACCATCGTGTATTGGATATATTTCAACATCACAGGGTCGGAGAACTGCGCGTTCGTGTGGATACACGATGTCATACCTGCCGGAACGACATACGCGGCGGACACCGCCAATGCCGTGCCTGGCTGGGCGAACACCGATATAGTGAGCCCTGACCTGTGGTTCAACTTCACGGGCATGGCGCCGGGCAACTACGCGTTCACTGTGGACGTCACTGTCAACGTGGGAGTGCCTGACGGCACCGTCCTCCGGAACTGGGCATTCCTGAACTTCACAAACGCGACGGGCGTCCCGATTCCGACGCCTACCCCGGATGATGCGGTCACTGTCGTGACGGCACCTATCATGGTGGTCACGAAGGTGCCGGACAGCCAGTATGCAGCCCCGGGAGGCACCGCGACCTTCTACATCTGGTTCAACAACACAGGGACGGGCACATCTGCCTGGGTATGGGTAAACGACACCCTCCCTGCCGGAACAGCCTATGCCGTAGACAATGCGACCCTTCTTCCAGAGTTCGTCAGCTTTGCTCAGGCCGGGCTGGTGCTTCAGTACACCTTCGCTGGCGTGGGGCCAGGCGAGCACTCTTTCTACCTCAATGTGACGCTTGCCCCGGGCCTCAACGATACCGAAGTCCTGCGGAACTGGGCATCCCTCAACTACACGGACTTCAACGACAACATGCTCCCCCGGTCGTCCGACGACGGCAACATCACCGTGACGGCGCCGATCGTTGGCATCGTGAAGGTGCCGGACGCGCCGAGCACGTCCGCCGGGAACCCGATAACGTACACCATCTGGTTTAACAACACAGGCACCGGAATCGCCGGGAACGTGTGGGTGAACGATACGATACCTGTCGGGACATCATATGTCAGCGATGATGCTGCCAGCACCCCCGGCTTCGTCAGCACCTGGAACAACGGGGTGACATGGTACTACAACTTCACGAACGTCGCGCCAGGCAGCTATTCGTTCAACCTGACGGTAGCGACGGGCGCGGGGCTGCCTGACGGGACCCTGCTCACGAACAATGTCACGCTCGAGTATACGGACGTGAACAACAACACATGTCCCGGGCGGAGCACCTCCGCGAACACCACCATAGTCAACATCCCGTTGATAATTGTGGCGAAGACAGTGGACAAAGGGACGGCCAACCCCGGCGAGTTCCTAAACTACACCATCTGGTTCAACAACACAGGGCCGCAGACCGCGTCCCACGTCTGGATAAACGACACGATGCCGGCCAGCACGACCTACATAGGCGATACCGCATCAAGCCTCCCAGAGTACGATGCCGTATGGAGCGTCCCGTTGTCCTGGATATTCCTCAACGTCCTGCCGGGCGTCCACTCTTTCAACGTTACCGTGCAGATCGGCTCAGGGGTGCCGAGCGGGACGTCCCTCATTAACAACGTCTCCTGTTACTATGCCATCAACGGGACCAGCGGCTATACTCCATCGTGGGCCGTAGCCACCACGCTCGTGATAACGCCGAGCATCACGGTCACAAAGGTCGTTGACAATGCCCAGGCGAGGCCGGGCGATTACCTGGTCTACACGATAACATTCGACAACATCGGCAACGATATGGCAGAGTGGGTATGGATAAACGATACCCTCGACACTGACGTGACGTACATCTCGGACACGGCGCAGGCCAGCCCGTATTACTACTCAAACGACACGACCGGCAACCCGCTAAGGTACGTATTCAGGAACGTGCCGGTCGGGGCGCACAGCTTCACCATCACGGTCAGGATCAACGATATCGCTGGTGGGTGGGTCGTGAACATGGCCCGCCTCGACTATGCGACCGAGTTCGTCGGCTACAACCAGAGCTCGGCCTGGGCGAGCACATCGCTGATAAGGCCCATCGTTTCTATACAAAAGTCCGTGAACCAGACGGTCGCCATGCCTAGTGACTACCTGATGTACACGATATGGGTCAACAACACCGGCAACGCGACGGCCACGACGGTGTGGGTGAACGACACGCTCCCGGCGGGTACCATCTTTATCAGGGACAATGCGAGCCAGGTTCCATCCTGGTCCCCGCTCAGCGATAACGCCACGTTCCCGTCGTTGACATATGTCTTTGCGAACGTTCCGGCCGGCGCCGGTTTCTCGTTCGACATCTACGTTCGCATATCAACGACGGTGGCAAACGGCACTGTTCTCACGAACCGCGCCATATGCGAGTATTCGCCTGCCAATATCATCAGCTGGAGCAATGCGTCTACGCTCGTCCTCCGCCCGTCCATCGTGGTGGAGAAGTCCGTCGATCCCGGCTTGGTATATCCTGGCGGCTACCTCAACTACACGATATGGTTCAACAACACTGGCGTTGTCAACGTGGCGTGGGTCTGGCTGAACGACACCCTGCCGCTCAACGCCATTTACATTGGCGACAACAATGCGTCGCTAGTGCCCGGACAGGCAACGTCGTCCACATCGACCCTCGTCGGGAACCTGTTGCGCTTCGCGATCACCGGCCTTACGCCGGGCGCCCACAGCATCACGATATTGATGATGGCGCTGCCCACCCTTCTGCCCGGCGACATTGTGACCAACACTGTAATCTGTGAGTACCAGCAGGCCAACGGCCTTCCCTACCAGCCCACGACGGCAACTGCGACTGCGATAGTGCTGGCGGGGCCGTCAATCGTCGTCGGCAAGCTCGTCTCCCCGTCGCAGGTGCTCCCTGGCGATATACTAGTGTACCAGATATCATTCGACAACAACGGCGGGCAGGTCGCAAGCTTCGTGTGGATAAACGACACGCTGCCGACCAATGTGCAGTACCTGAACGACACGAACGCCTCCGTCACAGGGGTCGGTCCAGGAACGATCCCGTCGCTCATCGGCAACTCACTCAGGTGGGTCTTCAATACCGTCCAGCCAGGGCCGCACTCCTTCTTCGTCTTCATGCTCGTCAACAACACGACGATGGGCACGCTCATTTCCAACTACGTGGACTGCAACTACACGTCTTCGACCAACGTCCCCGGTCCCGCAACCCATGCATGGGCCAACGCGACTGTCGCGAGGCCAATGATCGACGTCGACAAGACCGTGAGCAGGGACGTCGCCTCGCCGGGAGACCTGCTTACTTACACGATATACTTCAACAACACTGGGAACGCCGCCGCGGTCGTGAACATCACCGACACGCTTGCAGCCGGCGTCATCTATCAGAGCGACAGCGCAAGCACGCTTCCAGAATTTGCCAGCTGGGGCAGGAGCGGGCAGCTCCTCTGGTACAATTTTACCAACGTTATGCAGGGTCAGCACTCCTTCACGATAATGGTGAGAATTGATGCGAACCAGACGTCCGGCACTGTCCTGCTGAACCTCGCCGAGCTGGTCTACTCGGTAACCAACTACACCTTCTCCGGTTCCAACGCCACCGCGCAGACCATAGTCAGCAGCCTTGTCGTGGTCAAGGTGGGCGCGCAGCCGTCCATCGGCCCAGGCCAGCTCCTGAACTTCACGATATGGTTCAACAACACCGCGAACTTCACGGCGGCGTATGTGTGGATCAACGACACTCTGCCGGCGGGCACGACGTTCTCCAGCGACACGGCGGGCTCGCTCGGCTTCAACTTCACGAGGGCCTTCGGCGCCGGGACGGTCATGTACACATTCAGGAACGTGACGCCGGGCGCGAACTCCTTCGTCATTACCGTCCTCGTGGACTCCGACGTCGCGCCAGGCACTTGGCTCAACAACACCGCCGCAATGAACTACACCGACGCCTTTGGCAACATATTGCCGGGCTCCAACAGCGTTGCGCCGGTCATGGTGGACGCGCCGATAATATCGCTCGCGAAGACGGTTGACATGGCAGTCGCCAACCCCGGCGACACACTGACCTACACGATATGGTTCAACAACACCGGGACTATCCCGGCCAGGCACGTCTGGGTCAACGACAGCCTGCCGGCGGGCGTCATCGTGCTGTTCTCCTCGTTCGACCCGTCGCTCACCATCGGAGGGATTGTCAACTTCACGCTGGACGTCTTCTATGCGTGGCACTTCGAGAATGTATCCGTGGGCAGCCACTGGATCGTATTACAGGTCCAGATTGGCAATGGCGTCGCCGACGGCACGGTCCTGACGAACAACGCCTACTGCACTTACCAGGACGCGTACGGCAACCGATGGGGCCCGTTGAACTCATCGGCGCAGACGCTCGTCCTCAGGCCGGTCATGTCCATCGGCAAGGAAGGCCCGTCCAGCGCCAGGCCTGGCGACCAGATTAGGTACTGGATTAACTTCACGAACTCCGGCTCGGGCGTTGCTTCGGATGTTTGGATAAACGACACCCTCCCAACCTGGCTTAGCTGGGTGGCGGACAACGCCAACACGATCCCTGAGTTCGTGAGCAGGAACATCATCGGCGGGCAGACAATGCAGTTCCACTTCGCCAACGTCGGCACGGGCACATATCCCTTCTGGATAATCGTCCAGGTGGGCACGGGTGCGCCATCCACGGAGCTCACGAACTACGCCTTCATGAACTACAGCGCGCAGAACGGGATGACATGGGAGGCATGGGCTTCGGCGACGATGAACATCGTGCGCCCGCAGATATCGGTCGCGAAGACGGTGAATCTCGCGGAGGCCTACCCGGGGAGCGTCCTTGTCTATACCATCTACTATAACAACACCGGCACGTCCGTAGCGGACATCGTCGAGATAGAGGACGTCCTCCCTGCCGGAGTGCAGTACATCAGCGACACTTCGGGCTTCGCCCCGGTCTTCGACGGCCTCTTCACATACACGTGGACATTCAATAACGTGTCGGTGGGGGCGCACAGCTTTTCCATCACGGTTCGCGTGGACAGCACGCTCCCGAACTGCATGAACCTCGTGAACAACGTAAACCTGAGGTACTGGATCATCACGAACATCGGCACGCAGACGGAGTTCCAGCCGTCGAGCGCGAACGCCACCACTCACATCAACCGCCCGAACATCCGTGTGCAAAAAATCGTCGACCTGCCGGTGGCCGCCCCTGGCTTCTTCCTCAACTATACTATCTGGTTCAACAACTCGTCGCCGAACCCAGCGGCATGGGTATGGCTGAACGACACACTACCGGTCGGAGTCACATACATTTCCAACGATGCGGCCTCAGTGGCTGGTGCGACATTCATAGGCATGGTCCCAGCGGGGCTGACCCTTCAGTTCACTTTCCAAAACGTCGCGCAGGGCATCCATGTCTTCAACATCACCGTGCAGGTGAACGTTTCTACGTCCCCCGGTTCCGTGCTGGTCAACACCGCTGACCTCGATTACGCCGCCCAGAGTGGCCTCATCCTCGAGCACTCCCAGGCGACGGCGCAGACGATTGTCTCGACCATGGGCATAATAAAAGACGTCGATGCAAATATCACCGTGCAGGGCAGCCTCCTGACATACACGATCAGATTCGAGAACACCGCATCTGCCAACGCCAGCTTCGTGTGGATAAACGATACGCTTCCCGCTGGTGTGACATATGTTTCCAACACATCTGCCGCCCTTATACCTTATTATCTTTTCTCATATCAGATAGGCAATATCCTTTACTTCATATTCAATAACGTGCCGCAGGGCCTCTACACATTCACGATAGTCGTGCAGGTCAACATGACGACCCTCCCCGGGACGTGGCTGAACAACACCGCGCACCTCGATTATGCTAACGAGCAGGGCGGCACGATGATAGGGTCCGAAGACTACGCCTCCACGAAGGTCGCAGAGGCGATCATTCAGGTGCAGAAGACCGTTTCAACCAACCCTGTGTATCCCGGCCAATCCTACACTTATACTATATGGTTCAATGTCTCGGGCGAAACCGATGCAACCGCTGTCACGATAATGGACACTCTGCCAGCCGGAGTGATCACCACGGGCAATACCGCCGCATCGAATGCCACGCACACACTGGTCGGGACGGGCGTCAGCGGCCAGTTCCTGTGGTTCAACTTCACAGGGGTCCAGCCTGGAGTGCATTTCTTCACGATAACCGTCCAGGCCGCCATGGCTTCCGACAATCTCATCCTCATCAACCAGGTTCAGCTCAACTACATGACGGGGACGTTCGCCAACCCGACATCCTACGCATGGGCCAACACTACGCTAGTCAGGCCCAACGTCGTGGTCATGAAGGACCCGCCGACGCAATCGGCGTCGATAGGCGACATCGTGGTCTTCACAATCACAATCACCAACACAGGTAACGGCACGGCCTCCTATATCTGGATGAACGACACTCTACCGGCGGGGTTGATTTACGTGGCTGACACGGCCTCGTCGGTAGCTCCATACTTTGCCAGCAACTGGACTAGCGGGCAGAACCTCTACTTCAACTTTACGAACGCACCATGGCCAGGAGGCGTCTCGCGCACATTCACGATAACCGCTCGTGTCACACCTGGCGTGTCGAACGGCTCGGTCCTGACGAACTCCATAGTCGGCGATTACACGGCCTACGACTGGAACTACTCGGCCGTCAGCGACGAGGCCCTGGTCCTGGTACTTCTGCCCAACATCACCGTTGCCAAGAGCGTGGACAGGGGCGTCGTGAGCCCAGGAGACTTCCTGACGTACACGGTCTCGTTCAACAACGTGGGCGCATGGCCTGCCGGAATGGTCTGGATAAACGACACGCTACCCGCCGGAGTGAACTACTGGGGGGACACCGCCTCCGCGCTGCCGGAGTTCGTTAGCCTGGCGATAGCAGGCCAGACTCTCTCGTACGTCTTCTCGGGCGTGGCGCCGGGCCAGCATTCGTTCCAGATAACTGTCTACGTGCCGCCGGCAACGGCGAATGGCACGGTGCTCGACAACTGGGCGTTCCTGAACTACACGACGACGGGCGACTACGTCATGCCGTCGTCGCAGGACGATGCGGTAACACTGGTCTCGGTCATGGCGGTCGTCAAGGCCGCCAGCGACCTGGTTGTGCGCGCGAACCGCCTCCTCAACTACACGATATGGTTCAACAACACTGCAAACTACACCATTTCCTTCGCGTGGGTCAACGATACCATGCCTGCCGGCGTGAATTACATGGCGGACACGGCCTCGGCGGATGCGTCCTTCGCAGGGATGTGGTTCAACGGCACCACGCTGTGCTTCAACTTCACGAACGTGACGCCTGGGGCGCACTCGTTCATGATAACCGTTCTGGTGAACGGTTCGGCCGTCGTGCCGGGCCAGCTGATATCCAACTACGTGCACCTGAACTTCACGGACAACCTCGGGTACGACATGCTCGGCTCCGAGGACTGGGCGAACAGCACGGTCGCAAGGCCGACGCTCACGCTGGAGAAGTCCTCTGACAGGTATGATTACTATCCGGGCGACGTCGCGCGCTTCTACGTCTGGGTCAACAACACAGGCGACGACGCGACCGGTCTGATATGGGTCAACGATACGCTCCCGGCCGGCCTGACGTTCGTGGGGCACAACGCCAACACGCTCCCCGAGTACGTCGGCAGCTCTGTCGTCGGCAACGTCGTGCGCGTCATATTCGTCGGCCTGGAGCCGGGCGCGGGCCTGGTCTTCTGGATCGACGCCTCGATAGCCACGACAATAGCGGATAACACGCCCCTTACCAACTGGGCGTTCTGCGACTACACAGCGCCGGGAGGCTACAAGATGCCCGACCAGCCGAGCGACGACGCAACGATACGCGTGATCAGGCCCATCGTTACAGTCCAGAAGGCCGTGGACATGTCCCAGGCTTACCACGGCGACCTCCTGACCTACACGATATGGTTCAACAACACGGGGAGCGCCGCTGCTGGAAGCCTGTGGATTAATGACACGCTGCCTGCATATGCGATATTCGTTAGCTCTATCCCGCCTGCCCTATATAACTCCACCACGCACGTTTGCTCCTGGTTCTTTGGGGGAGTGCCTCCGCTCTCGTCAAACTTCATCCAGGTCACGGTCATGGTCAACACGACAACGCCTATACCGTCTTGGCTGAACAACAGCGCGACGTGGGCGTACACCTCGCCGAACGGCATAGACCCGGGCGCGGGGACGCAGACGAGCAATAATGTCACCACGCTCATCGCAGGCCCAACTGTGGCCGTGCAGAAGACCGTTGACGCTGCGACGGCGCAGCCCGGCCAGACCCTTACTTACACGATTTACTTCGACAACACAGGGAACGCACCGGCGGCGATGGTCTGGATAAACGACACCCTGCCGTTCGAGGTCACATACCAGTCGCACGACGCTGGGGCTTCGGCGTCCACCGCGCCGTACTTCCTCGGACCCATGACGATCATCGGGCAGGTCCTCTACTTCCGCTTCCAGAACGTCCCCGTTGGAACGCACATGTTCAACATCACCGTGACTGTCAACCTGAACGTTCAGAACGGCACGTGGGTGAACAACACGGTCACTTGCGACTACATCGCGCCGAATGGCTACCACTACGACAGGACGAGCGCCAACGCGAGCACGATGATATACAGGCCAGCGGTCGCATTGCAGAAAAATGTCATGCCCACCAGTGCCACCATCTACGACAATCTCACGTACATGATATACTTCAACAACACCGGTCCAGTGCCAGCCGCGTTCCTTTGGCTTAATGACACGTTGCCCCTTGGGGTTGCGAACGTGACCACAACGGCAGCCTCCAACGCCACGCATACTCTCGTGAGCTGGGGCATAAGCGGCCGTTACCTCTGGTTCAACTTCAGCAACGTCCAGCCTGGCAACCACTGGTTCACGATAAATGCGAATGTCAGTTACAGTACCCTCACTGATTTCCAGCTCCTCAACAACGCCACGTGCGACGTTTCCACGGGCTACGCGACGATAGACCACTTGGAGGCTTCCGCGAACGCCACAATCAGGCGCCCGTGGATAGTCGTCTCGAAGACCGGCCCTGCCATTGCGGGCCCGGGCTCAACGGTGCAGTTCACGATTTGGTTCAACAACCTGGGCCAGAGCGCATCCGCCTACGTCTGGATAAACGACACCATCGACCCCTGGATGGCCTATGCCAGCGACTCCAACTCGACCGTTACAGGCGCGACGTTCGGCGGCATGGCAATAGTCGGCAGCACGCTCCAGTACCTGTTCACGAACGTGCAGCCAGGGCCACACTCCTTCGTGATAAACGTAACCATCAACGCGACCGTCCAAGACGGTACAGTCATGTGGAATAACGTGACATTGGACTACACCACCTGGAGCTGGCAGGCCAACAGGACGCTGGAGCAGACAGAGTCCAACCTGCCGGTGACGGCGACGGGCGTGAACATGACCGTGCAGAAGGACGCAAGCGCGCAGTGGGCCACGCCCGGCGACACAGTGACATACACGGTGACATTCATGAACCTCGGCACGGAGAGCGCTGCCTTCGTATGGATCAATGACACGCTGCCGCCTGGAGTCTCATATCTGGGCAACACCTCGAATCTGGTCCCAGGTTACGTCAGCAGCGGCGTCAGCGGCCAGTCCCTGTGGTTCAACTTCACGGGCGTATCGCCGCTTCCGGGCGTCTACTCGTTCACGATAACCGTGCGGGTGAACAACGGCACCACCGACGGAACAATTTTGGACAATTGGGCATTTATGAACTACACAGACGCAGGCGGCAACCCGAGGGCCGGGCGCATGGACAACGCAAGCGTCGAGGTCAGGGCGCCGGTCATTGTAGTCGAGAAGACCGTGAGCGCCGCTACGGCATACGCGGGCGACACCCTCGTCTACACCATATGGTTCAACAACACCGGCTCCGGCGTCGCAAACTTCGTCTGGGTCAACGACACGCTGCCTGCCGATACAGCATATATAAGCGATACAGCCGCGCTCCTGCCTTGGTTCAGCGCGTTCGCGTCCAACAGCACCACTCTGATATACACGTTCGTGAATGTTCCGACGGGCGCACACTCTTTCACCATTACAATCGATACCAACGCGACGATATCTAATGGCACCGTGCTGACCAACTGGGTCTGGGCCAACTACACGGACCTGAACGACAACTGGTACGATGGCGGCTCGGACAGCGCGGACACTATCATCCTCAACCTGCCGCTCATCGCCGTCCAGAAGACGGTCAACCAGAGCTTCGTCTGGTCGCCGGACTGGCTTCAGTACACCATCTGGTTCAACAACACTGGCTCATCTAATGCCGGGACGGTCTGGATAAACGACACGCTGCCGGCGGATGTGACGTTCGTGGACGACAGCTCGGCCTCCCTGCCGGAGTTCGTGAGCTTCCTGCAGATCGGGCAGGTGCTCTACTACGTCTTCACCGGAGTGGCACCGGGCGCGCACTCGTTCGTCATCAACGTCACGGTCGACCCTGGCCTCCCCGCTGGGACGTGGCTGAACAACACCGCCCACCTCGATTACACCGATGCCAGCGACACGATACACCTGCCTGAGTCATGGGCGAATGCGTCATCCATCGTCACAGCGGTCTGGACCGGGGTCATCAAGGTGGTCTCGGACGACGTAACCGACCCCGGCGACACATTGACCTACACGATATGGTTCAACGTGACGGGCAGCGAGAACGCAGCCTACGTCAACGTCACCGACGTCCTGCCTACTGGTGTGACCTACGTCGGCGACAACGCATCGGCATGGGCCGAATTCGGCGGTCCGGCCTGGTTCGACGGGACTGCATGGCACTTCAACTTCACCAACGTCGCGCCCGGCGGCAATTACAGCTTCACCATAACGGTGACTGTCAACGCTGGCCTGGCCAACGGGACGCTCCTGGACAACTGGGCGTACCTCAACTTCACCAACGCCGCGGGCACTCCGATGCTGCCGACCCAGGACAACGCCGCGACCATTGTCATCGCGCCGATAACGAGCATATCGAAGGCGCCCGACCTCCAGTACGCGGACCCTGGCGACCTGGTGACATTCACGATATGGGTCAACAACACCGGCGGAGGCATCGCGGGCTTAGTGTGGGTCAACGACACGGTCCCTGCATGGATGACATACGTGAGCAACACATCCCTGCTCGTCCCATGGCTATCGGGCTCATGGAATGACAGCGCGACATGGTACTTCACCTTCGCGAACGTCCCCCCCGGCTCGTTCTCGTTCACTATAACATTCAGGGTAAACGCGGGCGTCGCGGACGGAACTGCGATAGTCAACACAGCGAACCTGACTTACACGGACGCGAACTCCAACCGCATCGGAAGCGTCTCCGACTCCGCCACCGTCGTAATCACAGCGCCCGTCACGTACGTCTACAAGACCGCGCAGCCCGTACTCGTCTTCCCGGCGGACTTCGTGAACTATTCAGTGGTATTCCAGAACGCAGGCTCGGGAATCGCGGCGTTCATCTGGCTCAACGACACGCTCCCGGTCGGCGTGACATACGTAAGCGACACCGCGGGCACAGTCTTTGGATTCGTATCCATGACTATGACGGGAAGGGCCCTCCGTTACCTGTTCCAGAACGTGCCCAGCGGCTTCTACACCTTCAATATAACCGTGCGCGTGAACGCCACGGTCCCCGACAGGGCGAATCTGACGAACCGCGCATGGATGAACAGCACGGACGCAAACGGCAACCTGCTCCCGCAACGTTCTGCCAGCGCGACGGTATGGGTGATGGCGCCGAGCATCACCGTAGTGAAGACCGTGTCGGACGCCACAGTCTACCCGAGCGCGACCATCGTCTATACGATATACTTCGACAACACCGGTTCGGGGAACGCCACGTGGGTAAACATCACAGATATACTGCCCATTACAGGGCTGGACCTTCTGAGCGTCGTACATGACGCCAACACCGCGCCGACATCCGCCCCATACTTTATCAGCGCGACCGGAGGCGCTGGTACGAACATCTTCTACTTCACCTTCATGAACGTTACGCCGGGCCCGCACAGCTTCACGATCACCGTGCAGGTCTCCGCCAATGCGCCCAACGGCGCATACCTCGTTAACTTAGTCAGGTGCAGCTTCGCAAGCGTCGCGAATTACCCCCCTTCGCAGGCATGGGCCAACACGACGGTCATAAGGCCCGTCGTTACTGTTGGAAAGTCTGTAAGCCAGTACATCAGCTCCCCCGGAGACGTCCTGACATATTTCATCTGGATAAACAACACGGGCGCTCCTGCTCCGAACCTGCAGTTCACGGACACACTACCTCCCGGATTAACATACCTTTCGAACAGCTCGGCTGGAATGGCCGGATACGTCAATTCCAGCATGGCTGGTCAAACGCTGTTCATCTTCTTCCAGGGTCTGTCCACAGGGGTGCACTTCTTCACCATAGTCGTCCAGGTCGACGACCCGACTATCGGTGGTCCCAATCCCTTCGCGCTTTATAACGAAGCATCGATCAATTATACCATCCCCACGGGCCTTTGGTGGACTGCTACCGCCTCCGTGCTGTCCTGGGTCAGATACCCGGTCATAGATGTCACCAAAGTCGTCGACAAGGCCGACGCCTACCCGAACGAGGTACTGCGCTACACGATACAGGTAACGAACTCCGGCTCGGCCGCGTCGCCGGTCGTGAGGATAATCGACACCATGCCGGCGAACGCGCGCTACCTGACGAGCACCATTGGCGCCCCATCCATATCAGGGAACATCTACACCTGGACGGTCTACAACCTGGCGCCTTACTCCACCATCACATTCTCCTTCTGGGTGCAGGTCGATATAAATGCGGGGACTGGCGCAAACCCCAGCAACTATTTCGTCGTTAACTCGGTCAAGTGCAATTACACTTACCAGAATGGCAGGTTCTCCCCCGAAGCCACATGGCCTGACGTTTCCACCCCGGTCATCCGGCCCGTCATACGGGTAGAAAAGATAGCCATGCAGCCCACCGCCTATCCAGGCGAGCTCGTCACCTTCCGGATATACTACAACAATACCCTCGGGAGCGGCGTGGCGTACAGGGTCTGGATCAACGACACGCTCCCGGCTGGCATGGTCTTCGAGCCTTCCGCGGGCGGCACGCCGCCGGTGCTCGTCCAGGGACAGAACCTCGGGTGGTCTTTCAGCAACGTGCAGCCAGGCACGGTGAACATGGTCACCTTCACCGCCCGCGTGCAGTTCGACGCCATCCCCGGCGCGGTCCTCACGGACACAGCGTGGCTGAACTACTCGGGCCCGCAGCGCTCCAACTACCTCAGGTTCGAGGAGTCGGTGGCGCAGGCCAGCGTGACCGTCATAGCCCCGCACGTGGACGTCCTAAAGACCGTGAGCAGGGCCGTCGCGAACCCCGGCGATACGCTCGTCTACACAGTCTACTACAACAACACGGGCAACGGCGCCGCGATAGGCGTCGTCCTCACGGACATCCTCCCGGCATGGGTCGCGTACGTCTCCGACACCTCCGGCATGAACCACACTACGTACGGAACAAACCTTACCTGGGCCATCGGCACGCTCTCTGTCGGCCCGCACAATTTCACAGTCACCGTTAACATATCCACGGACCTGGCGCTGCCGGACGGCGTCATCCTGTTCAACAACGCCACGCTCGACTACGGGATACCCACGGGTTTATCATGGCGGAGCGAGGCGAGCGCGCAGACGCTGGTAATCAGGCCGGTCATAACTCTGGAGAAAGTCGCCAGCGTTGCAGTGGCCGGCCCTGGCGACCTCGTGACATACATGCTCACCATAAACAATACCGGCTCGGACAGCGCACGATACCTCTGGCTGAACGAGACAGTGCCGTCGTACATGCTCTACCTCAATGACACCAACGGGACGTTCGCGGGCGCGAACGTCACCGGCGTGAACGTCACGGGAGGCAGTATATATCTGACGCTTGAGAATGTGACGTCGGGCGCGCACGTGCTATCCATCAATTTCACCGTCGGCCCGGCGATGGCCGACGGCTACCCTGCGCTTAACACCCTCACGGCCGAGTACGTTGCCAACAACTCGTTCATGTACCCGCAGGAGCGCGCGTTCGCGCTCGTCATGCTGCGCAGGCCCTACATCACCGTCCAGAAGGTCGTCAACGCCTCGGTAGTGAGGCCCGGCGATTCAATCGAGTACACAATCTGGTTCAACAATACCGGCACCGGCACGGCCGGGTCCGTGTGGCTCAACGACTCGCTCCCGGTGGGCCTGAACTTCACCGGCGACAGCGCCGCCATCCCAGCGGTCATCGTCGGAAGGAACCTGAGCTGGACGCCGACGAATATAACGCCCGGGCGCTATTCGATATCGGTCCTCGCCACGGTGAACGCATTCGCAGCCGGCATGCTGAACAACACCGTCGTGTGCGACTACGCAACCATCACTGGATACTTGCTTGAACGGTCTACGTCCTATGCCATAGTCCGCGCTAACGTCACTGTCACCCCGCCGCTCGTCAACACGACCGCCATCTCCCCCGTCTGGGCCGGGTTCAACATATCGGTCCTGGCGACGGCATGGGACGACGCCGGTATCGGCTCCGTACTGATATACTACGTCGACATCGCAGGCAACTGGGGCTCGGGCGTGATGGCCCAGGTCTCGGGGAACACGACCACGCGCATCGGCGGCTACTCGTTCACGGTACCGCCGCAGATGTGGAAGGGAGTCGTCAGCTACTTCGTCGTCGCCAACGACACGGACGAGGGCCAGTGGGCCAACTCGGGATGGCGCGACATAGTCGTCCTGCTGCCGCCGTACATCGTCTGGGGCTCGGTCATATCGTCCCAGGGGCACAACGTTTCCAACGCCTACGTCCTGGTCATGAACAACGCAACTAACGACACCGCCCTCGCGCTGACCGACGGCAACGGCACATACGGCATCGACCTCGCAGACATGACGTCCGGGTACCAGACCGGCCAGGGCCTCAGGCTCTTCGCCACCGACCTGCTGTGGTACGGCTTCGCCTACTCGGAGGTCAACGTCAGCTTCTACTCCCAGCGCCCGGAGATGCCTGCCGGGACGGCCAACCCGAACGGCTTCCCGTACGACCGCGTCGACATAAGGCTCAACATGATACCCGAGTTCGACGCGGCCCTCCCGCCGATACTCCTGCTGGTGGCTCTCCTCCTCCTCGTCAGGTACCGGAGAAGGAAGCAAGACGGGTGAGTGAGCGCGGATGCGCTGGCGGACATCGGTCTGCAGGGGCGTTGCGCTGCTGGCAGCCGCTGGCTTCGTGCTGCTGCTGTTCGGCACGATGGGCATAAGGGCGCCGCCGAAGTTCTACGAGGTGAGGGTCACCGACGGCGGCACGCCGGTCCCCGGGGCCTTCGTTAACCTCACCGCCATGGCACGCGGCGACAGATGGTCCGGGACAACGGACGCCCAGGGCATATACCGGTTCCAAATCGGCTTGATGGATCCGGATTCCGTGCCTATGGACGAGCCCCTTACAATCACCGCATCCAAGGACGGCAAGGTGGGCACAAGCCAGTTCACCCCCGCGCTCTTACCTGCCTTGGAACACGTCGCTATAGCGCTCGGCGCGAACCCGCCGACGCAGGCCGTCCAGCTCGGCACGATAGCGACATCGGACACCTATATGGACATTAACTGGACAAAGTCCCAGGCTCCGGACTTCGCGAAATACGTCATCTACCTGTCAAGGAGCGAGGGCGATGTAGGGATCGCGGCCTGGAGCGCGACGAACATTGCGACCACCGCATGCCGCATCCCCAATCTCGAGCCCGGCACAAGGTACTACGTCCGCGTTGCCGTCGAAGACGCCGCTGGGGCCGATGCGCTATCGGAGCAGGCGATGGTAACTACGACGGGCCTTCCGGCGAACGCCGGCTACGTCCTGCTTGTCGTCATCATCGTAATCGCTGCCGTTGTCGCAGCCTTCATGCTCATGAGGCGAAGGCGCTCCTCAAGGTCAGAGACCCGCGCGGAGAAAAGGCAGCGCGGGCGGAGGGGCGAATAGGGGGGTGCCATGAGGCCTGCTCTCAGGGCCTGCGCGGCGCTCGCCGTTTCCTTGGCCATCCTGGCGATTGCCTCCCCGCTGTCCGAATCGGCCCCCCCGCCGTACCTCGTGATGGGCTTCATCAGCGACGCCTTCGGCAACCCGCTGGAGGGCGCGAACGTCACGATACTGAACCAGAGGACGGGCGAGCGGCTCTACTCGACATCGGACCCGGCCGGGGGCTACATCGTCGACCTGTCAATCAATCCGACGCCCTACAAGAACGGCGACGGCATCAACGTCACCGCTCGCCTGGCCGCGCTCCAGAACAGCGCATATGGCACGGTGAACTCTTCGCAGGCGCAATCCGTGCTGAATGTCACGCTCTATGACACCATGCCACCGGCAATTTACCATGCCCCTCCTGGGAGCATAGCGGTCTGGCAAGACCTCAACCTTACCTGCACGGCGCTGGACGACATGCGCGTTCAATACGTGACCGTCTACTACATCGAGGTCGGCGGAAGCGCCGTAAGGTCATTGCCGATGAATATGTCCGCCGGGACAAGGCAGAACGGGACATGGTGCGCGGCGATGCCCGACCATCACACTGCCGGGAACATGAGCTACTGGTTCGAGGCCGGAGACCTCTCTGGCAATTCGGCCGCGACGGGCGCTTATGCATTGACCGTTAAGCCCGGATCGGCCAACGAGTACGTCATCACCGCTCCATCGAGCGTGATTGCCGGGCAGGACTTCAGCATCGACGTGCGCGTGGCCGACTCATTCTGGAACACGGTAACGGATTTCAACGGCACGGCATACTTCTACTCCGATGCAATGGCGGCGTTGCCCCCGCAATACACCTTCGTTCCGTCCGACAATGGCCGAAGGCAATTCGCCGGGCTCAGGCTGTACACGGCCCCGCGCCAGTCCTTCGTCGTCGATACGATGGGACCGGGACCGACCTCCAGGAAATGGGTGGACGTAAGCCCCTCTCAGGCCTCCATGGTCGCCTGGTCCCCGGAGAGGGCCAGCATACTCGCCGGCATCCCGTTCCAGCTCTCCCTGGGCGTCGTTGACATGTACGGGAACCCGACGACATATCCCTACCCCCTGGACGTCCTTTTGACATCCACGTCCGCGCAGGGCTCGTTCGCGCCGTCCCAGGCGCACGTCCCCTCAAATACGCAGTCCGCGCCTGTGACGTACAACGACACGGCAATTGGCACGCCGCTGCTGGCCGCCCAGCCCACCGATCCGGTCATAGGCGAGGGAACGGCCAACATCACGGTCCTGAACGCCAGCACGGCGATGAGGTGGAGCGTCACCCCCGCGCAGGCGACGGTTCAGGCAGGGAAAGAATTCCCCTTCAACCTGACTCTCATCGACCCGTTTGGCAACCCGTCGCCCGTGGCCACGGCCACGAGGGTAAACCTGACCACGACCTCGAAGAACGGGAAATTCTTCCCCCAATCCCGGCTCGACCCCGAAATCGACCACGTTGACATAGGTCCGGGGAATTCGAGCGCGACTTTCGCATACTGGGACACAGCGGCAACGACTGCCCCGATCGCGATAGCGGCCTCGAATGGCTCGGACGTGGCTACCGGCACGTCCCGTGTCACTGTCGCGCCGGACGCAGCCGGATGGGTCTTGAGAACAGGGCTGCCCGAGACGGCAATCGCAGGCGTGAAGTTCGACGTGCGAATCGACGTCACCGACGCATACCGCAACCCCATCGCCAACTTCTCCGGAATCGTGAATATTTCCGCGCCGGACCCCCTCTCCTCCAACCTATCGTACCAGTTCGCGGCCGTGGACATGGGTTCGCACACCTTCAGCGTTGCGCTCTTCACGGCCGGTATTGCAGAACTCTGGATAGACGCATGGTTTCCCTATTCCAACAACATTGAGCATTATCGGCCATCAGTAAAAGTCGTACACAATGTGGCATCGAAGCTCGTGGTCGCGGCGCCAAGGGAGGCCGAGGCCGGCGAGCCCTTCTCCTTCTCCGTCTCCCCCGCGGACGATTGGGACAACAGGGTGACGAACTACACGGGCACCGTGAGGTTCTCGTCCGGGGGCCGCTTCCCGGCAGCCCTGCCGGCGCCATACGATTTCCTGGCACCGGACGAGGGCTTCAGGCATTTCGACAAGGGCGCGGCGCTCTTCAGCACCCTCGCGCAGAGGGTAATCGCCAGCGCGGACGCCCCGAAGCCCATGGCCAATTACGCCGAGGTGTGGGTGAACGACACGGTGGCGCCCGATGCGACGGTCCAATTCCCGCTCAGCGCCTACGACGGCGACCCGATACCCGTGACGGTCGGTGCGCGGGACCGCATCGCAATCGCGCGCGTTCAGATTGTATTCTCGGCCGATGGCGGCGACCCCCTGACGGTCTCGGCGGCGCAGACATCGGGGAACATGACCACCGGCATTGGCAATTACTCGGCGGAGCTGAGGCCGCCCTCAGGGACGAGAAAAATCACCTTCCACGCAGTGGTCTTCGACGGTTACAACAACGCGACCGCCCCCACGACCGGAAACGAGAGCATTGAGATAATCCCGCGGGCGCAATTCGATACCTGGACGGTTATGGTCATAGGGGCTGTCATCGCCGCGGCCTTCATCGCAGTTGCCGTCGTCATAATACGCCGCAGGCGTAGAAAAGGCGACGAAGAAAATTGAGCGCCTGCGGCAACTGGTTTTTTATACCCTCCACTTTATCCCCTGACCGATGCTCTCCGAGGACGAGTTCAGCGAGTGGTACAACGACATAGTCGAGAAGGCCGGGCTGTGCGACAAGCGCTACCCAGTCAAGGGGATGAACATCTGGACCCCCTACGGCTGGAAGCTCATGAGCCTCATCGACGCCGTCACGCATTCGGAAATGGCGCGCACCGGCCACCGGGAGGTCTGCTTCCCCCTGCTGATACCGGAGGACCAGTTCGCCAAGGAGGAGAAGCACATCAAGGGCTTCGGCGGCGAGGTCTACTGGGTCACGCACGCGGGCTTGAACCCGCTCGACATACGGCTCCTCCTCAGGCCGACGAGCGAGACGGCCATGTACCCCATCTTCGCGCTATGGATAAGGGCGCACACCGACCTGCCGTTCAAGGTGTACCAGATTTGCAACGTCTTCAGGTACGAGACGAAGCAGACCCGCGCCTTCGTGCGCGTGCGGGAGATACACTTCTTCGAGGCGCACACCTGCCACGCCGATTTCGAGGACGCCGAGCGGCAGATTCGCGAGGACCTCGAGATAATGTCCGTCGTGGGGAAGTCCCTCTGTTTGCCGTACATGGAGATGCGCAGGCCCGACTGGGACAAGTTCGCGGGGGCGCACTACTCCGTCGGCATCGACGTCTTCATGCCGACCGGCCGGACTATCCAGATAGGCGGCATCCACCAGTACCGCGAGAACTTCGCGAAGGCCTACGGCATAACCTACGAGGACGAGAAGGGGGAGCACAGGCTGGCCCACCAGACCACCTACGGCATGAGCGAGCGGCTCGTGGGGGCCGTCGTTGCCGTGCACCACGACCAGAAGGGGCTGAAGTTCCCGCCAGCGGTCGCGCCAATCCAGGTCGTCATAGTCCCCATCCCGGCCAAGGAGCTGCAGGAGAAGGTCGCGCAGGAGTGCCGCACAGTATTTCACCGACTCCAATCGAACGGCATCAGGGCGCACCTCGACGAGCGCGACTTGCGACCCGGCAACAAGTTCTACGACTGGGAGGAGAAGGGAGTCCCGCTGAGGCTCGAGCTCGGCAAGAGGGACTTGGCGAACAACGCTGCCGTCCTGGTCAGGCGCGACAACGGCGCCAAAGTCAGCGTCCCGAGGGACGAGCTAATCATGATTGTAAAGCGCATCCTCGACGAGATTGGCATCTCGATGCTAAAGGCCGCCGAGGAGCAGCTCAAGGCTGGGATAAGGGACGTGGAGGCACTGGATGACCTGCCAGTCGGAGTAATCAGGATGCGCTGGTGCGCCGAGGAGGCATGCGGGAAGGACGCGGAGGCGCGGACCGGCTTGAACATCCTCGGGACCAGATATTCCGGGGAGCAGGCGGAGGGGAAGTGCGCGGCGTGCTGGAAGCCGGCGAAGACGTACCTGTACGCGGCGAGGACGTACTAGTTACAATTATATGAGGATAATCGCATAACATTAATATATGCCCTATTGTATTTAGTCAATCCTAATGACTGAATTACGTACTAATGCTGAGAAATGCGCGGATAAGGCTAGAACATTACCTGCATTTAAAAATTTCTCACTTCCAGGCGTTAAAGATAAAATTGCTGAAATGCTTAATATGATCGGTCGAGTAGAAGGTATTTTTTCTACTTATACTATTCATGACATTAATCACGTAGACGCAATGTTACAGCAACTAGATTGGTTGATACCTCCATCCACAAAGGAGAAAATGACTCCTCTGGATTGGCTAATGACGGTATTGGCAATATATCTCCATGACCTCGGTATGATTGTGTCTACTGCTGAGTTTCAAAAAAGAGAGAAAAACATTGCTTTTTGCGATTTTATCAGTAATAATACAAAGGATTTAGATGGTAAGGAATTTTTAGCTCGTATAGAGAATATGAAGCCCGATGAGAAAGAACGATTTCTGTTTCAGGAATTTATTCGCAATGGTCATACTACTCGAATTAAAGAATGGATTACTGGAAATCATAGTGCGACCTGGGGTAACAAGGTAAAACCAATTGCACGAGAGATTGCTGATCTATTATCTGTATTACCGGGCCGTTTCAGGACTAACTTAGGCGATGTTTGCGAAAGCCATCATTTGGATAACTTAGATAATAAAGACTTATTTCCATTATGTCAAGGTTATGGTAACAACCCCGATGAAAGAGTCAATGTCCAATATTGTGCACTACTTCTCAGGACCACAGACCTTCTACATATCACACAGGATAGGACTCCTTCGATAATGTATAAAACTCTACGCATTTCAGACCCAAAGGGTATTATCGAATGGAAAAAACAAAGTGGAACATTTTATGTTCGAATGAAAAATCCAGAATTTGATCCATCAAATACAACTTCACATATTATCAAAATTGGAGCAGACTTTTCAGAGGAGCGTCCATTCTTCGCATTGACAGAATATTTAGTATATGCTGATGGACAAATAAAGCAAACAAAGCGGTGGGCGGACATCTCTATAAAAGATCCTCAGGGAAACATCTATTGGTTTCCTTGGCAAGGAATTGAAAGTGACATTCGTGTTGAAGGGAATGAACCTCGAACGATAAGTTTTGAACTTGATAGAGGGCGATTACTTGATCTCCTTGTTGGTCATACGCTATATAACGATCCTACAGTGGCTGTAAGAGAATTAATATGATTGCCGCGCCCTAATTCCCCATCCTTTTAGGTTGGGGATGTAGGGCGAGCGGGCACCGGCCAACCGGGCTATGTTTTTAGGTGTCTATGGCAATGGCGTCTCGGCGGTGCGCGCCGCGAAGCGGCGCGCT
>JACRNV010000034.1 GCA_016214785.1 Methanobacteriota archaeon
CTGCCCGTGGTCCGCTACATCTTTCCTGAGCCTTGGACTGAGATCGTGGGACAGCTTTTGGGGATTGAGCTTAAGGCCGAGTGTATATATCTCATGGTCTATGATTCGCGCGCCAATATCCAATATATATTAAATTTCTCAAGCAACAGCAAGGCTGGCGAGATTCTTCAAAACGTGCCCCAGGATTTTATAGGTCGGATCATCGCGGTCCTTTTCACCGATGCACCCACAAGTCCCATAGCCATGAGAATCGTTGAGCAGAAAGAGTAAGAATTGATACAACTATTCTTATCCATCTCTATCTGATATATACTTCACATTAGCTTACACCTAAAAAGTTGAAGCCACTGGAGGGATTGCTGTCCACCTGTGCCCGTTGGGGATGGACGCATCCCTCCAGTTTTGTTTATAAAATAATGTGAGCCACTGGAGGGATTTGAACCCCCGACCTGCTGATTACAAATCAGCCGCTCCACCGAGCTAAGCTACAGTGGCATTTTACAGCGATAATGATGATGGTGTATTTATAGCGGTCTCCCGAGGCGACCGCAGTCGCCGAGGCGCGGACCTCCACCAACTCTGTAGGAGGTCCAGCGCGCCGAGCTAAGCTACAGTGGCAATTTGCGGCTGTATTGATTATGGTATATTTATAACGGACTCCCGAGGTGGCGAAACCACCGAGGCACAGGAATGCAATTTCAGTCCGGGGTCCTAGGGGAATGCCACGGCATGCCCCTTGTATGCCAGGGATTATTAAGGTGTGAGGGGATACGCCGACGATGAGAAAGGATGAAATTAACCTTTCCAGCCCTGTCGCGGTTTGGAAAAGCCAGGAGCTATGCGATGGCAAGGTCGTTCCGACCTTAGTGGTCATCCTGCGCACATGCGGTTGCGCATGGTCGCGCACTAGCGGCTGCACCATGTGCGGCTACGATGCGGAAAGCGTTTCCAACGTCAGCGAGGAAGATTTAGACGCGCAGGTAGCCCGCGCCCTCTCAGCTCACAACAGCGAGCCAGTCGTGAAAATCTACACATCTGGCAGCTTCCTCGACCTGCGCGAGATTCCAAGACCTGCGGAGGTGTTCCAGCGCTTCCTCGACAAGGGCGCGCAAAGGATAGTCGTCGAGTCAAGGCCTGAGTACGTCGAAACTTCGTTGCCATTGCTCGAAAAATCGGGGCGGAAGGTCGAGGTCGCGATGGGGCTGGAGACTGCCTCCGACAAGATTCGCTCGCTGTCGATAAACAAGGGATTCACCTTCGGGCAGTACGCCATTGCTGCAAAGGGGATAAAGAAAGCCGGAGCCAGGGTGCGCACCTACCTCCTGCTGAAGCCCCCGTTCTTGAACGAGCGCGATGCCATCGAAGACTGCTCGCGTTCCATAGATGCCGCGGCGAAGATGAGCGACGTTATCTCCATCAATCCGGTGAACGTCCAGAGGGGCACGCTGGTCGAGCGCATGTGGAAGCGCGGGGAGTACAGGCCGCCGTGGCTGTGGTCGCTGCTGGAAGCCCTGAGGCGCGGCCATGCTGCCATTCCGAAGGATGTCATGCTCGTCTCCGACCCGTCGGGCGGCGGCACGCCGCGCGGGGTGCACAACTGCGGGAAGTGCGACGGACGGGTTCTAGAGGCAGTTAAACGCATCTCCTTATCCCAGGACGCCGGGGCGCTCTCCATCGAATCCTGCGCTTGCCGACAATCCTGGGAGGCCATGCTCGACGTGGAGCCTGCCGCGATGACGACAATCGACCTGGCCAGGCACGTTCGCGAGGGCTCTCCGGATGCCGAAGACGATTAAGTAGATTTACTACCGCGCGTTTATCCCCCCGATGAGCGTCCTCTCCGATGCGGACATCAGGAAGTTCCTCGCAGAAGGCCGGCTGGTCATCGCTCCGTTCGTCGAGAAGAGGCTGACGCCGAACGGCTACGACCTCGGCATCGCCGAGGTCTGCATCCCGGACAACAGGGTGAAAGTGACGGCGGGCATCGCCAGCGTCCCGCCGCAGAGCCGGTTCATAGTCAGCACCGAGGAGCGCGTGGAGCTCAACGGGCCATGGGCGGCGAACCTGTGGATTCGCACATCCTGGGCGCGCAAGGGGGTCCTGGCGTCGTTCGGCGTCATAGACAGCGGCTTCCGCGGCACGCTGACGCTGGCCGCGTTCAATTCCGGGGGCGGCACCCTTGATATCAAAATCGGGGACACCTTCGCGCAGATGGTCTTCAGCGCGCTCTCCTCGGAGCCGGAGAAGGGCTACGGCAAGCGCTCGGGGCACTACCAGGACCAGAAGGGCGTCACCCTCGCGCGCGAGTGAAGCCTACGATTTTAATGTCGTAGCAGACGATGCCCGAGCTCGGGGAGTATGGATGGACTATGACGTAGCGCTGCAATCGCACCTTTGCCCCCGCCTCCATACATTTCGAAGCGATTTCGCCCCATCTTCCGTCGGTTTCGTCCCTCGTGATATGCTGGTATAGATGAATCGTGGCTCCCTTCCGGCAAACGCGGAGCGCGCATTTCAGGAACTCATGCGCGCTGTGCGGCAGGTTCATGATGACGCGGTCCGCGCCCTTCAATCTCGGGACGATTTTCGACGCGTCGCCAATGTGCGCCCTGACATTGGCGGTCTTGTTCAGCTCGATATTCTCCTTCAGGAGCTTGATCGCTTTTGTATTGATGTCGATGGCGTCGATTCTCGATGATTTTACTCGTCTTGCGACGAGGAGGGAGAAGGGCCCGACGCCGGCGAACATGTCTATCACGTTCTCGCCCTCGCCCACCTGGCCAGCCACCCTCGCGCGCTCGGAGGCTAGCCGCGGGGAGAAATAAACGACGGAAGGGTCTACCTTTAGCCGGAGGCCATTCTCTTTGTGGACTGTAAGCATCGTTTTTCTTCCCGCGATGACCAGGAGCTTCCTGATGCGCGCTTCGCCTTCCACACCCTCGTCGAGGGCGACGGACTTTATGCTCTTCTGCGCGCCTATGATTGCCTTGCCGATGGCGCTTGCATGACCCGTCAGTTCGTCGGGAAGCTTGATTATCGCAACATCCCCCACGATGTCGAATGCCGACGGCAGAAGGGGGTGCAGCTTCCTTGGCAAATCGACATGCTCCTTGTAGCTGGTCGGCCTCTTCTCCGACGGCGCGAATTCCGCCGTGCGCGTGGCGTACGGGACCTTGCCGCGCGCTGCGACGGGGATGAGAATGCTGTCGCCATCGCGCGAGATCCTCAGGTCCTTCCGGAGGATGCCCCTCTCTGAAAGGTATTTACGTGCCCTCTCCCCTTCACCCCTGGGCACGACAGCGCAGCGTGACCTCATGGTGCAGTGATGGCCGAATTGGTATTTGTGGGTTTAGGTCTGGGGCCTGGCAGCCTGCCCCACGGCGCCCTCGACGCCATCAAGGCCTGCGACATGATATTCTTGGAACGATATACGGCGCCCGTTCCAGACGACGAAATTTCCCGGCTCTCCAAATTAACGGGCAGGGCAATTGAAGAGCTCGACCGCACCGCCGTTGAGAAAGGCGATGCAATTATCGACGTCGCAAAGAAGGGCCGGGCCGCCCTCCTCGTCCCCGGCGACCCGATGGCCGCGACGACGCACCTGTCGCTCAGGATGCGCGCGGCCGCCGAGAGCATAAGCGTCAGAATTATCCACGCCTCGTCGGTCTTCAGCGCAATCCCGGGCATCCTCGGCCTGCAGCACTACAAGTTCGGTAGGACGATAACAGTCCCGTTCCATCGCGAGGGATTCGCGCCCACAAGCCCGTATGAATCCCTTGTGAAAAACACCGAGGCCGGCCAGCACACCCTCGCGCTCCTTGACATCGACGCGGAGAAGGGGCGCTACATGACCTCGCGAGAGGGAATCGAGGCGCTCATGACGATGGAGAAGAAAGTCGGCGGCGACCTGCTCGCGAGAGGCGCACTCTGCTGCATCGTCGCCAGGGCGGGGCACGGCGATTGTGCCATCCGCGCCGGGCCCGTCCAAGAGATGCTGAGATTCGATGCGGGCGAGCCCCCGCACAGCCTGGTATTCCCGGCGGCCCTCCATTTCTTAGAGGCGGAGGCGCTGGTGGCGTTCGCGGGGGCGCCAAAGGAAATATTGAAAGGGAAGTAAAATTACTTCGTCGCATCAATTTCAGCGAGCGCTTTTTTACATTTTTCGCCCATTTGGCTAACCATCCAATCGGGTACTTGTGTACGGACCTATAAAGCAAGAAACGTTACAATTGATCAATCGATTTTCTTGCTTTCTCAACCCACAGCTTCATGCCCATGAGCTCGAACCCGGAGAGGGCATTGGAGAAGTGTTCTTTGGCTTTGGCCGGCTCACCTTTGCGGTTTAGGAGCAACCCGTATTCGTAGTGCGCCCGCCCCACCTCCACCATGTCGTGAATCCCCTCGCTGATGGAAATGCTCTTCAGGAACTCCTCTTCCGCCTTGTCCAGGTTCCCCATCGCCCTGTGCACCATCCCTAGCACCCAACGGCTCTTGTCCTCCACTGTTTTGGAACCTATCTCCACAGAGATGCTGAGGGCATTTTCCGCGTGCTCCAGCGCGGCATGGGCGTTTTTGAGTTCAAGGAAGACCTCTGCCAGACCGCAGTGACTGACACCTGCGCCCCGCTTGTCCCCGATATTCTCCCTTATCTCCAGGCTGCGCTCGTAGAACTTCAGCGCCCTGTCCAGTTCGCCCCTGTAATGGTGCACGAGGCCGATGTTGCCGAGCGCGGCAGCAATGCCGTACTGCTCTGCTATCTCTTCCATCACGGCCAGGCTTTTCTCGTAATGCTGGAGGGCAGGATTGTACTCCCCCCTGCTCCAGTGGATATTCCCCACTACGCGGAGTGCGTTCCCGATGTCCTTTCTCTCGCCACCGAATTCCTCGAAGGTCTTCAGGGCGCACTGGAATAATGCCAGACCTTTCTCGTAGTCGCCTTTTCGCCAGCATATGGCTCCTTCGCTTCCTGTTATCCTTCCATACTCCGCCGTGCCCTCCTTGACCAGCCCCTTCGCCTCAGCCAGCACCTCCAGGGATCTGTCATATTCGCTTTTCTTTTGGTGCTCATCGGCGACCTTTCTTAACATCCTGGCCTTGGTCTCGCAGTGCTCTGTTGATTCCTTAGCGCTCCCGAAGTTCTCGATGGCTTTGTCAACATCGCCGACCAGCGCCTGGACATCTCCGAGTTTCTCCAGGATTTCCAATCTCTCCTCCTCCTCAAGCAGGTCAGCGGCATTCTCGTACAACTTGACCGCCTCCTCGTTCGCATACGCATCTTTCGCCTTGTCGCCGGCCTTTGCCAGATACTCTCCCGCCCTCTCGTCCCCTGCAGTGAAGTAGTGATGCGCCAGCTCTGCCACCACTTCGTCCAGGTTGTCCCTGTGCAGCGCTGCGAGCGTCTCTGCGATGAGCCTGTGGTACTCTTTTCTCAGTTCTTCCCCGATCCCGTTGTATAAGACCTCCTTTATCTTTGCATGGTCGAAACGATACTTGTCCCTCAGGAAGTGGACCAACCTGTGCGTCTTCTCGATCTCGCTGAGGTTCTTGAGAAGGGCGAGCCTGTTCATTTCCATTGCCATGCCGATGACTTCGGATTGAAACTCCTCGCCGACCACGCTGGCGCACTCCAGTATCTCCCGCTGCCCCTTCGTCAGCCTGTCCAGTCGCCTTTTCACCACGTCATAGACCCTGATGGGGGTGTCCAGCTTTTCGATGCTGGCCGCGAGTTTCCATATCCCCCCGTCATCCTGTTTGAGCGCCCCCTCCTCTGCCAACAGTTTTATAACCTCCAGTACGAAGAACGGCGTGCCATCCGTGTCTCTGTAGATCTTCTCGAAGAAGGCAGGCTCGAAACGGGATGCGCCCAGGGCATTGATGATCAAGGACTCTGTTCCTGCCCTCTCCAGTCGCTTCAGCTCGAGCCCCTGCAATAAACCCTCCCTGCTCATGTTCTGCATCGCTGTATCGAGCTGGTGTGCCTTTCCGTCCCAGGACTGGACTATGTCCTCAGGGCGGTACGTGCCTAGAATGAGTGCCCTGTCTTTCCTCGTGTTCCTGGCGAGGTAGTGCAGCAGGCTCAGGCTCGTGGGGTCTGCCCACTGCAGGTCGTCCAGGAACAGAACAAGGGGGCGCTCCATTGAAGCCCTCTGCATCCCAAGAAGCACGTTGTCGAACAGGTTCTCCTGCTTCAGCTTCGGGTCGTCCACCAGGAACTTTCCGTCGTATTTCCCCGAATCTACGAACCACGAGACTGTTGGCCGCACTCCTTTCGTGGCAGAAACGTCTCCGGACCAGTTGTCGAATTTGTCTCCGATGTTCTTTAACACTTTTCCCATGTCCTCGATCAGGAATTCGCTCTTTTCCCCCCTGATTACTGCGGCCAGTGTTAGTTTTCCTGCCGCCCGGATTATGATGGTGTAGTCTCCATAGCCGAGAGAATTCAGTCCTCCAACCCCTCTGTTTTCCATCATGGATAGAGAGTCTTTGACGAAGTTTCCGACAGCCTGGAGCATGCCTGCAAAGATATCAGGGTCAAGGGTCGTTTGTTCTCTCTCTGCTTTCGCAATCAACATGCCTGCTTCATTCATCAAATAGGCAGATACAACCAAGGGCGGGGGATGACCAGAAATCAGGTGGAATAAGCCTGCCTCTCTAAGCGCGGTTTTGAACGGGAACAGCGGCTCCAGACTCTCGGCAAGACACCAGCCCTGGACGACATGGAGGGTTTCGCCTCCATATTTGATCAACTCCGAAACCAATCTTGTTTTCCCGATGCCCGCCTCCCCCGCGATGAATACCGTGCTCCCCTTGCCATGCAGAGCGTCGTCCAATTTGGCCTTGAGCTTACCCAGATCTTCCCCTCTGCCTACCAGCTCTGACTGGTTCAGCGCCATCTCCTTCAATGGTCTGCACCGTGAAGACTGCATATTCTACGGATTGAAATAGTTATTGGGAATGAGAGCGCTCAATCAGCACGTCGGCTTCGTCATCCCGCCGGGCGTGGCTATTTTATCATAGTACTTGGCTATCACGCACCCCTCGATGCATCTCCGGCAGCGCGTGCAGAGATCGAGGTCCGACACTGGCCTGCCGTCTTTCAGTGCGATCGCGCGGACCGGGCAGGCGCTGACGCATATCCCGCAGCCTGTGCAGAGGTGGACGCGCAACAGTTGTTGTACTGCGAGCTTGAAGTGCTCCCTGGCCGCGCTTTCGTTCCTCGCGCTTGACGTCATATCGCCGTTGGCGAAGACGCAGACAGCGCCCCTGTTCATGTGCAGGACGGCCGTTCCGAGTTCCCGGTCGTACTCGATATCGCCGAGGATGCCGAGCGATTCGGCGATGACGTCCAAGCCGAGCCTGTCGGGGAGCCGCAGGGTGCCCTGGACGACGAACGTCCCGTCCCGCTCGCGGCGTATCTCGTGTCCGAGCGAGACGTCGCCGGACTTTGGCATCTTGCCTGCGAGCGCCTTCAGCTTGGGAGGAAGAGTCTTCCAGCGCCAGATGCCCTGCTCGTAGTACTCCCTGCCAGCTCCTCTCTTCGCCGCCCACTGCACGAGGAACTCGCGCCACCTGTCGTGCAGGCCGGGGTGCAGCTCGCCGCACTTCCCGAACTCGCAGTCGTGCTCGGCGGGGCAGAGGTAGCAGCCTATCCTCTCGAAGTCCCTGTCGTAGAGGGGGTTGTACGGTATCCCCTTCCAATAAATGTAGAGCCACACGTCTAGGGCGCTCCAGCCGCGGATGGGGTTCACCAGCGTCTGGTTCGGCACAAAGGGGTTCTGCTCGACTAGGCGGATGTTCGCCCGCGAGAAGGACTCGGCCCTGCGCCTCCCCTCGACCGATATCACCCCCTTGGGGTACTTCGCGGCGACGAGCTCGGCCATCGGCGCGAGCTTGCAGACCTTGCAGCACCACCGGAAGTCCTTCGCCGGCGGGCCCAGGTCCTTGACGATGTCCCAGAAGGATTCCTTCCCGCGCAGGACGTCGAGCGCGAGCCCGGAGGATTGCGCGAACCTGCGCACGTACTCCATGCTCTCGGGGAACTCGATGCCCGTGTCGATGTAAATGAGCGTGAAGTCCTTGCGCGCTTGCATCAGCAGCGTGGTGGCGACGGCGCTGTCCTTTCCGCCGCTGAAAGTTGCTGTGAGTGGCCGCCTGTCATTGCTGAGAACATGGTGTAAATCGTTCACGGCATTCCTTTCCATTTGTCGGATGTATCGTCCGTTTGCCTTGGCGGCGTCGGCGAACCTGGAATCCGGTATGGTGACGGCTTGGGCCTTCTCGATGTCCCGGACCTTGAGGCATTTCTCAGGCATCGGGCCGGAGGACGAGAACTCGGGCCTCCCGACGCCGACGAAGCTTCCGCAAGTGATGATCGCATCCACGCCGCTCTCGACTCCGATGTGTGACTCGACATCGGCGGGCGAGACCCACTTGCCCTTCAGGTGCCTGTGGAGAGCGTCCCGTTTCAGGGCAACAACCCCCTTTTTCGCCAGCGGGGCCAGATGGTTCGCGCCGTACCATTTGAGGGCAAGCTCGAACGCGCCCTTCTCCGGCAGGTAGGCCAGGACGCCGAGCGCCCTGCCGCCCATTATTATCTCCTCCGTCCTGTCGATGCCGGGTATCTTGTGCATCAGCACGAGCTTGCCGGCGAGGGCGCCGCTCGCGCCATACTGTCTATCCAGAATCCCGCCGATTATCTTGAGAGTGTCAGGGGACGCAGGGCGAATCTCGAGGCCGTGGTAGATTTCCATCTCCCTGCCGTGGCCGCTGCAGATCGCGCAGTACGGCTCTAAAAGCGGGACGGCGCAACGTTCGCACCAGTACATCCCGCTCCTCCTGTGCTCCCTCTCCTCTCGATAAGGGTGCGAATGAGCATGAGAAATCGGTTTTCCGTAGGCTCTGGCTGGCCGCGCCATGCCCCGCAGATGAATCGCCCTGCTTATAATTTTTCTCCCCTTCAGACATTTTTATATCGGGGGAGGGACAAATATATATACTGGGTTCGCGATAACCCTTATCGAAGGGATACACATGGGACGCACGTTTGTAGTGCTGATAAGCGCGATGCTAGCGACCGTCTTGGTGGCCGGAATCGGATCGCAGAGCGCGAGGGCCGCAACTTATGAAAGAAACTATACTGATCCGCAGGAAACGGGATTTCCTGAAATAGACATACATAACCTCTATTCCACGAACCTGGGGACTACAATACAAATTACGATGACAGTGTACGGGCTCATATCCAGCAACAACGATTACTCTTATTATATCGAAGCTGGTGATAATTCGGCATACAAAGCCCGGTTCACATACATTTCCCCCACGGGGACTTTAATCCTCGAGAAACCTGGTGTGTCCGACGAACAAATAACCAATGCATATACTAAATCGGGGAGTACACTCACTGTAACATTCAACACTACGGCAGCAGGCAGCAACAGCACTTTCGATATTAAAGCAACGACAAAGTACATGGGCGCCCCTATGGATACCGCAGGGGGATCGGCGTGGGCGGCCAGCAGCGTCGACAATCCTCCTTCCATTAGTATAATGTATCCCGATGACGGGGCCAGCGTGTCAGGCCTAGTGGTTGTCGTGACCAACGCGACGGATGATAAGGGAATCACGAAGGTCGAGTTCTATGTCGATAACGTCCTGAAGTATACTGACACCACATCCCTTCATCTCTGGACATGGGACACAAGCCACGTCAGCAACGGGACGCACACGATAAAGGCCAAAGTCTACGACACCATCGACCAGACCAACCAGGACGTCGTAAGCGTCTCGGTAGGCGCGGGGGCGTCAACCCAAACGACCGATCCGATAACACAGACACCCACAGACACATCCATCTCGGTGAAGATAACGGCCATCGAATGGTCGTACAGCACGACTGGCTCGACCACAAGTATAAACTGGAGGGTCGCTGGAACTACAAGTGGCGTCGATCACTGTAAAATGGCATTGGTCCCATTCTATACCAACGGCACACATGAAATGCATGGGACATGGATGTCTCCTTTCAATAACGACAATTACAGCAGTTTCTTCGGGATGAACTATACATACCTCCATTTCAAGAACATGAGTGCGAACTGGGCGACATGGGAATATTGGGTTAAGGGGACATTGCCTGCATCAGACTTCAACATCACATACGTCAATCAGTCTGGTATAGGCATTTCCAAGTTGAGATTGTATGTCCGTGGTTACAACGACACAGCCGAGACCAAGTGGAACCAGGACTACGCCGAGCTGGACCCGAGCATGTCTTCCTACAGTTACACAGGAGGGGGCGCAGGCTCTTCGGCGAATAATAATCTTCTCTGGATTGCTCTCATCGCCGTAATTGTCATCGTGGCCGTCGTGGTGGGCCTCTTGCTCTTCATGAAGATGCGCAAGCCCAAGTTCCCGCACGGGCCGCGGCCATACCAGGAGCCAAGCCAGTACCCGCAGCCCCCTCAGCAATACCCGCCACAGCAGCAATACCAGCCTCCGCCGCAGTACCCCGAGCAGCCGCCGCAGCAGCCACCGCGGTACTGAGGCGGAGCGAGACCGCCGCAGCATGGCGGTGCGATCCAGCCCTGCCGCGGTTTGCCGATGCGGTCCGGGACATTGGCCAGCAGTTTCCAGCGGTGCAGCTTGGCCCACCGCAAACTATTTGGTAGCGCGGGCTTCTCTACCTCCGGGGCAGCGCCATGTACGAGCCACGGCTGGAGACAATGAGGCCGGAGAAGCTGCGCGAGTTGCAGCTCGAGCGCCTGAGGAAGATGTCCAGGTACGCGGTCGAGAACGTCCCGATGTACAAGAGGAGGTTCAAGGAGGCGAAGCTCGACCCTTCTGGCATAAGGACGCTCGAGGACGCCGCCAAGATACCATTCACGGTCAAGACCGACCTGCGCGACCATTACCCGTATGGCATACTCGCGGTCCCGATCGACAAGGTCGTCAGGATCCATGCCTCGTCGGGGACGACGGGCAAGCCCACGGTCGTCTCTTACACCAGGAACGACCTGGAGACGTGGGCGCGCCTGATGGCGCGCACGTTCGCGGCAGCGGGGGCCGGTCCCGGCGACATCGTCCAGAACGCCTACGGCTACGGCCTCTTCACCGGCGGCCTGGGGTTCCACTACGGGGCCGAGCGCGTCGGCGCCGCGGTCATTCCCTCAGCCACCGGCAACACGAAGCGCCAGCTCATGCTCATGAAGGACATGCGGACGACAGTGCTATGCTCGACGCCATCCTACGCCATGTACCTGGGCGAGGCAGCGCTAGGCGAGGGCTACAAACCCAAGTCTGATTTCAAATTGAAGGCCGGCCTGTTCGGCGCCGAGCCATGGTCCGAGGAGGCGCGCGCCCGCATCCAGGAGGTCCTGGGGCTGAGGGCGCACGACTGCTACGGCATGAGCGAGCTCTACGGGCCAGGGGTTGCCGTCGAGTGCGCGAACCAGAAGGGGCTGCACATCTGGACCGACGAGTTCCTGGTCGAGACGATAGACCCCGAGACTGGTGAAGTCCTCGAACCTGGCAAGAAAGGCGAGATGGTCTTCACGATGCTCACGCGCGAGGCGATGCCCTTGCTGAGGTACAGGACGCGCGACCTGGCAATAATCGACCACGAGGAGTGCTCGTGCGGCAGGCACCACCCGCGCATCATGCGCATCCAGGGGCGGAGCGACGACATGCTCATCATCGGCGGCGTCAACGTCTTCCCGAGCCAGGTCGAGCACGTCCTCATGAACGTCCCGCAGATAGGCGACCAGTACCAGATAATAGTCGACCGCGACCTGCTCGACAAGCTGAGCGTCAGGGCGGAGGTCGCGCAGTCGTTCCCGTTCGACAAGGAAGCGGAGAGGGCGAGCCTCGCCAAGTCCCTGGAGAGTGACCTGCAGGCCCTGCTGACCGTGCACGCGAAGGTCGAGCTCGTCCCGCACGGCGCGCTCCAGCGCTCCGAGGGCAAGGCGAAGCGCGTCATAGACCTGAGGAAGGGGTGATCGTCATGAAGGTCAGGGAGCTGATGAGCAAGGAAGTGGTGAGTCTGTCGCCTGAGGATACGGTCGTATCTGCCGTGGAGCGTTTCACGAAGCACCGAGTCTCGGGCTGCCCGGTCATAGACGCGAGCGGCAAGCTGGTCGGCATCCTCTCCGAGACGGACATACTCAGGGCGCTGATAATGACCTCCAAGACGCTGCGCCTGATCTACCCCTCGCTATCGATGGTCAGCGTCGCCTTCGTCGAGGACGAGCAGAGGAAGGAGATCCTGAAGGCGTTCAAGGACATATCCGCCTCCAAGGTCCAGAAGGTCATGAAGACCGAGGTGGTGACTATCGACGCGGAGAGCCCGGTCGAGGACGCCATCGTCAAGATGAAGGCCATGGACATCAACAGGATACCGGTCCTCTCGAAGGGCAGGGTCGTAGGCATCATCACGCGCCACGACATCATCAAAGGTCTCGGAAATGAGTAGCGCGCTCAATTAACGCAGTCCAACACGAGCTTTTATTTTTCTTCTTCCCGTACCCCATTATCCGCTTTCTCTCGACAATACTTTAAATGGAAATGAGGTAGCATTAACTATATTTATATAGTGAATTGCATATAGGCTTTCGTGTGAATGTATATCATGGATGGACTGCGATGCGGAACCCGCATCGGGGGAAGAAAGTGTCGGATATGCCACGAGAAAATTCGTGTGAGGGGAAAGAGCCAGGAAAGTTACTCCGAATGCTAAGGTGGAACAAGATAGGACATGGAGTACTTGCATTTGACAGTAAAAGCGACGAAATGAATGGAGGTGCGGGAAATGGCTAACGGGATGATAAAAATGGCGTGCTGGTTTATGGTTGGTACAATACTTATGATTTCTCTTTTACTACAGCCAGTGGCGAATGCCGAGCCCGGCACAAGAGGTTTGAATCCCCCTCCTGGTTCAATTGTTGCAACAATTTACATCGATGCAGATGCATCGCCTCAGAGAAACCTTACGCTAGCCAAATACAATATAACGCCGTTGGTGGAATATTATTCCTCCGTTCTTGCGTACGCGAACGATACGCAAATAACCGCAATGAACCGGGATGGAATTTGGGCGGGAGAAGATATATCGCGGTTTTGGGTTAACAGGTCATCATGGGTTAATTTCGACACGAGGAATGGAGAGCCGGCTATGCCGGCGGATTTGAGGATAGATCACTACGAACCGAACACCGAGGGATTATACATAATCCAGCTCATCGGCCCACCCTACCAAGAATGGATCAATACATTAAAAGGAAATGGCGTACAAATTTATTGGTCTGTTCCCCCAGATAATTACATTGTAAGAATGAACTCGAACATCGAAGGAACCGTGAGAAACCTGTGGTTCGTGCAATGGGTCGGGATATACCAACCGGCCTACAAGATCGAGCCGAACATCCGGTGGAGGATGTGTCCTATGCTTCGTCCGATGACGAGTACGAGGTCAGGATGCTCTTTGACAATTCTAATCTGACTGCAATCGCGAACCTCCCTGATGTTATGTTGATTGCAGAATTTAATTACAATATCACAGCACTTAATAATTCCAACAATGTACCACATCCCCTCGATATTGGTGTGGCTGTAGTATTAATTGTAATTACGATGATTTTTAGTTATGGATTTATACGCCACTCAAAACGCAAACGCGATAAGAAGATGGTAAATGAAGACCAAATATCGCAAAAGGAGGCAGAGAAATGAAAGTCCGTGGCACTAAAGTGATCTCCCTGTGCAGCGCAATAGTAGTCATATTGTTATAGCTTAGGACAAAAGTAAATATACTTCAAAGCTATACACCCCCTATAGGATGGCGGCGATAGCATGGGATGGAATTTGGCAAAAGGGGATGAGTTCCTTCCAGAGTTCTCATTAGACGAACTCAGGGAGATGCAGC
>JACRNV010000035.1 GCA_016214785.1 Methanobacteriota archaeon
AGCGCGCCGCTTCGCGGCGCGCACCGCCGAGACGCCATTGCCATAGACGCCTAAAAACATAGCCCGGTTGGCCGGTGCCCGCTCGCCCTACATCCCCAACCTAAAAGGATGGGGAATTAGGGCGCGGCAATCATATTAAATAATAACCAATTTTAGAATGCTCTACGTGTGTTGGGGGTATGTAGATTGGTGTTGATAATTCCTTATTCTCACGTTCTTTTTCTTCTTCTTTTTCTTTTTCAGTTTTCAGAAAAGGAGGAAGGCGACCATCATCTTTTTGACTTAACCAATTACTCTTTTCTTCTTGAATTTTTTCTATAAATGTGTTAACTTCGATCTCGTCCCCACATTCGGAGCATAAGATGAATTTCTTACGGTCATGATTGTATCGTCTAAGTTTAGTACTCTTACATTTCAGGCACTCATGTACTCTCATAGGTTTTGAAAATGTCCTCTTACAAGAATTACATACGCCAGATCCATCCTGAAATAACTTTAAGTTTCCTTTTTTACAGTATGGACAGATTCTAGCAGAATTCGAATCTTCATTTATCTCAGGCATTAAATCAACCCTATCTGAGTTGGTAATAACTCTCTGAACACTTCATTCGCCCCCAAGTGACTGCTCCGAGTCGCTCGCCATCGCTTGCTATAATGAGAAAACCACTCTATAAACCTTCCCCATCGTTAATTTGGAAGTATAAGGGTTAATGACCTTTCCTTTCGTTGATGGCGGTTGTCCAGCGATATTTAGAACTCTATGACTTGGTCGAACTCCTTCTTGAGTATCGCGAGCTGGTCTGGCGTGACCGCGCCCGGGCTCATCGGCACGAGGAACGTGGACTGGTTGACGGAGCAGAGGTCGTTTATCTTCTTGAAGAACTTCAGGACCTTGTCGAAGCCGTTCTCGACGACTAGGTATTCAAATCCATCGATCATGAGCACTGAGTCCTTGCGCCCCTTGATGAAGTTGCCTATCGTGCGCATGGTCTCGAACTCGAGCCTCTTTGGGTTGAGTATCTTCGGGTCCCCGGAGGTGTCCGACATCCAGACCACTTCTGTGTTGCCGAGGTCGTACTCCTTCTTGACCTTGTCCGGGAAGGTGGTGGTTATGGCCAGCCCTATCATCTTCTTGGACTTCACGAGCCCCATCATCGCCTCGTAGGCGTTCCTCCGCTCCTCGGTGACCACGAGGTAGTTGTAGCCGGACTCGATGGCCTCGAGCGGGACCTTGCACGCCTTGCACTTGACGCTCAGCTTGTCCGCGTCCTCGGGGACGTCGTTTATCTCGCCGCACGTCGGACACTGCACCTTGACGGTCTTGGGGCCCGCGCCCGGCAGGAACGCCTGGCAGTACGGGCAGGTCTTCATCCCCAAAACGCAGTTCGGATGGAAGAGCCGGCCGCACGTACACTTGGTGGCGTTTGGCGCGTCGGCGAGCGGCTGCTTGCACATGCCGCACGGCGGCCCGGCAGGGGCTGCGGCTGCCTGCGCCATCGGCGCCGGCGCGGCCATCGGGCCCGGGGACGGCGAGACTACGACCCTTACCCCGCTCTCGCTCTGCGGCAGCGGCGTGGCCCTCCTGATTATGGGCATGGCCTCGGCCGGCGGTATGGCCTTCGTAGCCTTGTCGTACATGACCTTGGCCGAGACGCCGACGATTATCGCGAAGACCGGGCCGAGAATCCAGAGGAAGACGCCGCTCATGAACCACGACAGCCCGAAGAGCATCGTGAAGTTCGGCACGAAGTAGAATATCAGGAGCAACAGTATCAGGACTATCCCGGTTATATGTATCCAGGTGATGCGCTTGGCCTTGTGCCTCACGCGCCTCGGGTGCGCGAGCTTGTATGCCGCGTACTGCCTGTTGGGCACCGAGGATATGACGTACCCGCACACGAAGACGAGTATGAACAGCACCTGCGGGTTCTCGAGGAAGTTGAAGCCCTGGTATTCGGCCCTGTCCTGCGGGATGGTCCAGCCGGACGAGCCGTATGTGAACTTCGCGCCGTAGCTGACGACCTCGCCGGCCGGCGTCCGGAAGACGTAGACGGTGCCGGAAGTCTGGGTGTTCCAGTAGCTGACCAGCCCGACGCGGTAGTCCATGTGGTCGAACGTGTACTGGCCCTGCCACGGACCGCTGTTGTTTATGCGCCCCTGGAAGGGGTCGTAGAGCGCCCTGAAGTACTCCTGGGGGACGAGGAGCGGCTTCGCCTGGTCGGCCGTCGCCCTCGCATCGAAGTAGAGGAAGATGTTTATCGGGACTGTGGTGCTGTTGACGTCCACGCCCACGAAGCCGTCGAAGTCCACGGTTATCGGCTCGCCGCCAGTCCTGTGCAGCGGCCTGAAGCCTATGGTGGTGCCTGCGAAGAACTTCACGCCCTGCTCGAGGAAGTGCTCGACCTCCTGGGCGTAGAGGTCCAGCTCGGCCGCGCTCAGCGTATTGTCGGGCTGGAATGGCGACACGGCGCCGTCGAACGCCTCTCGCACCCTTCTGCGCAGGTCGGCGGCGGCGTCGCCGTCGACGAAATATGTCAGGTGCCCGCCGCCGTGCAATTCCTGCAGGCCGAGGAGCTCGAAATCCGATGTCACCTTCACGATGGAGTCCTGGGCGCGTACCTTGTTTGCCGGGACGGCTGAAACAAGGAGCGCGAATGCGAGAATGGCTATCAGCCAGCATTTCAAGCGCGCGGACATGTTATCACCTCTGAATACCACCACCATATATAAAATCATTTGCGAGGGCGGGGGCCTCCTGCGAAGGCGAGCGCCTTCTACAAAGGCGGGGCGCATTTAAAATAGGGCCCTGGCGATTGAGTAGCGTGAAGGTCTACCTCCCCGGGAGGCATTTCCCCTCGATATCCGTGACAGGCACGGGATGCGCGCTCGACTGCGCCCACTGCGGAGCCGCCTACCTGCGGCACATGCTCCCGGCGCCGGAGCCTGGCGGGTTCCACGATTTCCTGGCGAGCCTGAAGAGGAAGGGGGCCGGCGGATTCCTGCTAAGCGGCGGGTGCGACGACGAAGGCAGGGTGCCGCTCGGCCCGTACCTTCCTGGCGTGAGGAAGGCCAAAGACACCCTAGGCTTGCGGGCCAACGTCCACGTGGGTCTGTTGGACGAGGGGATGATGCCCGCGCTTGTGAGCGCCGGGCCCGACGCCATCTCCGTCGATATAATCGGCGACGAAAAAGTGATTTCGGACGTCTACGGGCTCGACGCCGACCCCGCCGACTACGCCAGGGCAATCGAGACCCTGCTCGGGGACGGGCTGCGCGTTGTACCGCATATAACAATCGGCCTCAACGCCTCCCGGCCCTCTGGAGAGGAGGAGGCCATAGGGCTCCTGGAGGGGCTCGGAGTCCCCGCCCTGATATTCAACGTCCTCGTCCCGACCAAGGGCACGAGGTTCGAGGGAGCGCCAGCGGTAGGAAACGGGCGCGTCCTAGAGATGATGTCCCTGGCGCGGCGCAGGCTACCGGGAACGGAGATAATGCTGGGCTGCATGCGCCCCAAGGGGAACGTGGGCCTGGAGGTCGAAGCCCTGCGCGGCGCGGTGGACGGCATAGTCAATCCCTCCCGCGCCGCGCTGCAGAGATGCGGCGCCAGGCACGAGACCGTCGAGGCGTGCTGCGCTATCCCTTCCCGAAGTGCTTGAGGATGCGCCGCCCAACTCGTTCCCGATGGGATCGATGTCGGGCCAGCGCTATTCCTTCCCGAAGTGCTTTAGAATGCGCCGGGCGAGCTTCTCGTTGATGCCCTTGGTTTTCGTCAGTTCCTCGGCCTTGGCGTTCGCCAGGGCGTTGACGCTCCTGTAGCCTGCGTCGTACAGCGCGTTTGCCTTCGCCTCCCCCACGCCGGAAATGAGCCTGAACTGGTTCAGCGTCTCCTCCTTCCTCGCGCCCTCGATCTCGTCCAGCCGCTTGGAGAGGTCTTCGTCCGGCGCGATGGCCATGGCCTTCCTGTAATTCTCGATGGCCCTCTCGAGCAGGTTCATGTCTTCGAAGGTGCGGCCGCGCGCCATCAGGGCGTCCCTGTGGTCGGGCCTTGCCTGTATGACCGTGTTAAGATACTGTATTGCGAGCTCGTGGCGCCTCAGCCCCCTCAGGGCCTGGGCTTTCATGAATAATGCTTCGTGGTTCTCGTGCTCCGTGCGGAGGATGCTATCGAGCGAGGATATGGCGTCCTCGTACCTGCCGCTGTCCAGGAACCGGCGAGCGCGCTCGATGTGGTCCACGGCCTCGACCTCGGCCGGCGCCTGCGGGGCGAGTATCGCTCCGCACGAGAAGCACATGCCCGAGTCAGGGCTGTTCATCTGCCTGCACGACGGGCACGGGACGTCCGCCCTCCCGGGGGCCGGCTCGTCCACGACGCCCTTCCTCCGCGCCATGGGCTTTTCCGCCTCGACCACGGGTGCGGTCTGCGCGGTCGGCTCCGGCGGGGGAGGGGCGATCTCCTCGACGATCTCCGCCTCGGACAGCGTCTTGTCCAGAGCCAGCCGGTCCTCCATGCGCTCCGAGCCTGCCACGACCTGCTCCTTGTAGTCGATGCTGTAAATCGAGCCCGATGAGTACTTCCCCTTGATGGGCGTCATTATAACTAAGCCGGCGCCCGCAACGACGATAATAGCGACGGCGAGGATGGGCGTGAACTGATAGAGCAATGGGGACCGCGTATAGGACATCTCATAGCGGATGTTGGTGGACGAGCCAGGATTGCGCACCTCCATCCTCAGACGGTGGAAGCCCGGGTAGTCGGTCCCGAGGCGCAGGTTTATCTGGCGCGTCTGGTCGAGGGTGAAATTGATCGGGGGCGCGCCGTCCACGTACAGGAGCAGGTAAGTCGGCTGGGTCGACGCCACCGTGAGCGTGTCGGCGTCAACGGACCCGAGCATGTCGCGCGTCATCAGGTCGACGGACCAGTTCTGGTTCTGGCTGATGGACGCCGTTTCGCTGAGCGGCACCGGGGGGCCGGCCCTGATCATCTGCGGCAGGACCGCCAGGGACATGAGAATTATAGCAACGACGGCAATTGCTGTGCAGTCCCGGATCGTGTTCCTTGCGACGAGGAACTTGCCGCTGTTGCTCCGGGACGCATTAATCTCGATTGTCTTGAAATAAACGTATTCCGTGAACAGTATAAGACATAGGATAAGGAGAATAAAGAGGAGGAAGTCCCCGGGGATATAGAGGGGCTTTATCGAACCGCCGGACGTGGCCATGTAGAGCAGGGCGACCGCCATCAGCAGGACGACCTCGAGGACGAAGAGGCGGTTGCGCATCCTCCTGAACCTGACAAGCCTGTAAGAGCCGTCCAGCCTTTCCCTTATGTCCGACATCGACGCCTGAACCGCGCCTTCGGATATATGCCTTTCTGTATGGGCATTGCCATATCAGAATCCGCCGGTGCTCCAGGCGACGGGCAGGGCGACCATGGGCATATCGGCAATGTCCACGGTTATCGGCGGGGTCGGGCCCGCGTAAATTTTGCCGCCCGTCAACGCGTCGATGGCTTTCAGGCACGCGCCATCGTTGAGCGAGTATAAACCTGAAGACGTGAACTCCTGCTTCCCCGCCGGGTTCGTCCTCGTGCATATCTTCATGTAAAGCGTCGCGGACTGTCCCGGCGCCATGTACCCTATCACCCATTCGATGTGAGTCGAGCGCATGGGCAATATCGTCGGGGGCGGCAGCGCGGACCGCGTGCCGCCCGAGTCATCGCCCGTCACCATTGACGTGGCATTGCCCGAACTTGCCACCATGTCCACGAAATCCAGCTCTGCGGGCAGGACATCCTTCACGACAACATCTGTGGCCGCTGAGCCTCCCGTGTTCGTGACCGTGATCTGAAGCTCCCATTCGTAGTATGTGAACGTGTAACCCGCGTCAATACCGGACAGCTTGACCTTACTTATTTCCAGTACGGCGGGAGTTGCGGGCGCAGCGATGCTGATCGATTTTGACGCCTGGTTGTTGGCCGTGTTCGGGTCCAGGGGGTTCACGTTGGAAACTACCACGATGATATTGTGGTTTCCGCTGACCAGCGGCGTCCAATCGATATTCACCGACGTCTGGCCATTGACCGGCACAAAGACATTCTCAACTTCCTCGATCAAGTTCGCGTCGCCCACGGAATCGAGGTAGAACGACACCGTGCAAGTGGCGTCCTGGCCGGCTAGGGCTGGGGCCTTCTCGGCGTAGAAGAGGCGGTTTTTCTGGTCGTATCCCGTATACCACATCTTGTAAGTTCCATTGACTATAATAGTAGACGGCCCCACAAGATAGAGTCCTTCCTGAGGGAGCGTGGGCTCGATTATAATGCCTGTTTTATTCCACGCAAAGCCATCTGAGGAAGATGCATGGAGGATCCGTTCGAGGGAACCATCATAGCCGGCATAAAACATTTCAAATCCCGGGCCATTCTTGATGACCCATGGGTAAAATGCCATTGGATTGTCATAAATCCCATTGTTGTTCAGCACAATCCCATCCTTTATCCATGGGTCGGTAAGCGTTACCTTGTGCGCATGGCATATCCAATTCCTGAGGGGCGACCATGCGATTCCTGTGTACCACATTCGCCATTGCGAGCCGTCGTAATAGACGCATGGGGTAGCAGCGCCTGCTGGGTCATAGCTCGAGCCGTAATTCAGATCGAGACCGAGCTTTGTCCAGGTGATTCCATCGCCTGATACAGCGCTAAGTAATTTATTCCTGTAGCCCCCGGAGTAACTGACACCTGTGTACCACATATGATATACGCCAGAGTTGTCCATCATCACGTATGGGTACTGGACTCCGAGCTCGGCGTACGTTTCACCGTAATCGATGGCGACACCCCCCCTTAGCCAGGTAATGCCGTCACAGGAGAATGCTTTGAAGATCCGGCTTTTGTCGCCGCTGTTAGATCCGTCGTCAGGTATTGCGCCGTACCACATCGAGTATGTGCCATTGGCATTATATATTACAGAAGGAGACATACAATGTTTGCCTTCAAGGGGGCTTAATGTGTCGAGGACCACGCCCTTCTTGACCCATGTCGACGGAACGCTCGCATCACCATGCACCGTCGCTGTGATTGTCGTCGGCACGCCTTCCGTTGGATTCTGGCTAGCTACACCGATGTCCGAGGCTGAAATCGAGAGATCAGCCTCGCCCTGTGGCGATGACTGCGCAGTGCTGACAGACAGTATCGCGGCGGTCCATCCGAGGTCGTCCCCCTGGTATGTGGTCTCCTCCATGTTCATGGACAAGGTTGTCTGGCCTGGCACAACATAGGATGTGACGTCGTACGTGTCTGTATCCCAGCAGCGCCCACCCTCGGCCTCGTCCGAGCCGTCCGCCTCGTTTATCGCAATCACGTTGCCATTGAACGAGTACTTATCTGCGGGATTATAGCCACAGTAAGTCTCATACGGCTGCCCGTCCGCGAGCACGAAAGTGATTTGGACTGCAGGGTCCTTGGGGGCCGTGAATCCCGCGAATGTCACGGGCGTCATCCAGCCCGTCGCCCCGAAATTCCCGTTGTTGTCGGCTCCGTCCGCGATGAATATCGTTGTAGATGGGAGTGTGCTTTTTGAATAAACAGCAACTATGCTCGCCCCCTCTGCATTCAGCTCGGTGATGCAGTAGAGTCCATTGCCAGTGACAACGCCAGTAACATCGGCGCGGTACATGACCCAAGAGGGGGAAGTGCTGTCCTGCCCAATCGTCACCCCTGAAACTGAGTTTCCATTCAGATAACAGGATGAGTCAAGTCCTTTACTCGTCGTTGTAGCCCAGTACATGAATGCCTTTTCAACCGTGGCTCCAGCAGGTATCTGGGAAAGGGTGACATTGCCGTGTTGCAGGAAGGTCGCATAACCAGTAGTTGGATTTACCATGGTCATTCCGACTCCCTTGGCCTCGTAGCTCCCATTCCCCGTCCATGTGTAGCTTTGGTTTAGACTACCATTGCCATTGGAAATGGCGATGCCGGCCATTAATATAAAGGACATGGCAATCAAAGCAGTGAAACTCGAAATGGTTAATCTTCCTCGCCCACTCTGCTTGGTTTCGTTGTGCATATTAACCAACGCCTAACATATATAGTTAATAGTGTAATATAAACTTTGCTAGACAATATCTACCAGAATATATAAGATTCTTCCAATCTCGACAGCTCTGTACATTATACATAGAAAGTAAGAGGTCAGTCTTCTGAAGCTCTTGATCATCACACACCTACCTGGCGTCGAAAGTTTTATTAACATCGGATATATTAGGGATATCCCATGAAGCGCGTACCTTTCACCCCGTCGACGGAACTGACTATAAAAGGCAT
>JACRNV010000042.1 GCA_016214785.1 Methanobacteriota archaeon
AGCGCGCCGCTTCGCGGCGCGCACCGCCGAGACGCCATTGCCATAGACACCTAAAAACATAGCCCGGTTGGCCGGTGCCCGCTCGCCCTACATCCCCAACCTAAAAGGATGGGGAATTAGGGCGCGGCAATCATATTAATTTATCTAGTATAATAGGAAAATTAAGGATTGGATTGTAAATCTTAGATGGGTCATTAGCTCCTTCTGTTATTGCTGATAAAATAAAAGCAAGGGTATCGTCGTCGAATTTAATACCTAATTGGTCCAATATTGGAATTTCTATAATTTTTTTATCCTGAGAGTCTGTCATATTTACATAACCTAAATGCGATTCACCTATTTATTTATCGTGTTATTAACTTTTGGTTTAGTCATGTAAATAGACATAAATCGCGCAATTAAGACGAAATACATGCGAGTTATTTAGCCTATTACCAAAACAAACAGGTTATTACCTTGTGTGAAGGTCATCACGCGATGGCCAGCGCCTTCGTGATTCGCCTCATTCTGTCCTAGACATGCCATTTTTAGTATTTATATCTCCGCTTTTTTATCGGTATTTGAAGGGGGAGAGACGGTTGAGAGGAAAGGGTCAACAGAGATGGGGGCATTCGTTTAGAAACATTATCCAGTAAAGAATGCCCAGACACAATTACCGTCAGGGGTTCAAAGGGGAATTGCGATTAGAGGCATCTTTCGGTAGAGCAATGCCCCTTGATATATATCTCGGTAAAAGTGTTTATATTAGATACTTATATTAGCGGCCGAGGGACAAACATGCAAGCAGGACAGATGGCTTACGACAGGGCCATCACGGTCTTCTCCCCGGACGGAAGGCTCTTCCAGGTGGAGTACGCCCGTGTGGCCGTGGGCCGCGGCACGACGACGGTGGGCATCAAGTTCAAGGACGGCGTCGTCCTCATGGCCGACAAGAAGATCGGCAGCAGGCTCGTCGAATCGAAGTCCATAGAGAAGATCTTCCAGATCGACGAGCACATCGGCTGCGCGACCTCGGGACTGGTGGCGGACGCGAGGGTGCTCGTGGACTACGCGCGGGTCATCGCGCAGATAAACAAGGTGACCTACAGCGAGAAGATACTCGTCGACAACCTCGTAAAGAGGATCTGCGACTACAAGCAGAACTACACGCAGTACGGCGGCGTGAGGCCCTTCGGCACCGCGCTGCTCGTCGGCGGCGTGGACGCCACAGGGCTGCACCTCTTCGAGACCGACCCCAGCGGGGCTCTTCTGGGCTACAAGGCAGGGAGCATCGGCTCCGGGCGCGCGGCGGTCATGGAGGTCCTCGAGTCAAAGTACGACGAGAACGCCAGCCACGACGCGGCCATCAGGCTCGGGATAGAGGGCCTGAAGAAGGCCGCGGAGGACAAGCTTGACGAGAAGGCGATAGAGGTCGGCGTCGTGACCAGGACGGAGAAGTTCAGGCGCCTGACCCCCGAGGAAGTCGCCAAGTACATCAACGAGAAATAGGTAGATCAATGTCCAGAAACATTATCAAGAAGGAGAGCACAGACAGCGTCTTCGACGGCATGGTCGTCGCCCACTACGAGCAGAAGGGGCACAGGTTCGAGATAATCATCGAGCCGGACGCGATAGACGAGCTGCGCCAGGGGAAGGAAGTCAACATGCTCCGCAGGATGGCCTCCTTCGAGATCTTCAAGGACGCCAGGAAGGGGGACCGCGCGTCGGAGGTCGTCATGAAGGAGATATTCGGGACGGACGACGTCGACACTGTCGCGCGCGCCATCACCATAAAGGGGGACGTGCACCTCACCACGGAGCAGAAGCGCAAGATGCAGGAAGATAAAAAGAAGCAGATCGTCGCCGTCATAGCGCGGAACGCCATGAACCCGCAGACCGGGGCGCCCCACCCGCCGGCAAGGATAGAGGCGGCGATGGACGAAGCTGGCGTACATGTGGACCCGTTCAAGCCAGCCGACCAGCAGGTCAAGGAAGTGCTCGACGCCCTGAGGCCGCTGATCCCCATAAGGTTCGACAAGGTGCGCATCGCCGTGAAGTTCGCGGCCGAGGACTACGCGCGCTGCTACGGGGACATCAAGGAGTTCGGCAAGGTCATGAACGAGGAGTGGCAGCGCGACGGCTCGTGGATCGGCGTCGTGGAGATACCCGCGGGGATGCAGACCGACTTCCTCTCCAGGCTCAACGAGCGGACGAAGGGGAACGTCGAGACGAAGCTGCTCAGGCAGCACTGATGTTTTAGGATCGGATGTGAAACAATGAACGAGGAAAAAAAGCAGAGGGTCGTTGTGATTCCAGGCGACGAGATAGGCGCGTCGGGGCTGAAATCTGGCTCCGGCACCTACCGCCGCGACGGCAAGGTCTTTGCCGCCCAGCTCGGGATCCGTAACGTCAGGGGAGATTTCGTGAACGTCATCCCGCTCGGTGGCCGGTACATCCCGAGGTCGGGGGATTCTGTGATAGGCGTCGTGGTCGAGATGGGCCCGTCGAACTGGCTCGTCGACATCAACTCGCCGTACCCGGCACCCATGCACGTCAGCGAGGTGCCGTGGAAGGTCGAGTTCGGCGACACGGCGCGCTACCTGACGATAGGCGACGCCATCCTGGCGAAGGTGCTGGCGGTCGACGAGATAAAGCACGTGCAGGTGACGATGAAGGAGCACGGTCTGAGGAAGCTCGCCGGCGGGCAGCTGGTGGAGATATCGCACTCCAAGGTCCCGAGGATGATAGGCAAGGGGGGCTCGATGATAGCCCTCCTGAAGGACGCGACCAAGTGCCGCATCTTCGTCGGGCAGAACGGGAGGGTCTGGCTCGACGGGGAGCAGGACAACATGATGAAGGCCACGCAGGCCATAAAGAGGATAGACGAGGCCTCGCAGCATTTCGGCCTGACAGAAGAGATTAAGAAGATGCTGAATTTCTCTGGGGCGGTTACCCCCCAGGGCGACAAGGACGGTGAATGAAATGGGCGGCGGAAGCACGGACATCAAACTCATAGACGAGAAGGGGATCAGGCTGGACGGCCGCAGGGTCGACCAGCTCAGGCCGATAAAGATAGAGGCGGGAGTGCTCAAGAACGCGGACGGCTCCGCTTACGTGGAATGGGGCAAGAACAAGGTCCTCGCCGCGGTGTACGGCCCGAGGGAGGCGCACCCGAGGCACATACAGGACCCGACGCGGGCGGTCGTGGACGTCATCTACAACATGTGCTCGTTCTCGGTGGAGGAGCGCGTGCGCCCCGGACCCGGCAGGAGGTCGGTCGAGATATCGAAGGTCATCGCCGACGCGTTCAGGAACGTCATATTCACTGAGCAGTTCCCGAGGGCGAAGATAGACGTGTACATCGAGATCCTCCAGGCCAACGCCGGGACGCGGTGCGCCGGCGTGGTCGCGGCATCGGTCGCGCTCGCCGACGCGGGCGTGCCGATGATGGACCTCGTGCCGGCCTGCGCGGCGGGCAAGGCCAACAACCAGCTCATCCTCGACCTGGGCAAGGAGGAGGACAACGTCGGCCAGGCAGACCTTCCCACGGCGATAGTTCCCAAGACGGGGGAGATAGTCCTCCTCCAGATGGACGGGCACCTGACGCAGGACGAGTTCGACAGGGCGCTACAGATGTCGATGAACGCCTGCATGCAGATATACGAACTGCAGAAGGACGCCCTTAGGCGCAGGTACGCGACGTCGGCGAACGACGCCCCGGACACCGAGGAGGTGCGCCAATGAGCGACGTCGTATCCCATATCATGAAGGACCAGATATTCAAGCTCGCCGCGCGCGGCATGCGCGAGGACGGCCGTGCGTTCGACAGGATGAGGCCGATGAGCATCGAGACGGGCATCGTCGGCCCCGCGGAGGGCTCGGCGCGCGTGAGACTCGGGGACACCGACGTATTCGTCGGCGTAAAGGTCGAGCTGGGCACACCCTTCCAGGACAGGCCTACCGACGGCGTGCTCATGACGGGCGCGGAGCTGCGGCCCATAGCGCACGCGGACTTCGAGACGGGCCCGCCGCAGCCGCCGGCGGTCGAGATATCCCGGGTCATAGACCGCGGCATCCGCGAGAGCCAGATGATAGACCTGTCGAAGCTCTGCATCACACCGAAGGAGAAGGTCTACATGGTCTTCGTGGACATAGAGCCGCTCGACTACTTCGGCAACATCTTCGACGCCGGCGCCGCTGGCGCGGTCGCCGCGCTCAGGACCGCGAAGGTGCCCGCGAAGAGACACGGCTTCGGCGAGGATTTCCCGATGCCCGTCCGCGCGTTCCCGGCCTCCGTCACCTTCGCCAAGATAGGCAAGCACGTGATGGTGGACCCCACCCTGCGCGAGGAGCTCGTGTCCGATGCCAGGCTGACCATCGTGACCGACGAGAAGGGGGACGTCAGGGCGATGCAGAAAGGCTTAAGTGGCTCTTTCTCATACGCTGAAATCAAGGAGTGCCTCCTGCTGGCGACGAAGCTCGGCAGGGACGTGAGGGCTCTAAAGACAGGGTGAGGCAGATGAGGACCAAGAAGGTAGGGATCGCGGGCAAGTACGGCCCCAGGTACGGGGTAAGGATACGGCGCCGCCTCACAGAGATAGAGACCGAGAGGGCCAAGAGGTGCGTCTGCCCCAGGTGCGAGCACCTGACAGTGCAGAGGGTCGACAGCTCCATCTGGCAATGCTCGAGATGCGACCACAAGTATTCGGCCGGGGCTTACATACCGAAGGTCAGGGGCTTCAGGCGCGAGGAGGTCGTCGGCGGCGAGGCTGCCGAGGAAGGACCCAAGGAAGACAAGAAGGCCAAGGGCGCGAAGAAGGAGGCGAAGAAGTGACGAACTACAAGTGCGCCAGGTGCAAGGCAAGGATCGGCGACATCACCACAGTCGGCATCCAATGCACCGTCTGCGGCTCCAAGGTCTTCTACAAGGAGCGTCCCAACGTCAAGAAGACGATACCGTCGAAATAGCCACCCCTCCAACCCCTCACACAGCAAAAATCCCTTTCATAAATCCCTTTACGGTATTATGTCAAATGGCAAGCACTCAACGGCATCCACGGCTCCCGTCGATGTTGCCGTGCGCGCCCTCTCCGCCGCGCACGGCTTCGACGTTCTCGCGGTCAAAGGGAAGGCGGGAGCCCTCTCCGTCGCCCGGAAACTGAACGTCATCCAGTCCGACCCCCTCGACGTCGCCGGGCGCAACCACGACTTCACGCTCTTCGCCAGGGTGAGCGGGTACAGGCGGCACCATCTCGACGAGCTGCTGTACAAGGACCGGGCGCTCTTCGAATACTACTGCAAGATGGCATCCATCATGCCGGTAGAGACGTACCCAGTTTTCCAATATATGCGCGGCCACTTCGCGAAGAAGTACAAGCCGTTCTTCAAGGAACACGCGAAGGAGACGAAGGAGATTTTAAGCGCACTAGAGCGCGCACCAGTTTGTTCTAACGACTTCGAGAGCGAGAAGAAGGTCGATTATTGGGGGAAGACGCAAGTTTATCGGGTGATACTGGAGCGCCTCTTCATATCCGGCAGGACGGTCATACACCATCGAACGACCGGGATAAAATATTACACCCTTGTTGAAAAAGCTATTCCGAAAAAAATACTTGAAGATGACAGTTACGGGCGCGAGGAATACCATCGGGCAGCCACGCTGATGATCGCCAGGGCGTCGCGGCTCGTGTCACCGTCAAAAGCCGTCGAGCAGTGGCACGCTGTCGGAAAGACCAAGGAGATAACGACGATATTAAAGGGCTTAGAGAGGGAAGGTGAACTGGCCTCCCTGGAGGTCGAAGGGTGGAAGGGCGTTCTCTACATCCCATCAAAGGACGAGGATATATGGCGCGACCCGCCCGAGCCCGGGGAGGACTGGGCGCGCTTCCTCGCGCCGCTGGACCCGGTGCTGTGGAACCGGGCGCTCTTCGAGGCAATCCACGGCCACAGGTACTGCTGGGAGGTGTACAAGAAGGCGGACGAGCGCAAGTACGGGTACTACAGCTTGCCGGTGCTGTACAACGGGAAATGCACCGCGCTGATCGAGCCGTATTACAGGAAGAAGGACAAGGCGCTGGAGATAAGGAGCTTCCATATCTTAGATAATAATGTAGATAAGATAAGGTTCAAAGCTGCGCTAAAAGAGGAATTGAAACGGTTTTACGAATACAGCGGGGCGGAGAGGATGGAGAACAAGAGCGCGGCGAAGTGGATTTCAAGCAAGGGGTAATCGGGCATCGCACGTTCGGACGCCTCGTTATCGCCCCTGATAATCAGAGGTGAATCCCTTTTAACCATGCCTCTTATGGCCGTTAACGGGGGCAAAGGATGGCCGTTCATGGCGGTTCGATGGTCAATGGCGGGTGCAAGAAACGGGAGACCCCTCAATTGAAGGGCGATGCGCTCCAGAAAGGGTTCATAAACGGTTTTAGCCAAAGCCCGCCGAACGGTCCCGTAAAGGCGCAGGTCAAATCCGGGGCGAGGAACGGGCTCCTTTTCGTCGGGATAGCATGTTGCCTGGCTGGGCTTGCGCTCATGCTCGCATTCCGGCTGGGCAATCTCCAACCGTATTTGACGGACTATCTCGGAATAATCCTTGCATATACGGTGGGGATTGTTTCCATAGCCAGGTGGGGGACAAAGAATGAGCCGGCCCACCAGATGGAGGAGAAGAACACTAGCCGGGATTGGCCGAAGAATCATAAAATCCAGCTTCCAACAATGAGATCGAATCCATCTAGTTCACCCGATAGAGTGTTGTAGCAATACAATCCCTCTATTTTCACGCTTTATCCAGGTTTGCATTGATAGGTGGCGGCACTGGGATCGCCCCATTATCTCATGTCATCCCTTCTTCTTCCCGAAGAACGCCATCGCCTCAGCCAGCTCGGGATGGCCCTTGGCGTACTCGTCGATTTCTATCTTCTGCATGTACGCCTCGCAGGCCTGGACCAGTGCCGTCGCGCCCGCCCTCGTCCCCTTCGGGTGCGCGTGGCAGCCCGCGCCCATCGTGGTGATGAACTCGGTATGTCCCATGACGTCAATAAATGGCTTCAGCAGCGTGGGGTTCAGGCCGCCGGAGATGATGGGGCAGCACTTCCTGATGCCGCGCCAGTCGTCCTCGCGCGTGACCCTGGTCTTTGTGTCCTCGTGCTTCGCGAGCCTGGTGAAGCCGACATCCATGTCCGAGACCGTCGACCACGACTGGTCGAAGTAGTGCCCCTTGCCGATAATGCTTAAGATGTTGTTCGCTGCGGTCACATCCTCCTCCGGGCTCCCTGCCATCTTGCCAACTCCGGCTGTGCCCGTGTGGATGCCCGACGCCCCGGCGAGGCGGGCGAACTTCGAGAGGACCAGGACTGAGCAGCCGAACGGGTTCTCTGGCCTGGTGAAGGCGGCGTGCGCGGCCCTGTGGAAGTGGATGAATACGTCGGGGTACCTGCGGCGCAGGGTCTGCACGGCCGTCCAGCCAGAAGTTATCCCATCGATGAGGAAGGCGTAGCTGCCTGGCTCGAACCCTGCGCCCCGCACGAGCTCGCAGCGCCCTATCATCGTGTCGAAGTCAGATGCGGAGACGTTGAAAGAGTGGACCTTCCTCGCGCCCGTCTCGCGCACGGCCTTGTCCATGGCCTTCTTGACGTGGGAGACCATCTTGTCGTATGGGCAGAAGTCCTGGTTCGCCTGCGGCTCGTCGTTCTTCACGAAGTCGCCGCCCCCGGCCCAGAACTCGTAGCAGACCTCCGCGTACTCGGCTGATGTGAGCCCCATCTTCGGCTTGACTATCGTCCCGAGTATCGGCCTGTCGTAGACGCCGAGGTACGCCCTCATCTCGTCGATGGTGTAGCTCGGGCCGTCGAATTGCCCGAGCATCGCCGGCGGGAACCAGACGTCCATGAGCTTCAGGGCCCTGACCTCCTTCATGCCGAGGACGTTCCCCACGACGTAGGTTAGGACGTTCTGCACGTTCCCCCAGCGGTCGAAGAGGCGCCAGGGATAGGCTATCCAGACGAGCTCCCTCTCGGGCTCGGCCTGGTAGACCAGGGCGTTCATCTCGCGCGAGAATGGCGTCTCGGTGTTGACCTTGAAGTTCGTGCCGGTCGAGGATTCCGCCGCGACCTCGCAGGCGGCCTGGAGATGGTTCAGCTTGCCGCCGGGGACGAGCCTGAATGCCGCGAGCATGTACTCGCCGTTCCGGACGTTCCCCATGCCCAGGTTGATGTAAGCCTGCTGGTGGGCGTTGAGGGTGCCGAGCATCTCCTTCGCGTTCATGGAGAATGAGATATCGGTAGAGATAGTAATGCTTTTCGGCAACGGGCGGGAGAGTGCGTTATCCCGAAATTACTTCCCCTCGATAATTCACCGGCGCCATTCCAGACCAAGGCTCCTCAGGAAGGCTTGAACTGCCCGCCAGGCTTTTCTGGCGTTTTCTCCGGCAGGTTCGGGGATTTCTAAACGGCATTCTTTTTCCTCCGCAACCTCCAGTAGATCGCTCCGACAATAGACACGATTGCAACGACTCCGATTACTGCCACCCAAATGTATATTTGATTGCTCAGAGGTTGCACATTCGATTCATTATAAGGTTTCATTAATGGATAACGATCGATATTTTGAAAACGAACATTATAAGGAGTGTCGCCGATGGACTGCACCCTCATTAGTGGACGCTAAGTCAAGCAACACTATATAATTCCTCCTGCTGCTCGAACTCGATCGGGGATTTGTACCCGAGCGAGGAATGCATTCTCTTGCTGTTGTACACATCGTCGATGAACCTTCCGAT
>JACRNV010000043.1 GCA_016214785.1 Methanobacteriota archaeon
ACCTACACCAGGGGCGGCCTGGCCATCAACGAGGGCGCCAGGATCACAAACTGGACGATAGACTACAACTTCAAGGACGGGCACCCGGGCTCCGGACACGCCTGGTCGAAGGACCAGTGCTACGCCAGCTCGGTGACGATAGTCGACACCGGCGAGGCTGCTGCGAGAGGGCCTTACGCCGGTCAGACGGACCTGCCGACTGCCGAGTACACACAGAGCGTATTCGGCGACAAGAAGATCAAAGTCAACATAACGATCGTCAACAACGGCAACTCCCCGATATATAGGCTCACTTACAGGTTCGCAATAAACATGGGATGGGCGTTCTTCAGGGACCCGACGTTCTTCTACATGGAGAACGGCTTCATCGACTATGACCAGAATGTCGCAACACGCGACATCCTGAACATCAGCGAGAGCTTCAACATGACAATCGAGGTCACTGTTCTGAAGGAGATCCCGATTGGGGAGCACAGGTTGCCAATTAACTACACCGGGTACTACTACAACAACGGTTCGCTGATGACTGCTACAGGCTACGAGGCGATAAACGGAACAGGCAACTACCTGACAGTCCTGTTCGCGATAGTCGTCGTCGACGGCGCGCTCGACTGCCACTGGACGACAGCCACCTACGCCGCTGGAACGGGTATAACACCAGGCAACTACAACGGCGACCTGACCGAGCTCATCATATTCGTGAACATAACCAACGATGAGAAATACAATCTTGTCGATGTCATGGTGACAGCGGACTTCACCGGGACGCCATTCTACAACCCGCTGGTGACTGAGCGCGCGACCAGGGGCCGCCTGATCAATGCCGTGCAGAACCCGACAGCTGGCTGGGCTCCAAACACGAGCCTGACGGTCTCGTTCATCGTGGACGAGGACCCGACGGCAGTGCCCGACAGGTACAGGTTCTCATTGAACATCACGGCGATAATCGAATTGACCCTGAAGAAGACCAGCGCGATCGTCACCCCCGAGATAAGCACCATAGGCTACGGGCCAAGGATATCCATCGAGGCCTTCACGGCTGGCGACATCACGCCGGGCCTGGACTTCCCGCTCACCCTGACGATACGCAACGACGGCGACGACACCCTCAGGGACGGATGGGTGTTCATCAACGCCTACAGCACGGAGTTCGAGGAATGGGACCCGATATGCGACTTCATCGGCCAGATACAGAGGGAGAACTACACCGATGCCGGCAGTGAGTACTACGCATGGGACGGAGCTGAGGTCACCCTGCAGCAGCTCGACATCGACAGCGCGAAGGAGATAATCGAGCTCAACCTCTACATGAACGGCGTGTACAACCACCCGTCGGCGCGCATAACCCTCGTAAGGTTGAGGGAGCCGCTGGCGCCGGGCCAGACCGTGGACGTGTCCTTCACGATGGTGACGGACAAAGACATGGTCAAGGGCAAGCCATACACAATCGACGTCTATATAACGGGTAAGAACTCCGAAGGCGCCAACGGTACGGGCTACACCTCCGACCTACGCACGATAACCGTCAGGACGAAGGAGAACGGCCAGTCGTACCAGGGCGTAGAGTGGGACTGGTTCAGCGACGGGATGAAGTTCTTCGGGCTGTTCCTCTTCCTGGTGATCATCATAGTCATACTGTTGATGGTCTTCAGGAAGAAGGGCGGCAAGGCCGAGGAGCACACCCACGCCGAGCCGGCAATGAGCGAGACACCACCGGCGAACTGAAGTCACGTACAAAAACGGGCCTTCGGGCCCGTCTTAAATCCTTTACCACTTTTCAATTTTTCAATCGCCTGCGAGAGCCAAGGCCATAATATATATATTCTAACGCCCATACACCTCTGGATGGATGCACGATGGTCGAGAAGATCGCCGCGCTGCTGATCTTCGTCCTGGTCTACGCGCTGATGATCTCCGAGAAGGTCCACCGCACGGTGGCGGTCCTGATTGGCGCGGTCCTGATGGTCGGCCTCGGCATCATGTCCGAGACCGGCGTCCTGCACTACATACAGTGGGAGGCGCTCGGGCTCCTCTTCGGCATGTTCATCATCGTGGCCGCGCTCTCGGAAAGCGGCTTCTTCAGGTGGGTCGGCCTGCACGCCATGCGCGCGACGAAGCATGACCCCTTAAAGATGTTCATATTGTTCGCCGTGCTGGCCGCTGTCCTGGCGGCCTTCATGGACAGCATGACCGTGCTGATATTCATGGCCACCCTCACCCTCGAGACCTGCAGGCTCCTGGGGGTCAAGCCATTCCCGTTCCTACTGGTGGAGATAACGTCGGCGAACATCGGGGGGAGCGCGACGATGGTCGGGGACCCGCCAAACATCATAATCGGGACTCAGCTCGGGCTGTCGTTCATTGACTTCGTCACCGGCGTGGGCGTCATCGCCGTGGCCCTGTTCTTCGCGAACCTCGGAATCATGTATATGGTCTTCCGCAAGAAGCTCAGGGAGGCGAAGCCCGTTGCCAATGGCGGCCAGGAGCCTTTCTCGGGCGTCAAGAACCTGAAGCTCATGCGCGTCTCGCTCGTCATTTTCACTGTGACGGTGACGCTCCTGGTCCTCCACTCCATCCTGGACGTGGTCGTGGCATTCGTGGGCATACTTGGCGCAACGCTCATCCTCCTCGCATGGGGAAAACACATCCCCGACCTGATAGACAGGGTCGACTGGCACGCCATCATCTTCCTGGCAGGGCTCTTCGTCCTCGTCGGCGGCCTGGAGGCGGCCGGGCTGCTGACGGACCTGGCCAACTGGATGGTATCCGTTTCCGGCGGCAACAAGATGCTCATCATCACCCTCATGTTCTGGGTCTTCGCGCCGATTTCAGCCTTCACGGACAACGTCCCCTTCGCCGCAGCGATGGTCCCTGTTATACGGAGGATATCGGAAACGACTGGCATCCATATCAACACCCTGGCCTGGACGCTCGCTATAACAGCGGACGTCAGCGGCAACGCGACCCCCATAGGCGCATCGGCCAACGTCGTCGGTCTCGCGGTGGCCAAGCGCGAGGGCGTCCATGTGAGCTGGAAGGAGTACTGCAAGGTGGCATTCCCGATAATGCTCTTCTGCATCCTAATTGCAAACATAATGGTCTTGCTCTTCTTCCTGTAAATCCTTCCAGGGGGTCAAGGGGGATTTCCGAAGAAATCCCCTTGAGTAATGTATAATAGCATGAATGCCCATTTACTCAAGATGCGCATTGCCGTATCGGCGAACCTGGAGCTGCACGAGACGCTCGGCTACGCCAGGCGCGTGCTCAAGTTCCTCGAGAGGGAGGGGGTGGAGGTCGCCCTCGACGAGCCCCTCGCCAAGAAGCTAAAGGCGCGCCGTTCCAAGAAGGGCGCGGCCGACGTGCTGGTAACAATCGGCGGCGACGGCACGGTCCTGAGGGCGCTCCAGACCAGCAAGGCCAATATCCTGAGCATCAATGCCGGCTCGGTCGGCTTCCTGACGGAGGTCATGCCCGACGACATCGAGACGCGCCTGGCCGACCTACTTGATGGCAAGTATTTCCTTGACAAGCGCACGAAGCTCAAGGTCACGGCGAACGGGCGGAGGCTCCTGGACTGCATCAACGAGGCCGTCGTCCACACCGCGACGATATCGAAGATGCGCCACTTCATGCTCTGGGTCGACGGGGAGCTCGCGCTCGACGTGCGTGCGGACGGCATCATCATCGCGACTCCGACCGGCTCGACGTGCTACGCGATGAGCGCCGGCGGGCCCATCATAGACCCGAGCGTCAATGCATTCGTAATCGCGCCCCTGGCGGCCTACAAGATGTTCGTCCGGCCCATAGTGGTCCCGGCGTCGAGCGTGATGGAGGTCAGGTTCGGCAAGAAGAGGGACTGCCTCCTAGTCCTGGACGGGCAGTACGAGGAGCGGCTTGATGCTTCTAGCGTCCTGAAGTTCTCGCAGTCCGAGGGCGAGGCCCATTTCGTCCGGTTCAGGGAAGGGTTCTACGACCGGCTCAGGGAGAAGTTCAAGATGTGAAGGATGCAGCATATCAAGGCCATACGCCGGAAGGCTCTGAGGATGATTCTCTCCGCAGGCAGGGACTCCCTGCCCAACGAGTTCGGGACCGCCCTGCGCGCACAGGGCGGCGTCATCACCGAGCTGATCCTCGTGCCCGGCACGCTGTCGGGGGAGAGGAGCGCGCTCATGCGCCTGCACATGCTTCCCATCGATTTGACGATAGTGGGGAGCGCGCACACACACCCGTCAGGCTCGTGCATGCCCTCGGAGGCGGACCTGGACTTCTTCTCCCACTTCGGCTACGTCCACATAATCGCCTGCCACCCTTTCACCGAGCGGGACTGGGCCTGCTACAACATACGCGGCGAGCGGATGCCCCTGGAAGTTGTCTGAGCCCTTACTGCGCGAAGCTCTCGCCCTTCTCGAAGGTCTCCTTCATGTAAGCGAGCAATATGGAGCGGCTGCGCTTGAGGTGGGACTCGTACCAGACCTTGATGACGCTGCCGAGGATGTCGTGCAGCTCGTCCATGCCGACCTTGCCCATGGGCATGTCGTACAGGACGTACTGGCTGTACATGCGCTTCCAGCCCGAGTACTTGTAATAGTGCTCGCCCTCGCAGTACTCGAAGACGAGGCGCATGTGCTGCACGCCGTCGTCGAGGTAGTAGCGTATCTTCAGCGCGTCGCCGGTCCGCCCCTGGTCGCGCGTGCGGTCGGTGAGTGTGATGGAATTCGTGTTGGCGAAGTCGAACGTCTCCTTCATCTCGTACTCGTACGGGAACTTCTCGAACCTGGCGAAGAGGTCGTGCGACGGCTCCATCGAGAAATGGATGCCTATCTTCTCGAACCTGAGGAGTATCTTCCAGAAGTCCTCGATGACGGTCTTGTTCATGTCGTGCTTCTGGGTGCTCTTCTCGGTGATGTCCCTCTCCAGCTTCCGGGTGCTCTGCTCGAGCTCGCTGTCGAGGCTCTCGAACCACCCCTCGGACTTGGGCTTCTTGGAAGGCATGCTTATCCCCGTACACCGAATAAAACCCGGGCATATAAACCCTTTGGAAACAAGGGGCATTGCTCTGCCGGAGTGTAATTCCATTCGCAATTCCCCTTGGACCCCTACGACGGAGAGGACTTATTAGAATGTGTAATTAAATAACCCATCACTATCAACGGATACATTCAACTTTGGGAGGTGATAAGGAGAATCGGTTCAATCAAATATCGTCGTAGATTATCCTTATCGCCTGGTTCCCCTTGGACCCCCTGACGTAATATGCTATCGGGCATTCTACACCGATTGAGACTGGAAAGCGAATGCCCTAACTCGGTAAGACACACGTGCAGACCGTCCTAACCCTTTATACTTCTCATCACGCTAATTCCTATAAACCCTTCATTTGCGTGATGAGGGAGTAGAAACGGTTGTATGGGGTCGCGAGCCTTCTTGTCTATCCTTTCTCCGCCTTGTCCAGCAGGTGGTTGACCGCCGCGATGCAGTGGTCTGTGTGCAGGATGCGCTCCCCCAGCCCCGCCTTCTGGTGAACGGTCCCGAGGATGCGCTCCGTCTCCTTCGGCGTGAAGTTCTGGTCGTCGCTGAGGACGAAGGTCGCGTCCTTGAGGGCGCGCCAGTCCGGCTCGTCTGCGCCCTCCTCCAGCAGGATGGCATTCTCCAAGTCCGAGAGCGCCTCGACGAGCCCGGCACGCGAGACGAAGACGCCGGGCGAGGATTCTATCTCCCCGTCCTTCGTGCAGCGCGAGAGAGCGTTCCTTATCAGGGCCGCCGTGCTGCGCTCGTCGGCGTTGAGGAATCGGAGCCTGGACGAATCGAACCTGATGAGGCGCGGGTAGCGCGGCTCGGTGTTGATAACGAGCCGCGCTTCCACGTCGCTGCGGATTGAATTCGAGAGCAGGAAAGATGCGCTCACCGCCCTCGATAACACGTCCACGCGCCCGCCCGAGCCGCAGAGGTCGTTGAGGCTGAAGTCGCCGTCCGCCGGGACCCGGTGCGCGACGATGACGAACCTGCGCATCATGACCCCTTTTCGCCCATCTGCTTGAGCATCTGGCGGCGTATCTTCCTGTTGCTCAGCACACCCTTCATCTGCTTCTTCGAGAGGTTGTACTGGTGGAGCATCCCCCGGACCTCCGACGGCTCGACGCCGGCGCCCCTCGCGATCCTGGTGATGCGCGAGCCCTTGAGCATCTTCGGGTCCTTCATCTCTGCATCTGTCATCGAGGCCATAATGACCTTGAATTTGCGCAGGCGCTCCTGCGTCTCGGCAAGCTGCTCGTCCGTCAGCTTGCCGCTGAACCCGGGTATCATCCCCATGACCTTCTGAAGGGGGCCCATGTTGGTGAGCATCTCCATCTGCTCCCTCATGTCCTTCAGGGTGAAACGGCCGGCCATGATGCCTTTCATGGTTTCTTCGGCCTTCTTCTCGTCCACGACCTCCCTGGCCTTCTCTATCAGCGAGGAAAGGTCTCCCATCCCCAGGAGGCGCGAGATGAACCTGTCGGGCATGAACGGCTCGATGTCCTCGACGTGCTCGCCCGTGCCGATGAATAAAATCGGGGCCTTTGTCTCGCTGACGGCGCTGATGGCGCCGCCGCCCTTGGCGCTGCCGTCTAGCTTGGTGACTATGACCCCGGAGATTGCCACGGCGTCGTGGAAGGCCTTCGCCTGCGGCCCGGCCTGCTGGCCGACGGCGGCGTCGATTACCAGGATGCGCTCCGTCGGCTGGACTATTGCCGCGACGTCCTTCAGCTCTTTTATAAGGTCGTCCTCGAGCGCGTGCCTGCCGGAGGTGTCGACGATGACCACGTCCTCCTTGGCGAACTGCTTCAGACCGGCTGAAGCGACCTTGGCCGCCTTCTTCTCGCCGGGGATGCCGTAAACGGGGACCTGTATGAGCTCGCCGATCTGCATTAGCTGGTCGTAGGCGGCGGGTCGGTGGACGTCGGCGGCGACGAGCGCGACGTTCAAGCCTTTCTTTTTAAAATGCCTGGCCAGCTTCCCCGCCGTGGTGGTCTTTCCCTGGCCGTATAAGCCGACCATCATGATGACCTGGCGGCCTTTCTGCAGCTCGCGCGAAGAGCCGAGGATGTGGACCAGTTCCTCGTAGATGATGTGGATGACCTGCTCGCGCGAGCTCATCCCCGCTTTCGGTTTCTCGGAGAGGGCGCGGCGCTCGACCTCCTTGGAGAGTTTGAGCGCGAGCTGGACGTTGACGTCGGCCTGCAGGAGGGCGCGCTGGATCTCCTTGACGACCTCCCTGATGAGGCTCTGGTCGACGTTCCCGGCATTGGCCACGCGCCTGATTATGTCGCGCAGCGAGCCGCCGAGCTTCTCGAGCACCATGAAGGGAAGAAAAGGGAGGGGAGATAAAAAGGTGACTGTACGATGAAACGTCAACCTAACCCTTCTTCACACTTCGAAAACAAGAATCTTTCAAAGATATTATTGTCGATATTCAGACAATATTCCACATCCCGAGAGTTTAACAATCCTTGCGATAATTTCATCGATTTTATTAAAGTCTCTCGAAATGAAATAGTAATTATTGCTCTCATCAACGATTATAAATGATTTTTCTAAATAATTATAAACATTTGTCCAATAAGTCATACCGTCCGTCACATCAATAATTTTTTCCTTGTTGTAAAATTCAACTTTTTCTTTTTTCATATCATCAATCAAATTTTTTATTGATTGCATAGATAATTGAGGAAATATTTTAACAATCCGATTTACATCGAGTATTAGCCCCTCTGTATTTCCAATCGATCTGGGTGAAAAATTAATTTTAGTCCCTGTAAATCGAATTTCCTGTCGTTTTCGAGTAGGAATAAAAGAATAGATGAAAAGAACCAAAATGAGTGCTCCCCACCATAAATGGTGGGGTATCCTCAAAGGTTAGTTGGCGAAGTCGTTCAGAGACCTTTGAGGAGTCCCCGAAGCTGATTCTTCCGTCGCTGGCCATGTCAATAGCGGTCTGCGGCTCTCGGTGTGG
>JACRNV010000010.1 GCA_016214785.1 Methanobacteriota archaeon
GGCCGTCAGTTCGCGTTTACCCATCTCCTTGACGATCCACCGAACCTTCCGCTTGTTCAGCTTCCGCATGCCTTCGGGGTCATCTCGTCGGTCATTATGACCCCGCATCCCGAAGCGGAAGTTATTTCGGGATAGTACAGCAAAGCCCTGGCGACCGAAATCTATATATACTGTCTGTTATATATCCCCTAATTGTCTGACAAGTGTCGGACTCGCAGGATGGGATGCGCGCGAAGAATCTGCCCGCCGGGACAGTATCTTCGCGTTCACGAAGCCGCCCCCGACGGGGCAAGGCTTCGTGCGCGCAAGGCATCCGCCCTCTGGGGCGGAATCCTTGCGTAGACGAAGCTATCCCTCGACGGGAATGCTTCGTCCGCGAAGAACGCAAACGCCCATCCGCTCGTAGAGGTGAGAAAATGTACCTCAAGCGGATAGTGATGGAGAACTTCAAGTCGTTCGGGAAAAGGATAGAGCTGCCGCTGCTGCCTGGCTACACGGCCATAACAGGGCCAAACGGCTCCGGCAAGTCGAACATTTCTGACGCAATCCTCTTCGTCCTCGGGCCGAAGAGCTCGCGCGCCATCAGGGCCGGCAAGCTGCCCGACCTGATATTCAACGGCGGGCCGAGCAAGAGGGCCGCCAGCGAGTGCAAGGTGTCCCTCCTCTTCGACAACTCGGACAACGTCCTGCCAACCGGCGAGAAGGAGGTCGAGCTCACGCGCCACATAAGGCTCACCCCCGGGCACGCGTCGGACTACAGCTCCAACTTCTTCATCAACGGTCGCAGGTCGCAGCTCGCCGACTTCGACGACCTGCTCTCACATGCGCGCCTCTCCGCCGACGGCTACAACTTCATACAGCAAGGAGATATAAACAGGATAATCCAGATGGGAGCGGTGGAGCGCCGCCGCATCCTGGACGACATCGCAGGCATCACGAAGTTCGACGCGGACATCGCAAAGGCGGACGGCGAGCGCAAGACCGTGGAGGAGAACCTCGGCAAGATACAGATCATTCTGGACGAGATAGGCGCGCAGCTCAAGCAGCTCGAGCACGACCGCGGCGACGCCCTGAAGTACAGGGAGTTCAAGGAGCGCCTCGACCTGGCGAACGCGCAGATAGTCTTCAAGAACCGCGAGCAGCTCGATCACCAGATCAGCGGCCTGAGGAAGCAGATAGAGAAGGGCGACGCAGACGTGGCGAAGATGGCCGAGTCCCGGAGCAGGCTCGCGGAAGATCTCCTCAAGGCCCAGGACGAGACCAAGCGCCTCGAGGCGGAGATACAGTCGCGCAGCACCGACGAATCGAAGGCCGTGCGCGCGAAGCTCGACCAGCTCAACGTCGACGAGGCCCGCGCGCAGGACGCGGTCAACTCGTCAATGGAGAGGGCGAAATTCGACAGGGATGAAATTTCCAAGATTAAAAAAGAAGAGACGAAACTTAAGAAGGCTCTCGCGGAGGCGCAGGCCGCGCACGACGAGACAGAGGCGCAGCACAAGAAACTCACCTCCGAACTCGAAGGCCACCAGAAGCGCTACAAGGAGCTGGAGAACCACGCCGCCGGCTCGGACGCCGAGGTCAAGGAGTTGCAGAAGTCTCTCATCGCGCTCACGAAGGACATCGACGAGAAGGGAGACAAATTGCGCGCTCTCATAGTCGAGAAGGACAGGCTCGCTGCGCAGAAGGACAGGTTGCTGCAGCAGGCCGCGCAGCTCGAGGAGGAGCACAAGACTGCCGAGTTCCAGTTCAAGGACATGGACTGGCGCATGAAGGAGGCCAGGAAGGACTCGAAGGCCACGGACGGCGAGATCAAGAAGCTCACGGACGACTTCCACGATGCGAAGAAGCGCGAGCTCGAGCTGACGAAGGAGTCGACGGAGCTCGACGCCGCCGTCAAGCGCCTCAGTAGGGAGTACGCGCAGTTCAAGGCCGAGTCGGACGCGCAGGACTCCGTCCGCAAGGGCTACACGCGCGCGGTCAACATCATCCTCGAGGCCAGGGACAAGGGGGAGCTGAAGGGCGTACACGGGACCATCGCCGAGCTGGCGAAGGTGGACGGCAAGTACGAGACCGCCCTCTACACCGCAGCCGGGCCGAGGATGCAGGCAATCGTCGTCGAAGATGACGAGACCGCCGCGAAGGCCATAGACCTCCTGAAGAGAGGGAGGGCAGGGCGCGCGGCCTTCCTGCCGTTGAACAAGATGCTCGACGGCCGGCCGCGCGGCAAGGCCCTCATGGCGGTCAAGGAAGCGCAGGGGTTCGCAATTGATCTGATCAAGTTCGAGGAGAAGTACAGGAGCGCCTTCTGGTACGTCTTCGGGGACACCATCGTCGTCGACAACCTGACCAGCGCGCGCAGGCTGATGGGCGGCGTCAGGCTCGTTACCATCGACGGCGCGCTCATAGAGGCCAGCGGCGCCATCATCGGCGGCGAGAAGGAGGAGCAGATGGTCAGGCTCGGCGGCTCGGACTCGAAGAGGCTCGAGGACGTCGCCAGGCAGCTGCGCGACGCAACGGCCCATTTAGAGAAGGTCAACCTTGAACTCGTCACCGCACGCACCGCCCTTTCCGAGGCCGAGCTGAGGCTCAGGGAGCGGAATGTCTCGACCGGCGGCAAGGGCGTCGAAATCGGCGTCATGGAGAAAGAGCTGGCCAGGGCGAAGGAGGCCATGTCAGCCATATCCAAGCAGCTCGATGCCGCGAACAGATATCTCGCAGACACCGAGAAGGCCTTGCAGAACGTCGTCAAGGACGTCGAGCGCTTCACGGCGGACATCGAGAAGCTTACCAAGGAGAGGGCCGCGGCCAACGACAGGCTGCAGAAGGCCACGCCCCAGGAGATAGGCCGGGAGATGCGCGAGATACAGAAGGTGACGAACGCGCTCTCCACCGAGATAGTCAACATCCACGCTATACTCAGCAAGCACATCGGCGACGTCAAGCTCACCGAGGAGCAGCTCAGGGAGATCGCAGCGAAGGTCTCGACCTTCGAAACCGAGATAAGCCACTGCGACAAGGCGGCAAAGGAGAGCGAGAAAAAGCTCCAGGAGATCAAGAAGGAGCTCGACGCCAACAGGAAGATAGAGGACCAGATGAACAGCGCGCTCAAGAGCCTCACCGCGAGGAGGGACGAGGCCTACAAGCTGGCGACCGACATCGAGGCCCAGATTAACAAGGCATCGGACAAGCTCGAGGCCAAGCAGGACTTCATCACGACGTTGAAGGCGGACTTGCAGGGCGCGGAGGGGCGCATCGCGGAGGCCGAGGACGCCCTCAGCAAGGTCAAGCTCGAGAGCACCGACAAGATACCCCCCATCGAGGAGCTCAAGCACACAATCTCCGAGTGCGAGGCAGGCATGCAGCGCCTAGGCGACGTCAACATGAAAGCCCTTGAGACCTACGAGGAGCAGAAGGTGCGCGGCGACCAGCTCAAGGAGGAGCTGAAGCACCTGAACGACGAGCGCAAGCGCCTCGTTGACCTGGTGGAGGAGATAAACGGCAAGAAGAAGGCCGGCCTGCTGAAGGTCTTCGAGGGCATCAACGGGAGGTTCAAGCGCGTCTACAACGAGCTTTCGGACGGCGGAGAGGCCGAGCTGATACTCGAGAACACGGAGAGCCCGTTCGAGGGCGGGCTGCACATCAAGGCCCGCCCGCCGGGGAAGAAGGTCCTCAGGATAGAGGCCCTGTCCGGCGGCGAGAAGGGCCTGGTCTCCATGGCGTTCATATTCGCCATACAGGAGTTCATGCCGTCGCCGTTCTACCTGCTCGACGAGGTCGACCAGAACCTGGACTCCGTGAACGCCGAGCGCGTGGCGAAGATGGTCCACAGGAACTCGCAGAGCGCGCAGTTCCTGCAGGTCTCGCTCAGGCACGTGACCCTCAACGAGGCGCCGATGAAGATCGGAGTCACCATGAGCCAGCCCGGCCTGTCGGACATCGTCATGGACGTTGACATCAGCACCATCAAGGAGAGGCCGCAGCCCAAGGAGGCAGCGGCGGCATAGGAGTGAGACAATGACCGGAGAATGGGACGCAGTCTACAGCCACCTCCTCTTCCACAAGGCGATTGTGAAGGAGGACGGAGACGACGCCAAGATAAACGAGTACATGGAGATGGTCCGCCAGATGGAGCAGGGGATGCACATAATCTCCTCGGACCCCATCGAGAAGGCCATCAGCATCGCCTTCCAGCTCGTCGAGGAGCAGCAGTTCAACCCCTGGAACATAGACCTGGCCGAGTTCACGAAGCTCTACATGAAGCGCATCCGGAGCGAGAGCGAGGTGAACTTCGTCATCGCCGGCAAGCTCGTCCTCATGGCCTGGAGCATCCTGAGGATGCAGAGCACCGAGATACTCGGCGCCGCCGAGCCCCCGACGCCGGCGGAGATACCGATGTGGGACATGGGGGACATCTACACCGTCCCGGAGGACCTGGATTACAGGGACGCCATCCTCTCATCGCAGACAGCGGCCCTCTCGCCCGCCATCCGCTCCGAGGCCCTGAGGCCCGTTACTTTGATGGAACTCATCGACGCCCTCGGCGAGGCGCGCCAGGACATCCTCATGAACGAAAACCTGAGGCGCGCGCGCGAGGCCGCGGACGCCGCTCGCGGGCAGGACCCTAACATCGGCGCGAAGCTCCACCGCGAGAGCCTGCAGGAGGACATCAGGATGACCTGGGAGAGGATATGCATGTTCAACGGCGAGCCGATACCGCTCAAGTCCCTCTACCAGGACGACCCCTGGGACAGGGTGGCGGTCTTCGTCTCTGTCCTTTTCCTAGCAAAGGAGAGGCGCATAAAGCTCTCGCAGGACTCGCTGCCGTACGGCGAGATCTACGTGAAGAACCTCCAGGTCGGCCAGACCGCCCAGGACGTGGCCGACAGCAGGGCCGCGCACGCGAGCCTCGGCATACCCGCCTCCGCGAACGTCGGGATGGAAGGCCCGGCGGCCGAGCCGGCTGGCGCAGTTGCCGCTGCAGAAATGCTGGCAAATGCGTCTACGAGCATGCTAGCTTCGTCTGTTCCGTCGGGAGCCCCGCAGATCGGCGCCGACATGCCTGGCTCCATGACATTGGAGGGTGCGTGAGTTGGACCCGAAGGGGATAATCGAGGCTGCGCTCTTCTCGGCCGGCAAGCCGCTGTCCGTCGGTGATATCTCAGCAGCCACCGGCCTGGACGAGGCCGACGTGCGCAAGGGGATGCGCAAATTGCTTAAGGCGTTCAGGGTGCGCGAGACTGCCATAGAGATTGTGAAGTCCGGCTCCAGGTATTCCATGCAGGTCAAGGACGAGTACTCCCAGCCTACGCAGAAGATAGCGCGGAAGGAGATGGGCCTCGCGACCCTGAAGGTGGCCGCGCTCGTCGCCTACTACCAGCCCATGACCAAGAAGGACCTGGTGGAGATGGCAGGGCCGAAGGCCTGGGAGCACGCCGAGTACCTCGAGAAGCAGGGTCTTGTCCTCATCAGGCACAAGGGTCACGGCTATTCCCTAGAGACCGGCCAGAAGTTCCTAGAGTACTTCGGCCTCGGCGCAAAGAGCAAGGACCAGATACGCCGCATACTGGCTCAGCGCGCGGGCCTAAAGTTCGAGAAGAAGCTCGACGAGCCCGCGACGGCCACGCAGGCGCCCGAGAGCCAGGACGAGCAGGACATGCCCCAGGGGCAGGACCTCATAGAGCAGGAGAAAAAATAACCCACAGAATCACATGGCTCCTCGTACCACCCTTCTTGAAAACCTAAACGAGGAGCCGAACCCTACTCATCTATGATTGAGCGGCAGACGACTTAACCCCTCACCCTTAATTTCGAGAATCTGTTGTTACATACACATTGACGTCGTATTTTAAGGGGTTAGTGATACCCTCCACTCATTCATTCCCTCTCGCGAAGTCGAGCTTGAAGCCGTCCGGCGCGATGAGCGACACTATCATCGCTTTCCATTCATCGATTACACCTCCCAATAGTAGAGAGCTGAATCGCGTTCGACATCAACCATTTCACTAATAAAGTTGATTAGTATATATCCTAAGATACATAGATACTTTTTAATATTAAAACAAGTATTATGATGCGCCGCAAATTAGATGCGCATCAAAAAAGCTGCGCAGGAGAGATGTAAAATGGAAATATCGATAGGAGGAGTTGTTCGCGGAGAAGACTTCTTTAATCAAGAGAAGTTAATGGATACCCTTCGAGATGTTTTAAAAAGATCAAGTGTTCTCCTAGTTGCTCCAAGAAGGGCTGGTAAAACCTCTGTAATGCAAAAATTACTGGATGAGCAAGATTTATATCCAGGTTTTAGTATTAAATATTATAACTGCCATACATTGGGAGAACTACAGACAGTATATTCTGAAATTCAAGTATGTGCTGCAGCCCATCTTTCCGATACTGAAGATAAAATACTAATAATCATTTTAGACGAATTCTCTTCGATAATAGATTACATGCTGAGAGATCAACAAAAGAACGAAGTAATTAGAGTTCTCCGTTTATTTAAAGGTTTACGAGATAATCCTGTATACAATACCAAAGTAAGGTTCATAATAGGTGGTTCAACGAGTATTGATATGGTTTTACGCTCAATAAACGCTTCAGATCTCATAGGAGACTTTTATAGATTGCCAGTTGAACCATTCGATGCCGAGACCATGAAAATGTATTTAGAAGCGATTTTACCGCCGAAACATATCGATCTTGAACCTAATGCAAATGAACTAATAATACAACTTTTTCAAAAATCCTACCCGTATTTTATTAATCTTCTAATAGCTGCTTTGAAACATAGATATATTGGAAAAATATCGAAAGCAGATGTAATTAGAACCTATCGCGAACACGTTATTACAGGAGAAGGAGCGAATCATTTTTCATATTTCTATGAAAGAGTTCAGAAGTATGGTTTAGTAAAAAAATCCCACATCCGGGCGACAAGGGAAATATTAGCCACGATTGCGGCTATAGGAGAACTAGATGAGAATGATGCATTTGATTTATTTCAAAAGTATACACGTTCGCATGATAAAGCTTGTTTTGACAATCTGATGGCTGATTTAGAAAATGAATTCTATGTTGCTCGAAGATATGGTTCTATCAAATATTACTTTGCCATCGATGTGATGAGAGAATGGTGGAAACGATGGCATCCTCCAGAAGATAAAGCCTATATCAGCGAGGCATTTATTACTATGAAAAAAGATGGGAGTCATATCTATTATAAAATTCATGGCAATTCGATTCTTTCAAAAGATCCAGAATTGATATCAAGTATGCAAACCGCTCTTCTTATGTATACCCGAGATATAGGATTTACCACACCATTAAAAAAGGTTGAGTTCGAAGGAGAATCGTGGCTTATTTCAACTGGAGATGCCTTGGTTCTTTCATGCAAAGTTATTGGGAGAGGTAGTACTCGGAAAATCGAAGAAAAGATGAAAAATGTGGTACATGATGTTGAGATAGAATATGCTGAATCTCTAGATAAATGGGATGGTAATGTTAATACTTTTTCAGACATTGGTAAAAATATTGATACTTTATTTAGGTGGTAAAAAATGTCACCAAATAGAGTAAGAATTCGTCGACCATGGAACCCAATGGCTGCCGATGAAAAAATCATTGTTGAAACCTTTGTTGGGAGAGAGAAAATCCTAGAGCACATACTTGGCCAGCTTCGAGCATCCACTAGGAGCAGGAGTACGAACCACATCCTCATAATAGGGCCCCGCGGAAGCGGGAAGACCCATATGCTACGGATGATTAAATACAAAGTTCAAATGCAAATGGGGGACTTATTTTCAGTAGCTATCTTCGACGAAGAAGAGAGAGGAATATGTTCCCTAGCCGATTTCTATGCGCATATTTTAATAAAATTGGGGGAGCAACCAGATATATCCCTACGAGAGAAAGGCGAAAACGTACTTTTACAAACAATCAATGACATTCATAAGAAGACCGGAAAAAAAATCCTTGTGCTCGTTGATAATTTAAATTATATTATCTCTCGATATATTGATGATGAAATAGAACTTGGCAGATTCAGAGATTTACTCATGAACGAAAATTTCCTCGTACTAATAGGGACGGCCGCAGAAGAATTCAGAGATATCACAGATTATGAGCGAGTATTTTTCAATTTCTTTGAAAACATCCATCTAGATGAATTTACAGATAATGAGTTTGAGATGTTTATAAGTAGATGGGCAGAGATAGACGGCGATCCATCATTGCGCGAGAAACTGAAGAATGGAATGGTCAACATCCGCGCGATAACTACCCTTTCTGGCGGAACCCCACGCATCGCGATGTTCCTATATGAGATTATTACAGAGACTCAGCTTGAGAATGTGATTGCCGAGTTCGAGAAATTGCTGGAAAATTTCACAACATTCTACAGGGACGGAATCATTCTCAATTTACCACCACGGGAAGAAATGGTGCTCGATGCATTCATGAACCTCGGTGGAGCAGGCACTTCCTCGGATATTTGTAGGAATCTTCAAAACCAAGGAAAAAAGATTGCCCTAAACAATGTGACAGATGCAGTCTCACGTTTACGAAACAGAGGGATGCTCCGGGCCAGAGAGTTCGAAGAAATGCGTCAAAGGAAGGAAACTACATACGAAGTCCGGGACAAACTATTCGTCATTTGGTATGAGATGAGGTATAACTCCAAAGGCCGGAGTAAAAATAGGCACATCGTGGAGTTTCTGAGAGAATGGTACAAACAGACTCCAACCGATCTGATTGACGAGTTAAAAAATATGAAAGTTGCATTCTCAGAGCATTTGGGTAAAGGTGAGCGAGAAACCGCACATGCCATTGCAGTAAGAACTTCATACTTTGCAGAAGCGTTAATGGCAACTCCAATGCAAGAAATTGCACTAAATTATATGGTTGAAGAAGTCCCAAAAATGCTGAAGGAGACGGAGGATACTGAAGGGGCCAGGCGCCAGTTAATGGACGTAATAAAAGAGTGTGAAACACGAGAAAAAATGAGTCATAATGATAAAGTAGCATGCCTGAAATCATATTACAAACTTGGAATTATTGCATCCAGAGAAAAAGTGTATGACGAGGCAATAAAATATTACGATAGAGCAATTAATCTCAATCTAAAGCATGAAGTAACAGCAATGGCGATGTTCAACAAGGGCAATAGGCTCGGTGCGCTCAACCGCAACGAGGAAGCCATTGCTAATTATGATGAGGTCGTGAAGCGCTTTGGTACAGCGACCGAGCCATCGTTGCTGGAGCAGGTCGCAATGGCGATGTTCAACAAGGGCGTTACGCTCGGTGCGCTCAACCGCAACGAGGAAGCCATTGCTAATTATGATGAGGTCGTGAAGCGCTTTGGTACAGCGACCGAGCCATCATTGCTTGAGAAGGTCGCAAAGGCGATGATTAATAAAGGGAATAGGCTGTCTAAACTACTGCGGTATGAGGAGGCACTCGCGGCCTATGATAAGGGATTAGGATTCGATCATAATTCATTTCAGGGATATATTCGGAAAGCGGACATTTTAATTCGTTTAAACCGCTCTGAAGAAGCGGTCGGAACGGTGGCGTTAGGATTGAGAAATGTTGCGGATATGGATGAGATTGTGTCACAGCTTACAACTGCTATCAAGCAATGGTTACAAAGTCAATATTTTACTTTTACACGAGAAGTTTGCGAGATTGCTGTTAAGATTCACGGGGAAGAGATTACAAAAAGGCTCAGACCGCTCATCTTTGCAACGAATGCTTTAGCCACTGGAGACTATTTACAAATAGAAAAGTTGGATTCGGCGACATTTGAAGCTGTAAAATTAATATTAGAAGAGGTTAAATCAAAGCCCGTCCCTGAAAATAAAATTGATTCAAAGTAATGGATATCTTTCCATTATACTGGTACATTGAGTGGCGCTCATTCCTTCCCCTTTTCCCTCGCGAACTCGAGCTTGAAGCCGTCCGGCGCGATGAGTGCAACGATGACCAAGGAAACCACAAGAACGACGCCGCCGTAGAACAGCATTGTTGTTACGGCCGGCCATTCTATCGTGGCCGAGAGGTACCAGAGCAGGAGGAAGAGCGCCAGGAACGTCAGGCCGGTCGCCACGAGGCTCGCGGTCTCGGCCCTGTCCTTCCCCCAGTCGTGGCGCCCGCGCGGCACCTTGATGGCTATGAACGCCAGCACGAGGAACGTGATGAATGCCGCAATCAACAGGACGAGCACAGCGTCCATCTCAGACCCTCACCTTGCGCCCGGCCATGAACGCCTCGATGCCGTCCATCTCCTCCCCCGTCACTGACGGGTGGATGCGCTCGAAGGCCTTCTCCAGGCTCTTGAGCGATATCAGCGGCTCCTTTCCGCCGTCGTTCCCCACGACGGCGATGAGCTTCGCCTCGTCAACGACCGCGGCTATGTCCGCGCCCGCGTAGCCGTCCGCCCGCTGCGCGAGGCTCTTGACCAGCGCGGCGTCCACGTCCTTTGCGAGGGGGAGGCCCGTCAGCAGCCTCCGGAACATGCGCTCCCTGGCATCCACGTCCGGCGCGGGCACGTAGAAGAGCTTGTCGAAGCGCCCGGGCCTCAGGAGGTCGCCCTGGAGCATCTGCGGCATGTGCGTAGTCGCGACCACGAGGACGTGCCCCTTGGCGTCTGCGTTGTCCAGCTCGGCGAGTATCTGCCCCAGCACCCTTCGCGCCTCCTGGCTCTCCAGCGCGGCCTTCGAGGCGACGTGATGAATCTCTTCGAGAATGATGACGGACGGGGAGTTCTCGCGCGCCCTCTGGAACGCCTCCCGGACGGGCGGGGCGTTGCCGAACGGGGATACCAGGTCGGAGCAATTGACCTGCTGGACCGGCAGGCCGAGCTCGCGCGCGCTCGCCTGCACTATGAGGCGCTTGCCGCAGCCCTGCGGGCCGAAGAGCAGTATGCCCCGCCCGGGCTTGAGCTTGAAGCCGGCGACGACGTCCGGCCTGCGCAGCAGCAGCTCGACGTAGTCCCTGATGTCCTGCTTCGTGCGGTCGGCGCCGACGATGTCCTTCCAGGGCACGGCCAGCTTGCGCTCCTCCCTGACGATGTGGTGCATCTTGCGCTCGTAGCCGGCCTTCAGCAGCTCGTACTCCTCGAGCATCGTGAGGGATATGCTGGGCTTCACGCGCCCGACGACCATGAGCATGTCCTCGGCCGTTATCTTGCTCCCGGCCTGGCCCTCTATCTCGCGCTTCATCGCAAGGACGGCGGACTCGCGCACGACGTTGGCCAGGTCGGCGCCCGAGTAGCGCTCTGTCCTCCTGGCGACCTCATTGATGTCCAGGCCCTCAGTGACCGGCCTCTCCGCCAGATGGACCTTTATGATGTCGATGCGCTCCTCGCGCGACGGCGGCGGGACGTAGATGACCTTGTCGAACCTTCCCGGCCTGAGGAGCGCGGGGTCTATCATCTCTGGCCTGTTCGTCGTGCCGACGAGTATCATGCCGGACGAGCGGTCCATGCCGTCGAGTTCCGATAAAATGATGCTCAGGAGCCTGGGGGTCACGTCGTCGCCGGCGTAGAAGTCCCTGTTCTTGGCCATGGCCTCGAGGTCGTCGAAGAATATGATGGACGGCCTGCGCTTCTTGGCCGTCTCGAAGAGCTCGGCGATCTTCGACTCGCTCTCCCCGTACCACTTGGACATGATGTCGGAGCACTTGACGGTAATCATCTCGACCCTCAGCTCGTTGGCCAGGGCCTTCATCAGCATCGTCTTGCCGCAGCCGGGCGGCCCGAAGAGCAGGATTCCCTTCGGCGGGTCGATGGCGAAGCGCCTGGCCATCTCGGGCCTCAGGAGCGGGACCATGATGGACTCCTTCATGTCCGCTTTTACGTCGGAAAGGCCGCCTATGAGCTCGAAGCTGCTCTTGCCGAGCTCGGTCATCTCCGAGACCCTTCGCCCGACGCTCCCGCCGCTGACCTGGAGCATGAAGTGCTCGGCGTAGTGGTCGCGCGCCCAGAGCGCCGTCCAGAGGAGCGCGGGCCCCGATATCGCGACCAGCATGGCTGCCGTGACAGGCAGCGGAATGACATCCAGCGAGAAGGCGGCCATGCTCGCGACGTAGGCGAGCGCTATGGCGACGCTCGCCATAGTCGCCATCGCCGCCCGCTGGATGTACGTGAGCTTCGGCCTCTGGACTGCGGCGTGCATGGCCAGGGCCGCGAAGCCCCAGACGAAGATTGACAGGTACGGGACTATGGACGCCCCGAGGTTCGCCGCCATGACCCCAGATATTATATTAAGGTCGGCGAACTGCATCGAGTTGATTGCGGAAAGGATGTTACCGGGCAGGAAGGCGGCACCATCGGTTGGATAGAAGAGCATGAAGCTCCCCGAGTGCGGGGCGGCCACAATGAGCCCGAGCATGTCGAGGTTGGCGCACGACGACACTATAACCATCGTGAAGGCCGCTGTGATGCCTGCCGAAACCGTGAGAAACACGGGCAGGAGCGCGGCCGCGAGGAGTATGACGGCGAAGCTCAGCCCCGTGCGCGAGAGGAAGAGCGCCAGCAGCACGACGAGACCGAACCTCCAGTCGAAGAGGCTGCAGAAGAGGACGATGAGGCTGACTACCAGGAAAACGAGACCGAACTCGGGCGACTGCGACGCGGCGGCCGCCGTTGCGAACATCGAGCCCAGGATTAAGGAGAGGATAGGGAAGCGATATGCAATCAGACCGGAGAGCGCCCCGATGAGCAGCGCCATCCAGACTGGATAGAAGGGAATCCACAGGCCCGCGCAAACCCCGAGCGCGAAGAACGAGAAGGCCCTCGCGACCTTCGTGTCCTGCGAGAGCTTGGCCAGCCTCTTGGCGAGGCCGTTCGTCTGGCCAGGAGAGAAGAGCCTGCTGCCCAGGCCTTCGGCCGGCACGGTAGCGGCGTCGCTGGGCTCGGCCATCAGCTCGCGCCTCCGTCCATTCTCACTGTCAGTCGGCGCCGATCCTTGCCTATACAAGGGCGCGAAGCCTCACTGATGTCTAAGGCCGTCACTTCGCGCCCCCCTTCATGTAGTCGTCGCCGCGCTCCCTGCGCCGCTTCTCCTTGCGCGACATGACTGCGTACGATATGACGCCAAGGACGACCACGCCCGCGAGCCCGGGGAACGCCCAGAGGTCCATTGAGGGGACGAAGTCGTGCGCGGTGTAGTTCTGCGCCTCCTGCACGGTGTAGTTGTAATACGGCGATACCGTGAGGTTGTTGTACTTGTCCCAGGCGGCGACCCAGAAGCTGACCTTCGTGCCGCCTGGATAGCCTGGAATGTCAACCTCCATCGCCGTCGCATTGACGACGCGGAACGGGAAACCGCCCGATTGCGGCTTCCCCGGCTCCGCCTCGAAGACTATGTATAGGTTCGCTCCGTAGACGGTGTTGTTCTCGATGGAATCAATGGTGACGTGCACTTGCTCCGTCGCATTGGGGGAGATGGATGACATGTTGAGGAGGACATTGCGCTGAAACTCGCTGTGCAGCCAGCCCCCCGGCCTGTCGGAGCCGTAGACCGAGTAGGTGTAGTTCTGGGATATGAGCGGGACGTTGTAGTAGTCGAGGACGTTGACGTAGAAGGTGACGACGGTCCCGTTGGCGTATGACGACAGCGTGCACGTCATGGCCGTTGCATTGACCCTGCTGAACGAGAGCCCGGTCGTGACCGTGCGCCCTTCGACCAGCTTTATGGTGAGATAGAGGTACGCGACCTGGATGAACACGCGTGAGTCGAGCGATTCTATGCTCACGACGACTGGCTCGGTCGGCGTGGGGGACTTCGGCCCGTAGTCGAGCTTGACGTTCCTCTCGAAGGTCTCCTCCTGCCAGCCTATGTAGTCCGCGGCCTCCGCGCGCTGGCCGGCCATGGCCATCGCAGGCAGGAGCATCGTCAGTGCCAGTAAGATCGCCAGCGGCCTCATGCGCTCACCACGTGCTTCTGCCTCAGGGCTATCTTGGGCCTCACGCGGCTCCTGAGGCGGTCGGCCATTATTATGCCAGCGAAGCCCGCAAAGAGGTACTGCGCGGGTATCGCAGTGGCCACCGGCAGCCCCGGCGGCGGCGGCGGCGGTGGCGGCGGCGGCGGCAGCGCCGCCGGCAGCGGCATCCCCGAGCCGTCCGGCGCGGGGGGCATCATGGCCTTCACCGGCGCCGGCGGCGCCTGTATGAACCTGTTGCCATAGAAGACGCTGGTGAGGATGTACGAAAGCCCTGACTGGTCCTCCGGGTGGTAGGCAAGCATCTCCACGCTCCCCTTGCCGTATGCGAAGTAGGCGGCCATTATCCGGTAGTCGCCGCCGTAGTCCTCGCAGTCTATGAGCACGCGCACCTTGGCGCTCACCGGCCTGCGGATTATCCACGGGTCTATGTGGTTGGTGCTGCTGCGGATGGATATGTTCTCGGGGCCGGAGTACTGCGCCGGCGACTCCTCGTGGGGGACGAACCTGCAATCGAACGCGCCGAGCGATCCGGGCACGACAGTGACCATCTTCGGGAAGGCGATGGCCGAGTCCTTCATCGCCTTGTCGGTGTAGATGATGTTCTTCCCCCCGAAGGCGGCCGTGCGCATCATCGACGTCGTCTTCGCGCTCATCGTGCCGTCCCAGCCGACGTCGTCGTCGATAATGAGGTCGTAGTCGAGCATCGTGTCCGGCCTGAGGTCTATCTCCAGCGTCGTTCTGATGGCGTAGGGGATCCTGAGGCTGTCGAGCAGGAGCTCGGTCCTTCCGTGCCTCGAATACTCGCTCCACGGCTTGATGAGCAGCACCTTCGTCGGCCCGAGGATGGAATAGACGCGCGTTGAGACGAATGTCTCCTTGGTTGCATCGACCGTGACATCGGGGAAGAGCGCGTGGACGGCGTTGATGGCGGTGGAGTTCGGCTCGCTGATGACGAACGGCCCGCCGGAGAAGTTCGCGCCGTCCGGCCTCGCCTCGGTCACGAGCCACAGGTCAGGGGGGGTGATTATTCGCTGGACGGCCGTTCCGTTGCGCAGGAGCGAATGCACGAACCCGAATGCCGAGAGGACGTCTTTCTGCCCGGCGTCCATCGGGATTACGAGCGTGCCGGGCTGGAACGGCATGGTCTCGTAGCGCTCGAAGACCCCCTCCTCCGCGGCGCTCGCGCTCGATGGTATGAGGACTACCAGAGCGAGGAACAGGGCTGCGCACGCGAGCGTTCTTTTTAGCAATGCCAGACCTCGGCACTTTGCCTTCTTGCACGCCATTAACAGGCCCATATATATTTTTTTGTGCTGTATGGGTATCTTTGGCCCGACGGTTCTGTTGCGTTGACGGGACTTTTAGGGTTTTAAAATGACTGTTGCGTCGCGGGACTTGGATTTTTCATTTCTCTACAATTTGAAGATATGAAAGAGATGTGTATGATATGTGTATAACACGCGCACAGAGCATAAGA
>JACRNV010000040.1 GCA_016214785.1 Methanobacteriota archaeon
ATCGGAAGGTTCATCGACGATGTGTACAACAGCAAGAGAATGCATTCCTCGCTCGGGTACAAATCCCCGATCGAGTTCGAGCAGCAGGAGGAATTATATAGTGTTGCTTGACTTAGCGTCCACTAATGAGGGTGCAGTCCAGTTATGATAAATTAAGAGAAAAATTAAGAGTAAACGATGTGTTTGTCGGGTTTTCAGGGCGCAGATCACACCAAAGTGAATCTGCTCCGGGAGGTTCAGTGATAAATGATAAGTATAAAAGAAGTGTGGATAATCTAACAAACAATATCAGTGACGATTGGATTGCATATAATGATATCGATCACGATAATTATCTTTCTGCGGGTGACGAATTTATAATTTCCACATCTATATTACAGGATTCGCTTGTAATGGGTTATACTTATGGTTCGAGTAGTGGCAGAGAGTTATATATTGCTTTTTCCGACAAAGAAAATGTCGAAGATTTGGGGATGATTATTATAGGATTGTAGGTACATTCTTTTCTAAAACCAATTTTTACACATCTAATCCATGACGGGGGGGATACTGCGCACGAATCGGGCACACCGCCTTAGCATCTAGTCGGTCGTCCCCCAAATGACTTACCGAGTCACTCGCCATCAGCGAATAGATGTAAAAGGAGAGCTATAAAGGTTTTGAGCTTCGTTTAAGGGGTTGGAAACTTCGGTCACGCGAAGAGTTTCTACTTCAACCATTTTCCGAGCGCCCTGTCCACCTTCTCATTGTTCTCCGCTAGGGTGCCTGCGCAGTCCGCCTCGACGAGCAGCCCCTTCACCCTGTAGAACTCTATGAGGGGCGCCGTCTGCGTGTGATATATATTGAGCCTGTTCGTCACCGTCTTCTCGTTGTCGTCGTCGCGCTGGAACAGGGTTCCGTTGCACTTGTCGCACTTGCCCGCGACCTTCGGCGGTATGGACTGAAGGTTGTATATCGCCCCGCACTCTTTACATGTCCTGCGGGAGGTGAGCCTGCGCACTATCTCCGAGTCGGGCACCTTGATGTTCAGCACGACGTCGGCCTTCGTGAACGTGTCGAGCGCCTGCGCCTGCGGCATCGTGCGCGGGAAGCCGTCGAAGATGTAGCCCTTCCTGCAGTCGGGCTGCGCCACGCGCTTCTTTATTATCTCTATTATCAGGTCGTCGGGGCCGAGCTTCCCTGCGTCCATGTACTCCTTCAGCCTCTTGCCCAGCGGCGTGCCGGCCGCGGCCTCGGCCCTCAGGAGGTCCCCGGTGGAGATCTGCGGTATCCCGAGCCTCTCGACGATCCTCTTCGCCTGCGTCCCCTTGCCGCCCCCCGGCGGCCCAAGAAGTATGAGCTTCATTGGAATCAGCAGGGCATAGAAGGCCGCGCGCTATAAATCGGTTACGCACCCTCGGCGAGCCCCTGGAGGTTCTTGAGGAACTCGTCCTCGAGGAAGGTCTTGGTGCTCACGACCCCTGAGATTATCCTTATCTTCTTTAAAACTATTTCGGCGATGACGTCGTGGTCGTCGGCCTCCATCTTGACAATGAAGTCGACGGGGCCGAGGACGGGGCAGACATCGATGGCGCCCTTTATCTTCAGAAGTTGGCCGTATACCTCCAGCTCCCTGGTTGGCGTGGCAGTCACAAGCACGTATCCGACAGTCATGGGGCTCGCACGAGGATTGCGCGGCCGCTAATTAACCCTTTGGATGAGGGCGCCAGTAGCCGCCTCCAGATGCGGGCCGGGCGCGCCCTCCTCAAAACATATATAACGCTGCAGCCCATTATGCCGCCAGGCGAATCTTGTGGAAGGTCAACCCGGCGTGCCCGACGGGACGGGCGTGCAGGCCGCGACAGGCGGCCCCAACATCATCAAGCGGCTGCTCTCGGGCCTCAAGAAGCTCGGGTTCACCGGCCAGGTCAGGGTCAAGCTCGACATGGGCGCGCTCCTGCGCACCGGCCACGTGGTCATGAGGGACGGCGAGATCGCCCTTGCGGTCCATACGACAACGTCTTCCGGGAACGAGGACACGCAGGTCGGCCTGGACGCCCTGAAGCGCTCGTGGGAGGACTCCTACAACCCCAACTCGATAATCGAGGTCGTCCCAAGGGAGAACGTGGAAGACCTCGTCTCGGCGTACCCGGACGCGCTCATAAAGCCTAAGGCCAGGCCCGCCGCGCAGGAGCCGAGGGTCGGCCTCTCGTGGGGAAAGGACGAGACGAGCGAGATAGAGAGCAAGCTAAGCCAGTACAGGAAGGACGGCTACGACGTCTCCTCGCTCGAGGCCGCGAGGGAGAAGGGCGCGGAGGAGGCCATGGCCGCGCTCGTCACGTTCGAGTCCGGCATCCCGCTGCTGAAGGCGGTCGAGACGCAGCTGATATCCCTCGACGGGAAAGGGATGGACGACGACATCGCCGAGCTGCGGGCAATCCTGAAGGACCCCCTGAGGGGGAAGGAGGCCGAGCGCAAGCTGGCCTACCTGCGCGAGAAGCTCTCGGAACGGGCAAAGGGCGCGGCGCTCATCGTCGAGGAGAAGGGGGCGAAGGCGCCCGCGCACGGCGAGGTCGTCCCCGACCTGGTCAAGTGCGAGGTCTGCGGGAAGATGATAAAAGGCGGCGCGCCCTGCCCGACTTGCGGCAACGTCCCGTCCTCGATCAAAAGCGCGGAACCGGCGCCCAAGCCCGAGACGGGCCTCAAGCCCGACTTCACGTTCGACAGGTTCATCGTCGGCGACAGCAACCGCCTCGCGCACCAGAGCGCCATGGCGGTGGTGACGAGGTACCACCCCAAGTACAACCCGCTCTTCATATACTCGGGCTCCGGGCTCGGGAAGACCCACCTCCTGAACGCCATCGGCAACAGCTACCTCCGCAAGGACCCGGGCAAGTCCATCCTCTACATTCCGTCCAGCGACTTCATCGAGCTCTTCACGCGGGCGATAAAGGAGGGGAGCGTCGAGCAGTTCCGCAAGTCCTTCACAGGCATCGACATGCTCATCCTCGACGACGCCCAGTTCCTCGCGCAGACCGAGGCCGTGCAGGAGGAGCTCTTCCACATCTTCAACGACATGATTGCGGCAGAGAGGCAGGTGATATTCGCCAGCGACCGGCCCCCGAAGGAGATGGCGGGGGTCACCGAGCGCCTGCTCTCCAGGTTCTCTTCGGGCCTGACGATAGACATACAGCCGCCGGACCTTGAGACGCGCGTGGCCATACTCGCCCAGAGGGCGGAGGAGATGGAGCTCCGCCTCGACCCCGATGTCCTGAGGAAGGTCGCGACGCTAATCCCCCGCAGCATACGCAAGATCGAGGGCGCCCTCGCCAAGCTCTCGATGTACGCGCAGCTCCCGAACACGCAGATAACCGTCGATTCCGTCACCGAGATGCTCAAGGACGACATCGAGTCCGCCGAGGAGATGCGCCGCGCGCCCATCCCCCCGCAGAAAGGGGCCCTCAGGAACTCTCACAGCTACCTCGTCGAGGAGAACAAGCCCGCGACGTGCTTCGCGCTCTTCGCCGACCTCGTGGCAAAGGGCTACAAGGGGCTCGTCATCACGCGCACGAAGCCCCAGCGCCTCATGGAGAACTACAGCTTCGCGGCGAAGATACTGTGGCTCACCGACAGGGAGAGCGCCACCGAGGAGGTCATCGGCCCGTCGCTTGAGAAGCTCATCTACAAGATCGACGAGGTCATAAACTCGGGGGAGAACACCGCGCTGCTCATCGACGGGCTCGAGTACCTCATCAGCAGCAACAACTTCGACGCCGTCCTCAGGTTCCTCAGGCGACTCATCGACGAGGTCGCGGAGCTGAAGTGCGTGTTCATGCTCTCGCTGGCGCCGGGCACGCTGGGCGAGCACGAGCAGAAGACCCTAGAGCGCGAGCTCGAGATAATAACCGGCTAGGGCGCGTCCTGTGGCATCGATTCCCTGAAGAGCCTGATGTTGTGCAGCGCCGTCCCGTAGTCCTCTGCCTTGACCGCGGCGTTGGCCTCCTTGAGATGCCCGATGGGCTTGGCGATGTCGAGGTTCATCATCTTGACCTCCAGCAGCCTGGCCTTGGCCTTGCGCATCTCGGTGGCTATGAAGCCAGGGAGTATCTTGACCATCTCCGCCTTCCCCTGGTCGACGAGCATCTTCGCCGTGTCCCAGTCCTTGCGGGACGCGGCCTTCATGCCGTCCTCGTACAGGGACCTTATCTCGGTCAGCGCGAGGCGAAGCGCCGAGCCGTCCTCCAGGACGGCCTTCAGCCCGTCAAGGCCCCGCTTCGCGCCGAGGTAGTCCATTGCCGTGGCCTGGAGCTTGGCGCGCGCCTCTCCGATGGCGGCGAAGGCGTCGGCCCATTTGCGCTCCGCAGCCGCCGCCTTGCACTTTGCCAGGGCCGCGTTTATCTCGGCGATGCCCTCGCCGGTGCTGCCGAGGTCGGAGAGCTGCTGCTGGATCTCGGCCAGCTGCGAGTTTAAGTTTGTTGTGAACGCCGCGGCGAGGTCGTCGTTGCCCTTCTTGATGAGGTCGACCGCGCCCTTCAGGTCCTTGTTGCGCCCCGCCAGGATCGCCTGGTTGATGATGTCCCTCGAGGATGCGACCTCGATGCCCAGCGTCTTTGCGAGGGCGAGGTCGTCCTTGATTATGCCGACGAGGGAAGGGAGGTCCCTCATGGCGTTCTGGTTCATCGTCGGCCCGCCCTGGACCGGCTGGAGGATCGCCGGAGATGGCTTCTGCTGAGGCGCGGCCGGCGGCCTCGGCGTGAACGCCGCGGGGGGCGTGGCCGGCTTCTGCGCTGCGGGCTGCTGAGCGGGAGGCCTCTGAGGGACGAACGCCGGGCCCGGTGGCCTCTGGGCCGGGGCCGCGCCTGTTTGCGGGGAAGTGGCTGGCCTCTGCGCGCCAGTGGCAGGAGCGGCGGACGGCCTGGGCTGGGCGGCTCCGGACGCCGAAGCGCCCTGCTGCTGCGCTTTCAGCATCTTCATGCGCTCTATGAACGTGAGCTCGGCCTCCGGCTTCTTCGCGGGCTCCTGCGGCATGGCCTCGGCCGGCGGCGCCGTGGGCTTGGGCTCTTCCTTCGGCGGGGGAACGGGCGCTGCCGCCGCTGGCAAGGGGTTCGCGGCCGTTGGCGATGGCGTGGATGGCCTTTGGGCGGGAGCCGCCGGGGCCGCAGGCCTTGGCGCCTCCTTGGCCGGTTCGGGCCCTGACGGCGAGGACTCCTCGCTGGCGAACTCCGCACCGCAGCTCGCGCATTTGCTGGCGCGGATGTCCATCCGTGTCTGGCACATCGGGCACTCGGCGACCATGCCCTCGAAGTTGAGACCGCACTTGGAGCATGAGCTGGCCGTGACTGGCAATGACGTGCCGCAGTCCGGGCACTGGAAGGTCTGGGCGGGCTGCGCGGCCTTCTTCTCCGAGCCCAGGTTCGATAAAATATTGTCTATCTTGTCCCCGCCCCCGACGATGACCACGTCCGGGGCCGGCTCGGCGGGCTTGTCGCCGCCCATGCCGAAGAGCGTGAGGTCGGTGCTGCACGACGGGCACGTGAGGTCGGTCGGCTTGACCTCAGCCTCGCATATCGGGCACAACCGCGGCTTGCGCTGGCCGTCGTCCAAATCGCCTGCACCTCGTTATGGCTCAGAACGGGCTACGCCCATAAAAAACTATCGGATTTGACGGGGGAGGCATCGATAACGTTAATATGGGAGAGGGCATTCACAGATTGCGAGGCATAGGAGGCGGAAAGGTGTTCAAGGATTCGATCGAAGGGCTCGACAAGGTCTTCAAGACCGACATCCAGGCCCCGGCCATCGTCCTCGTCACGGGGCCACCGGGGTCGATGAAGACGAGCTTCTGCTACACCCTGATGTCCAGGTACCTGGAGAAGAGCGGCGAGTTCGGCCTCTACACCACGCTGGAGGAGACGGTAGAGAGCCACGTGCGCAACATGGAGAGCCTCGGCATCCCGCTGACGCAGAACCTGCAGATATCCGATTTCACGGACCTGCGCGAGATAGACAGGATGGCCGACGACGGGACTACCACCGACTACCTGCAGTTCATAGAGAAGATGATCACGCACTTCAAGAAGAAGCACGGCCCCAAGTTCACGACGTTCGCCCTGGATTCCCTGGGTGCGCTGTACTCGCTCATGGAGGATTCCACGAACATGCGCAAGAAGATGTTCTACTTCTTCAAGATGCTCAGGGACAACAACCTGGTGTGCTTCGTCGTCATGGAGCGGGCGCTCGGCGGCGAGTCGCAGCTCCTCGGGAACGAGGGCTTCCTCGTGGACGGCATACTGCTGCTCGGTCTGGAGAGGAGCAGGGGAAAGCTCGTGCGCTTCCTGCAAGTGGAAAAGATGAGGGCCTGCCAGCACAGCATGGAGAAGCACTCCGTCGAGATAGGGAAGACCGGCATCATCGTCCTGGGGTCAATATTTGACGCGTAGGGACGGAAAACGCTGAGATTTACACCGCAAATATCCCTGGCTAATTACCAATCCACTACCCATACGGTATCGGCCGGAACATAGACCCAATACCCGCAAGCCTTTTCCGATTCCACTCCGCTGGCTCGCCCCTTAGGAAAAGGCTTGCACCTAAAAGTTCGGGGCTCACCTGCTCGTGGAATAATTACCAATCGACTGTCCATATTGTATCTGCTGGAACATAGACCCAGTAGCCCTCCCCTGGCTTCATAATATAGGTGGGGCCGACCACCTTCGTCTTGTAAGTTGCGGCGGCGTCGAAGACCTCGACCATGGTCGCGCCAGTGCCCCAGAGCGCATTGGCGACGGTCATGTTAGTGCAGAGCGAGGGATAACCGACCATGTTCCAGCCGGTGTGAAGCGGGATTGAGGTCGAATTGGCGATAGTACCGCTGACGTTGAGGAAACTGTCGCTCACGGTAATGATGTTGATCCAAACGCCCATTGTTTGATTGACAATCCAAAGGTCGTTAAGGGACGCGCTCCAGCCCGTATTATACTGTTTCCAATGGTTCGCAGTATTGCTTGTATCGTACCATTGTATTCTATCCCAAGTAGTGTCAACGTCCCTATCGGTCAGGACGTTTGAGAGCACAGTAGATATAGGAAACAATGGAATCGAGATGAGGTTCCAACCGATGGTAACTGGAATCTTGTAAAATGTTGCGTTGGCAGGGCTCGCCTGAAATGGAGACATCCGCGGATAGTTGTCCTTCGCCCCAGCCCCGCCCTGGATGTTCGTATAAGGGGTGTCCCCGATGCCGTCGGAGCCAGGCTGGTCTTGGAGAGGACCAGATTTTACATCAATGCCAGTGTAGTCGCTCCAGTAGTTGCCGCCGGATGGAAAGCCGTTGTCCCAGATGTTTGTGCCGGTATTATCATATGCCTGGTTCGTGTTGTTGATGAAGTTGTTTTGACAAATTATATTGCCAATCACTGTTTCAGCCCTAAGACCCCAATTATTATTCAAGATGTTGTTCTGAGAAATAACATTGGGTTGGGTGTTGTATGTTGCTATGAATGACCTAGTTCGATTACTGTTCTCCAGGCAAATACCGCACTGCGAGGAAGAAACCTCATTATATGAAACGGTGTTATTACCGGATTGGTCGAGGACTATACCTACATTGGAGTTGGTAATGCTATTGTTTAAAATCATATTGCCTGTAGATTGAAAGATATCTACGACAGTAGTCATAACATTCTGACGAATCACATTGCCGTTACTATTAGAATCGAGAAACAGCCCACTTTCAATTGAACCGGAGATCGTATTTTTATCTATATAATTGTTGCTGGCATTGTATAGACTAATCCCGTAAATATTGTTAAACGAAAGGGTATTGTTGGCAATTGTATTGCCAGTTGAATAATGAATGTATATGCCAGCTATATTATTCGAGGAGGCGTTGTTGTTGTCGAGCGTACCATTTTGGACGTTATAGAGAATTATCCCCCGGTTATAATAGTAGGGCGACGCTGTTCCTCCGCTCGCGTGATGGGGGGAGCAGTTCCTAACAATGAAGTGCATCGTCGTGTTGCCGACATATATGCAATAGCCGTAACCACTACCGTTGATATCCCAGTTCTCGATAATGTACGGGCTCCCCTGCGAGCCATCGCCTGCGCTCACACCGTTCTGTGGCGTGAACTCCGCATTGTTATTGATTCGGATGGGCGCGCGTATCGTGTAATTGTTGATCGGCGGGGATATTGCTGCTGATAGTGCCACAGGAATGGCCTGTGTATCATCCCTAACCGTAGGGCCGGCGATGTTAATGGCAGCACCTAGCAAAATTATCACGGATACCATTACGGCAATGCCTTTCCCCACTTTTCTGCTCGCCATGCGCCTCCTATACAACAACTATGTTCTTCCCATTATAATAATATAGTTTGGTTATAACCCTGTGATAATCAATTTGTATAGAGGAAGTACTTCGAGCTAACCGAGTTTTAATCAGTCTGTTCCTTTATGCTGCCAGCTTCCTTCAGCATCTCCCCCGCAGTCTGCACGCAGAAGTTGGTCGCCGCCTCCGCGTCCCCCTTGCCGCCCATGCCCGCCGCCGCCGGATGGCCGCCCCCCTGCCATCCGAGTGGTTCGGCGACCTTGCGCATGATTTTGTCCAGGTCTATGCCGGCCTCGACCGCGTGCTGCTTGGCCCTGCTGCTGAGCCGGAAGTCCGCTTCCTCCTGCCGCCCAACAAAGGCGACGTCACAGCCTAAGTGGAGCATCGCCTTGCAGACGTCCGCCTCGTGCGCCCCCACCTGGCTCGCGCCGATTATAAAATTCCCCTCGCGCTGGAAGTGCATGCGCTGCGCCCCCTTCAACCGCGCGATGCGTACCGAGATGTCATCGGGGATGTCGGAGAAGAACTCGAAGACCTGCTCCGGCGACGTGCCGGAAATCTCAACTAGCTCGGCGAATGCCTTAAGCGAGCCGGCGTTGGCGTGCCTGAAAGCGCCCGTGTCGGCCATTATCCCGAAGAGCGCCGCGTGCGCGGCCTCCTTGAAAATGCCTCTCGGGCGAACTATCTCGATGGCCACCTCCGCGCAACTCGTCTTCGTTGGGTCGGAATAGTAGAACTGAGTCCCCCAGCCGTCGACGGGCGCGTGGTGGTCGATGACGAGCGAGTCCGGAGGGACAGTGATCCCGGGCAGCATCTCGGGGGAGGCGGTGTCGATGACGACGACCTTCCCGGGGAGCATCTTCAGTTCGACCTCGTCCACGCTCAGGCCGAGCGCGGAGGCGAGCCGCTTGGCCTCCCTGTTGATCCCGGCGGGCGCGGCGATGGCGCACGACGGATACGTCAGCGCGAGCACAGCAGCCGAGGAGACGGCGTCCACGTCCGCGTTCGCGTGCAGCAGTATGAGCCATCCCCCGCGGGACAGCCTCTTCCGCAGCTCCTCGATCATCCCTTCTGGCCCTGGACGGCGGAGAGCTCCTTCTCGAGCTCGGCCTGCATCTTCTGGTGCTGCTCCCTCATGTGCTTCTCCTGCTTCTCCAGGGTCCGGACGCGCACCTCGAGGGTCTCCTTCTGCTCCTCGAGCTCCTTCCTCATGCCGGGGAGGTCCTCGACCTTAACAAGCAAGCTCCCGATGCTGCGGTAGACGGGGCTCCCCTCCCTCAGCTTGCCAATCTCCTCGATGGTCTTCGCGATTTCCTTGGTCTGGGCGTCCAGCTGGATGCGCTGGGCGGACAGGTACTGGACCTGCTGCTGCAGCTGCTGGAACTGCCCGATCTTGCTCTGCATCTCCTCAGATATCTCCATCTTTCTCACCTCTCGATACGCTCTCGGCCTCGCCTGCCAGGGACGCCCACCTGAGGTAGGAGTTCACGGCAGCCCGCAGGCTGCCGATGTCCCTCGCCCTTAATTTGATTTGTATGGCGCCATCGACAACGGAAACGCCGGCCTCCGTCCCCGGGACGCCGCTCCCGGCCTCGGGCGCGAGCGCGCCCGCGACGACGTCGGGGGAGGCCGCGCCCTCGAGCTCGATGGTGCATGTCGCCGGGTGCTCGGCCATCATTTCCCTTTCTTTGAAAGGTGTTTCCCGAGGCGCTCGAAGCCCTCCTCGAGCTTCGCGTGGTCGTTGACGAACGGCCCGTAGCTGACGCGCACGGCCCTTTCCAGCGTGTTGCCGAATGCCTTGCCGGGCGCGAAGAGGACGCTGGCGTTCCTAAGTGCGTCGGCGACGAACTGCTCGGAGTCCATGCCTACGTCCATGACGGTGTAGATGCCGCCGTCGGGCTTGAGGTGCCTCATGCCCAGGTGCTTGTCTATCGCCTCAGCGGCCGCGTCCGCGGCCTTCCTGGTCAGTTCCCTCGATTCCGAGAGGTACTTGCGCAGCGAGCCGTCCGGGACGGACGCCCGCAGGTAGGATGTCATGGCCATCTGGTGGAGCGCGTCGGGGCACAGCGCCGTCGCGTGCTGGACCTTCCCGACCGCCTCGACGACCTCCTTCGAGCCCACGAGCCAGCCGAACCTCCTGCCGAGGCTGTGGCCGAAGACGTTGTTCGGGTGTATTGTCACGAGGGAAGGGTGCTCCTCCGGGGAGAGGGAGTAGTACTTGGGCGCGTCGCCGAAGAGCTGCGCCTCGTAGGCCATGTTGATGACGAGGAACATCCCGCGCTCCTCGCAGAGCTCGAGCGCGCCGCCGACGAACTTGTCCTTGACAACCTGCCCGGTGGGGTTGTCCGGCGACTGGAACAGCAGCATGCGCGGGTTGTGCACCTTGCACAGCTCCTCGAGCCTGGCCAGGGCCTTCGAGGGCTCGGGCATGTAGCGCCACTGCTCGACGTCGAGAACTGGCAAATAGGCGACCTCGGCCCCCGGCACAGAGCGCGTGACGCCCGCCTCCTTCACGAGGCACGGGTCGGTGAGAGCGAAGACCATCTGGATGTAGTAATTGGCGTAGGTAGGATCGAAGAGCACGACGTCCTCGCCCGGATCGCAGAGCGCGACGAGCGCGTTGTGCAGTATCTGCGTGCTGCCGAGCCCGACTGCGACGTTCTCGGCCGAGACATCGACCCCCATCTCCCTGCGCTCGAACTCGGCCAGCGCCTCCCTGCAGGCCATGTCGCCCAGCGGCTCGGTGTATCCCCCCGAGCTGTGGAAGAGCTTCCTGTCCGCGCATATCTCCGCGTACTTGGCCATCAGCAGCGCCGGGGACTCGTGGTCGGCCCATGCGCTGGCGAAGGATATGACCTTCGCCGGGTCGACGCCGGCCTCGATGCTCTGACCCAGCGGCGTGCGCACGCGCGCCTGCTCCTGGACCACCCTCGAAAGGACAGGCTTTTTCATGAGACCATCCTGCACCTAATCGGGAGCGCCGTAATAAATGTTGGCGTAACCGTTCTCAGAACAGCCCGACGAGAATCCCCGTGAGGATGCCGGTCAGGATCGTGAGGACGAACGCTATGATGAGGTTCTTCCGCATCACGAGGCTCTCCATCGCGGTCCCCTCGCCTATCGTGGCGACGGCGTTGTTTATCTTCGAGGGGGTGATGGAGCTCGCGATCCCGCCGCCCGCCGCGTGCGCGCCGTAAACGGTGAGGAACTTGTCCTGGTTCAGGCCGATTTTCGAGCATGCGTCGTACTGTATCTTCATGAACATCATGTTCGAGGCCGTCTCGGAGCCACCCACGACTGCGCCGAACAGCCCCAGGGCCGCAGCCACGTACACGAAGCCGAACCCGAAGATGGAGGCGAGGGTGGCGCCCACGACGACGTCCATGTTGTAGGACGGGTCCGCCCTGTAGAACGGCCCGGGGGCCAGGACGCCGTTCGCTATCTCGAACGCAGAGAAGAACATCACGTAGGCGATCGCGAAGTAGACGGAGTACGCGACGAACGGCCCGCCTATCTTCCTCGCCCACGACTTGACAACGTTCTTCAGCTGGCCCTTCGTGGGCTTCAGGATCGCGAGCGATGCGAGGAAGGCGACGAATACCCAGGTATATATCTGATTGAGGACATCGAGGTCCACGCGCTGGTTGGCGAAGACCGTGACGACCTCGATGCTGCCCGGGAGCTTTCCGAGCGCGGCCCCTATCTCGGGCACGCTTATCATGGCCGCGAATGCTATGAGGAACAGCCATGGCGAGAGGGCCTTGGTGAGTTCTTTCTTGTCCAGCGGGCCCTGGTCCTTGGGAGGCTCGTCCCTCCTATGCTTGAACCTCTGGTAGAGGAAGAGGGTGAGCATCGCCAGGAGCCCCGAGAGGACGCCGACGATCCGCACCGGGACGACGTTGAAGGCCACGAAGGCAAGGGCGGAGAGCGATATGACGAGCCCGGAGATCACGGCGGGAACGACGCCCCTCCTCATCGCGCCCCGGCCGCCGATGACCCACAGCATGGCGAGCGCCAGGCCCACCGATATCACCGGGAGGTACAGGGCTATCTTGAGCGCGAACTGCTGTGCCGTGAACGCGTTCGCCGGCCCCAGAAGCCCAGCCGAGGAATCCGCGGGCAGGGTCGTCGGGATGGAGAGCAGGGCGAACGACGTCAGCGGGTCATAGCCCAGCACGGCCACCGAGACGGCCCCGAACGGGTCGAATCCCAGCGCCATCAGGAGGGGAGGGAAGAGCGCGGGCGTCACGGCGCCGAGGGCCGTCACGAACGAGCCGAATCCCATGCCTATGAAGAGCGCCTGCTCCTCCTTGGAGGCGGCCACGCGCTTCATCGCGTTCGCGATGGTCGTCAGCGCTCCGACCTCCCTCATCATGAATATCATGAGCATCGTGAAGACGACGGCCACCGATATGCCCAGCCCCTTGACGATGCCGTACGCGGTCGCGCCAAGCGCGACCTCGATCGGTGTGTGGAAGTAAGCGACCGCAAGGACGACGACGGCGATCCAGCCCACCACCGCCATCAGCGCGCCCGACTTCCTGAAGAAGATTATCCCGACGAGCACGATGATCAGCGGCAGGATTGCCAGCACGAAGGACAGCATCGGACGCGCATCGCGCCCGAGAATAAATATATTGTGCAGCGGCGCAAACTCTTTATCTCCGCCTCGGGTTTCGAGCGCGATGAGGATAGGCGTGCTGGCGCTTCAGGGCGCCGTGCCGGAGCATGTCGCCGCGGTGCAGAGAGCGCTCAGGGCGTCGGGCAAGCGCGGCGAGGCCATTTTGGTGCGCAGGCCGCACGATCTAGAAAAGGTGTCGGCCCTGATAATCCCCGGCGGCGAGAGCACGACCATCTCGCGCCTGATTGACAAGTTCAAGCTGCGCGAGCCCATAATCCAGCGCGCGAGGGCGGGGATGCCCATGATGGGCACGTGCGCGGGCTGCATCATCGTCGCCAGCGGGGGGGACGGCACGATAGAGCAGATGAAGCTTATTGATGCCCAGGTAGTGCGCAACGCCTTCGGCCGGCAGCGCGAGAGCTTCGAGCGCGCGCTCGACATCAATGGCTATGACAGCCCCTTCTGCGCGGTCTTCATCAGGGCGCCGATCATCGAGAAGGTGTGGGGGGAATGCAAGGCGCTCGCCTCCGTCCCTGAGGGCATCGTCATGGCAAAGCAGGGGAACATCCTCGCGCTGGCCTTCCATCCGGAGCTCACGGGCGACCCGAGAATCCACGAGATGCTTATAGGAATGGTCTAGCCCCTTTTGAACGCCTTTATTACGTCGCCGAGGCGCTTCACGCCGTCGGACGATTCGACGAGCGTGCCGGTAACGAGGATGTCCGCGCCCGCCGCCGCAAGGACTCTGGCTTGCTCTGGCTTTCGCACCCCGCCGCCGACGATGAGCGGTATCTCTATCGCGCCCTTCACGGCCTTCACCATCTCAGCCGGGACCGGCTCGGGGGCGCCGGAGCCAGCCTCCAGGTAAACGAGCTTCATGCCGAAGTATTGCGCGCAGAGCGAGTACGATATCGCCGCGCTCAAATCGCCGCGCCTCACCGGCTCGGCCTGGCCGACCTCGCCGACCTTCATCCCCGGCTCCACGATTATGTAGCCCATCGGTATCGGCTCGATCCCTAGCTTCCTGATGAAGGGCGCGCCCATCGCCTGCTCCCTTGTGAGGAACCGCGGGTCGCGCGAGTTCAGGAGGCTCATGAAATACACGGCGTCGGCCTTTGCGCTCAGGGCTCGCGCTCCCATCGGGAACAGTATGACCGGGAGGGAGACCTTCTTCTTTATGGCACCAATCACCGCGTCCAGGGAGGCCTGGTCGATGCCCGTCGAGCCGCCTATCATGATGGCGTCGGTGCCCGATCCCATGGCGCGCGCGGCGATCGTCGCGTGCTCGTCGGGAACGAGCTTGTCCGGGTCGAGGAGCGTCATGTGCATGCGCCCCCTGGCCAGCTTCTCCGCTATCTGTCCCATTACCTTCATGCAACTCCGAAAAGGACAGGGGGGTATAAGTATGTTGCATCTCCCGGAAAAGGTTTATATTCAGCGGGCGCAATCACCGACGCGAGGCGCAAGACATGACGGATGGGACTAGCGGACCGCAATACGACGAGCACGGGAAGAAGCTGGAAGACGACATTTCTCAGACAAGGGGCGACAAGCGCGTGGCGCAGTTCGAGCACGACACGCTAAAACTGAGGCAGGATGCCGCGAACCACCAGGCCGAGGCCGCCGCGTTTTACAAGAAGTTCAGGAAGGAAGAGGCCATCTCGGCCAAGCTGAAGATGAAGGCCGACGCCGCACGCAGGAAGGCCGAGCAGCTCGTGGAGAAGAGCAGGCTTCAGGAGAGCAAGGCCGCGGAAATCGACGCCCAGATCGGGCTCTTCGACCCCGCGAAGCGGGAGAAGATGAAGTACAAGAGCGCCAAGCACATCCAGAAGGCCGCGAAGCTCAAGCACAAGGCCGCGGACAAGCAGGCCAAGGCCGCCAAGCTCGAGCAGAAGGCCGCCGCGCACCGCACGAAGTCGAAGGAGTTCCTCGAGCTGAGCAAGGTCCACGAGGCGGAGGCGCACAACTTCACGATGCGCGCCGACGCGCTCGACAAGACGACCCGAGGCGCCTAGAAGAGCCCGGGGACGAGCCTGTATCTCACCCTGTTCATGTAATGCCTGTACTCAGGGTACTTGCCCAGCTTGCGCTCCTCGATGATTATGCGCCAGACCGTGGCCGCAATCAAGATGACGAAGAATGCTATGGAAATCAGGTTGAAACCTATCAGCATGAATCCGAGCACGTAGAGCATCTCTGCCATGTAGAGAGGGTGGCGAACGATTCTGTACGGCCCCCTATCGACTACTTTTCTAACTGCGGGGAGGATGGCGAACGACTCGCGCAGGTAAAGGATGGAAGTGGCGGCCAGGGCGGCGGCGCCAGCTCCCAGGATGATGAAAACCGGGAAGGAGTAGGCGACGGGGTAGAACGAACCCACATTAAATATGAAGAACGGCATCGCGAAGGAGACAAGCGGGACGATGTACTCGCCCCTCGCGGTCTTTTCGACGGGGAGGCGCCGGGTGAGGAACGAGTATCCGGCCAGCATGTTGATTGGCACCGATGCTGCGAGCTCGATGCGGAGGAAAAGGTCGCTGGCCCTGACGATAGAGAAGATTGAGTATGCACTGAGGGCGCAGAAGAGGAGCGCGGCGATGAAGTCCCTGTCCTTCTGGACCCAGGCGGGAATTTCTTGTCCCATGAACAGCCCTTGAACAAGAGTGCGCGTATAAGCATTAGGATTTATGGAAAATGGCATATCATTAGAATAAGAATTGTTCATGCAAAAGAGAGGCGGAGAAGGGGTTGGGGGGGAGGAGGATAAGGAGCGGTTGTGGGGAAGCGCCCCTTCTCGCGCAATCTACGGTATGCCGCGAAATGGGATATAATCTGTCCCTAAATCCTTTTTAGGGGGTCAAGGGGGTTTGCAGTCAAACCCCTTGATCGATTCTCCTTAGCACCTCCCAAAGTTTACCATAAACGCTTTCCGTGATGAAATCCTTTTCAGAGGCGTCAAGAGGGATTGCGCACAATCCCTCGATAGGGGTTCAAAGGGGATTTCCGCAGAAATCCCATTGAGGGGGCCAAGGGGAATTGCGACTCACAGTAATATTCAGCAGAGCAATGCCCCTTGCGCAAGGAATAAGAGGCAGAAGCTGCCTGACGGCCACGGGTCTTTGCCTTGCCCACCGACGTGCAGCCATTCCGGATGAAGCTAAGCAACATACAGCCCACCCAGCTCTACATCAGTTCCGAAAAACTCTCCAAGATTCTTCATGGGATGAAGGCCAAAATAGCATTCCACGAGCCCGTTCCCATAAAGGAATTGAACGGAAAGATCATCTACACCGACGGGCACACGCGAGCCCTTGCGACCTATCTGCAAGGGGGCGACGATATTGACGTCTGCTGGGAGGACGAGAAGCTGGACTGGGACGAGTACCAGGTATGCGTCGACTGGTGCCTGGCGGAGGGGATAAGGACCATCGCCGATCTCTCCGGCAGGATAATCGACCCGGAGTCCTACCAAACCCTGTGGCTGGACAGGTGCGGCAAAATGCATGAGGATATAGAGAATAGGAGAAAGGGGTTGTAGAGCAGGCGCTTATTTCCTTATTCCCATTGCCTTGTTCGTCTTCGCCACGCTCTTCGCCCCGTCCTTCTCGAGCCCGCACACCGCGCGGATGCAGTCCACGTTCTCCGGCACGACGTCCGACTCCTGGTGGATGGCCTGGGTGTAGTAGAGCGTCCCGTCGGCGACGTTGATGCCGTCCTTCCAGACCGCGATCTCGTACAGGTCGCCGCGGTCCCGGCCCATGTCGCGAGCGACCTCCATGACCTGCGCGGTGGATTTGACGCCGTCCTTGGCGTTGACGAACATCACCCTGGGCGCCCCTTCCCATACTTGGACGACATCCTGAACGGATGCGGCTTTCTTCAGCTTCACGGCGACCTGGTGGAGGTGCATTATCGTCGTCGGGACCTTGACCGCCATCGTCTTAATTTTATCCTTCATCTCGGGGATGCACGTCTCGACGTCCGGGCCGTGGTGCGACGGCACCTTGACCTCTGGCTCTATGGCGTTTATCGGGCCGCTCTTCGAGTCGCCGGGGTCGGCGCCCCTCCTCACCATCACAGCCATGACGCTCTCTATTCCGAACGCCTTGTGAATCGGGTAGAGCGTCCTGCACAGGCCCGTGGTGTTGCACGAGACGACGCGCGAGTAGCCCTTTCCCACGGAATCGGAATAGTTCGCCGCCGAGTTGAACGAGAGCCCGGTTAGCCTGTGCTTCTCGCCCCCCTGGAAGATGGCCTTTTTACCGAGTGCCTCGTAGACCTTCTTGTAATCTTCGCCCGTCGTGCCGCCTTCCTTCTTCTTCCCGGGGGTGCAGTCGACGATGATGTCCGCGGCCCTGAAGAGATCCTCGGCAGGGCCGGCGACCTCGAGGCCAGCGTCCCTGAAGGCCTGCACGCCGTCCTTGGCCACATAGAGCTTGAAGCCCTTGCCGAGCGCGAGCCCGGCCTCGTGGGTCGGTCGTGTCTTCACTACACCGATGACCTTCATGTCGTCCTGCCTGGAAACAGCGTCCGCGACCCGCTTGCCTATCGTCCCGTAGCCGTTTATGGCGACCTTCACGCTCATTTTGAGCCTCGGGCCCCGTATCGCGTTTTAGATAATTAAGGATAAAGGTATGTACATTGGTGTCCATGATGGTGTTCACCATGATAATTATAAATATGTGGTGCTGGCAATGGATACCTTGCGCAGTGCTAACTCGTGGCAAAGCGCAGGAGGTGCAGACGATGCGAGCGAAAATCAAGATACCGCCGGCAATCGGGGTGATAGCGAAGGGGTACCTGGTCATAGGGATAGTGATGTCCATGCACGCCTTCGGCATACTCGGGAGCACGCAATTCACCATCCTCCTCGTGTCGTGCGCGTCCATGGCGATGCTCTTCGGCGTCAGCTACCTCCTCGTCGGAGCGCGCAGGCCGATAAGGAAATCCGGGATGGACGTCCCCGGGCTCGTCCTGCTTTACATCTGCGGGACCATCCTCCTCTACTTTGTCTCCCTCCTCGGGAGCTCCGGGATACTGATGCCCTCCCTCTCCGCCTTGCTCATCACCGCGATAGCGCTGGCCCTCGCAGTCTTCGGGGTCGGGGCGTACGTCGTGGACGTGGTGGGCAAAGCGTTCCCCGTTTCGAGGAGGCCGGTTCGCAGGTACCACTACAGGTGAATGGAAAGCGCACACTACTCCTGAGAATCCATTTCGGCAGGCACAACCACCGTCGATTACGATATCTCGATGAGCTCCTTCCTCGCGTCGGTCAGGAGCTCGCATCCCGATTTCGTGACTAGGACGTCGTCCTCTATGCGCACGCCGCCGTAACCGGGCAGGTAGATGCCCGGCTCGACTGTGAATATCATGCCCCTATGGAGCCTCATGTCGATTGTCGGGTGGAGCCTCCCGCCGTCGTGGACCGAGAGGCCTATGCTGTGGCCGACGCTGTGCGTGAACCGACCCTTGTACTTCGACCTGTCGATTACCTTCTGCGAGGCGTCGTGGACGCCCCCGCCCTTGAGGCCGGCCTTGACCTTCTTTATAGACGCGAGCTGCGCGCCCAGGACGGTCTGGTACATGTCCCTCTGCTTCGGCGTCGCCCTGCCGGAGACGTAGGTGCGCGTGATGTCCGACCTGTACTTCCTGTACTGCGCGCCGAAGTCCAGGAGCACGAACTGGCCCTTCTTCAGTTTCTGCGCCCCGGCTATGTAGTGGGGCTCGGCACTCATGGGGCCAAAGGCCACGATGGACTCGAATGCCGTGCCGCTCGCCCCGGACTTCTGCATCATGTACGACAGCTCGGCCGCGAGCTCGTACTCCTTGACGCCGGGTTTTATAAATTCGATGATGTCCTCCGCGGCCTCGGAAGCGATGGCGCACGCCTCGCGCATGAGCTCGACCTCCTTCTCGTCCTTGACGAGGCGCGCGGCCACTATTTCTTCCGATACGTCGACGAGCTTCGCCCTCTTCGCGAGGCCCTGGATGGTCGCGTACCACTTGTGCGTCATCTCCGGAGGGTTGATGCCGACCTTCTTGCACCCCTTGAGGGCGTTCTGGAGCATCCTCTTGCGCTCGTCGGCGCTCTTGAAGACCAGGACGTCGGCCTCGGCGTGCCTGGCGCTCTCCTCCTCGAGAACGGACGTGATTATCGTCAATCCATCGGGCTTTGCCACTGCGACGCTCCCCTCGAAGAGTCCGTGGTCCAGCCCTGTCAGATAGAAGAAGCTCAGGTCGATGTGCGGCTCGACGCCGTTCGCTACGACTATGGCATCGGCCTTCCTTCCGACCCTCTTGAGAACTTTTTTCACGCGCGAGAGCACATTGTCACCGACCCGACGATGCCGAACGGCTATTTATGGCTTGACCCGCAGGGTTTTATACGCCGCGCCCGATTTCCCCCCGATGGGCGCAGGCTCTGACGGCCAGGCTGCCAAGGCGGCGACGGTCAACGAGCGGGTGCTGCTGCACCTGCGCGAGCACTCCATCGCTGGCGAGAGGGGCGACTACCCCCCCGCGCTGACGCAGGAGGGCATCGCCGAGGCCATCGGGATACGCCCGAACCACGTCCCCAGGGCCGTGCGGAGGCTCTGCGCCGAGGGCCTCGTGGGGGAGAGGAGCGCCCACGTCGGCGGCTTCGCGCGCAGGCGCAAGGTCTATCTTTTGACCGAGAGCGGCCACGCCGTAGCCGAGGAAGTGAGGGGGCGCCTGGCGCAGGGCACGTTCACCGTCGCATTCCCGGACGGAAAAAAAGACGAGCTGGATGCCATCGAGATATCGAAGCGCTTTGCCTGCAAGCCGAGCCTCACCAGGATACTCGCGGCCCAGGACGACGACGGTGTCGTGCAGCTATCCAAGCTCGAAAGCGCCCCCACGGTCAGGGGAGGGCTGGTCGATTTCTCGTCGAGGTTCCAGGGCCCGGAGCATTTCTACGGCAGGGCGGCTGAGCTGGCGAGGCTCAAGAACATCCTCGCCAGGAGCGACGGGAGGGCCGCGGTCATCTCGGGCGTGAAGGGCATAGGCAAGAGCGCGCTCGCGCACAGGCTCGCCCAGGATGTCAAGGGGGAGCGCCACGTCTTCTGGCACACCTGCCGGAGCTGGGAGGACCCTTATGCAATCGTCACGACGCTCGCGGAATTCCTGTCCGCTGCCGGCAAGGGCCGGGTCAAATCCTCGCTCGCCAGAAGGGGGAACGGCATCGCCGGCCTGGTCGATGCCGCCGCCGAGGACTTCGCTGACCTGCCCTCTTTACTAGTCATAGACAACCTCTTCGAGCTCGACGAGAAGGCCGCGAACCTCTGCACGCACATGGTCGAGAAGCTCGCCGCCGTCGGATGCGCGAAGGTCGTCATCACGACGAGGGACCCCAGGCTCTCCGAGCGCCTGAGGGCCGACGAGCTCAGGCTTGAAGGCCTCGACAGGGCGAGCGCCCAGGCGCTGTACGATTCCCTGGGGGCGCCGAAGGCCGAGTTCGACCGGGTCTTCGCGATGACGAGCGGCCACCCGCTGGCAATAGAACTGATAGCGAGCGGCGAGGTCACAGACCCCGAGGACGAGAAGGGCTTGACGACGGAGGAGAGGCTGATGATGCGCAGCCTGAGGGCGTTCGACGTGATATTTGGGTAGGCATCCCATTCATTACATATCTAGAACAGGGGGCCGGGACCGAAGGTGAGGAATCATATTACCAGCAACTTCTCACCGAGGGCCGGCCCTCCGTCAAGATGAATTTAAAAAGAAAAGGAGGGCCGGGACCGGGATTTGAACACGGGTCAGGGGATCCACAGTCCCCAAGGATATCCAAGCTACCCCACCCCGGCCACGATGCGGGATTCGGCACATAATGCGCCCCCCATATATAGATTACTTAATCTACACATCGATATTATTAAAGTATTAGAATGAGGCACATCAGTGTCAGGCCGATGAAATATGCGCAGACCGGCCCCAGTGCCTTGCCGCCGGCCCATGCCACAGTCATGAGGGATATCTTGCCGCGCCCGCTCAGGGGGGGAGCGCCCTCCGGCTCGATCCTGACTAGGAAGGGGGGGAGGAGGAAGAACGGCGCTGCGAAGAGGCTTAGGGGGAACATCAATTGCTGCGCATACACGCTCGCCGAGGCCAGCGAGGCGAGCGGCCCTGCGGCTGCCATGCCGGCGTCCGAGATGACTATGGCCAGCAGCACAAGCACGCCCATAATGTTGTAGACCGGCGCGACGAAGTTCCTCAGGCCGCGCGGTTTCACTCGGATTAACGCGGCGATGCTCAGCAGCAGCGCGATGACGTACGTGGCAAGGAGGATCGCCCGGTCGTACCTGAATATCACCGGGTGGAGGAACGTCCAGCAGGCAAATACGATGAAGAGAGCCAACGTGAGGAAGAACGCGACCGCGGAGAACCTGTTCGCGCGATTGACCGACAGCGCCTGCTCGAAGAACACGCGCCCGTTCCAGAGCGCGAAGAGCAACGTTATGATGAGAAAGCCCACGAGCCCTAGGAGCGGAGCCGATACGAGCCTGTAGATGACGAGGGCGAACAGTGGGACGATAATGCCAGCTATGGCGACGGCCAGGAGCTTCGTGCCGTTGAGGTCACCGATGCGGAAATCGCCGAGTTTTGGCATGGCGCTTCCGCTAGAGGCTCGCTCTAAAAGAAGGTTGCGGTGCGGGGGTTCTGTGCGGTTAAAGTTGGTAAAGATAAATTCTCCGAATCATATAGAAAGGTTTTTATCGAATGAGTATATACTCTTGTTCGAGGAATAAGTATGGCGGAATCGGCTATAGAAAATCCAGATTTCTATAAACTTGTCAAAATGGGACTACATTTTATTACAATAGCATCGTTCATCCTATTTTGTGCTATTAACCTAAAGGCGATAATGGTTTCCGAATCAACATCCTATGTCCTGATGTTTCTTGGTGATGGCTTTTTCATATTAGGGGCGTATATTCTAATGAGGGGGACAAAATATTCTACAGGAATGTTTAGTATTCCATTATTAACCGCCTTACTTGCCCTCCTAACATTAATATTTTTACACGTCGCCATCTATGGATTAAACCAACCGACATCGGAAAATATAGTTTTATCAATTATATCGGTATTTATGATATTTGTTGTTCCATTTGCCACTTTCTTCTTAGCATTACACCGTGCATCAAAATAACAATTAATTGTCTTTCGTATTGTTCATTGCCTGATAGTACGTCGCCCAAGTCATTAGGTTGCCCCATCCGTCGTTGAACGGTAGATGGATTCCCGCCGCTTCCGCCGGTGTGATGTAGTCTATGCCTTCGTGCGGTTTGAAGAAGTTGTAGTGGATTCTAAACCCACGAGGGATGGCGGTGTCAGGGCTTTTCAGGCCACGCATTGGTTTAACCCTGTCATCGAGCGTTCCGTGGAACCTCTCTATCATCTGATTATGGGCTTCTTCGCCGTGTCGTGGGATGGCTTCCGTTGGTATGTGAGTCACCATCTTGTCTTTGTTTGGATTCCAAAGCGCCTTCCTGATGAACCTGCCATGGCCGAGTAGCTTATCTGTGATGATTACCTTCGGCCTTCCGCCGACGGCCTTACAGTTCTTAAAGTGCTGTGTACCAGCCTCAAGGCTTCGCGTCTTTGAGAGGTGGCAACTAACGAGGTAGCGCGTCCCTTCGTCGATGCAATCCCAGAACCAATGCTGAGAACCCTTGCGCCGCTCCTTCTTTCCATTGGCCTTTACGGGGCACGGAGTACCATGCTGGAATTTTAGAACGGTCTCATCCGAGTGCCAAACGCCAGATAGGTTCGGGGTTATGGAATCCGTGAACTTCTCCACTGTTGGGACATACTTCTCTATCCATCCAAGAATCGTCCTGAAACTCACCTTTGCGCCGTATCTTCTTTTCAGGTATCGTTGAACCTTCCTGAGCGATAAGCCATCAAAGTAGAGGTATAACGCCGAAGCCATGATGTCTGTCTCATTCCGCATCTTTGGTAGCTTGCCGTTTTCATCAAAGACGTGGCCGCAACCCTTGCATTTCAGGCGTTGATGCCCGTTCTGCCTCCCCCACTTTACTACGTCGCTACCGCCGCAATACTTACATTCGCCTGCCTACCGCAAACTTTATCCGCCACTATGTTCTTATCATTCTCCGAGGTCGATGTCTCCAAGGCTGAGACCTCCAAGAGCGGGGAGGGCGCCAACCCTCGCCCGCTCACAATCAACCTTATGGCCTCGGAGTATTTAACCTCTCGACGGAGAGTACGTCGAAAGTAGCCCCCTTTCCAGTAGATGCCAGAAATTCGCTTACTTTTTTGTATTTTTAGACGATAATCTGTAAGATTTGTTTGATGTTCTGACGGCAGTCAATACCGTCTGGATAAAGTTAGCTCCGTTGCATTACTTTCAGTTTTAGACGTTCAGGACGGTAACCCAAACAAGATGGTTCTATACAGTTGGTCTCTATCTCTCACATCTCGGCACTCTACGGGGAATATTCCTTCTAAATAAATGAGCGCTTCTTCTGGAGTCATTAATGAGTGCTCCCCACCATAAATGGTGGGGTATCCTCAAAGGTTAGTTGGCGAAGTCGTTCAGAGACCTTTGAGGAGTCCCCGAAGCTGATTCTTCCGTCGCTGGCCATGTCAATAGCGGTCTGCGGCACTCGGTGTGGTGC
>JACRNV010000041.1 GCA_016214785.1 Methanobacteriota archaeon
GGCGATGATGACGACGTTCCCCTTCGGGACGCCGCCGTTCATCTTGTCGTCGAACCCCTCGATGTAGGTCTTGATTTTAAGGACCAACCGCGCACCCATCCTGCACAAAGGTTAATAGTATAAAAACCTATAGCGGGAGCGAGGAAGCCGATGGCGAAGAAGTGCGCGGGATGCGGGACGGAGATAGCCGACAGCGCAACAATGTGTTATGCCTGTGGGGACAGACAGAAGCCGGCGCAAACGCAGGCGCAGCAGCCAGCCGTCCCACAGGGATATCCGCCGCCCTATTATCCGCCTCCAGGTGCGCCAGTGCCGTATTACGCTCCGCCCTATCAGCCGCTGGCGCCGCCGAAGAAGAAGGACAACACGATTTTGATAGTGGTGGCGGCCGTGATTTTGATCATGGTGATAGCGACGGTCGTGCTTGCTGCAGTGCTGTACGTCATGGTCGCGGGGTACAATTCAGGCGGAGGTACGGTTCAATCTGTATCGGGCATGCTCGTTTATAGGAGTGCGAATTCAAACCCGTCTAACGGGAGCGCTTCATTCGAGCTTGCACTGGCTTATCCGCAAAGTCCCTTGGTGTCGGACACGGCTGTCAGGGTACTTGATCAAAATGGCTCGATTGTTGCTGGCGCGATCTATTCTTGGACACACGTCGCCGGCGATCAGTCGCATGTCAAGAGTGGGGATAGGCTGACGATTGCGATTCCGGGCGTGAATATAAGCGGGTACCATGTCGTGGTTACGATCAGTGGTTACATAGGGACAATTGAATCCACAGTCCCCTAGTTCCAGTTACCTTTAAACCATCCTTCACAATCCTCCACCGATGTCCAAGATATTCGTTGGCGTGGCGTGGCCATACGCTTCCGGTCCGCGCCATCTGGGGCACATCGCCGGCGTCTACCTGCCGGCCGACATCTTCCGGCGCTACCACCGGCTGGCCGGCAACGAGATCCTCATGGTCTCGGGCTCGGACATGCACGGGACGCCCACCACGGTTGAAGCGGACAGGCTCGGCGTCACTCCCAGGGAAGTGGCGATGAAGAACCACGAACTCTTCCTCGACACATGGAAGAAGTTAGGCATCGAGTTCGATTGCTACACCCATACAGACACGGAGAACCACAGGAAGGCCGCGCAGGCATTCTTCCTCGACCTGATGGGGAAGGGGCACGTCTTCAGGAAGACGATGATGAGCCCCTACTGCCCGAAGTGCGCGAAGTTCCTGCCGGACAGGTACGTGCGCGGCACGTGCCCGGGGTGCGGGTTCCAGGAGGCGCGCGGCGACCAGTGCGACGAGTGCAGTAGGATTCTAGACCCGGAGGAGTTAATCGACCCGCGCTGCAGCCACTGCAAATCAGCCTTTGAAATGCGCGAGACCGAGCACTTCTTCCTCAGGCTCGGGAAGACGCTCTACGTCTGGTTCGAGGCAGTGATGGGCTATTACTCGGCCGCGATAGAGTGGGCTCGCGCGCGCGGCAAGCCCGAGGACTGGGAGCGCTTCTGGAAGGACCCGGAGTGCAGGCACTACTACTTCCTCGCGAAGGACAATATCCCCTTCCACACCATCATCTGGCCGGCGATGCTCATGGGGCGCGGCGGGCTGGAGCTGCCGTACGACGTCCCGGCGAACGAGTACCTGCGCTGGGGGACGGAGAAGTTCTCGCGCAGCCGCGGCGTGGGGATGACCGTCCACGAGTTCCTGGAGAAGTTCGAGGTCGACCCCCTGCGATACTACCTGTCAGTGCAGATGCCGGAAATCCACGACGCGGAGTTCGTCCTCGACGACTTCATAGCCAGGGCCAACAACGAGCTCGTGGCCACGCTCGGCAACTTCGCCCACAGGGCGCTGAGCTTCACGCAGAAGAACTTCGGCGCGATCCCGCAGCCTGGCGAGCTGGATGCCGAGGACCGGGCGGCTTTGCAGGCCATCGAGGATGCCGCAGACGCCGTCGCGGAATCGATAGAGCGCTGCCAGTTCAAGCACGGCATCAAGCACGTTATAGATCTCGCAAGGATGGGGAACAAGTACTTCGACACGAAGGCGCCGTGGGCGCTCCTCAAGGCCGACAAGGCGAAGTGCGGCACGGCCCTCTACGTCAGCATAAGGATAGTCAAGGCGCTTGCGGTGACGCTCTCTCCGTATCTGCCCCATGGCTCGGAGCGCATCTGGCAGCAGCTCGGGTATCCGGTCCCGATGAGGGTGAAGTGGGAGGATGCGCTGAAAGACGTCGAGCCAGGCAAGGCACTGCCCATCCCGGTCCCGATATTCAAGAAGGTGGAGTTCATGGACGAAAAGAAGCAAGAATCGCCTTTCGCGCCCCTGGACATACGGGTCGCGAAGGTGCTGGACGTGCAGGCGCACCCGAACGCTGACAAGCTGATGGTGCTTAAGATAGGCCTCGGGGACGAGGAGCGGCAGATAGTCGCCGGCCTGAAGAAGCACTATACATTCGAGGAGATGACGGGCAAGTCCATCGCAGTGATCTGCAACCTCGAGCCCGCAAAGCTCAGGGGCGTCGAGTCCAACGGCATGCTCTTCGCCGCCACTGACGGGGACGTGGTGAGCCTCGTGTTGGCGCCTGAAGGCGCAACCCCGGGTACATCACTGGACGGATGCATGAAGGGAGCGCCCAGAATATCGTTTCAGGACTTCCAGAAGTACCAGCTCGAGATAAAGGGGACCGAAGGGCAGCACGCGACGCTGCACCTGGCGATGGTTGCCGGAACAACGACGATACCATTCTTTGTAAATGGTAAGCCATTCGGCGTCGATAGAATCGTGAAGCCGGGCTCGAAAGTGAAGTGAGGGGTTTGAAGGCCGACCTCCACGTCCACACAACATTCTCGAAAGATGGCAAAACAAGCCCCGCAGAGGCTGTTAAACGCGCGAAAGCTGTCGGGCTCGGCTGCATTGCACTCACCGACCATAACGCGACAGGCGCGGCCGCAGAGGCCGGGGAAGGGGATGTCATAGTCATCCCGGGCATCGAAGTTACCGCGAAGGAGGGGCATATCATTGTTTTAGGCGTCGGCGAACCGATTCCTAAGGGACTGGGTGCCCTCGAAGTGTGCGATAGGGCGCGCAGCGCCGGTGCCGTCGTGATAATCCCTCACCCATATCGCTGGATAACAGGGGTAGGGGAGAAGGCCGCACGTGCAATCCCATCCAATGCGATGGAGGGCATCAACGGACGGTCGATGCAGGGGGACAACGTGCGCTCCGTGGAGCTGTGCGCAGATCTGAAAAGGCCGACCGTGGGAGGGAGCGACGCCCATGTTCCGGAGGAGATTGGGGTTGCCTATACAAATCTGTCAGACAATTGTCAGACAGTTGATGGCGTCCTTGATGCCATCCGAAAGGGCAAGTGCGCCCCTGGCGGGACGTCAGTCACGATGGGGAACGCTTTCAAGCGAACGATAAGGAATTTTAACGCCTATTTAAATCGAGGAGGACGAAGGTTATAGAGGGATTCGTCTAAGACAAATCAGTGCATAGAATCCCTCGAAAACAAATATCGTCCGGGGTCCAAGGGGAATCCGATTATAAGCTTGATTGAAGCGAAGAATGCCCCTTGCTATAAGGATTCCTCGATTTCCTTTCTGTGCGAGTCTATTGATTTGACTATGGCCTCTGTGGTCGTCGCCCCCGTGGCTTTTATGACTAAAAGCGCCCTCGTGCTGACCCCCACAATAACGGTTTTAGACCTTTCCAAGTCGACAGTGACGTGCCTGAGCTTCTCCTTGAGCTCCGTCGTCGCGGTCTCGGCCGCGCCCAGAAGGATGGCGGACATCGCCACGAAGGTCTCGGTGTGGGCGCCTTTCGGCACCTCGCCGGCTATGTGCATGCCGCTCCGGCTGACCAGGACGGCGTCTGTGATGCCCTCGGTCTCCTCGATTCGCTTCAGAATCTCCTCGAGCGTTTCCAGGTTCGCCATCCGAGTCCCCTTTGCCTCTCTGCCGACCCTCTGTAAAACTGAGGTCGTTGATAAACCTTTTGTCGTTATTTCTGTGAAAATGCAACCCGGAATCAAACCCTTTATATAGGCTCACTCCATACGCGCACGCGCGTGTGTATTGGAAAAAAGGGATGCACGGCCAGGTGATAGGCATGCAGGACGAGAATTACGGGGCGGACAAGATCCAGGTGCTCGACGGGCTCGAGGCGGTGCGCAAGAGGCCGAGCATGTACATCGGCAGCACCGACGTGCACGGGCTGCACCACTTGGTCTACGAGGTCGTGGACAACAGCATCGACGAGATCATGGCCGGCTTCTGCACCGACATCAACGTCTTCCTCGAGAAGGACGGCGGCGCGACAATTGCGGACAACGGCAGGGGCATCCCGACGGACATGCACCCCAAGTATGGCGTATCGGCGCTCGAGATAGTCATGGTCAAGCTGCACTCCGGCGGGAAGTTCGACCACAAGGCGTACAAGGTCTCCGGCGGCCTGCACGGCGTCGGCGTATCGGTCGTCAATGCGCTCTCGGCCTGGATGGAGGCGCGCGTCCACCGCGACGGCAAGACCTATTACCAGCGCTACGAGCGCGGGAAGCCCGTCGAGCCAGTGAAGGTCATCGGCGAATCGCAGGGGAGCGGCACGGTCATCACGTTCCAGCCAGACCCGGAGATATTCGAGACCGTGAAGTTCGACTACGACGTGCTTGCCAACCGCCTCAGGGAGCTGGCCTTCCTCAACCGCGGCGCGCGCATCAGGCTGTGCGAGGACTGGGAGGGCGGCAGGTCCGACTCGTTCTACTCGGACGACGGCATCAACGGCTTCGTCAGCTTCGTGAACAAGAACCGCACGGCGTTGAACGAGAAGCCAATCTACATCGAATCCGAGCGCGAGAGCGCAAAGCTGGAGATCGCCATGCAGTACACCGACGGCTACACGGAGAACATCCACAGCTTCGCGAACAACATCAACACAATAGAGGGCGGGACCCACCTCATAGGCTTCAGGTCCGCGCTGACGAGGGCCATAAACGACTATGCGCGGAAGAACAATTTCGTCAACGCAAAGGACGAAGGGCTCTCCGGCGAGGACGTCCGGGAAGGCCTCACGGCCATCATCAGCGTCAAGCTCTCCGACCCGCAATTCGAGGGGCAGACCAAGACGAAGCTCGGGAACAGCGACATGAAGGGCATCGTCGAGTCGATGGTCTACGAGAAGCTCTCCGAGTTCCTTGAGGAGAATCCCAAGGTCGCGCAGGTGTGCATCGGCAAGGCAATCCTGGCGTCCCAGGCGAGGGTGGCCGCGCGAAAGGCCCGCGAGCTCACGCGCCGAAAGGGGCTCCTGGAGGGCTCGAACCTGCCGGGGAAGCTCGCGGACTGCCAGGAGCGCGACCCGGCCCTCTCCGAGATATACATAGTCGAGGGGGACAGCGCAGGGGGCTCGGCCAAGCAGGGGCGCGACAGGGCGTTCCAGGCCATCCTCCCGCTCAGGGGCAAAATCCTGAACGTCGAGAAAGCCAGGCCCGATAAATTCCTCCACAACGCCGAGATACGGACGCTTATCACCGCTATTGGAACGAGCCTCGGCGAGGATTTCGACGTCGCCAAGGCGCGATACCACCGAATCATCATCATGACCGACGCGGACGTGGACGGAGCGCACATCCGCACTCTCCTGCTGACGTTCTTCTACCGCTACATGAAGCCGCTCATCGAGAACGGCTACATCTACATCGCCCAGCCGCCGCTCTACAGGCTCGCGAAGGGCAAGGACGAGAGGTGGATATACTCCGACGCCGAGAAGGACAGGCTCGTAGCCGAGCATGTCACCGGCTTCTCCCTCCAGCGCTACAAGGGCCTGGGGGAGATGAACCCCCACCAACTGTGGGAGACGACGATGAGCCCGGAGCACCGCATACTCTACCGGGTGACGATACAGGACGCCGTCCTCGCGGACACACTCTTCTCGACCCTGATGGGCGACGCCGTGGAGCCGCGCAAGGTCTTCATCGAGACCCACGCGAAAGAGGTGGTGAATTTAGATGTTTGATTGGGCACAATATTGTCTGGTCAATCAACTAGTCAACGCCTACACCTACGGAGGGGATGCCTTTGACGTTTGATGACGAAGAAAAAGACCAGCCACCTACTTCGGAGGACACACCCCCAACCCAGCCTGCGGATTCCGATCAACCCTCTCCACCTGAGAAGCCGAAACGAGGGCGCAGGAAAAATGCTCCCGCTGGCAATGATAAAGCAAGTGCAAATGATGGGGCCCCTGGAACCGATGGGGCGCCGCAGCAGGGCGGCGGCGCGCAGCCCCCCTCTCCTGAAGTTAAAGTCGCCGACAAGGTCGTGCCGCGCACCATCGAGGAGGAGATGAAGCGCTCGTACATCGACTACGCGATGAGCGTCATAGTCGCGAGGGCGCTGCCCGACGTGCGCGACGGCCTGAAGCCCGTCCACCGCCGAATACTGCACGGCATGAACGAGCTGGGGATGGCGCACAACCGCCCGTACAAGAAGTCCGCGAGGGTCGTCGGAGACGTGATGGGCAAGTACCACCCGCACGGCGACCTCGCGCTCTACGACGCGCTGGTGCGCATGGCGCAGGACTTCTCGATGAGGGCCAAGCTCGTCGAGGGGCAGGGCAACTTCGGCTCCGTCGACGGGGACTCGCCGGCGGCCCAGAGGTACACCGAGTGCCGCATGTCGCGCGTGGCGGAAGAGATACTCGCCGACCTCGAGAGGGAAACTGTCGATTTTGTCGACAACTACGACGCCACGCTCAAGGAGCCTGTCGTGCTGCCATCCAAGTTCCCCAACCTCCTGGTCAACGGCTCGTCTGGCATCGCCGTCGGCATGGCGACGAACATCCCGCCGCACAACCTGGGGGAAGTCGTCGACGGCCTCACGCTACTTATCGACAACCCGAACGCCGAGATAATCGACCTGATGAACAACATCAAGGCCCCCGACTTCCCGACCGGCGGCATCATCTACGGCATAGCGGGCATCGTCGAGGCGTACAATACCGGGCGCGGCAGGATACGGGTGCGCGCGAAGACCGAGATCGAGGAGATGGCCAAAGAGAAGCAGGCCATCATCGTCACCGAGATACCGTACCAGGTCAACAAGGCCAAGCTCGTCGAGAGCATCGCGGAGATGGTGAAGAACAAGAAGATAGAGGGGATCACGGACCTGCGGGACGAGAGCGACAGGGAGGGGATGCGCGTGGTCATAGAGCTGCGAAGGGACGTGATGGAGGACGTCGTCCTGAACCAGCTCTTCAAGCACACGCAGATGGAGGTGACCTTCGGCATCATCAACCTCGCGCTCGTCGACGGCCAGCCGAAGGTCCTGACCCTGAAGGAGATGCTGCAGCATTATCTCGATTTCAGGCGCCGGATCGTGAGGAAGAGGACGGCCTTCGACCTGAAGAAGGCCGAGGAGCGCGCGCACATCCTCGACGGCCTGATAATCGCCCTCGACAACCTGGACGAGGTCATCAAGATCATCCGCAAGTCGAAGAGCGGCGAGGAGGCGGCGTCGGCGCTCATCGCCCGCTTCCTGCTCGACGAGATACAGGCAAAGGCCATACTGGACATGCGCTTGCAGAAACTGGCTGCCACGGAGCGCCAGTCAGTGAAGGACGAGCACGCCGAGCTCCTGAAGACAATCGCCGACCTCAAGGATATCCTGGAGAAGGCCGAGCGAGTGACGGCAATCATCCGCGCCGAGCTGCTTGAGATAAAGGAGAAGTACGCTGACGCGCGCAGGACGCAAATAGTCACGGACGTCGCCGACCTTGAGATCGAAGACCTAATACCGGTCGAGGACGTGGTCATCAGCGTCACGCACACCGGCTACATCAAGCGCCTGCCACTCGAGACGTACCGCGAGCAGCACAGGGGCGGCAAGGGGCGCGTTGGGATGGAGACGAAGGAGGAGGACTCGCTGACGCACATCTTCGTCACCTCGACGCACGACTACATTATGTTCTTCACCAACAAGGGGCGCGTCCACTGGCTCAAGGCGTGGAAGATACCGGTCGGCGGCACGCACTCCAAGGGCAAGGCCATCGTCAACCTCCTCCCGCGGCTCGAGGAGGGGGAGGAGATGAACGACATGATCCCCGTCAAGGAGTTCGACGACAAGCGCTTCCTCGTCTTCGCCACGCGCAGGGGGAAGATAAAGAAGACGCGCCTCGACGCCTACAAGCACGTGAGGGTGACCGGGATAATCGCGCTCGGCCTCGAAGAGGGGGACACGCTGGTAGACACCAAGCTCTCGGACGGCACAAAGGAGATAATCATAGCCACGCGCGAGGGGCAGGCGAACAGGTTCGACGAGACGAACGTGCGCTCGATGGGGCGGCCGGCCTGCGGCGTCCGGGGCATACGCCTGGACAAGGGGGACGAGGTCGTCTCGATGGAGGTCGTCGACTCGGCGATGGAGCTCCTCACGCTCACCGAGAACGGCTACGGAAAGCGCAGCCCCGTGGAGGAATACCGCAAGACGAGGCGCGGCGGAAAGGGCGTCATAACGCTCAAGATAACGGACAAGACCGGCGCCGTCGTCGGCACGAAGCCTGTGACGAACGAGGACGCGCTCATCATCACGAGCAAGGACGGGATGGTCATCCGCGTCCCGGTCTACGAGGACGACGAGCACCAGATCCGCAGCATGGGCCGGAGCACGCAGGGCGTGCGCATCATGCGCCTCGAGGAAGGGGACAAGGTGGTCGCGCTCGGCAAGATAGTCGGCTCCGAGGAGGAGGAGAAGATAGTGGAGCAGGCCGAGACCGGGCAGAAGCCGAAGATAAGCGACGCCGAGTTCGCGGGGCTGAAGGAGGAGGAGAACGGCGGCCAGAAAGGCGGAGGCGGGGAGAAGGCCGAATAGATGGAGCGCCACCTATCCCCCTCGCCATGAACGATTGAAATCCTTTCGTGTCCTATCTATCACTGCCGCCATATAGCCTTCGGCGATATCGGACCCTCAAGAATTGCACCTTTCTCCGTTCATTTTTGATGATGAACTTACCACAGACTTTTAATAATGAATTGTGAATATCGTCTAACAAACACATGACTCTCACCAAACTCTTAAGCGCGTTGGCCGTCCTTCTGTTACTTACCAGCACTGCATGTGCTTTGACAATTCAGGTACGGGATGCTGGTTACCAAGGAATCGATTCGATATCATCATCCCGTCTATGGAACACATATACCGTCAAAGCTACTTCCGGGAAAAGAATCCAGTATAAGTTCGATGTTCTCGGCTCAGGTACTATTAAAGTATATTTCACGAAGTCCGGGCAGAGCATTCTGAGCACGCAATACTACGTTTCATATAGCACTGATGTCCCGGTATCCTCTTATTCGAATTCGTTCGGCGTCGGTTCGGAGGATGGGGACAGTTTCGATATCATCGTTATGACGGATTCCTTTGACAACGTGACGTATAATGCGAGCATCTCCATTACCGAACCTTCGATCGGAGAAAGAGCGCTTACTGCTGGAATCGTGATAGGGGTTATCGTGATAGTTGTTGTAGTCCTTTTTTTAAAGCATAAATGGAAAAAGAAGTACGGGTATTGATGATAAACCATCCATTTATTTCCCATATAAAAATCGGATTGCATGCTTGGCTTCGTTTTCGTAAATTGTGCCTTCAAGTGATGAATATCCGAATCTCTTGACATGCATTCTCAACCCCCACGCGATCGAGGCGGGGTCACTGTATCCACACTTTGAGCATATTAAATAATCTCTAACTGTGTATTTTTCGCCGAATCTAGCGAATTTTTCTTGGAAAGATACGCCTCTTCTTCGATCAAGTTCTTTTTGCGTTTTAAACAAGTCGTTTTCGACATTCTTGCCGCAGACAGGACATAAAGTCGGGCGGATTTTATCTAAGTATGCTAATTGTTCGTAATCTGCCAGATGGGCGGGCATGTCTTTTTTCTTTATCTGTATTGATTTGACCGTTGAGGCCCCCAAAATACCAAAAATGAAACCTAATGCAACAATTCCAAGCAAGCAAGTTGACCAAAAGTTCTCGGGAACCTGGGCATTCCCTTGGAAAGCGTAGTATATCTCTGGCGATAAGAACAGGAGAATTACAGTAACCATTATAATTGAGAAATTTCTCCAATATTTTTTTCGATATCCCTTGTCTTTTTGCCTGTTATAGTTCAGGTATTCGACGTATTTCCTCGCGCATTCAACACATCTGAAGTATTTAATTTCCATCGATGATGTAACCCTTGCCACAACATAACTTGTGGTATGGGATATCGTCGCGCTCCTAACGTTAGCAGAGGCGCAAGACGGGCACAATACATTGCCGCAATCCGAGCACAGAATGAATGGTTCACTTTTTATAATTTCCGTATTACAATTGATACAAGTCAGGGTTTCTGCAGCATGCCCTTCATTAGACACATCGAGACATCATTATTGGGATATAAATATCTTCACATCCCCGCCAGGTCCGCCTGCACCTTCTCCGCCATCGTGTCCAGCTTCAGCTTCCTGTATGTCTCGATGGCGAGCCTGAGCTCCTCCTTCGCGCCCTGCGCGTCCCCTTTCTCCTTGTAGCCCATGCCCAGCTCGTGCCTGCACACCGCTACGGACAGCGGTGTGCCAATCTCGATGTAGATGGCCAGCGCCCTCTGGTAGCTCAGTATCATCCTGTTCCAGTCCTTGCGGGCGCGGTGGTACATGCCGTAGATGTGGTGGAGGCCACCAAGCCCCTGCTTGTCGCCAATCTTCTCAAGGGTCTTCAGGCTGATGTCCAGGAGCTGTTTCGCCTCGTCGTGCCTCTTCATGCTGATGAGCGCCGCCGCCGAGTTGAACTGCGTCCACGCCTTCATGTTCAGCCAGCCGCCCTTGTCGGCGTAATCGCCGCTCTCGCCGAAGGAGTGGAGAGCGTCGTCCCACTTCCCCATCTGGAGGTAGTTGTCGCCGAGGTTGTTGTAGGCGCGCGCGATGTCCTGGTGCTGCTTCGTCTTCTTCAGATGGGCGAGCGCCTCCTTGTAGTGGTCGATGGCCCTCCCCGTCTCGGAGCTGTCAGAGTAAATGTTGCCTATGCCTATGTGCGCCTGGCCGATGATGACGTCGTCGCCGGCGGCGGATTCGATGGCCTTATTGTAGGATTCCGTCGCGCGCCTGAAGTCGCCCCTGTGCCAGTGAACTTCGCCGACGTGATAGTGGCATTCCGCCACCGTGGCGCCGTCCCCGAGGAGCGATGCCGCGTTCAGCGCCATCTCGTAATACCTAAGAGCGTCGGCGAAGTCGGCCATCTCCTGGTGGAGGAACCCCAGCAGCTTGAGGTAGCGTATGCGCGTCCTGGCGTCCTTGCGCGCCTCGGCATCCTTCAGCAGCCTCTGGAAGTATTCGTCGGCCTTCTTCCACTCCCCGGAATATAGGCTGCCGACGCCCAGGTCCTCTGTCATCTTTGTCCTGTCCTCGGGCGTCGCGCCCTGCTGGGCCATCTTCTCGAAGTCCCCGAGTTTCTTTATCTCGGTGTATATCCTGCCGGCCTTCTGGTGGCCGCCGAAGCTGCGCATGACCTCCGCCAGCTTGCCCGCGAGCGCGGGGAGGTCCTTCTGCTCGATGTCGTCGGGATCCGCGCCGATGATGAAGCACTGCTTTTTGACGATGAAGGGGCCCATCTCCTGCATTTCCCTTTCCATAATCTCGTAAATCTTCGATGTGAGCTCCGTCCGCATGGCAGGGATGTATTGGCGTGTGCCGTATTTAAAATATTCAGCCAAGGGGTTTCTGCGGATGCCGCAATTACCGTCAAATATAGATACGTGTAAGGGCATCCTGAACCGATGGACAGCGAGGGTTTCGTCGGCGCCGTCGAGGACAGGCTCGTCCCCATCGCGCCAATCATCGGCTACGCAATAAAGAAGCAGCTGCACGACGTGGGAGCGGACAGGCACTCGCTGACGCCCGAGATCGCCCTCAAATTCATCGATAGGATGACCGACGCCCTCGACCTGTTCCTGGGGAAGCAGGGCGCCATGGACGCGAAGAAGATGATGCTCAGGGAGCTGCGGCGGCACGCGCCGGAGTACGCAGAGACGCTGGGGTGATTCGATGCACGCCATACTCGTGATCGGGATGCCCGGAGCCGGGAAGGAGGAGTTCGTGCGTGTCGCATCCGAGACGGGGTACAAGGTCGTGCGCATGGGAGACACCGTGAGGGCGTACGCGCAGCGCGCAGGCCTGAAGACGGACGACGCATCCATCGGAAAATTCGCCAGCGTGGAGCGCGAGCGCCACGGGAAGGACGTCTGGGCCAAGAGGACCCTCGAGGGGGTCGAGGGGAAGTGCGTGATCGACGGCGTCCGTAGCATGGCGGAGGTGGAGGCGTACAGCAAGGCGCTGGGGGACAAGGCCATCCTCCTCGCGCTGGTGGCGGGCTCGGGCATACGCTTCGGCAGGCTGCGGGCCCGCGGGCGCTCGGACGCTCCCAAGACGTACGAGGAGTTCAAGTCCCGCGACGAGAGGGAGCTTGGCTGGGGGCTGGGCGACGCCATTGGACACGCGGATTACTATCTCACCAACGAGGGGGGTCTGCGGGCCTTCAGGCGTTCGGCAAAGGCCCTCATAGAGAACATAGAGACAGAATGATTCCGGATTTGCTTTTATGAGGAAAAAGGGCTTGGAGACTGAAATCCGCGACGCGCGCGAGGCCGACCTAGATAGGATCTTAGAGATAGAGCAAGAGTGCTTCTCCGGGCCCGAGGGCCTGACTCGTTCGCAGCTCAGAACACTGCACAGGAACCGGGACGCGCATTTCATGGTCGCGAAAGAGCGTGATGGCGGGTCCGTAGCAGGGTTCGCCATCCACCTTATGGACGAGACAATTGCCAGGCTCATCACCATAGACGTTTCTGCCGCGAAGCGACGTAATGGCATCGGAAGATTCTTGTTGAGGGGAGCCGAGGAGAGGGCGCTGCGCGGCGGTGCTTTGAAAATGGTCCTCGAGGTCAGGGAATCGAACTCGGCCGCGCTCGCACTTTACAAGTCCGCCGGGTACAAGCCAGTCGGGGAAATCCCGAACTACTACTTCTACCCGGTCAAAGGCTCGCGCAAGGCGATAGCGATGGAAAAGAAACTTAGAAATCGTTAAGTTTATCAATACAATGCCGTTTATAGTGCTTGGCAAGTCAAATCACGCAACCATCGCGACGCCGCATGGGGAGGTTTTGGCATGAAGGACATGAAGCTTGAGGACCTGACAGCTAAGGACATCATGAGCGCCACGCCCATAATCACGACCTCGGAAGAGACGCTTTCCGACGTTCTGGGGAAGATGACCGAGCACGACGTGAACGAGCTCCCAGTGGTGGAGAAGGGGAAGATGGTCGGCATGGTGAGCTATGACTCGCTGATCAAGAGGCGGAGCCTGCCGCTGACGACCAAGGTCGCGCACATGATGACGCTGCCCCCGTCCATCGAGGAGGAGCAGTCGCTGACAGAGGTCGCGGAGGCGCTCCTCTCGACCGGCTTCAGGGCCATACCGGTCACGGGCAGGAACGGCGCCCTGAGGGGGATAATCTCTCGTTCCGACCTCGTGAGGAGCGTTTCGAAGATCAGAAAGCTCTACGAGATCACAGTCAAGGAAATCATGAGCAAGTCGCCGGCGACGGTCACGGAGGAGCATAACATCGAGCAGGCCAAGGCGCTGATGTCCAGGCTGGACGTGAAGGCGCTCCCGGTGCTGGACTCCGGCGGCAACCTGATCGGGGTCGTGGGCATGAAGGACATAGCCACGATCGGCCTCAACGTCTCGAGGCGGCGGAAGCGCGGCGACGTCTCCAGCCAGAAGGACAGGATTGGGGAGCGCTACACAATCGGCACGCTCATGCAATCCCCTCCAATTACCATAAGCCCGAACGACCTAGTAGGCTCCGCGGTCGAGACGATGCTCAAGAACGACATCTCCACGCTCATCGTGACCGAGGCGGAGAACAACCTCGTCGGCATACTGACCCAGTACGATATCGTCGAGCTGATTGCGAGCTTCCGGGAGGAGAAGGGCGTCTACGTCCACATCACGGGCATGGAGGAAGCCGACTCCGGCCTCTACGAGACGATGTACGACCAGATACTCAAGACGATGCAGCGCCTGAACAAGCTTGTGACGCCAAAGGTCTTCACGATACACGTCATCGCCCACAACGAGCAGGGCTCGACGCCCAAGTACACCCTCCGCGGCAGGCTCATCACCGAGCACGAGATGTTCTATTCCCGGGCGTTCGAATGGGACATCCTGAGGTCGCTGGAGATGATGCTAGACCAGCTCGAGCGCATGGTCAAGCGCGACAAGGAGCGCCACCTCGCCGAGCGCAAGAGCGGCATCTTCAAGCAGATCGACCGAGGGACCATCGGCCGGCGTGGGCGGAGATAGCGCGCTCTATCGAGCCCTTGCCAAACGTTCCGGTGTCACGCGTCTCGTTGAACTCCGTTTCAACGTCTTTGCCATCGAACAAACCTACTATGCCGGCGGCCACGTCCGCCAGGGCTCCTATGTGATAACCGCCATCGAGGAGAGTGGCCAGCCTCCCCTCGCAAACAGCGTCGGCCATTTTCATCGTTTTTCTGAGAAGTTCGACGTATCCCGGAGTGGACAGCGCCAGCGAGCCGAGGAGGTCCATGTAATGGGCGTCGCCGCCCATGCTGACGAGGACGATGCCCGGCTCGAACTCGGAGCAGATGGGCGCTATTATCCGGTCGAAGAGCGACGCGAAGGTCGAGTCCCCCGAGCCTGCGGGGAGCGGGATGTTCACGGTGTAGCCTTCGCCCTTTCCCTCTCCCGTCTCCTCGAAGCTCCCCGAGCCGGGGTAGATGCCCCATTGGTGCGTCGAGATGTACAGAACTTTATCCGTGTCGTAGAATATGTCGCTCGTCCCGTTGCCGTGGTGGACATCGTAGTCAATTATCACTACTTTCTTTCCCCTCTCGACATATTCCGCGGCCGCCACGGCCGCGTTGTTGATGTAGCAGAACCCTCCGCCGTGGCCGGAGGACGCGTGATGCCCCGGCGGCCTGAGGGGCGCGAAGACTGCCCTCCTCTCATTATACGCTATCTCTGCGGCTTCGAGTGCGCCGCCGGCCGCGATGAGCGCGGCGTCAAGGGTGTCCGGCCTGACGTAAGTATCGGGGTCCATGTACCCCTCGCCGAAGCCGCGCAGGAAGTCGATGTAGGCCCCATCGTGGACGCGGAGCACCTTTTCCATCGGCGCAGGCTCTGGCTCAACGGTATCGTCAAGCAACTCCAGCTCCTCCAGTTTCGCCATTATGGCAGCTACGCGCTCGGGGCACTCCGGATGCCCGTGGACTTGGGTGGGCGTCAGGAAGGATGGGTGGTAGACGACCGTCATCTACCACCAAACGACCCAGCTTGATAACGGAAGGTCGCCGTTGACGCCCTCGCTTACCCAGTCTCCAGTACCCGTTGGGTAGGTTATTGGGTTATATGGTCCGCTCGATGCGCCCCACCAGTTGGATATCGCTGTTAGCGATGGAGTGGTTAGATCCGCGTTGTAGGCACCAAATGCCGTGTTCCCGACGATGTTGTTAGACGTAATCAGTGGATTAGAGTATGTCCCGGAGTATATTCCATAGCTGTTAGAGGTGATGTTATTCTGGGCTATGTAAAGTACGGAATAATCTTTGCACCGGATGCCGTACCCATTGTTACCTATGTTATTGTGGTCTATGTAAGTGGAGGCTCCGCCGACATTAGATAGGATGATTCCATCGATATTTTCTGTAATGTTGTTGTACTGTATCTTGATGTTTATCGAGTTCTCGGCATATATGCCATCGCCGTTGTTGGTTATGTTGTTTCTCTTTATCGTCGGCGAAGACCCTAACGAGTGTACGCCTTCGCTACTATTCATTATCGTGTTGTTAGAAATGTTCGCATTGGAGTTCTGTTCGCAGTATATTCCTGTTCCTATCCAGTTGAAGGTGTTCCATTCCACGATAACCGACGCGCTGTTCAGATAAACGCCGCGACTCGGTAACGGTTCATTGGGCGTTCCTTCTAATGGGTAGAAATTGTTGTCCCTGATTATCGTGCTCGCGTCGGCGTTCCTTATCTCCATGCCAAAGCAGGTCCCCCATATCGTGTTGTTGGACGCTGTCATCTGGGAGGAAACGGAGTATATCCCTATCGGAGCCGGCGGAGGGGGATATATCGTAGGCACAGCGCTGGCATCGACAATGGTGTTCCACTCGATGTTGATGTTGGTCGAGAGATATAAGTAGACGTTGGCGCCGTTGCTGGACACATTGTTATGGTGAATCCAAACATCATCGCAGTTGCGCGCATCGATCCCCGTGAACTCCCATTCCGGCGGGGGATGAGCCCTCGGCGGGTTGTTGCCTATGATGCTGTTCCAGGCCACCTCTCCCTTTCCGTTCTCGATGTAAACGCCGGTGCCCTTATTCAGCAATATCTCGTTGTACGTGGCAGTGAATGTTCCGTTCAGGAAGCGCACGCCGTTGCGATTTCCGATTATCTTATTGCCGTCGATAGTAGGGTTTAGCGCGAAGTTGCCTTGGCTGTCTATGAACACCCCATCTTCGTCGTTGCCTATGATGGCATTGTTGTAGGCCGCAAGCGACGAGTTGACAGCATATATCCCGTATCTATTGCCGCCTTCGATTGTGTAATTGTAGTAGGCGTAGAATTCCCAGCTAGAATCAATGGGTGCGATTGGAGAGATGTCAATTTCCCCCGTATCGTAATTGAGCACGTAATGCGTCCATTCCTCCAGCTTGGCCCAGTTCACGCTTCCGTTGTGCACGTAGAGGGTGCAGTTCAGGACATTTCCATTTGCCAGATACAGCGGTCCTGTCGTGGTCCCGCTAGAGGGCACGGTCTCGTTCACAATGGAATGATAGTCCGAGCCTATCCTGTTGTTGGTGATTGTGTTGCTGCCCGTATAATAGACGCCGATACCAATTCCATTGTTGGAAACGATATTGTTTGCGATGTTATTTCCGATGGCGGAGCGGTAGAGCGCGATTCCGTGGCTGGTGTTCGATATTGTATTGTTTCTGATTGAATTGTAATTTGATGGGCGCTGTTGATGATATTGAACATTGTCGTTGGTGCCCTCTTTCAGATCGCTTGTGTCCACTACAATGCCCGCAGGACGGGTCGATTTTTGGGAAGTCCCTTGCGGAATGTTCTGCCCCCATGCGTTGACGTTGCCCGCGAATGAACCTCCGCCGAATGTAAATTCCAGAGACTTATCTGACTTTGCGTTGTACACTCTCGCCGGTAAAGAGGTCACACCGCCTGCAACGGTCCTGTTATAAGTCCAAGTGCCGCCCGAATCGCTTGAGATGAATTCTTTCAGAGGGCCGCCAAAGTCGGGTCCAATCGCGCAATAGGCCCTGAAATGCGTGTCATTGTCGACAATGAGGCACATCTGGTTATTTTCATTGCCGCAGTCTGTGATCTTTGAAATATCCCAATTAAAACTACCGTTGTTCCACTGAGCAAACATTAACGACCGTATTGCAACGCCTGAATCACTCGTTTCTCTGCTAAATACTATCATAGGATTGCCTGTAGAATTAACATTGACATCGCCTGTAATTACCCAACAATTAGTTCCCACTGAACTTCCTGAATCAAAAGATAACTCATCAGGATTACTATCCGAAATATTATCTGTCCCCATATAAGACCAGCTAGCGTTATACCAACGGTCTCCTCCATCCACACCTCGCATATAGTATACGCGAGTAGTACCGCCTGCATAATATGTCCAGGCTAAATGAATTGTATTATTATGCAGAGGATCCATTGTGGAAATTAAATAAGGGGTCGAAATATGGTAATCGATTATATCCTTCCTGCCTGACCAGGTGTCATTCAATCGATCATATGTTGTCATAAATAGTGTAGGACCTGAATAATCTTGAGCCATATATATCAATCGATTGGTTCCTGGATTGTTCCACACCTGAGGGTATGAAAAATAAGAACTTATACCTGAGTCGAATGCGATTGGGCCACTCCAACTGCTAATATTATACGGGCTTGTAGAAATCTGATAATACTGCCAATAACCGTACCTTTGTCCGTAGAATACATAAAGATAACCGTCACTATCTATTGAAAGTACTGGCATACAGTGGTCATTATAACATGTAACACCGATTGGCACCGGTTCTGAGAATGTTTCTGTAACGTGATTATATTCTACGATATATGTGCAAAAACTCCAGTTCATGTATATCATATATGTGCAATCTGAGACGGAATTATAGACGGCCTCCGGCCTGCAGAACGTGCTTGTGGAGTATGGCATAAACGGAGAGAAATAATGGCCATAAAGACCATCGGTTGAAAATGTGCGGTATGAGTATTCTCCTTGGCCCGAGATGGTGTTATTTTCTATTGTGTTGTTGCTGGAACCAAGCAAGTGGATGGCAGCCCTGCCATTTGAGAAAAGCGTGTTATTTACAATCGTATTGTTATATGTTTCGTATAGGCTGATGCAGTCATAATAGTCAGATGAGATCGTATTGTTGGCAATGGTGTTTGCAGTGCTACTATTGAGAGTAGTGATCGGATCCCAACTGTCCCCCAACCAATAATCACCACTGCTCAAGGAGATTCCGGTTCCATTATTCGCGGACAAGGAGTTGTTCATAATCATATTGTTGGTGGAATAGGTATAGAGGCGGACGCCATCTCCTCTATTCGTGCATATAGAGTTGTTTGTAATTTTACTATTCGTGGAATAAGCATATAGGTGGACACCATTCCCTTTATTGCCGAATATGCTGTTGTTGCCGGTGATTTTAGAGCTTCCGCTGGAAGAGGAAGAGGCGCCAGAGATAAATACACCGTCACCATCATTGTCTTCAATAACATTCCCGTACACCATGAACGCGCTCGTCGTGCGATAACCCCTTACGCCCCATGTATTAGCACTGATTGTGTTCCCGGACACGTTAGCCGAGGAGAATTGGCCCACCACACCTTTAGAATTCCCTGACAACCCGTTGCCTTTCACCAGGGGCGACGAACTATACGCGTGGACCCCATAAGGGCTGCCGGATATCAGAGGGTTGTTTTGTATGGTTGGCGATCCTGAAACAGTTTGGGATTGACACCATACGCCGGCCTCGGTATTGCCAAGGGCCGTATTGCCAGAAATATTTGAGGTCGAATCCAGATAAGAATAAATCCCATAGTAATTCCCAATGAACTTGTTAGAGGTAATCGTCGGCGACGCTTGGTAACAATATATCCCGGCATTCGAGTTCCAGGAAATGTTCGCATTGTTCGTTATCGTCGGCGATGCCTTATAACAATACACCCCATAAGGGTTGCCTGAAATATTGTTGTTATCGATAGTTCCATTTGCACGATCTAAGTATAGAATTCCATATTTTCCGTTATTTCTAATAGTATTGTGGCTTATTATATTTGGCACCACATCAGGAAGTATGAAAATTCCATGACTCTTCCCCTCAAATATCTCGGAATATTCAATGTCAATATAATTGGAGTACAATTGTATGCCTCCGGCTACATCTATGACATTACTTATTTCGCCATACACCCACTGCACTGTACTGGAGATTAAGGTTAATCTTCCACCGACAATGAAGCTATATGTCAGGCCACTGCTCGGCGATGCGAAATGCCCAACATTCGAATTCAGTTCTCCGGACGGGTTCACAAGAATCATGTACTGATTGTCAAATGTACAGTTCATTATCACAGTATAGCCATCGCCAACTCTCAGCGTCCCATCAATGGTTATATCACCTGAGACAACTATTGTTTTGTCTGTGATTGTCGAATTTGTCGAGTCCCACCGAACCAACTGGCCGGTCGGTACATACACTGGCCCGACGTATGTCGTTCCAGAAGTCACGAAGAACCCCTTAGTGACTGCATTGTTGTCTTCGTTCGTTTCAAAGACATCGTTGCTCGGATCTGCCGCCACTCGAATGTAATGCGTTCCGCTCGTCAACGGCTTCCAATCGACCTTGAGAGTTGTCTGCGCACCGGCATCCAATTCGTAAATTTGCTTCGTCGCCAGCAACATATGCTCGGTTTCGTCATACGCCTCCACTGTGGCTTGGTCGACATCGGTTCGTCCGGCATTCTTCACGACGATGGACATCTCTGCTTTCTTTCCAACGGATGCAAGATGGTTGAGGCTCACATTCTCGCTGGCGATGGCCAAGTCCGAGGCGAATATAAGGAGTGCATTGTCAATCATACCAATCGCCCAATCTCCGAATTCTTGAGGTATCTTGCCATCAGAAACGAGGAAAGCCAATTGATCCTTTGCCGAAATCAATTCGTCATAACCTGTCTGAATCGCTTCCGAAGTGTCTTTGCCGTCGGCCAGCTTTTCCATAGCCTTCTGGAATCTGGCGAGCGCCACGGTCAAGTGCGGTTCCACTTGCATCCAGTTCGTGTTGTCTGGAATCTTCATCATCGCCTCAATCATCACCATGTAGATGTACTTCTCGACATTGGCGATATCGTCACCGAGAGGCTTGCCCAAATACAGCCGCCCTAGGTCGACTATTCGCTCCAGGATAATCTCTGCATCGTTCCAGATATCTGTGGCATTGGTCAAGGTGATTTTCCCTGCTTTGTAGAACTGCTTTACCAGATCGGTTGCCTTATAGACGCTGTTCATAGCATCGTTTACGGA
>JACRNV010000039.1 GCA_016214785.1 Methanobacteriota archaeon
GCCGCTTCGCGGCGCGCACCGCCGAGACGCCATTGCCATAGACACCTAAAAACATAGCCCGGTTGGCCGGTGCCCGCTCGCCCTACATCCCCAACCTAAAAGGATGGGGAATTAGGGCGCGGCAATCATATTAAAAGAAAAATGCTCTTTATCAATGCTAACAGTCTCGGGTATGGTCAACGAACCACGTTCCTTTTTAATCTTATCAAGCATAAACGATAGATATTTTTGTTTGATAATATTTGGGAGGGACACAACACATGCTACGAAAATCATTACTGCCCAAAGAAACAGTAAAAAGGTAAGAATATTTTGTAATGATTCTAATGCGAAATATACTATTAGAGTGAATACTGTAGGAATCGATAAAATTATCAACGAAATGTAAATTCTAATTTTAAGAACTTGTCTGCGTACTCTTTGCGAATTTTTAAGCTCATATCTATACAGTTCCAGAAAATTATCTTCTCTAAGAACATAAGTGAAATTGTACACACTTTCATTCATACATACACGTCCCCCCAAGCGATTCTCCGAGCCGTTTGCCATTGCTCGCTGCAATGAAAATGATGCCTAAAATACTTTCTTATGTCGTAAAGTCCCACCACGCACTAAAATCTAACCTAGCCAGTGCATTCGCATCTCGATGCTAATCAGTTTTGAATACCCGATAACAAATTATATCAGGGGTCCAAGGGGAATTGCGACTAGAGACAATATTCAGCGAAGCAATGCCCCTTGTCCCCAACCCTTTTATCCTCCTAGCCCATTTCAACTCCGATGAAAAAGGCAGAGAAGGCGAAACTGCTGTCGAAGCTGCGCAAATCCTCCGTCGGCATCGCCGGCGCCGGCGGCCTGGGCTCCAACGTCGCGATGGCGCTGGCCCGCGCGGGCGTCGGCCACCTAGTCATCATCGACTTCGACGTCGTCGAAGAGGGAAACCTCACGCGCCAGTACTACTTCCTCGACCAGGTCGGGAAGCCCAAGGTCACCGCGCTGAAAAAGAACGTCGAGCGCGCGACCAAGGGAACGAAGGTCAATGCCGTCAAAAAGATGCTGCTCCCCGGCAAGATGGCCGAGCCCTTCCGAGGCGTCGATGTCGTCGTGGAGGCGCTCGACAAGGCCGAGACCAAGACCATGTTCGTCAAGGAGATACTAACCGCCCTGCCCGGCAAGCCCTTGGTGGCTGCTTCCGGAGTGGCTGGCTGGGGCGCGTGCGAGCGTCTGGAACTCAAGAAATTCGCGACCCTATTTCTCGTGCGGGACGAGCGCGCGAGGTCGAGCGACGATGGCGTGCTGCTCGCTCCGAAGGTCTGCGTGATGGCGAACATGCAGGCCAACGTCGTTCTGGAGATTCTCCTCGGGGTGGAAAATGTCCATTGACGTCAACGGCAACGAGATGCCATACGTCAAGGGGGAGACCGTCTCCGAGCTGCTGGGGCGCATGAACTATGTCTTCCCGATGCTCGTCGTCGCCATCGACGGAAGGATAGTCACCGAGGCGGAGTTCGACACCGCCAAATTCCGGGACGGCGCGAAGATAGAGGTCATACACCTTACGAGCGGGGGATGAGCATGGCATCGGACGAGGAGATAAAGCAGAGGCTATACGAGAAGGCAGATGGTGGGAAGATATCCTGCGCAGAGGCCCTGGCCGTCGTCCGCGACATGGAAGTCTCGTCCCTGAGGGTGGGCGCGCTCCTCGACGACATGAACGTCACGATAATCAAATGCCAGCTAGGATGCTTCGAGTGATGGGATGATAGTCGTCTCCCTCCTCGGCCTCAAGAAGTGCGGCAAGACCACGACGGCCGAGGCCCTGATTCGCGAGTTCAAGAGGAGAGGTTTCAAAGTCGGCGGCGTCAAGTGCATGCACCACGCCGCGATGACCATCGACGCGGAGGGCAAGGACACATTCCGGCAGATGGAAGCGGGCGCGGACTTCGTGATTTCCCTATCAAAGGGTGAGATCGCCTATATAGAGAAGAAGAAGGGACGGCTCTCCCTTGCCGATGCCCTGCGACACGTCCCATGTGACTCCGACATCATTATATGCGAGGGGCTTGAAGACGACGCACCGGGCATCCTCAGGGTCGTGCTCGCGAAGTCCCCCGAACTGCTTCCCGAGACTTTCAAAATTAGGGGCGTCGAGGGGGGCGTGCTGGCGCTTTCGGGCGTCATGGCGAACAAGGCAAAGCGCCGTCTGGAATACCCGGTCTTCAATTGCACAGTCCCGAGGCAGGTGAGGGCGCTGGCGGACCTCATCCTCTCGAAAGCGCCTGATATGTGATGGAAAGGTTCATATTCCCTCATACTTTTGTCTTCCGCATAAGAACGGGGCAGTGCCTTGAACGTAGATGAAAAAATCGTCGCGTACATGAAGCCGCTTTTCGGCGACATGGCCGAGCGCACGGTCGGCGTGCAGAAGGAGAAGCTGGGCCTCACAAAGGGGGAGCTGAGCTACGACGAGTACAAGAGGGTCGTGACCTCCATCGTGGCGCTCTGCCGCGGGATGGCCGGGGACGCCATCGCGCGCAAGATCGAGGACGGCCTGAACGGCATTATCAGCGAGTCCAGGGGCTCGTGAGGGTGGGATAAATGACCCAAGAGGCGGACAAGGAGAAGATTCTCAGGGAATTCATGACTCTGCCCGGCATAGGCATATCCAAGGCCAAGGCTCTGTACGACGCCGGCTTCATGAGCCTCGATGCGCTGGGGAAGGCCGGCGTCCAGGACATCACGAAGTGCAAGGGGTTCAACGAGAAGCTCGCGAAGGAGATTGTGGCGCACATCACGCCGGCGGGGCAGCCGGCAGCGCCGCAGTCCAACGAGGAGAAGTACGTTCAGGCCGCGCTCTCGCTCTACAAGGACGGGAAGTGGGGGCAGGCCCTCCAGGAGGTCGAGGGAGCCCTCAAGGAGAACCCGAAGAGCGACCGCGCGGTGCTGGTCAAGGGGGACATCTACTTCGAGCGCGAGCGCTACGACAGGGCAGAGGAGGCCTACCGCCGGCTCGTCGAGATAGTGCCCGAGAGCGACATGGCGCTCCTCAAGCTCGGCGACGCACTCGCCAAGCAGGGGCGCAAGTTCGAGTCCGAGGAGTGCTACAAGAAGGCGCTGGCGCTCAACCCGCGCAACGACGAGGCGACCGAGAGATTGGAGTCGGAGCGCCTGAAGACATACGTGCGTGGCCTCGATGAGCGCATGGACGGCGGCATACCAGCGAGGTACGTGGTTCTCGTGGCCGGGCGCGCGGGATCGATGAAGTCGTCGCTGGTCTTCAACATCCTGTACAACCTCTCGAGGCACGAGCGAAAGAAGGCCGTCTACATCACCCTCGAGCAGAGCCGCAAGAGCCTCCTCAGGCACATGGTGCGGCTCGGGTTCGACCCGACTTCCACGAAGGAGATGGTCATCAGCGACCTCGATGACCTGGTCATCATCGACATGGCCAAGCTGCGCAAGGAGACCGGCCTGGGCTCCGCATCGGGCGTAGACTGGGCGTCGTCCCTGCTGACGCAGGTGAAGAACTACAAGGAGAGCTTCGGCTGCGACGTTCTCGCGATAGACTCGATGTCCGCCCTGTATTCGCTGATGGAGTTCAAGAACCCCCGCGCGGAGCTCTTCTTCTTCTTCGAGCGGTTGCGCGACCTGGGCATCACAGTCTTCCTGGTCACCGAGATGCTCTCGCCGGAAAAGGACATCTACGGCCAGTACGGCGTCGAGGAATTCCTGGCTGACGGGATCATCCACCTCAAGACCGAGAAGTACGGCAACAAGGCCAATCTGTTCCTGGGCGTCGTCAAGATGAGGGAGACCAAGCACGAGAGGGACTACTTCCCGCTCATCGTGGACAAAGACGGGTTTGAAATCGTCGCTGATTGAACCGGAAAACCTTCTCCATGCTATTTTCATCCGGGAGATTTCTCGCCAATATGAATTTATACTTGCTTCGGCTTTCCGCGTTCCAAGGTGTTAGGCAATGAAGGAAAGGCTCAAGACACACATTGTCGGGCTGGACAAGCGGATGAGCGGCGGGATTCCGAAGGGGCACGTCGTCCTCGTCTCCGGGATGCCAGGCACGATGAAGTCGTCGGTCTGCTACAACATCCTGCACAAGAACGCGCGAGAGAGCGGCCTCAAGGGGGTCTACCTGTCGCTCGAGCAGGGGAGGGACAGCATCGTCGAGCACATGACTGGCCTGGGAATGCCCCACCACGAGGTCGAGAACCTCATCACCATCATCGACCTGGGCTATCTCAGGACTTCGATGGAGGCCGAGAGCCAGCAGGACTGGCAGTCGGTCTTCAAGCTTTACGTGGAGAACCTGAAGAGCAGCATGGGGTACGATATCCTGGTCATCGACTCGCTCCCGGTCTGGGAGATGCTTGCCGACGTGCAGAAGCGCAGGCTCGAGCTCTTCCACATGTTCAACTGGCTCAGGACGCTGAACATCACCACGATACTCATCGCCGAGGCGACGAGCGACACGAACGTCGTCCACGACGAGGACTTCCTCGCCGACGGCGTCATGAACCTGCGCACGGAGAAGTACGGCAGCAAAGCCAACCTCTTCCTGGGGGTCACGAAGATGAGGGAGGCCAAGCACGACAGGGACTACTTCCCGCTAATAGTGGAGAACGGGATATTCGAGATAGTAAGTGACTGAGAGTAATTCAATCCAATTTATCTCATGTCTATTTCCGCTTCCTTGATGTCCCTGCGCCTGCGCTCCAGATACCTGTAAACGGTCGCGTACTCGCTGCCTGACAATAGCATCTCCAGTGCCTCCCGCGCGATGTCCAATGATAGTATGTCGCCGATGACTGCCACGCTGTTGCCGCTGACGGAGACCTCGGCCTCGGCGAGCTGCTCGATGATGCGCCTGGTCTTGCCTTCCTGCCCTATGACCCGGCCCCTCAGGCGCGCGACGTGCTTGGGGTCCCTCTTCGCGTAGTCGCGGATGTCCATGGAATGGAAGAAGTAGTTGTTGCGCAGCAAGATCAGCGCCCTCTCCGGTGAGAACCCGCACGCGATTGCGGTGACTATGTCCCGGGCCTTCAGCACGCCCTCTGGGTCGTCCCCCTCGGCTATTGTCACGTCCCCGGTCTTTGAATCGACGAGAAGGATGCATCTCGTTCCCGATTCTATCGCATCCTTGGTCTCGCCGTCCTTGCCTATGAGGGCGCCGAGCCTCTCCTTCGGGACTCGCACGTACATCATGGCTTCTCACCCTTCACCCTGGCCAGCACGCTCCCGGCGTCGCACTTCACGCCGAGCTTCGAGAAGTAATGGACGATGTTGTGAATGTCCCTCCTGAGGAAGTCCTGGGCGTTCGGGTGGTTCCTCATCACGGCCTGCCCGACGTCGATTATGACGCCCACGCCGTCGCGCACGAGGATGTTGTATTCGCTCATGTCGGCGTGGATTAGCCCGGCGTCCACATAAGCCTTGCGCATGTTCTCCACGATGTCATCGAAGAAAGGCTGCGGGTCCTCGAGAACGACGCTCTTGAGCATCGGGGCAGGCTGCTCGTCCGTCCCTATGTACTCCATCGCCACGACGTTCTTGGAGAACTGGATGGGCTTCGGCACTCGCACGCCCTTCCCGTGGAGGAGCTCGAGGTTCCTGAACTCCTTGTGCGACCAGGCCATGATGACCTTCCTCTTGCTCCCCTCGATGCCCTTGAAGCGCGGGTCGCCGACGATGTACATCCTGATCGCGTTGAAATTCGCGGTCGCAGTCCTGTAAATCTTCAGGGCGAGGAAAGTGCCGCTCGGCGAAGTAGCCCGAAAAACGTTCCCCTCTTTCCCCGTAGATATGGGAAAATCGACGGTCTCCACGATACCCGACGCCATGAGGTCGTAGATGGCCAGAAGCGTGCTGCGGTCGAAGACCTCGTCCTCGGTCTTGCGGTCCTGGGCGCCCTTCCTCCTGGTCCGGAGCTTGTCGATCTGGCTGTCCAGATGGTGGTAAAGTTCCTTGTCCACTACGCACCCCTAGAAGATGTTGACGACGCTCGGTATCATGCCCCTGCGGCTGAGGTAGATGGCCTGCGTCTTGGTGTAGCGGAAGCGTATGTCGCACTTCTCGGCCTGGAACTCCCAGGGCTGGACGATGAGCAGGTCCCCCTCCTTGATCCACATCCTCTTCTTCAGCTTCCCCGGGATGCGGCCCATGCGCCCCTTGCCGTCGGCGCACATGACCTTTATCTTGCAGGCGCCAAGGAGCTGGTCGGCTATGGCGAACATCTCCCCCTCCTTCCTGCGGGGGAGGGGCACCCTGCCTATGTCTTCCACGAAACCCGGAGCCTCTGCAAGCTTTGCCTCCTCGTCAGCCAATGCGCGCCTCGACGCCCGATGGCGCTCCGGATATAAAATCATACGTTGGCGGAGGGAAATGCCATGTCCTGGGGGGTTTGACCGGCGCGCTTGGCTTTGCCAGGCCCGGGCAGTATCGAGATCCGGTCATTTCCCGCCGAAGAACTCCCCCACTTCCTTCTCGAACGGGGCCTTGGACGTCTCTCTCTCGAGCGTCTTGAGCTCCTTCTCCTCCAACGCCAGCGGGCTGACCGATGTCGCCAGCACGCCCCGGTGGACGGCCACCTTGTCGTTGACGAGCTGGATGAACTTCAGGACCTGGTTGTAATTGTTCTGCGAAATGAGGTATTCGACGCCCGTCAGCAGCACGAACGCCTTCCCCTCCTCCGCCAGGAACGACCGCACATAGGAGTAGATGCGAGCCAGGTCCGTCGGGGGGAAGGCGTACTCCCTGCTCTCGTCGAGGGTGAGCCAGAAGAATGCCGCGCCCTTCAGGGCGTATTTCTCCCTGATGGCGTCAGGGAACTCGCGCGCGATGCACAGCACCCGCCATCCATGCAGGAGCGCGTCTTCGGCCACCTTGTATGAGATGTCGGGATGGTCCTCCTTGATGAGGTATGAAATCCCCTGGCTCAGCGTGTACTTGGGTTTGGCTTTCTCGGTCGCGACTGGGGGCGCGGATATGCCGAGGTTCGTGGGCCTGAGTATGTGCGTGCAGCAGGGCGCGCCATCCGATATGCACGTCGTTTCTAAGCACGAGTACCTGACAGCCAGTAGGCCGGATGCGACGCCCGCGAGGTAGCCGCGCGTGAAATCGCACGAGTTGTTCGGGGAGGCCTCGATGCTCTCGGCGAAGGAGACTACTATCTCGTCCTCGGAGACCTTGTCCACCGACGGCCTGCCCAGGCCTATCTCGAACCAGAGGCTCTGGAAGATGCCGCTGAAGTCGGCGATTGGGGTGGTGACACCGAGATTTCTGACGAGGGCCTCGCCGCAGCGCATCCCGTACCTATAAAGGGCCTCGCGGGACTTCTCCTCCCCCTCCGAAATCTGCAGCTCCTCGCGAAGGGCCAGCAGCGCGCTGCTGGGCATCACGAAATAGGGCTCTTCGGCCATCGAATCCGGGATAAATGGCTGCATAGATAAAGGTTCTCACGCTTGAAAAGGATAATATATTACCTTTATTATCTCCAGCCACCTGGAATATCGGAAAGGGGGACATTCAATGGCGGACGAAAACGAAACCCAGACAATCGGAAAGGAAGAGCGGATTGGAACCTACGTCGTAGGGCTGGACGAGCTCATGGAGGGCGGCATCCCGAGGGGGTACGTCACCCTGGTCTGCGGGCACGCGGGCACAATGAAGTCGTCTTTCACGTACAGCATCCTCTACAACGGCCACAAGGAGAAGAAGCTCCGGGGCATCTACCTCACGCTCGAGCAGAGCAAGCAGAGCATCGTCGAGCACATGACGAAGCTCGGCATGGACCCGAAGGGCATGGACAATTTGGTTGTTGTCGACTTGGGCCGCGTGCGCAAGGAGATCGCCTACGACAAGACCAAGCCCCAGAACGTCGACTGGCTCAAGTCCATCCTCGGCGTGCTGAAGAACTACAAGGAGAAGTTCGGCTGCGAGGTCCTCGTGCTGGACTCCCTGGCCGCGCTCTACGCGCTCACGACCTTCAAGAACCCGCGCTCCGAGCTCTTCTACTTCTTCGAGCAAATTAGGGACCTGGGCGTCACGACGCTGCTCATATCTGAAATGCCGACCGACAGGCAGGTCTTCGGCCTCTACGGCATCGAGGACTTCCTCTCGGACGGCATCATACACCTCAAGGTCGAGCAGACCGACCGCGGCTCGAACCTCTACGTCGGCGTGGTTAAGATGAGGAAGACCAACCATACCCGCAGCTACATGCCACTTATATTCGAGAGCGGAAGGTTCGAGATAGTCAGGCACTAGGCACCGGGGTTGTCAATGGCGAGGAGAAGGAGCCGCCGCGAGAAGAAGAAGACCGACGACGTCCAGGCCGAGCTCGCGGAAGCCCCGGCCATATCGCCGGACGTGGAGAGCGCCCTCGCCGCCAAGCTCTCTCAGTGGACGTCCGACGGCTTCAACGTCTCCTCCCTCGAAGAGATGCTCAAGGCCAAGGACGCAGCGGTCGTCAAGGCCGTCGACGATGCCGAGGCCAACATAAAAGCGATCGGGGAATTGAAGGGCCTCTTGAGCTCAATGAACATCACCGGCCTAGATTCTGACGCCGAGGCGCTCCTGGTCTCTATGAAGGACCCGACGAGGATGCAGGACATCCAGGGCGGGTTCGAGACTCTCAAGAGGAAGGCCAGGGCGCGCGACATGTCATCCGAACTTGACGGCATCACCCTGCCTGCGTTGAAGGAACGCGTCGAGAGGCTCAAGGCGAACCTGACCTCGGATGTCTCGAGAATGGAAGAGTACGAAACCGAACTCGCTGACATCAGGCGCATCTTCAAGGAGCAGTTCTTCACCGAGAGCGTGGCTGTGGAAATCGAAAAGGAGCCGGCCCCGAAGCTCCAGGAGGCAGCGACGAAGAAACCTGAGAGGCCCGCCGAACCCATGATAGTCAACGACATCTTCCTCATCCACAAGGACGGGAAGTTCATATCCCACCACACCACGAGGACGACGGGGCGCGAGGAACAGACAGAGATATTCTCGGACCTCAGGACGGTGCGCAACTACCTCAAGTCCCCGAAGTACATGCCCCGCAGGCTCAACGTCATCAACCTCAACCAGAAGAAGATAGTCGTCCTGAGCGGGAACTACCTCGTCGTCATGCTCACTGTGACCGGGGACGTGAACCCCTGGACCGACAGGATAGTCGGCAAGGTCATCAACCTCATGGAGAGGGAGGACGAGCCGGCGCTGCGCACGTTCGCAGGCGACCCGTCGAGCGTCAAGAGCGCGGGCAAGTACATGACGGCCCTCCTCTACGCGTGCGTGAGGCTCGGCAAGGGCGGCAACGGGGCGCCGCCGCAGTAAATCCGACGTGAAAAGCCCTGATATAATTCTCTATATGAGAGCATTTTCAGACAAGCTCGATGGGTGCAATTACGGCTTGTACCCTATCTTCCGCAGGAACGACTTGCGCCACTCCTTGTCCTTCTCGTCCTCCACGCCGAACGGTGTTTGACCGTCTATCACGCCAAGGATGCCGCGCCCCTGCTCGCTCTCGGCCACGACCACCTCCACCGGATTTGCGGAGGCGCAGAAGATTCCGCAGACCTCAGGGACCATCTTGATTGCATTCAGCACGTTGACCGGGTAGCATCCCCTCATGAAGACGATGAAGCTGTGCCCCGCGCCGATGGCCAGCGCATTCTTCCGTGCAAGCTCTAGCATCTCGGGGTCCGTGCCCTCGAACCTCAGCTTCCTATCGCCCGAGGCCTCGCAGAAGGCGATGCCGAACTTCGCGCCGGGCACAGAGTTGACCATCGCCTCATAAATGTCCTCGACGGTCTTGATGAAGTGCGACTGGCCGAGGATGAAGTTCACGTCGTCGGGCTTCTCGATTTTCACAATAGAGGTCTTCATGCCTCGGAAATGCGCAAACCCTTACTTAAATATTCTCAAATGAAAAGAAGCGCCCCAACTTCATCTATTTTTCTTGTCGTATTTTTTTAAGCAAAACATACCCGACATAAACGATTATAATTCCAAGAACTAAGGTCGATACGTTACAGATGTAGAACCAATTATAATCGAATGAGCGCCCAGATAAATCATCGTATGATGTTATATTTACGATGATGAAAGGAGCCACAATTAATAAGATGCCTATGAGAACAATAAAAAGGCGTGAAAATTCGCAGTTCATACTTCATTCTTGGATGCATCCAATATTGAATAGTGAGTGAAGGTTATAAAGATTTCATTGGTGGGGGTTGAGCCCTTCTCACTTCAGCTTCTCCGTCTTCGCCGCCGTGAAGTCCCTGTCCGGGCTCAGGAGCGCGAACACCTCCGGGTCTATGAGAGGCCTGCCCTTCGCGATGTGGCTGGCGACGTTGGCGCCCACGCCCGGCCCGAGCATGAAGCCCTGGCCGCACATTCCTATTGCGACGTAGAATCCCTGGACCTTCGACGGCTTGCCCACGACAGCGACGCCATCCGGCGTCATCGGGTACGTGCCGCGCCACACCCTGCGCACCGTCAGCCCCCTGAGGCGCGGTATGAGCTCGGCCATTCGCCGGGCTATCGTGGGCATGAACTCCGAAGTGCTTCGCCTGTCCTCGCCGTAGAATGGCTGGCGCGGCGTGTAGCAGAAGATGAACTGGCCGCCGTGGACCTGGCCGAAGTAGAAGTTCGAGGTCTTCCCCTCGGGGCCGGGGCGGATATCCACCACGAGGGGGTTGAGGAATTGCTTCACGGGCGCGGTTATGCCTGCCTCGTGGCTGTCTGGCCTCACAGGGACGTCTATGCCGGCCATCCTACAGATTGCCGTCGCGGCCGAGCCGGCGGCGTTCACCGTGACGGGCGCTTTGTATTCCCCCTTAGGCGTCCTGATTCCCGCGACCGTTTTGCCTTCCATCACGAGCGAATTCACAGGCTCCCCGAACCTGAACTCGGCACCCAGCCCCCTGGCTTCGTTGGTGAACGATTCGACGGCCAGCAGCGGCGATACCTGCCCGTCCTCGGGCGAGAGGGTGCCGCCCCTCAGGCCTTTTTCCTGGATGCCTGGCACGGCTTTTTCGATTTCCTTCGCACTGAGAAAGTCGATGTTGAGCTTGAATTTCCTCTGCACCGGCAGGATCGACCTCAGCGTCCGCTCCTCCTCCTCCCTGAAGACGGGGAAGCAGTAGCCGCCCATCTTCCAGCCTATGTCCGTCCCGGTATCACCCTTCCACGAAGAGAATATCCTCAGGCTCTCCTTGCAGAGCAGAATCTTCGCGGGGTCCGAGTGGGTCGCCCTGACTCCCCCTATGGCCGACTTGTTCTCCCCCTGGCCGGACGATGGCCTTCCATCGACGCAGAGGACCGCCAGGCCTTCCTTGGCGAGGAAGTAAGCTATAGGCACGCCGACGCTACCCGCGCCAATCACTATCGCGTCGTAGTCGGCCATCATTCCTCCCCCGCCAGGAACGCGCCCATCGGCACTTCCTGCACGAACGGGCGCTCCACGTGCGGCGCGATGACAGCGTCCTTCCCGAGCTCCTGCCTGAATATCCTCATGACCATTTCCGTGCATGTCTTGCCGCCGCACGGGCCCATGCCCACGCGCAATGCGGCCTTGAGCGCGTTGAAGTCCCTGATGCCCGTCCCGCGGATGTACTTTACAATCTGGCCGCGGGTCACGCGCTCGCACCTGCAGACGATTGTCGAGTCGTCCTCGGACGGTTCCAGGGGCGAGCCCTTGCCGAGCCTGGCCTGGTCGAACAATCTCAGGCCCGCGACCTTGTCCACGTCGTTGGCCGGGACCTCTAGCAGCAGGAGCTTGCGCCTGTTCTGCCACTGCGTCTCCCGGATGGCGATTACCTTGCCTCTCCCGATCCCCTCTCCCTCGAAGCCCGCCGTCTCGACCTCCTTCCCCGGCCAGACGATGCCGGCCGGCATCTCCCACGGCAGGAAGACCAGCGCCGTCTCCCCCGACGGGTCGTATCCCCTGTCCACGAGCGTTATCGCGAGCCCGGGGCATATGACCACGCACTTCGTGCAGCGCAGGCACTCTCCGCTGAATCCTGGCAGCGAGGTCATTCGCCCATCCGAAGTCTTGATGGAATTCTTCGGGCATACGGCCGTGCATGGGTTGCATGGAATCTCCTGGGCGCACCGGATGACAGGGTATACGTCCGTGCCCTCTGGCCTTGCGAGCTTCGGCTCGTGCGTCGGCCCTGGCTTGGCGCGGAGGACGTCGAGCGTGTCCCGCCACTCCCTCGGTATGTCGACATCGAATCCCATGTCGCGCAGCAGCTCCCGCCCCGCGATTCTGCCGCTGAACATCGCCGCCGAGGCTTCCGCGATCGTGTCAGCGTCCCCGGCAGACCTGACGTCGATGCCGAACTCCTTCGCAGCCCTCTGCAGCTCGCTGACGGGGCTCAGGCCGACGGCAATGAGGACCGTATCGGCCTCGAGCGTGCACTCCGTGCCCTTGATGGGCCCGAACGACGAATCGACCTGCGCGACAGTGACCTTCTCGACCTTCCCCCTGCCCTCGGCGCGCAGGACGGTGTGCGACGTCCAGACCGGGACGCCGAGGCGCCTGACCTTGTCGAGGTGGACCTTGTAGCCGCCGCACACGGGGAGGGCCTCCACGACGCCCAAGACCTCGATGCCGGCCTGGATGGCATGATAGACCGCAATGAGCCCCACGTTGCCGCCGCCGACGATTAGCAGCCTCCCCGCCGCCCTGACGAGGTCCCTGTTCACCAGCGTCTGGAACGCGCCCCCGCCGTAGACGCCGGGGAGGTCGCAGCCCGGGAATGCCAGGGCCTTCTCCCTCGCGCCCGTCGTGACGAGGATGTGCCTCGGCCTCACGAGGACGTAGCGCCCCTGCCTGACGACGCCCACCTTGCCGTCGGAAAACGCGCCGACGGCGGGGGAGTCAAGCCAGACCTCCACGTCGCCGAGCTTCCTCACTTCGTCCGCCAGCAGCGTGCCGATGTCCATGCCGCGCATCCCCGCATAGCAGTCGCGGATGGAGCCGAAGAAGCTGTGCGTCTGGAGGCTGAGCTTGCCTCCGAGCGCCTGCTTGTCGTCGACGATGAGGCACCTCACGCCCCCGCGCCCGAGCTCGAGCGCGGCCGACAGCCCCGCCGGGCCTCCGCCGACAATGAGGACGTCCGTTTCGCGCTCGCGCAGCCTGCCGAAGGCCATCGGGGCGTCCTCCGCCGGGAGTTCCGGCAGCCCGTTCAGTGAGCGCACATCCATCCCTTCTTCTATCGGCGTGATGCACGCCTTGACCGGACGCCCGTCCGCGAGGACGAGGCACTGGGCGCACTGGCCGTTGGCGCAGAAGATTCCCTGAGGAGCGCCGTCGGCGTGGTGGCGGTTGAACGCGCGCACGCCGTGGGCGAAGAGCGCGCTCGATATCATCTCCCCCGCCCTGGCGACGAATGCTTTCCCGTTGAACGTGAAAGGAACGCAGGCCTCTTCCGGCCTTGGAAGGATGGGATGCGTCCGTATGCGCTGCTCCTCCGTCATCATTTCGCCCCCTTCATCCTTGACGCGATGAGCGAGTAGGCGTCCGTGACCTGCACGCCGCTCTCCGCCCAGCCGGCGAGCGACGCCTGGAGGTGCGCGAGGCACTGGTGCGAGTCGACGACGAGGACGCTCGCGCCCCTGCCCTCAGCCTCGCGCAGGATTGCTATACCCTTGAGCTTAGTTTCGGCTGATGGCTTTGCCCATATAGTCTCGCCGCACCCGCCCTTCAGCCGGACGGCCCTGATGCCTGGAACGGCCTTGACCAATGAGAGAGCGTCGTCGGCGAACTTCCCGTCGCCGCACGAGTGGAATGCGACCGTGAGCGGCTCGGCCTCTTTGAAATGCGATTTCTTCAGCTTTGATTTCAGAAGCGCTGGAAGTGCCACGACCTCGAAGCCCAGCGCGCCGAACTCCTTCGGCCAGTCGTCCCTGAACCTGCCATAGGCTTCCTCCGTGAGCGCTACCAGCGCCTTCGGCTTCGCCTTCCTGACGGAATCCATGGAGCGCTTCGCGTATTGTTCGTAGAGCCCGCCCATGCCCCACTTCCTAAGGCGGAGGCCGGGGCCGAATATCCCCTCGGCCTTTCTTGCCGTAAGACCCGCGGCATCGAGGACTTTGATGGCCGACTCGAGCATCCGGCCAGGGCCCTTCAAGCCCTGCGCTGTCATGAGCGAGTCGACAATGGGTATGCAGCCAGGCGCGACGAGGTATTTTCCGGTCGCGCTCCCTAAATCTTTGCGCATGTCGGGCTGGGCCATAAGGGCGTGCGCGGCGGCGATGCCCCTGCCCAGGCCCGATGCCATCGCCGGGAGCTTCGAGGCCACATTCTCGAACGGCTCAAGCTTCCCCTTGGAGAGCTTCTTCTTGAACTTCGCGATTGCGTCATCATCATTACCCTCGGATTCGATGTATGTGACGCGCGCAGGGTCGAGGCCGAGAGAGACTAAAACTGTTTTCATCCTCGCCGCAACCTCGCCGCCCATCCACGGCCCCTGCAGGTAGTGGCATCCCTCGCTCCCGCAGCCGACGAGCGCTACGCCGGCCGCGCCCGCTACTAGAGATTCGATGACCAGGCCGGGAGAGACTCGCCTCGTGCAGATTACGGGGACGATGCCTTTCCGAGATTCCATTGCACTGGACGAATCGTGCCAAATGCATGAGAAGGCCACGACGCCGCCCTTTGCGGCCTCCCCTGCCTGCCCGTAGAGCCTTTCATCGGCCATCCATCCCTGCGAGATTGCCCCTGAAGGACAGACGCTTGTGCAAGCGCCGCAGCCCCGGCATGCGGAATGGTCCACGATTGCCGTTTGCGCCTTCCCCTTCTCGAACTTGACGCGCATCGCCTTGTACGCGCACGCCTCCTCGCAGAGGGCGCATGAGGTGCAGAGCTTGCCGTCGACGTTCGCGAGGACGGGCTCGATGCTGACCCTCGTCTTCTCCGGGCCGGCGGCGATCATCCAGCCGTCGCGCGATTCCGGGCTCTCCGTGATGGCTTTGGCGAGCGTGGCAGGGAGCTTGACGACCTGGCTCTTACCGTACTCATCTGTCATCACGCAGTGCCTGTGCTCGCACTGCGAGAGGCAGACGGCGCAATCGGAGCAGAGGCCGCACCTGGCGCACCTCGACGCTTCTGATATGGCACTCGTCTCGTCGAGGCCCGATTCCTCGATGTCGTAGGACGACCACGATCTTGTCGTTGCCAAACGGCCTTCCCTGCAGGTTGCGTCCTCGATTACTATGACGCGCTCGTCCGCTTCCTTGGGCTTTCTCTCCCCCGTGAGGAATGCGACGACGCCCCGCGCAACGTCGTGGCCGCTGCGGATTGCCTCGACGATGCTCGTCGGCCCCGTGACGAGGTCGCCGGCGGCGAAGACGCCCCTGGCGGAGGTCATGTTGTTCTCATCAACTTCGAGCGCCCCCATCTGTGCGGTCTTCAAATCTGTCTCTTTCAGCGAAGAAATGTCAGGCTTCGAGCCGACTGCGCGGATGACGAGGTCGGCCCTGAGCGTGAAGAAGTCGTCCGGGACAGGCACTGGCCTGCGCCTCCCGGTGGCGTCGGGATCGCCGAGTGTCGCCCTCTGGAACTCGACGCTCCCGACCTGGCCGTTCTCGACGACTATCCTGAACGGGAGCGCCAGGAGGATGAGCTTGATGCCCTCCCTCTTCGCCAACTCGACCTCTATTCGGTCTGCGGGCATCTCCTCCTCCGTGCGTCGGTAGGCGATGGCGACCTTCGCGCCGAGCCTCGCCGCCGTGCGCGCGGCGTCGAGCGCGGCGTTTCCGCCGCCTATGACGACGACGTCCCCCTTCGCGGAGGTGCGCTTGCCGTCGTTCACTTCAAAGAGGAAGTCGAGGCAGTCGATGACTCCTATCGATTTCTCCCCCTCGATGTTCATCAAGGTCGGGGTCTGGCAGCCGGTCGCCAGGATGACGGCCGAGAATCCTTTTTGAAGGAGGCTGGAGGGCGATTCAATCCTCTCGTCCGTTTTGATTGTCACGCCCATCGCGGCGATGCCGCGAATCTCGCTCTGTACCAGGTTCTTGGGGAGCCTGAACCCCGGTATGCCCCATGTCAGGAGACCGCCGGCCTTTGGCGCTGCCTCGAAGACTGTCACTTCGAACCCTGCGTCCGCGAGGTCTGCGGCGGCAGTGAGCCCGGCGGGGCCTGCGCCCGCGACAGCGATTTTCTCTCTCCTCATCGGCTTGAAAGAAGAGCATGCGATGGGCTTGCGCGAGAGCTCGTACTCGGCGGCGAAGCGCTTGAGGGCGCGGATGGCAACGGACTCGCCCTTCTCTGCCTGCGTGCATTCGGCTTCGCATGGATGGGTGCAGACCCTGCCGCAGACCCCGGGGAATGGGTTGGCCTTCCTGATTACATCGACGGCCTCGGAATAGCGCCTGTCGGCGATGAGAGCGACGTAAGCCTTGACGTCGATGCCCGCGGGGCAGGCTTCGGAGCACGGGGGCCTCCCCTCGATGCGAGTGGAGAACGAGCCAAGCGGCCCGCTGAGCGACCCGCCGGAGCGCGCAAGTGCGTCCAAGATAGAAGGGGATGTCCCAGCCAAGCTGGCCTCCCGCCCAAAGAGGGCGAACGGGGACTGCGTGAGAGGGATAAAAGGGTTTACTCTGAAAGGCGGGCACAACAATTATAAGCGCAGGAACAAATATCCCATTATGAAATCGGGAGTGCCCCATGATATTGGACGGAATTTATCTTAGTAACAACAATCCAAAGCAGTTGTTGAGGTTGATATGGTAGGAAGAAAAGGTGAAAAACCAAAATCACATCCACAGATATCCGAAGTAATCCTTATTGGAAAGCAAGCCCTATTTCCAATTAACTGGTTAAATAAACAAGGGTACTGCGAGTATCAGATTTTTTTGGAAAATATGAAAAGGATCAAAGCTGAACCTACGAAAGAAATGATTGAAGGAAAGCTAGAACACAGACGCCTAGAATTAGAGTTTAGAGAGAAAGCGATACCTGCAACCTTCGCAGAGATGATGGAACAGTCCAAGACAAGGAATGTATTATCCAGGGAATTTCCGGTAAGAAGTCTACGATATGGTATTTTTGGATTGATCGATGAGATTCATCTTTCACCCAATGAAATTGTAATTATAGACGATAAACCTGGAACGAAAAAATATCTTTCCAATATTCATCAGGTTTACGGATATTGTTTAGCATTTAAAGACATAATTAAACAGAAGAATCACCGACAAATATTTGCTGCATTACGTGAGCGAGGAACAAATAACATATTCTGGAAAACTCCTTTTAACAAAAGTATGGAAAGTGAAATAATAGGAGTTGTTGATCACATTCATAGATTAATTTTGGGCGGCGAGAAATTTGACTCATGTAAAAATTCAAATAAATGCAGAGCATGTAGATTTAAGATGGATTGTAATAGAGCTGTAAGTTGAGATGGTGAAAAATTATGAATTATGATGAATTAATAGACTCATAGCTTAGGACAAAAGTAAATATACTTCAAAGCTATACACCCCCTATAGGATGGCGGCGATAGCATGGGATGGAATTTGGCAAAAGGGGATGAGTTCCTTCCAGAGTTCTCATTAGACGAACTCAGGGAGATGCAGC
>JACRNV010000011.1 GCA_016214785.1 Methanobacteriota archaeon
GTGCGAAGGCCCGGTACATGAAGTCGAACAAGGGCGGGTCGGGCGTCCTGTTGAACGGTTTGAGGAACTTGGCCTGAGTAAAGGGTTCCTCGTGGCAGACTTCGAACTGGCTGACGTATACAATAGTCTTCCCCTTGTCCTCGACACTGAGGCCAAGGGCCTCCTCCAGGAGCTCGTGATAGAGCTGTCCCACCCTATACTGGAGCCAGAGGCACTGATACTTCTCGTCCTTGTAGTAGCGGTCGTAGTCCTCCGGTAAGATAAAGTTCGTCTCGCTGTCGCCCGTCCATGAGGCTTGCTTGTATTTCTCCCGCAATTGCGGGTCCTTGTCGAACATGTCCTGCTGGATGAGGGATTGGATGTTGGTGATGACCCTGAGCCTCACAGGGGCTCCGGGATTGTAGGGGTCATAGGTGAACTCCACCTTGCCGAAGGGGCGCTTCTGGATAATCTTGCCCCTTCTCGCATATCCAAACTCTTGTTGCTCCTCTCTGTCCGCTTCCCATTTCTTGGCCAGCTCGTCAATGGAATCGCTATCCGTCATGGACTGTATCTTCCTCATAGCCTCGATCTGGCTCAGCTTGACCATCCTGCCCTGGTCGAACTTGTCCTCCCTGCTCGATGAGCTCCGCTTGATGGCCAGCTTGACATCCCCCTTGAATGTCATGAGGTCTGGGTGATAAACGTCGATAACGATGCGGTCGAGTCTTGTCTTGTGCAGAGCGAACCGTGCGGCCTTACCGTCCAGGAAGCGGCCTTACCGTCCAGGAACCGCTGGAACGTGGCCTCATGATTCAATAACAGGCATTCCCTGAAGGACGCTCTCCTGGTCCGGTCGAGGCGCTGTTGCGAGCGTGCTAGCTCAGCCTGCAACTCTGCTGTGAACTCTGCCTTGTCCGTTTCCGAGCCTTGAACGAACCTATATCCAGCAGGGAAACGCTTCTCAACGTCGATATCGTCACCGAGGATACAAGCGGTCTCCGACAGCTCCCGGTTTGCCTTGTCAGCCTTCATTTGTTGCCGCAAACCAACAATCTTGTAGAGATGGGCCTTGAAAATAAGCTTCGCCGTATCGTCGATGGCTTGCTTGGACAGCAACGCATCCAATAACAATCCAACCCTCTTTTGGATGTCCTTCTCGTAAGTGTATGCAATCTTCATCACGTCCGCGAACTTGACGAAATATTTTCCGTAAATGTAGTCCTCATCCACCGCCATTATGTCGGATACGGGTAAATTATATATTACATCCTCGAGGTCCTCATCCTTAGCCGTCGCAAACCATCTGATAATATCCTTCCAGTCAGAGACTTTCAAATCTGAGATAGTCCGCAGAATGCGATCTACTGCCTCCCCATCCAATAAAAAATCCCTCCTGGTCCAATTATGCACACCTTGATGGTGTCAAAATTGAGCTCTCTCTCGATTGAAAAATAAAAAAGGTAAATGGGGAACGCATCTAGGCGCGGTACTTGACCGGGCACCAGTCCAAGGGGTATAAATCCATACCAAATCCGGGTGGACCCATTTTTCTGTTCGCAGCAAATCGTAGAAAAAGAAAAATGGTAAGACCACTACAAAGCTAACAAATTGCACTGCTAACCAAGTGGTCGCAACCCACGACGAGAAATCATATTTATAACATCTTCTCGTCGTGATAGAAGCAGATGGATTTTAAGGTAGGACTTGCGCATCAAGTCCGTACCCACGACGAGGAATCATCTTCCCATCGTATACTCATCGTGATATCGGTAACTGAGAGCTAAGGTAGGACTTGCGAAGCAAGTCCGTGCCCACGACGAGGATTCGTATACCAATTAAACTCTGGTCGTGATATAATATCCTGGTTAGATTCACAGGTCAGTCTTTCCCATGCTCAACCTATATATTCCCTCAGCGCCATTACCGGGCGGTGACTCCAATGGAGTACAAGGTGTTCATCGACGGGAAGTACTACCCGAAGAGCGAGGCGAAGATATCGGTCTACGACCACGGCCTGCTGTACGGCGACGGCATCTTCGAGGGCATAAGGGCCTACGACGGCAACATCTTCAAGCTCGACGCCCACGTCGACCGCCTCTACGAGTCCGCGAAGACGATAATGCTCAACATCCCGATGAGCATCGACGAGATGAAGAATGCCTGCGCCGAGGCCGTGCGCACGAACGGCCTCAGGGACGCCTACCTCAGGGTCATGGTCACGCGCGGCAGGGGCGACCTGGGCCTCGACCCCAGGAAGTGCAAGAAGGCGAGCGTCATAATCATAGTCGACAACATCAAGATGTTCGACGAGAAATGGTACCAGAGCGGCCTGGAAGTCGCCATCGTATCCACGACGCGCAACTTCGCCGACGCGCTGAGCCCCAAGGTCAAGTCCCTGAACTACCTGAACAACGTCATGGGGAAGATAGAGGCGAACAACATGGGCGTGGCCGAGGGGATAATGCTCAACACGAACGGGTACATCACCGAGGGGACTGGCGAGAACATCTTCGTCGTCAAGAAGGGAGTGCTCAGGACCCCGCCAACCTACGACGGCGCGCTAGAGGGCATCACGCGCAACGCCATCATCGACATCGTCCACTCGCTCGGCATGACGTGCGAGAAGAAGACGCTCACGAGGCACGACCTTTACAACGCGGACGAGTGCTTCCTCACCGGGACGGCGGCGGAGGTCATGCCAGTCGTCAAGATAGACGGCAGGATCGTCCATGACGGCAAGCCAGGGCCGGTGTACAAGAAGCTGCTGGCAGAGTTCCGCAAGATAGTGAAGACGGACGGATACAAGATATACATGTGAGCCCGCGGGATTTTTGCAGCCGTCTCTAGGTTACATTAGCTTTGAGCGGGTATCTAGCAGGGACTATGGGCAGACTACTCAAACCTTCCTGATTATGCTCGTGAGCGGAGTGTAAGTCTTCTCGCCGTACTGGTCGTAGAGCTCGTAGAGGTCAAGCCCTTTCGTGCCGTTATCGTAGACTATCTCGACTATGTGATAGGTCATCTGCACGGTATCTCCGGCCTTGACCCCCTCCAGCGGCCCGAAGAACGGGAAGGTCTCGTTCACGCTCTCGAAGACGATGGCGACGTCTGTCAAGTGCTGCTTTATATCCGCAACCTTGTCCCGCACTGTGAAGTAATCGCCCGGCCTGTGCCCCGTGTAGTTGTTCGCTCGCATCCGGACGTAGTCCTTCATCGTCAGGTACTGCGTAGTGTCCCGGTTGACATAGAAGAAGTAGTACCCGAGAGCCGCCGTTACGACGGCCACAGCGACGATGACCGCCGCGACGATGTATTTCATTCGGGGTTTCTTCACTGGGGGCTCTACCTTGGCCTTGCGCTTCGCCATCGCCCTCCAAATCGCCCGACGTGCCTATAAAACTTTCTCAGAGCAGGCTGCTCAGCTGCTCCTTCATCTTCTCTATGTACTGCTTGCGGTCCTCGAGCTGCCTCTCCTTCTTCTGGAGCTGGGCCTCCTTGGCCTGCAGGTCCTTCTCCAGTCCTTTCAGCTCCCTCTCGCGGTCGAGGATAGACTTCTCCGACCTGCCGAGGAGCTTCTCCTTGCCGGCGAGCTCCTTCTGCAGGGCGCCCCACCTCTTGCGCTCGGCCTCTATCTCCCGGCGCTCCTCGCCTACCGTCGATTCGACCTTGGAGTTGATGATGGACTCCATCTCGTTCATCTTGTCGGACTCGGCCTCTATCTCCTTCCAGACCTCGGAGAGCTCCTGCTTCTCGGCCACGACCGACTCGAGCTCCTTGTTCAGGCGCTCTGACTTTGCCTTTAGCTCGGCCTCGCCCTTCTCGAGCGCTGCGGCCCTGGCGGCATAATCCTGCTCGGCCTTGGCCAGGCGCTCCTCGCGCTCCTTCAGCTCCACGTCGAGCTCGTTGCGCAGCTTCGCCAGTTGCTCGCGCTCGGATTGCATGGCCTTGACCGTCTCCTCGTTCTTCTTCTGCTCCGCGCCCTTGGCGTACTTCATCAGCGAGAGGGCGCTCTGCTTCATGTCCACCAGCTCCTTGCGCTCGGACTTGAGCATCTCGCGCTCGGCGTCCCTACGCTCCATCTCCTCGGCGAGGAGGCGCTGCATGCGGTTCAGCTCGGCCTCGCGCTCCCGGAGCTCGCGCTCGCCCTTCTCGACAACCTTCTGGCGCTCGGGCAAATCGCCCTTCAGCGCATCGAGCTCCTTGTTCTCCTGCTTCAGCCTCTCGAACTTGCCCTGCAGCTCCTGCTCGAGGGCGCTCAGGTCTTTCTCGCGCGTGTCGAGCTCGCGCTCCTTGCCCAGCAGCAGCTCGCCGCGCACCTTCTGCGACTCGGACTCCTTGGCGAGCTTGTCGATGTTGGCGTTGAGCTCCTTCTCGCGCTCGTCGAGCTCGTCCTCCTTGAAATGTATGCCGCGCTCCTCCTCGCGGAGCTTGGCCGTCGCCTCCTTGAGGCCCTCCTTCTTCTCTTTGATGGTATCCTCGTCGTCCTTCAGGCGCTTCTCCCACGCCTCGAGGCGCTTCGTCTCCTTCCCCACGCTGCGCCACACCTTGTCAATCTCGTCCTTCTCCGTCAGGTGGCGCGTCTTCTCCTCCTTCAGCTCCTTCTCGAGCTCGCGCAGCTCGGCCTCGCGCCGGTCGAACGACGACTTGGTCTGGTTGGTCTTCTTCTCGAGCGCGGCGGTGTCCTTCTCGCGCTTGGTCACCTCGGCCTCGCGCTCGTCCAGCTCGGCCGCGCGCTCCTCCAGGCCATTCTCCTGCTTCTCGACCTCCTGGATGCGCGACTCTATCTCCTCCTGCAGCTTGTCGTGGGCCTCGGCTCGCGTCTCCATCTCCCCCTGGACCTTCTGCAGCGCCTTGTTCCTTCCCTCTAGCTCGCCATTCTTGCGCTCCAGCGCCCGCTGCTCCTCGTGCAGCTCTATCTCGCGCTTGTGGAAAGACTCGAGCGCGCTCCTGCGCTCCTCCTCGAAGTCCTCCATCTGCTCGTAGAGTTCCGAGCTCCTGGCCTTCAGCTCGTCCGACAGCTTGGAGAGCCTGGCCTCCTCGGCCTCCATCTCCTTCTCCAGCTCGGTGACGGCGCCGTTGCGCTCGTCGACGGCAGCCCGCTCCTCTTCGAGGCGCTTCTGCCGCTCCTCCAGGTCCGCCCTGGCCTTCTCCAACTCGGATGAATCGTCCTCGAGATGGGCCTTCAGCTGGTCGAGGCGCTCGGACTCCTGCGCCAACTCGCTCTCGCGCCTCGTCCACTCCTTCTGCCCTTCCCGCAGCTCCTTCTCGCGCCTGTCCAGGTCCATGGACATCTCGTCGAGGGCGTGGCGCTCCTTCTCCACGGCCGTCTCGGCCTTGGACAGCTCCTTCTCGCGCTTCTTGAGATCGGCGTCCTGCTTCTTTGCCGATGCGTCTTTGTCCCTGAGATCGGCTGCGAGCTTCTCGAGCGCGGCCTGGTCTTCCGCGAGCTTCTTCTCGCGCTTTTCAAGCTCGCGCCCCTGGGCCTTCAATCCTTTCTCGCGCTCCTTGAACATGGCGTCTGATTCTGCAATCTCGGCCTCGCGCCTCTCGATTTCGGACCGCGCCTCGCGCATCTTTATCTCCCCGGCTTCGACGACCGCTACGCGGTCATCTAAGTCCTTCATCTGCAATGTCAGCTCCTCGCGCTTGCGCAGCAGCTCGGCCTCCTTCTCGCCTACCTCGTCCTTGCTCAGCGCGATGCCGCTGCGCAGGCGCTCGAGCTCCTGCTGCTGCGCGTCCAGGTCGGCCTTGAGCTTCTCCAGCGACTCCTCGCGCGCTTTGATGTCCCGCTCCTTCTCTGCGAAGAGGCCGTCTACCTCCTTGCCGCGCTTGTCGATGGACTTCTCGATCTTCCTCAGCTCCTTCTCGCGCGCGTCCTGCTGCTGGCCGGTGGAATCCAATAGCGATTGCCGCTCCGAAAGCTCGGCGTCCCTCGCGGCCAGGCCCTTCTCCCGCTCGGCGAAAGCGGACTCGTCCCCCTTCAGCTTGGCGTAGCGCTCGGCCATGTCGCGCTCTGTCTCCGCAGCCTTCCCCTCGCGCTCCGAGAGGCCGTCGAGCCTCTTGCGCAGGGCGTCCTCGCGCTCGGTGAGCTTGGCGTCGAACTCCTTCACCGTCCGCTCGCGCGCGGTGGCGTTGGTCTGCGAGATTTTCAGCTCCTTCTCGCGCACTTCCAACTCCTTTTCGAGCGATTTCAACCTGGATTCCTGAGCCTTGAGCTCGGCGTCGCGCTTCGCGCCCTTCTGCTCGCGCGCTTCGAGATCCTCTTCCCGGGCGGTCAGGGCCTTGGTGCGCTCATCGAGCGCCGTCTCGGAGGCGGCCAGCGCCTTGCTCTTCTCGTCGATCTCGCCGAGCCTGCTGTCTATGTCCTTCTGCTTGCCGCCGAGGGCCTCGATGTCCCTCTCGCGCCGCTCGACCTCCTTCTCCCGCTTCGAAAGCTCGCCTTCTTGGCGCTCGACTTCCTGAGAATGCGATTTGAAAGCCTCTTCCCTCTTCTTCACCTCTAGGTCGTACTCGCTCAGAGCGCCCTCGCGGTCCTGAATCTCTCTCTCCTTGGCCTCGAGCGCTGACTCGCGCTCCGCGAGCTCGGCGCCGGACTTCTCGAGGGCGCTCTCGCGCTTGCTCAAGTCCCCCGCGCGGTTCTTTTCGGCCTCCATGTTGCCCTTCGATCGCTCGAGTTCGTCCTGCGCGACCCTGAGATCGGCATCGAGCCTCTGGGCATCCTCGAGGCGCCTTTCCACGGCGGCAATCTTCTCCTCCGCCTTCATTTCGCCGGGGATGTGGCTGTCGAGGAAGCCGCGCAGGCGGGCGTTCTCCATCTCGGACTCGGCGAGCTGGTTCTCCGTCTCCCTGAGCTGCCGCTGGTACTGCGCGGCGTCGACCATCTGGGAGACCTCGGGAATATCGCCGGCCGGCGCCTCCATCGAAGCTGACGGAGTGAGTTCCTGCGATGAGATGGATTCAGGCTTCACAGACGGCTCCTCGGGTTCTTCCTTCGTGACAAGTAAATCCGCTACCGGCTCTTCGGGGATTGGGCGCGACAGCTCGGGCTCGGGTGCTTTCTCGATAATTGGCTCGGGAACCTGCGGCTCGGCCGCCACAGGGGGCTTCGATTCGATGATTACGTCTCTGATAGGCTGCGCCGACCCTTCGACGCGCAGCGCAGCCTCCGCGACCGGAGGTTGCTCCGGGACTGCAACGGGCGATTGTTCAGGGGTTGGCATTGGTTCCGGGGCTGGCGCCGTCTCCGCTGGCTTCTGCTCCCCCGCCTCGGTCATCTTCTTTGCCTTGTCGCGCAGTCCCATTTATCACACCTTGTACTTGTCCATGACTTTCTCGTAGAGCCTGAACTCCGGAGATTTGGCGAATTTGTCTATAAGCTCGTCCGGCAGGTTCGCGAGCAAATCGTCCAGGACCTTTAAAACCTTCCTGACGTCCTCGTCCACGGAGAGCAGGTCGCGCTCCTCCTTCGCCAGCGACGCGCGCTCCGTCTCGGCCCGATGCAACTGGGCCTCGAGCTCGGCGATGCGCTGCTCGAGCTTGCCCACCTCCTGGGTGGCCTCCCTGCTCAGTTGTTTGGCCGGGACCTTGGCGTCCTTGTGCAGCCCCATGAGCTCCTGCTGCACGCGCCTCTGCTCCTCGAGCCACTCCTCGCGCGCCTTCTTCGACTTCTTCATCGTCTCCTCGACGTCCCCGGGGCTGACGACCCAGCGCCCTTCCTTGGCCGCGTCCTCGTAGACCTGGGAGTCGCCGGCTATGACAGCCTCCTTCTGGTTCCTGAGGTCGCCGATCTGCTCCTTGAGCTCCCGCTCCCGGGCGTCGATCTCGCGCTCCCTGTCCTGGATGCTGGCGATACGGGCCTCCAGCCCCTTCTCCCTCTCGGCGAGGAGCGCCTCCTTCTTCTCCAGGCGCTGGCGCTCCCTCTCCCTCCTCCCCAGCTCGGTCTCGAAGGCGGCGACGCGCTCCTGCAGGTCGCGCTCCTTGTCCTCGAGCTCGTGCCTGTGCCTGGCGAGCAACGACTTGTATGTGTCATCGAGCTCGATGAGGTTCTTCTCGAGCCTCTCTATCTCTTCCTTCTCCCTGGTAATCTGGTCGATCTGCTTCTCTATCCTTGCGCGCTTCTTCAACACCGACGGGTCCTGCTTGGCGTTCAGGGCCTCGTACTCCTTCCCCAGCTCCTCGAGATCCTTCTCCGCCTCGAGGAGGCTCGTGCGCCGCGACTTCAGCGCCGCCTCCAGCGGCTCGGCCAGCATGAGTATGGACTCCTCGCGCTTCTCGAACTCCTGCCATTCCCGGACGCCCTCCTCGATGCTCTTGAGCCTCTCCCTCTGGACCTCGGTGGGCTGCTCGATGCCCGTGACCTCCTTGAAGACAGCGACGGCGTTCTCTGACTCCTTCACGTCCTCCTCGGTATCGGGCTCGTCCTTCCTGAGCTGCTTCCCCCACTCTAGGAGCTTCTTGAGAAATTCCTCGTCCTCCTGGAGGGCTGGGGGTATGGTGGCCTTGGGCTTCACGGCCTTGAAGCGGAGGCCGCAGTTCGAGCACTCGGTCGAGAATCTCCTGAGAATTACGCTGCAGTAGGGGCATACCATGCCGTCCATGTCCCCTTCGAAGGAAGTGCCGCAGTCGTTGCAGCTGGAAGCCGCGGGCTCAATGGCCGCTGAGCAGGACGAGCACTGTACCCGCCCATCCTTCATGCGAGCGCGGTGCGCCATGGTCTCTCCTTTCTGCTATGGATGACCCCCGCATTATTAAATCTGCGCCGGCCTCCCCATCCCCGAATCCATAGCAAAGAGAATGTATCCGGAGCGAATATATATATATTTCTGCGAGCCTTTTTCCTGCCTCACTGCGCTGGATGGGTCCTCGGGAAAAAGGTTCGCCATCCAAAAAGCTCGGGACCCATCCTGCTCGCTCGGCTTATCCTACCTTCTCCCACTTCTCCAACTTCTCGACGATTGAAAGGGTGCTGCCGCGCTTTATCTCCTCGCGCAGGCGGTTCTCGCGCTCCATGACGTCTATGGCGCGGTTGGCTGTCTCGACGGCGTCCTCCTGCGGGACGACGACCACGCCACTCCCGTCCCCGATGACCCAGTCGCCCGTACGCACGGGGACGCCGCCGCACGCTATCTCGGCCCCTATCTCGCCGTGGCCCTTCGGCTCGCCGGCGTTGGGGGATGTGAAGCGCGAGAATACCGGGAAGTCAATCTCCAGGATGGCGTCGATGTCCCTGGCCGCGCCGTCTATGACCACGCCCTCGATGCCCCGCAGTTTGCAGCTCCACGATGCCAGCTCGCCCCAGACTGCGGTGTGGCCCGCGCAGGCGTCGATGACTATGACATCCCCCTTGGACGCGCGATCTATGGCCTCCACGGGCTTGGCCCAGTCCCCGTCCACCGTCCGGACGGTGATTGCTCTCCCGACCATCTTCCTGTTCCGCTTGATATGGGGGAGGATGTGGTGCATCGCGCCCTTGCGGTGCATGGCGTCGGAGATATTCGGAGTGGAGACTTTCAGGAACGCCTCGCGCAGCTCCGATTGCGAGTACTTCGTGAAGAGTTCGCTCCGGACCGATTTCTTGTCGGAGATGGCTTTCTTGATGTTGCGAGTGGCGTTGGCGACTTTCTCCGCCTTGATTATGGCACCCCCGATTATTACGATGGACGCGCCGAGCTTGACAGCCCTGGCCGCGGTCTCGCTGTTGATTCCGCCTGCTGCGGCGACCGGGACTTTCGACACCTTGGCGACCGCGGCGAGCTCCTCCATCGGGTTGCCGCCGACCATCTGCTGGTCCACGCCCACGTGCACGCAGAGGTAGTCTACGCCGAGCTTCGGTAGCTCCTTAGCCCGCGCTGCCTTGTCCGCGCAGCCGAGCAGGTCGACCATTATCTTCGCGCCGTACTTGCGCGCGGCCTTGACGGCTTCGGTTATAGTTGGAGTATCTGAAACGCCCAAAACGCAGACGATGTCGGCGCCTGCTTTCGCGGCAATTTCAACCTCGAAACCGCCGACGTCCACGGTCTTCATGTCAGCGACGATGACATGGCCCTTGAACCTGCGCTTCAGCTCGCGCACGACCTCCATCCCCTCGCTCTTGATGAGCGGTGTGCCGGCCTCGAGCCAGTCCGCGCCGCCCTCTACGGCCTCCGCGGCTATCTGCAGCGCGCGGTGGGCGTTCATCATGTCCAGGGCGACCTGGAGGACGGGGAATTTCATCGTGCGGAGATAGCCCCAATTCGGATAAATAAGTGTCGCTTTCCGACAGAATTATTCGGTCTTGTCCCTGTGCCAGACGTACGTCCTCATCTTGGCCGTCGCCCCGTAGCCGCAGGAGGCGCACTTCTTCTTCTGCGCGTGGTAGGAGTGCCTCCCGCACCTACGGCACCGTATGTGGGTCTTCTTGGAGGATATCTTGCCCATCGATGGAGTGCCCTTCGTCATCTGAGACACCCGTTCTACGGCGAGACGTATATCACGTTGTCCCCGCGCACTATCGCGAGGTCGTACTTGTTCTTGAGCACGCCGGCCTCGAATTCCTCGGCTGACTTGAGCACGAGGTTCATGTGCGGGTCGTATCCGTCCAGGACGCCCCTGTAGCTCTTCCCGGCCTTCATCTCGACCATGACCTGCTTGTTGATGTACGCGCTGAGCACCGAAAGCGGTTTCGTCTGCATTTGACTCACTATCCGCCCATACATAATCACAATATTAAAGGGTTGCGCTTGGCGGGGCTTTGCACCTAAATAGCCGTCTGCACCCAAATTATCGGACTTGCACTTAAGTTATTGCTGGCCGGTAAGAACAAGGGCAAAAAACAATCGTGGATGACTTCGTGACGCACTACAACTTCCTGCGTCAGCGTACATTGTCGAAGGGCAGGACGCCAGCACAGGCAAGCGGGATAGAGTTGCCGATGGAGCGCGGGTGGGGTGATTTGATACAATGGGCTGCTAAATAGAGATAAAAGCCGTTTTCTCTTTCCAGTTAATGTGAAGAGAAGCTTCATGTTCTTCGAAAAACGACCGCCCAAGAACGCTTGAAATTTGTCTTACAAATCCCAGTAATTTCTCATCTTTATACGCTTGTTTTCCTTTTGTGCCTAACGGTCTCGGAAGGTCAATAAGTAAATTTACTTGCTTGATTGGAAATTCAGGGAGATATTTATCTTTAGAATCGGTAAATATTATCGCCGCTTTCTCAATCGGCCTATATAGAAATGCACCACCATAACCAAGCCCTCTCCGTGGTGTAGGGCATTTGAGTGGGTCAATACATAGACGTTCACAAGTAGAATAACCAAGACTTATGTAATTAGAGCCGGTATCCACAATAAAATTCACGACTCCACTTTTCCCTAAAGTCGGAAGCCCCATAAATGCAGTTACTGTAAGTTGCCCTCGTTCGTCGAAGGTTAAAGGAATATCAGCCAATCGCACCTCACATTAGAATACGAGCATGATATTTTTTTCGGGTATGTACTCTACAGCAACGACATGAATCCGGTCGGCATATTTCTTTCGAAGGCGCACCCATAATGCTTTACAGTCTGGGTCGTGGTCTACAATTTTACCACGTAGTACCGCCACATATTCGTTTTTATACTCATCGCTAAGTCTGAGGTTTCGCTCAGCAAGCCACTTGCTATTTTTAGTGAACTCTCTCCAGTCTTCCTTGAGCCTCTCTAGCCCCCCCGGATAGCTTTTCATCATCTGCTCTGCTGTTATGTGTGCACCCGCCATCGGCCTCACCCTATCGACACCCATCCAATCGACATTTCCTAAATAGAACCCAACATATATAATACCTACGTCCCTAATAGCGCCGTCGATATTGAGCCTATAATATATATTGTAGCTCGCACCCCGAACCTTTGAACAATGCACGGGAGGGGAAACCTTTTTACACTCCCCCGGGTATACCATTGACAAGTGTGAGGGGGTCTATTCTTAGGCTCGACCAAGAGCCGGTTTTTTAACTCTTCTTCCCACACCCCCCTTCACACTTTCACCACTTCCCAGAGGGCGCTCCGCCCTCCTGCAAATTTATAAATACCGATTGCCTCTTCATGCCCGTACCCACAAGGGGGGCACAGATGGCAGAGGCTGAAAAGCAGCAGCAGGCGGCCCAGCAGGCCAGGAGCACCACGCGCAAGGTCAAGGACAAGTGGCGCTCGAAGGCATGGTTCAACGTCATGGCGCCGGACATGTTCAACCGCGCGAAGATAGCGGAGACCATGGCCGACACTCCCGAGGGGCTCGTTGGCAGGGTCGCCGAGGTCACTGTTCAAGAGCTGACCGGCGACTTCATGCGCGCCCACATCAAGATGAGCTTCAGGGTCCGCACAATCATTGGGACGGAGGCACACACGGACTTCGTTGGCCACGAGCTTACAAGCGATTACATCCGCAGGATGACCCGCAGGAAGCGCACCAAGACCGACATGGCCGTCGACGTTCCGCTCAAGGACGGTTTCATCTTGCGCGTCAAGCCAATGGCAATCACCGAGAAGCGCATCCAGTCCGCCCAGCAGACGGTCATCAGGAACATCATGTGCAACCTGCTCGCCACGAGGGGGCAGAACAGCACCATCGACGAGTTCGTCAAGCTGATGATATCCGGCGATCTCGCCAAGGAGCTGTCGAGGAGTGCCAAGCCCATTCAGCCGATGCTGAGGGTCGAGATACGCAAGTCCGAGGTCGTGAAGGTCGGCATACTCCCAGAGATCAAGCCCCTGCCCGGCGAGCAGCCCACGGAGGCCGCGCCTGCGCCATCCCCGATAGAGGCCCCCGCAGAACCGAGCGCCGAGCCCGCCCCGGAGCCGAAGCCAGAGCCCAAGGCCGAATGAGCGAGGCAAAGATATTTTATCATCGTTTACACTGCTGAGCAGCATAAAGGAGTCCAGCCGAGGTGGCTCGGTGAGCAGTCGGGACTGCGAACCGCACGGACTTACCGAACCAATAGGAAGGGGGTAAGTCCAGTGCAGAAATTGGCCAAGGCCAATTTCTGAGCGCCGAGGCGGAACCAAATGCAAAGCGCCGAGGTGGCTCGGGATGTGGCGCAAGCCACAGACCGCACGGACTCACCTGACAGAGTGAATTGTGGCGAGTCCAGTGCAGGCGATGACCGCAGTCATCGACTGGCCACCGAGGCAGAACCAATCGCAAAATGCCGAGGTGGCTCAGCCTGGTGGAGCGTCGGACTCATAGGGATTCTCTATGACGCCCAGGATTTCCCTGAGAAATCCGGAGGTCACGGGTTCGAACCCCGTCCTCGGCACTCTTTTTTCTTTTTAAATTTAGACGTGCCGAGGACTCGGTCGATGAGTTTTTCGACGCTGTTTGACGAATGCAAACTCACGACCCCGTCCTCGCCATACAAGAGCTGTAATTTAGCTATCTCTCGACGAGGACTTGGTCGAGTCGTTTTTCGGTGTGTGCTTGTTTCGAATCAAACGCTCGACCCCCGTCCTCGCCATACAAGAGCTGTAATTTAGCTTTCTCTCGACGAGGACTTGGTCGAGTCGTTTTTCGGTGCGTATTTGTTTCGAATCAAACGCTCGACCCCCGTCCTCGCTATACTATAGCCGGAAATTTGACGGAAAAGGATTTTTCTGTTTCCATCTACCAGTTCACCATCCATATTGTCGCCGCCGGCACATAGACCCAGTAACCCTTGCCCCTATTCAGGATGTGCGAGTCGGGGAGCGCGGTCGTCCTGTAGGTCGACGAAGGGTTAAACCCCTCGACTATTGTCGCCCCTGTGGCGGACTTGAGATTGCCAACGTTATAAGACGAGTCGTCGTTTGCCGGATACCCCACCATGTTCCATCCCGCGCTGAGCGGTACGCCCGTGCTCGTGGCGTTGCTGTATCCTGCGCCCCCGAGAGTTATCATTCCGTCGCCGAGCGTGGACACGTACATCCAGACGCCCATCGTCCTATTGACCGAGGAGAGGTCGTTGAGATCGGACATCCATCCCGTGTTGTACTGCTTCCAGATGTTCGCGGGCGTCGCGGGTGAATATGCCTGCACCCTGTCCCAGGCCGTGTCCTGGTTCTTGTCGACGAGGGTGCCCGGCATCGTCGCCGTCCCGTTCAGCGGGACGGACACGAGGTTCCATCCCAGGCTCACCGAGATGTTGAACCAGGGGTACCAGGCCTCGAACTCCCGAGCGTTGTATGCGACGAGTGCGAAGTCCTGGTCGATCTCGGGGGTGGCCGAGACGGCGTCTGTCACGACATTCTGGGCGATTACATCCACCCTATACATGCCGGCCTGCAGGTTCGCGGTCGGGACGTACACGCACTCGACGTTGTTGCGGTCGTCGAACATGTCGTTGTTCGGGTCCCAGTTGCTGCCGATGTTCGTATTCCCCGCCTTCGTCCCTGGCACGGACATTCCATTCGAGAACGCGTTGCCGTACCACACCTGGCCGTCGGGCGCGGTAACCTTGAGATTGAGGTTGTTTACGATTGTGGGGTTGGCGTTCACGGAGGCGGCCGGGTCCGTGTACACCACCGATATTTTCAGCGGCTCGGCGGCGCCGTGGTACGAAACGTTCAGCGAATAGGAGTCGCCGGTCTTCAAGAGCTTTGGGGCGTCCTTCCGCACGACGTCCACCGTCGGGTTCGTGATGCGCGGCAGGTACATGCGCCCCCAGCCCTCGTTGCCGTTCGGTATGTCAGATGTCTCCACATCTGCGGCTGAATTGACCAGGAGCGCTTTCACCATCGCCGGCATCGGCTTCTGGCCGAAGTTTGTACTGTACCAGCTTGTCACCACTGCCGCTCCGCCCGCGACGTGGGGGTTTGCCATCGACGTGCCCGAGCACCATTCGTACCTGCCGTCACCGGAATAGAGGCCGTAGAGTTTGGATACGCCCGGGATATGGGAGGAATGCGTCGAGAGCACGGCGCTCCCCGGCGCCACGATGTCGGGCTTTATCCGCGTGTCGTCCTCGAGCCCCCTGCTGCTGTACGAGGCGATGTGGTCGATGTTGTCGGCCCTGCCCGGCAAGCCGCTCTCGGTGTCGCCGTACGATGCCGCGTCGAGGTGGTAGTTGTCCGTCGAGCCCACAGTGATGACGTTCTTTCCGTTCCCCGGCGAGCCGACCGTGTTGGCCGACGGCCCTGAGTTGCCCGCCGACGCTGTGGCCACCAGGGGCTGCTGGCCCGCAGTCGATGCCGCGCAGTCCCTCACGTGCTGGTCATAGTAGATGTCGAGGTCTATGTACCCCCCGCCCGAGTATCCGCCCCACGAGTTGGAGTGCACGTACGCGCCGCCAGCGTAGGCGTTCTGGAAGAAGGTGTCCCACCCAGACGCCGTCGACGGGCCTGTGTACGAACCGTAATCGTTGAATATCCTCTGCGAGTATAGCGAGGCCGAAGGGGCCACGCCCGCTCCGACGTAGTAGTTGGTCGCCCCGTACTTCACGCCAGTCCCTGTCCACCCGCAGGCGGCGACTATGCCCGCGCAGTGGGTCCCGTGGCCGTGGCCGTCCTCCCAGGTCGTGAGGGAGCCGTACGCCGTCCCGCCGGTCACCCTGTTCCCGAAGTCGAGGTGCCCGCCGGTCGGCGTAGTGCCGTCGCTGAGGCCGGTGTCTGCCACAGAGACGACCACATCCTCACCGTTCCATCCCTGGAGATTAACATAGCTCCCGGGGCCGCCGTAAGGAGTGTCGGCGGCCCAGATGCCGCCCACTATCTCCGAGGAAGTCTCGTCGTCTAGGGCTGGCTCGACGTGCTGGCTGACCCACAGGACGTCCGGGAGGCGCGTGGCCGCCCATGCGCCTGAAATGTCTGTCGAAATGAGGGCATCGTGCCTGCCCGTGGACTCTTGATAGGACGTGTCGAGGATGGTCGCGCAGGCCCCCAGCCCCTCTATTGTGCTCGCCGTCGTTGGGCTGTCGCACATGGCCACGGAGAACTTTCCGTCGGGGAGCCATGCGTTCAGCTTGTAAGCGGGTTGATATATACCGACCCACTGGGTGAATTCCAGGTCCTCAACTGCCGCCTTGGCCGCCTTGTCCATGCGCGCCACGTAGGCGTAGCTGGGCAAGTGGAATTGGACGTCGGCGCCAAGCGAGGACATGGCTTCGATCCATTCCCCTTTCGCCGGGCCGACCAACTGTACGATGTACAATCCGCCGGACTGGCCGTAATCCGATATCCTCAGCCCCTCCGGCAGTTCCGGTTCCCCGTTTCTCGTGTCGAAAGTCATCTGCGCCGTCCCTATCGATGTCCGGTCCGGCATGTCCGAAACATGCACGCCGAGCGCCAGCATCCGGGCCTGCTGTTCCTGTGTCGCCCTGGCCAGGGCGAATGCGCCATAGTCCGCAAATATGTCAGTCACCATAGGAGAAACGGCCTGCGCGCTCCATCTCTCATCGTAATATACGAGGACGTAGTCGCCCAGATTCGCGTTTTTCAGGCCGCCTTCGCTGACGGAACCGCCTGACGGCAGAACCAACCCCGCGGTGATGCAGGCGGCCGCGAAAAGAACGACGGTAGCCCTGCTACGTCTCACACCCTTACCCCCGAACTTGTCGGTGCCCACAAACAAGCCCTCCGATAACCTATATACAATCGACCTATATTAATGGTTATGGTTAGCATTGAGCAGGGAAATCCACGCCCTTCACTCAACAATTCAGTTGACATGCAGTCAAAATTTGAAACGCTGGCCAATCAATGGCGCAACGATTGCCGTGAAAACGGGATGTCTATCCTTGGACGTTGCGACTATGGCCAGCCAACCCTTATACTTCGTGCCGCCGACCGGCTTGCTTAACCAGGGGGCATCCCCTGGCCGCTCACCAGGGTTTCGTCCACGTGGTCGCGCTCGACGCGTAGACCCAGTAGGCATGCCCCGCCGTCATGTAGTCCGTGTCCAGAAGGGCCGATGTCCTATATGTGGCTACGGCGTTGAATCCCTCGACGATGGTGACCAGGCCGCCGCAGTCCGCCTTGAACGTCGCCACCGTGTAGGCCGCGTCGTCGCTCGGGAATCCTATCAGATTCCAGCCCACTGTCAATGAAATCGGTGTGCTCGTCGAATTGGTGTAGCCCGACCCGCCAAGGCACAGGAGCCCGTCGCCCACTGTGACGACGTTTATCCACACGCCCATCTTGTTGTCCACGGCCGCAAGGTCGTTCAGCGCCGCGGCCCAGCCTGTGTTGTACTGCTTCCAGATATTACTCGGGGTGCTTGTGTTGTAGGCCTGCACGCGGTTCCAGACCACGAGCCCAGCGCCGCCGTTGACCATGTCCTGCAGGGCTCCTGGCATCGCCGTCGGCCCGTTGTAGGGCACAGAGACGAGGTTCCAGCCGGCCACGACCGAGATGTTTATCCACGGCGTCCAGGACTGCGGCAGGACCTCGTTTGCGTTGTAGACCGTCAGCGCGAAGTCCTGGTCCACTGCCCCGCCAGATACTGCATCTGTCGGAACGTTCTGCGCTATGACCTCAATACTGTAAGTCCCGGCCAGGAGGGATCCCGTCGGGATGTAAACGCACTCGACGTTGTTCCTCTCGTCGAAATTGTCGCTGTTCGTGTCCCAATAGACGGCGAAGTTGGAGTTGCTGGCGTTGCGCCCGACGACGCCCATGCCGTTCTGGAACCCGTTGCCGTACCATATGCCGCCGCCCGGCGCAGTGACTCTCAGATTGAGGTTGTTGACGAGCGCGGGATTCCCATTCACCACCCCAGCGGGGTCGGTGTAAGCGAGCGTTATCTTCATAGGGGTAGCGGCGTCCTGGTAAGATACGTTCAGGAAGTACGTGTTTCCGGTCGAGAGGAGCTGCGGGTTGTCCTTTCTGATAACTGGCACAGGCGCGTTCACGATGTTGGGGAGATAGACCCTGCCCCAGCCCTCGTCCCTGTTCGGTATGTCTGCCGTGCCCATGTCAATTGCGGTGTTGATGAGCAGTGCCTTGACCATCGCCGGCATCGGGCGCTGCCCGAATGTGGTCGTGTACCACTGGGTCAGGACCGCGCAGCTACCCGCCACGTGCGGGTTGGCCTGCGACGTCCCGGAGCACCACTCGTACCTGTGGTCCGAGGTGTAGAAGCCATACAGGTTGGGCGCGGAACCGTTGCCCAGGTACGCGGAATGCGTGGACACTATCGCAGTCCCCGGAGCGGCCACGTCCGGCTTTATCCTGCGGTCGTCCTCCCATCCCCTGCTGCTGAATGATATAATCTGGTTGATGTCGTTCGCGTCTGCCGGCAGAGTGTCGTATAGGTCGCCATATGTCGCGCCGTCAGTGTGATAGTTCTCGCTCGCGGCGACGGTGATGACGCTCTTTGCGCTCCCTGGGTCGCCCACGGTGTTCTGCGTGGAGCCGGCGTTGCCGGCAGCGACCGTTATTATCAAGGGTTGCTGTCCGGTGGTATTTGCCGCGCAGTCCCTGACCCTGTTGTCGTACTCTATGCTGTTCTGCTCGTATGCGCCATCACCAGGGTTCTCGCCCCATGAATTGGAATGGACATAGGCGCCCGCATCATAGGCATGCTGGAAGAAGTATCCCCAAGTTGCGGTCGTGGTCGGTATCCCAGTCCCGCTGCCAGCGTCCGTGAAAATTTTCTGCCCATAGAGGTTCGCGCTGGGAGCCACGCCGGCGCCGCAGTAGTACTGCGTAGCGCCATACTTGACGCCGGTCCCGTTCCACCCGCAAGCCGCGATGATGCCCGCGCAGTGCGTCCCGTGGCCGTGTCCGTCCCTCCAGTTCGTGCCAGTGTAGTCCTTGCCGCCGACCACCCTGTTGATGAAGTCCTGGTGCCCGGCGTTCGGGGTCGTACCCGCGCTCAGGCCGGTGTCCGCGACCGCGACCGTCACGCCCGTCCCGTTCCAGCCCATGAGATTGGCGTAGTTGCCGGCCGCGCCGTACGGCGTGTTCGCCGTCCAGATGCCGCCGACTATCTCGGAGCTCGTCTCGTCCGCCAAGGCGGGTTCGTCATACTGCCCTACCCACAGGACGTCTGGCAGGCAGGCTATGGATTCGATGCCCGCAACGTCGGTTGAAATGAAAGCCTCGCACTGGTCTGTCGATTCGTCATAAGAGGAGTCGAGGATTGTTGCCCTTGCTCCCAGTCCGTTCAGGGTGTCCGAGATGGTCGGGCCGTTCCACATGACCACATTGAATTTACCGTCTGCGAGCCCTGGATTCAATTTATAGGCCGGTTGATATATACCGACCCACTGCACGAAATCGAGCGCGCTCACCGCGCTTCTCACGCCCTGGTTCATCCGCACGACGTATGCGCAGTTCGGAAGGTAGTTGTGGACGCTTGCGCCCAGCGCAACCATCTCTTCCACCCATTCGGCCTTCACGGGACCCACGAGCTGTACGATGTACAACCCTCCAGATGGCCCGTAGTCAGAAATCCTGAGCGCGCCCGGGATCTGGGGCTCTCCGTCCCTAGTGTCGAACGAGCCGGAAGTGAGCCCTATTGTAGTCCGGTCGGTCAGGAAGGATGCTGAAATCCCAAGCCCCTTCATGAAATCTAGCTGGCTCGGGGTCGCTTTCACCAGCCCGAAGCTCCCGTAGTCGGCGAAGGGCTCCGTCACGAGTCCGACTATGGCCGGGAGGTTCCAGTCGCCGTCGAAATAGACGAGCGCGAAATCCGACGGTTCCGCCTGTGCGGCGCCGTCGTCCCTTATCGATATCGCTGCCGGCAGGACCATGCCCAGAGCGACGAACAACGCCGCCAGGACGCCCACTGTCTTCCTAAAAGAGTTCATGCTATCGCCTCTGTACTTGCTGTTGCCCACAAACAAGCCATTGGATAACTGTATAGTTGACATACATTATAATGGTTATGGTTAGCAATACGCAAGCAGGGGCGCCTTCTGTGAAGAGCTAAAGGATTGTTAACCGAGAACTATTTCCGCTTCTCCATGACCTCGATTATCGCGTCTATGTCCACGAGCGTGTCCCTGCAGCCGTCCTTCAGCAGCGGGACGCCCTGGATGGGCAGTCCCAGCATGCTAATCTTCTCCGCGCCCTCCGCGAGCTCGAACATGCAGGCCACCCCCATGACGGCGCGAGGCCTCCTTCGCCTGATTATCCTGTGCACCATGCTTCCTCCCGGAGCGACGAAGACCCCCGCATAGCCTAGCCTCTGGGCGGCGTCCATGACCTTGGGGACGATGCATGAGCCACAGCGCAGGCACTCAAAACCCTCCTCCTTTAGCGGGGCCCTGCACTTCTCGGCGTTGCGGAGGCACTGGGGGAGGAAGATTATGCGCGCGCCGTACGGCGTGCTGGAGAAGGCTTGGACGTTCGTGTCGTTTTTAATGTGGACGTAAAGCTCGTCGACCTTCGTCGGGTCCATCTCAAGCTTATAGAGCACATGCTGCAGGGCCGTCCTTGTCCCAATGTCCATCCCCGCGTCGAGCACCGCCCGGATGAGGTCGCGCATCCAGAGATTACCATGCCCAGGAGGTTTATTAAGGTTTGTCTCTTTTGAGCGCGGCCATCCGCACCCCCTTCCGCTCTATGGCCGACCTCGTGCCTATGTCGTGGCGCACGAAGACGTCCCCCTTCACGTGCCTGAGGCCGTCCTCGCAGATTTTCTCGGCGCTCCCAATCGTGTCGGATATCCCGACTATTGCCAGCGACCTGGACGTTGTCGTGAGGACCTTCCCGCCCGCCTCGTTCACCGAGGCGTAGTAGAGGAGCGCGCCCGCCTTCTCAATCCCCCTCTCATCGACGGCTATCGACGCCCCGGCCTCGGATTTCACGCCGTAGCCCTTGGGCACGACGTACTTGCAGACCGTCGCCTTCCTCGCGTAGCGGCCCATGCATGGCTTGAGCTTTCCGTCGATGACCGCCTCGAAGAGCTCGAGGACGCTCGACTCCAGTAACGGGAGAACGTTCATGACCTCCGGATCGGCATAGCGCGCGTTGTACTCTATGAGCCTGATGCCGTCCTTCGTCGCGATGAACCCTCCGTACATGACGCCCTTGTATGGCTCGTCGCACTCCTTGCGCAGGGCGTCGCAGACCTTCTGGGTTATGGCGATGGCGTCGTCGTACTCCTTCTGTCCGAGGAATGGAAGGAGGTGGTTCGCGTCAGAGTACGAGCCCATGCCTCCGGTGTTCGGACCCCTGTCCCCCTCATACGCGCGCTTGTGGTCCTGCGCCAAAGGCGAGCCCGCGATGGTACGGCCATCGCAAAGGCACTGGACGCTGAACTCTTCGCCGACAAACTTCTCCTCGACCACGACGGCGCCGCTCTTGCTGATGCACTCTTCGGCGTACTTCACGCCATCGTCTATGGAAATCAGATGCTCGCCGCTGAGCCTCACGCCCTTGCCGCCGGCGAGCCCCTCGTCCTTTATGACATACTCGCCGAGCTCGGCTATGAACTCGCGCAGCCCGTCCGGCGAGCGGAAGACACTGTGCTTCGGGTTGCCGGGAATTTTATACTTTTCTAACAAGCCGCGAGTGAATGACTTAGAAGTCTCAAGGCGCGCGCACGATTTCGTCGGGCCGACGGAATGGATGCCCGCCTTTGCAAGCTCGTCGACAATGCCCTTCTCCAGCGGCGCCTCGGGACCTATGACGGCCATGCCGATGCCCTTCGAGCGCGCGTACTCGACGACCTTGGGGACATCAGTCTCGGAGACGTAGCACACGTCCTTCGACAGCCGAGCCAGCCCCGGGTTCCTGTTCTTCATCGCGCAGAAGAGCTCGGCGCCGTCCCTGGCCAGCGCCGCCACGATGCAGTGCTCCCTGGCCCCGCCGCCAACGATGAGGACTTTCATGAACGCACCGCACGGGGGATGGGCCGCACCGGAATTAAGCGTTTCGGGGCGGAAAGGGTATAATGCCGGACAGGCTTACGGCGTACGTGACTGGGACCGAGGTATGCGAGTACATGGGCGGGCCCGCTGGCCTCTACGGCCTCTGGCGCGAGGTGGCCGCGGAGAGGCCCTGGGAGACGCGGATGGGCCTGGCCCAGTTCTCGCGCAAGTACCTGGATGACCCGTTCTCGCGGAAGGGGTTCGCCCTCTCGGCCTCGGAGCGTGGCAGGATCGTGGCTGCGGCACTGGTCGCTCTGTCGCCGGAGATGGGCAGGGCGTGGCTGCGCCTCTGGGTCTCTCCGGCCAGCCGGGGGAAGGGCCTAGGCGCGCGCCTGCTGGACGAAAGCGTCCTGCGGTTGCGGAAAAGGGAAAAATGGCGACTGGAATGCGAGATAGTCCCGTTCTGCCCCGGCTACGCCGCGTTCTTCAAGGCGCGGGGGTTCAAGCCGGACGAGGGCTATCCAGGCGGCTATCTGATGCGAAGGTTGTTGGATGCCCCACCCACCATGGAACCGCTGCGAAGCTGCGCAATCCTCAGGCTCGGTGATGCCGAAATCCCGGCCTACCTGGACCGGATGGCTAGCGTCGAAATAGGCTACGAGGGCGAAGCGGGCCATGGGGTCAGCCTCGATGATTATAAAGAAGAGCTGGCCGCCTCCATGGCCGACGCAAAGGCTTCTTGCTACACACTCGCCACCGAGGGGGAGCGCGTTCTCGGCTACTCGCGCAGCGCCCTCGTCGAGAACGTCGCCGGGGAGCTCCAGCTGAGGAACCGTGGTCTCGTCGTCTCGCCCGAGTCGCGCGGAAGCGGAATCGGCCGCGCCCTGCTCGACGACAACCTGGCGTGGGGCTACAGGGTAGGGGCGCGCGTGGCCTACATCTCGACCCACTCGAAGAACCCGGCGAAGCGGCTCTACGAAAGGGCCGGGTACGAGGTCGTGGAGACGGTGGAGAATCTAATCATAATCATTAAATGAGCTACAAAATCGTCGTTGCACTCAAATAACCTTTATCGTCGACAATCATCGCACCGAGGGTGTTAAGCGTTTCGGGCGTATAGCGGACACATATCCTCCGGCTGCGCGTCCGTCTTAAACCCCGTCGGCGTGAAATACGTGGGCTGCGCGGTGAATCCCATGCCGCGCAATTTCTCTAAAAGTGTAGCGAGCTTCGGCGGCGAAGCCTTGAACTTCCTGGCCATGATATTTGTGTCGTAGAAGAGCGGCGCCGTCCCCCATTCCTTCTCCCAGATCGCCAAATCCTTTTCACTTCCCAGCGTATGTTCCGATAACTGCTGGGACATTGCTTTTAAAATGCTATTTGAAAATAGGTTTCCAGCCCATAATGGCCCGGCGTGCTCCTTCGCCTCTGGGTGCTTCGATATCCAGCGCCTACCGTCGGGCTCGAAGTTCGCGTGCGCCATCAGTTCCATCAACGCCTCCGCCCTCTTCACGCCCCTTGTTACCGTCATGTAGCAGCGCAGGTAGTGCCCCCTGCTGTAACATGTGATAGGCTCTGCGGCGAGGTCGTGCGCGGCCGCGAGCCGGACGGCGTAGCCGACGAGGATGCGCAACGCGAGCTCGTGGGCGCACTCGTTGTTCACGGGGCGGGCCATGTACCTGCGCTGGCACACCCTTTTAAACGAGCCGGTCAGCACGCCGACGTCGGTGGCGCAGAAGCCCAGCATCCCCCTGTTCTCGACTCCCTGCAGCGCGGCCGTCAGGTACGGCACCGGCGTGCCGAACGGGTCGATATCGACGTAATGGAACCTCTCCTCGCCGAGCAGGGCGTTCACGTTCCGGCACGACGCCTGAACGTTCCGTACCTCGTTCAGGGCGATGTTCTTCTCGATTATCCGGACGATGGAAGGGTTGTGGTCGTTTAGCACGATTTCCGAGCCTGGCGCGGCCTCGAGCGCGACCCTGAGGCCGCGCACGCCCGACGATGCCAGGCCGTCGAGCATAGTCCAGCCCGGCTTCGCGACGGCGCGCCAGAGCGCGACCGTGACATCCCGCGCGTGGCGCATCGCGGGGTTGTAGAACGCGCCGCCCTGCCTCGAGCCCGGTCCCCTCTCGCCCCCGCTCGGCTGGGCGTAGAACCTGCACGCGCCCTCGGCCAGCAGCCTCACAGCAGCTCGCCCTTCAGCAGCTTGATGACCTTGTAAGGGAGGAGGTTCCTGTTGACGGGGGTGACCTCGAGGATGCGGATGTCGTCGCGCCTGCGGATGTCCTGCAGAAGCGGGTTGCGCGACTTCTTGTGCAAGGTGAGGATGCATGTCTTGTCGGCGTCGAGCGCGTCCTTGACCGCTGCGATGAACTTCTCCGACTCGACCTCCATCTTGCCGACCTCGTCTATGACGACTACGTCGTTGTTCTGGCAGGCATTGCGTATGGCCGCGACGCCTACGGTGTCCAGCGAGTTGATGTCCACGCCATATTTCCCGACCATGATCTGCGACTTGATGCTCACGTGCGCGAAGCGCTTCTTCTTTTTCGTCGCCCAGTCGACGACGAAGAAGCCCATCCTGTGGCTCTTCTGGACGATGGGCTCGGTTATCAGGCCGCCCACGGTCTTCCCCTCTGCCTCGAGCATCTCGATTATCCGGATGAGGGTCTGCGTCTTGCCCGCGCTCGGTAGCCCTGTCAGACCGATCTTAACGATAGCAGCCATCTGTGACCTCTTTGAGATTGAATAGTACCTCTCGCGGCTCCTGCCCTGTTTCACAGGTATATAGCGCCGCTATATATTAACCTTCGCAGAATGGCCCTTCCCCCGCCTGGCGCGGGCGCACTTGGGCGCCAGGTGGCAGCCGTCGCAGGCGGGCTCCTTTTTGCAATGTCTTTTAGAGACCTCCACGATGAGCGCGTGGAGCCCTTGATATATATTCACACCCCTCGGAAGGCGCTCCATGAAAAAGCTCTGAACCTCGGCGTACTTTTCTCCAGCATTGAACCCGAGGCGCTCGCAAATGCGCCTCGTGTAGGCATCGACCACGAATATCGGGAGGCCCGCGCCGTACAGCAGGATGGAGTCCGCCGTCTCCTCCCCGACCCCGTCCAGGGCCAGCAGCTCGGCCCTCTTCGCCTCCAACGAACCCTCAAGCATCCGCTCGGCCGAGCCTCCATACTCCTCCACGATATACTGCGCAATCCCCCGCAGGTAGCGCGCCTTCTGCCTGTAGAAGCCGCAGTTGCGGATCGTACCTTCTATCGCGCTGGCGCCAGGAGATGGTTCGCCTTTAACTTCTCGATGGCGATCTCGACGTTCTTCCACGACGTTTGCTGCGTGAGGATGGCCCCGACAATCATCTCGAACGCGGTGCCGGCCGGCCACCAGCCTTGCGGCCCGAACCTGGCGAGCAGCGCATCGTGGAGCGCGAGAAGGTCGGGCTCACTTCTCGCGCCCGTCCTCCCCTTCCTCGACCTTGTCATCGCCCTTCTCTTCTTCAGGCCTCTTCCCCCCCTTCCCCGTGGCGGCCTCCCCCTTCTTCGCTGCCTTCCTCGCCTTGTACCATTTCTTTCCGTACGGGTAGATGTAGTCCAATGATATCGGGATGGCGATGAGAATTACGATGGTGATAGTCAGGTTCGTCCAGCTGTTGGACGGCGGCGGGTAGTCCAGGCCGCCCGTGACCACGAGCTTGATGAGGCCGAACCACGGCAGCTCCCCGACGGCCTTGCCGACTATCCAGTCCATGCTCACGAGGTCGGGGCAGAGCGGGCCGTTCCCCCCCTGGTCGCTCTGGTCTGTGCCTGGCTGGGCGAGCGCGTTCCCGTCGCCCATGGTGACGAAGCCGCTGTGCGGAACCGTATTCATTTGAGCGTGGTAATTGATGATTTTGGTGAGCGTTATATTTACAAGGAAGGCGTCTCGGGGGGCGTTCTGGAGTGTGTAATCGGGTATCGTGAAATACGTTTTGCCGTACCATTGTATGAGCGGTATGTCAAACGTGTAATTGGCGTAATCGTGCTCGTTGGCGCATTTCGTCGCGTTCACCTCGACCCATGCCACGGCCCTGTGGATGATTGGGGTCTCGTCCCGGTTCCCGAGCTTGTGGTAGATGACGACGTCGCCGCTCGCGCCGTACTGCGAGTACCCGCGCTCCCGCGCCTCGATGTACGGCGTCACCTCCCAGCGCTGCGTGACCTTCTTCACAAGCACCATGTCTCCGGTGTCTATCACGCCGACGAAGCTCTCGGTCTTCGAATGCTGCATGCTGCCGGACTCGATGACGACGACCGGCGGCCAGACGCCGCTGTACGCGACGAGCGCGCCGAGCACTATGACGACGAGCACGAAGGCGATGAAGATGTCCTTGAGGAAACCTACGATGTCCTCCTTGGCCCGCTCCTTCCGGCTCTTTTCCTTCCCTTTGCCTTCGCCCTTTTTCGGTTCGCTCATGTTCGACGCTCGCTCACGCGCCCATGAACGCCAGGAACGCCCTGTACGTATAGTATATATCAATCTTGCTCGAGACCTCGAACGGCGAGTGCATGCTCAGAAGCGCAGGCCCGCAGTCGACTATCTCCATGTTGTGGGACGCGAGGAAGCGCGCGACAGTGCCCCCGCCGCCCTCGTCGACCTTGCCGAGCTCGGCGGACTGCCAAGGTATCTTGTTCCTGTTGAAGACCGTGCGGACGTAGTGCATGAACTCCGCGCTCGCGTCGCTGGAGCCGCCCTTGCCCCCCGCGCCGCCGAACTTGGAGATCACGATGCCGCGCCCCATGCGCGCGGCGTTGAGCGTCTCGTGGACGTCCTTGAAGCTCGGGTCCATGCCGGCGTCGACGTCGCCGGAGATGGCGCGGGTGTTCGAGAGCGCGCGCTTTATCGACGCGTAGCTGCCGCCGCCGCCCGTCTTCTTGTCGAGCTCGCAGACGAAGAGCTCCAGGAAGGCCGACTGCGCGCCAGTCGCACCGACGCTGCCTATCTCCTCCTTGTCGAAGAAGAGGGCGATGGCCGTGCGCTTGGGCTTCTTCAGGCCGCATATCGCGGAGAGGGACGTGTAAACGCAGGCGCGGTCGTCCTGGCCGTAAGCGCCTATCATGCTGCGGTCGAGGCCGACGTCCCTGGGCCTGAGGTTGGGCACGAGCTCCAGCTCCGCGCTGATGAGGTCCTCCTCGACGATGCCGTACTTCTTGTACAGTATGTCGAGGACCATCATCTTGAAGGGGGCCTTGGAGTCCCCCTTGAGCGGGATGCCGCCGATTAGGACGTTCATCTCCTCGCCCTTGATGCCTTCGAAGAGCTTGCGCTCCCCCTGCAGCCTCTTCGCCAGGTGCGGCAGCAAATCCGGTATCATGAACACGGGGTCCCCGTCCGCCTCGCCTATGCTGACGTCGATTGGCTCGCCGTCCGCGCGCATGACCCTGCCGTGCACGGCCAGGGGCACGACCACCCACTGGTACTTCTTCACGCCGCCGTAGTAGTGCGTCTTGAAGAGCGCGAGGTCGGTCTCGGAGTCCTCGTAGACGGGGCGCTGCTTGAGGTCCACCCTCGGGCAGTCCGTGTGGGAGGTGACCATGTTCACGCCGCTCTCGACGGGCTCGGAGCCCACGACGGCGAGCGCGGCGACCTTCTCCTTGTTGATGGCATAGACCCTGTCGCCGGGCTTGAGGTTCCTGGCCTTTTCCAGCGGCACGAAGCCCAGCTCCTCGGCCTTCCTCTTGATAAGCGTGATGACCTCGCGCTCGGTCTTGCCCTTGTCCAAGAAGAGCTTGTAGCCCTCCGCGAAATCAAAGATCTTCTTCCTCTCCGCATCGCCGACGCCCTTCCACGCGGACTCGGTCTTGAGCAATAGCTTATTCTTGGCAGATTTCTTGCTAGCCAAAGAGAACACCCTGCGTGGCTCCTTAAACGCGAGAGGTTATTAAGCATTTTGGCAGGTCCGACAATGCATGTAAAATCATGATACGGACTCAATTTAGGTGCTGAATGGTGCGATTCCAAACCTATTTAACCCCCGAAAAGATGAAGGCTTCGCCATGATAACCTGCTTCATACTGCTCAATGTCGAGGCTGGGAAGGAGATGGACGTCTACAACGCCCTCATGAAGTGTTCCGAGGTCGAGGGCATCCGGGAGGTCTTCGGCCAGTACGACCTCATCGCGCGCGTCGAGTCCCGGAACCTCAACGAGCTGCGAAAGATTATTATAAACAAGGTCAGGAGCATCCCCGGTGTCCTCGCCACGACGACTCTGGTGACCACTGAGTAAATGCTCCGAAACTGAAACGCATGGGGAATCTCATCTCAACTTCTCCACCGTTCAGGCAAAGTTTTTTAGCCATCGGCCACTTCCCTTTCCCAGAATGACCGATTACGACCAGCGCGCCATCGAGCGCAAATGGCAGGACCTCTGGGAGTCGTGGAAGCTGCACAGGTTCAACTTCGAGAGCTCCGCCCCCGTCTATTCCATCGATGTGCCGCCGAGGTACGCCAACGCCCCGCTCCACCTTGGCCATGCCACGAGCTACACTCACATCGACATCAGGGCGCGCTACAAGCGCATGCGCGGGTTCAACGTCTTCAACCCGCTCTGCGCGGACACCAACGGCATGCCCATCGAGATAGCGGTCGAGAAGGCGCACAACATCACCAAGCGCTCGCTGCCGAGGCAGGAGTACCTCAAGCTCTGCACGCAGTTCGCGAACATGAACATCGGCACGATATCGCAGCAGTTCAAGATGCTGGGGCACTCGTTCGACCCGACGCTCTTCTATCAAACCGACTCGCCGCAGTACCGGCGCATAACGCAGATAACGTTCCTCAGGATGCTCGAGAAGGGGCTCGTGTACAAGGGCACTGCCCCGGTCATCTGGTGCCCGACCTGCGAGACTGCCATCGCCGACCCGGAGATGGAGTACAAGACGCGCAAGGGGACCCTCAGCCAAGTCAAGTTCACCGCCAATGAGAGCGGCGAGCCCATCTGGGTGGCGACGACCCGCCCGGAATTGCTCTGCACGTGCCAGCTCGCCGCCGTCCATCCTACGGACGAGCGGTACAGGGGCCTCGTGGGAAAGACTATCGTCACGCCGGTCTTCGGGCGCGAGGTCAAGGTCATCGAGGACCCGAAAGTGGACCCGGCCTTCGGCACCGGCGTCGTCATGATCTGCTCCATAGGGGACTCGGACGACCTGGAGTGGATTTACAAGTACGGGCTCAAGCTCGAGAAGGGCATCGACGAGCAGGGGAAGATGACCGAGCTCGCCGGTAAATACACAGGGATGAAGGCCTCCGACGCGAAGGCGGCAATCCTCTGCGACATGAAGGAGGCGGGCCTGCTTGGGGAACAGAGGGAGGTCGACCAGAACGTCGGCACGTGCTGGCGCTGCCACCAGCCGGTCGAGTTCCTGCAGAAGACGCAGTGGTTCCTCAAGACGCTGGACTTCAAGGACGATGTGCTCGGCGCTTCGAAGAAAATCAACTGGCACCCGAAGTTCATGGAGGTGCGCCTGACAAACTGGGTGAACTCGCTGAACCGCGACTGGGTCATATCGAGGCAGAGGTACTTTGCCACGCCCATCCCCGTCTGGGAGTGCGAGGCCTGCGGAGCCTACGTCCCGGCGAAGGAGGAGCAGTGCTACATGGACCCGACAATTGTGAAACCTCCGATGGAGAAATGCCCCAAGTGCGGCTCGGCACTGAAGGGCTGCGAGGAGGTGTTCGACACGTGGATGGACTCCTCGATTTCGCCGCTCTACAATTCGTTCTGGATGCGGGACGAGAAGCGCTTCAAGAAGCTCTACCCGATGTGCATGCGCCCCCAGGCGCACGAGATAATCAGAACATGGACGTTCTACACCATCCTGCGCTGCAGGCAGGTCACTGGCCAGACGCCCTGGGGGGAGACGATGATTTCTGGATTCATCCAGGCGCCCGATGGCTCGCCGATGCACTCGTCACTGGGGAACGCCATTGACCCCATCCCGATAATCGAGGAGCACGGCGCCGACGCCATGCGCTACTTCGCGGCGACGTGCAACCTGGGCATAGACCAGGCGTTCCAGCTCAAGGAGGTCGTCCACGGGCGCAAGCTCTGCACGAAGCTCTGGAACATAGGCAATCTCTTCGGGAATGAGGTGAAGGGGAAGGTCGAGGCCAAGGCGGACGAGCTGCGCATCCCCGACAAGTGGATCCTGTCGAGGTACAGCAAGGTCGTGCGCGATGCCACAGAAGCCATGGAGGAATGCGACTTCGCGCGCGCTCTGCGTGCGGTGGAGCAGTTCGCATGGCACGAGCTCGCGGACCATTACCTAGAGATGATAAAGCACAGGATGGGGAAGAAGGACAAAGCGCTGCACTTCACTCTCTACACAGTATACTTGGGCTCGCTGAAGCTCCTTACTCCGATAATGCCGCACATCTGCGACGAGCTCTACGGCCTTTATTTCGCGAAGGACGAGAGCGCGCTCAGCATCACTGTCATCCAGTGGCCAGAGCCGCTGTTCGAGGACCCGGACGCGGAGGCGCAGGGCGAGCTGGTGAAGGAAGTCATCTCCGCCGTGCGCACGTGGAAATCCAACAGCCGCATGCCGCTCAATGCCGCGCTGAAAGCCATAGAGGCGAGCGGCGAGGGCGCGGCTTTGCTGCTTGGCTGCGAGCAGGACATCGTCGGCACGCTGAAGGCTCAGAAGTTCGTCATCACCGAGGAGCTCGTCGCCGAGGAGAAAGTCACGGCAGTCAAACTAAACCTCGCAGTCCTCGGCCCGAAGCTCAGGGACAAGGTCGGCAAGGTGGCGCACGCCGTCTCGGCGCTTGACCCGCAGCAGGCCGCCGACGCCGTCGAGAGCGGGCATCTCATTGTCGAGCTCCCGGGGGGGGAGAAGTTCGAGGTCGGGAAGGGGGACCTGCTCGTCACGAAGGGGCTGTCCCTCGCCGGCAAGGAAGTGAACGAGGTGAAGGTCAGGAACGTGACAATGCTGATAGAGGTGTGAAGATGGTGAAGGAAAACTTGGTGGTAGAGGCGCTGAAAGGAGTGATGGACCCGCACACGGGTATGAACGTCTACGAGATGGGGCTTATCTCGGAACTGAAGATAGAGGGCGGGAACGTGAGCCTCAACTTCACTCCGACGAGCCCCTACTGCCCGATGGGCATCCAGCTCGCCGTGAGCATCAAGCAGGCGATAAAGGAGATCGAGGGCGTCAAGGACGTGAAGGTCACGGTGCAGGGGCACCTCCAGTCAAAGGCCATCAACGAGATGCTGTGCAATGAATAGACCGCAAAGCATTTTATCCCTTCATCTTATCCCAATGCGAGACAGCGCGGGCGTAGTGTAGCCTGGTATCACGCTAGCTTGCCAAGCTAGTGACTCGGGTTCAAATCCCGGCGCCCGCATTCTCTGTTTTCATCTTCATCTATTCGAATGCGGGCTCCCTCGGGCGAGGCTGGGAATATGTAGTCCTCGCCCTCGGGGCGCCCGCATATAATTATTTTACAAGCAAAGGGCGCCGGGATAGGACCATCTCACGGATAACCAATTGATAAGCTAACCAAGTGGTCCGTATCTTCGGCGAGGAATCAATATCCCAGTAAATTCTCGCCGAATACCCTGCTCTTATAAAGGATTTATCGATAAATCCAATCCCTTGTTAACAATTGTTAATCATTGATATATATTTATTCTCTTCAAATTTTCCGTATCCTCCCTGTATGCAAACTGCCGATGTCCGCCCTTATATATCGTTTAACACTGCTGGCTATTTAAAGGAAGTCTATCTCCGAATAGGCGTTCGCCGAACATGTTATTCGACAAATTTATATACCACATGTACAATGAGACGGAATAGGATGGAACGTGGGCTATAGCGTAGGCGAGGCTTGAAACGTGGCCGGCAGCAGCTACCTGAAAGCGATGCAGATGCGCAAGCAGCTGGAGGAGAAAGCCAAAGAGGCCATCAAGAAGCGCCAGCAGACCGAGGATCTCCTCACCAGCGCAAAGGACCGGCTCGCTCTCGCCAAGAATTCTGACGTCGACATAAGCAAGGCTGATGAATTTTTCACCAAGTCCAACGCATCAATGGCCGACAAGGACTACGACGCTGCGCTGAGCCACGCGCAGCAGGGCGTGTCCGAGCTGGACAAGGCCTATTCCGACGTCGTGCTCACGATCGCCGAGGCTACCAGCAAGCTCACGGACCTGCTCAAGGAGCAGGGGGTAAACATCGATGAGATTGACAAAATTTTCAGGAACGCCGACTCCGCGCTCGGAAGCGGCAAGCCCGAGGAGGGGCTGAAGCTCGCCAAGGAAGGATGGGAAGCCGCCGAGAAGGCCGTCCACGAGCGCCTGTCGTCGCAGTTCTCTAGCGCCCAGTCGCTCATCATGGTCGCGAAGAAGCAGGGGGAGGACGTCGCCGCCGCCGAAGACTTGCTCTCGCGAGCACGCGCTGGCTTGGAATCGCAGGACTACGCGGCGGCGCTGAGCCTCACGCAGGAATGCCTGGACCTCGTCAGCAGCTCGCTCGACAGCGAGGTCGCCGAGGACCTGGATACCGCCAAGAGCCTCATGCAGACGGCGAAGGATCTCGGCGCCGACACAGCGAAGGCCGAGGAGCTCATAGCCCGCACCGAGGAGGACGTCGCAGCCTACAATTTCGAGAGAGCCCTCAACTCGGCCACGCTGGCTAAGGGGGAATCGGAGAAGGCGCTCGTGCGCGGGCTCTCGGACAGCGGCGACGACTGCGCGCGCGAGATAGCCTCCGCGCAGGAGATCGACGCCGACACGAAAGTCGCCGCGGACCACCTGAGCAGGTCGCGCCACGCCCTGAAAAACGGCAACTACGAGGAGGCCGTCGCCGCCCTCAAGTCCGCGCGCGAGGAGTTGAGGAACTCGCAGTTCCAGCGCGTCCTCGCGACGATATCCCTCTCCCGCTCAAAGTTCCTGACGGCCACGAAGATGGGCGCCGACCTCGGCGAGGCCATGAACTACCTGAACAAGGCCCGCGACGCGCTCAAGGACGCTCGCTTCAAGGAGGCGCTCGAGTTCGCCCAGCTCGGCGACGACGCCGTCGATTCTCTCGTGCGCGACTACCAGGACTCGGAGGAGTCGCTGAAGCACCTGAGCCAGTCTATCGCCGACGCCATGCAGCTGGGCATCGAGACGAGCATGGCCTCCGACTTCTACCAGCAGGCGCAGCAGGCCCTCGAGGCGAGGGAGCTGAACAAGGTGGCCATCCTCGTGCACAAGGGCCTCTCGGAGGTCGAGTCCTCGCTCTATAAGTTCGCCATGGAGCACTTCGAGATATGCGAGCTCATCGTCAGCACCGGCGACCGGATAGGCGCAAAGATGGACGAGGCCCGCCAGCACATGATAGACTCCTCGAAGGCCATGCGCGAGAAGCGCTTCATGGACGCCTCCACGCTCGCTGATCAGGCGGCCGCCATGGCCGAGTCGGCCATACGCGACCACGTCGCCGGGTTCCTCGTCACCGTCGAGCTCGCGCTCTCCCAGGCGGAGATCGTTGACTCCGAAGCTCCCAAGGACCTGCTGGCGCAGGCCAAGGCGTCGTTCGACAAGAACGCCTACGACGCCGCATACGACCTCGCGTCCCAGGCATTCTCCGTCGTCGACATGGACAGCTCGCGCAAGGCGCGCGAGATTTTGAATGCGGCCGAAGTCGAGATATCGCTCGCCCAGACGATGGACTGCGACATCTCGGGCATCCTCGACGCCCTCAGGCAAGCCAACGCCGCATTCGCGCGCAAGGAGTACCCCACCGTGGTCAAGCTGGCGCAGGACATGAAGGCCAACGCCCGCACGCTGCAGTACGGGGCGGCCGAGCGCGTCTTCTCGAACGCCAAGGTGCTTGCGGTCGAGGCGAAGAAGATAGGCATCGACATCACCGACATCCGCGAGACGCTCAAGCAGGCCAAGGTCTCATTCGACGCAGAGCAATACAAGAGGGCATTCGAGCTCAGCGAGACCGTCGTGAAGAGCGCGTCGCGGATGATAGAGCTGCGCAAGAAGGCGTACGACAACATCACGCAGGCCGCCGCGCTGGTGGCCGAGGCCAAGAAGAACAAGGCCGACGTCGAGCCAGTGATGTCCGTCCTGCTGGACGCGAAGACGTCGTTCGAGCATTTCGACTACCTGCGCGCGGCCGAGCTTGCAGAGAAGGCCAAGGAGGATACGCGCTCCCTGATGGCCCTCTACACCGCCGCGAACAAGCTCATCACCGTCCGCGACAACATCAAGCTGCTGGAGGGACTGAACGGCGAGAAGGCCGAGAGCGTCCTCCAGCAGACGGAGAACGTCAAGACGATGCTCAAGGCCAAGGACTACGACCTCGCGCTGTCGGTCCTGGACCGCGTCGAGAAGGAGGTCAACGACAAGCTGGCCAACCGCGTCTCGGGCCTGATTTCCGAGGCCGAGGCGGGCATCGAGGACGCGGTCGAGATAGGCATCAAGGTCGATTCCGCCACCGCGCTCGTGCAGAAGGGGCGCAACTACATGGCCGCGCACGCCTTCAAGGAGGCAATCGAGTCCGTGCAAGCCGCCAAGAAGGATGTGGAGGGCATACGCGAGATGAGCCAGCGGGCCGCGCGGCTCGTCAAGGAGGCGCACGAGCGCGTCGGGGAGTGCGAGAGCATGCACGCCGACGCCTCCGAAGCCCGCTCCATGCTCGAGAAGGCCATGTCGTCGATCAAATCATCTGATTATTCCCTGGCCATCGAATTCGGCGAGAAGGCCGTCGAGTCCGCGAAGGGCTCCATCACCGGCTATGTGTCCGATACCCTGCGCACCTTCAAGGTCGCCACCGAGAGGGCCAAGATGGAGGGCGTGAACGTCACCGCCGCCGAGCGGCTCATAGACGAGGCCCGCAGGGCCATGGAGGACGGCCATCTCAAGAAGGCGCTAGAGTTCGCCATGAGGTCCGAGGGCGAGCTCGAGAAGGTCGGCCTGCAGCAGGACATGGCGTCGAAAGCCATAAAAACCGCCGAGGACAAGCTCGCCGATTCCCGCTCCAAGGGCATCTACTCCAGGTCCGCCGAGACGATGCTGTCGAGCGCCCGCGAGATGATCAAGAACGGCGATTACGTGAAGGCCCTCGAGGTCGCGGTGCAGAGCGGCGACGAGCTGCACAAGGCGCGCGAGGACTACGACGAGGCCATGGACGCGCTGAAGAAAGCGCGGGATGCTCTTGCCGTCGCCAAGAAGATTGGCGAGGCCGCGCCCGAGGTCGAGGGCGTCATCAACGCCGCTTCCGAGGCCATCGCCGGTTTCGAATACTCCGCCGCCAAGGAGAAGGCCAGCGATGCAATCACCGAGGCGAAGCGCCTCTCCTACTCGATGGCGAGCAACCAATTGGTCACGGCGCACAACCTGGTGAACACCGCCGCGCGCATCGGCCTCAGGGTGACAGAGGCGCAGACGATGATAACCGAGGCCAAGTCGTTCCTCGACAATTCGAGGTTCGAGAGCGCCCACGACGCGGCGAAGAGGGCCATAGACTTCGCCACCAACCTGCTGAAGGGGCACACGACCTCCGAGCTCGATTCGGTCAACGCAGAGATACTGCACGCGGCCCAGCTCGGAGGCGAGACGGCCCAGGCCGAGAAGCTGCTATCCGCGGCGCGGGACGCGCTGAAGGTCGGCAGCTACCAGAGCGCCGTCGAGCAGGCGAAGAAGGCCCGCGACGCCATAGTCGTGAAGCGCGCGGTCGAGAAGGGCTTCCTCGACCTCACGCAGCAGGCCAGCACCGCCATCACAAACGCCAAGAAATTCGGGCTGCCGGTGAAGGAAGCCGAGCGGCTGCTCTCCCTGGGCATAGCCGCCGAGGGCACGGACAAGGAGGAGGCCACGAAGCTCGTCAAGCAGGCCTACGATACGACGGCCAAGGCCCTTGAGGAGTTCAGGCCCATGCTAACGGTCGAGGCCATCTTCGCTTTGCCGCCCAAGAAGGGCGCGTGGGTCGAGGCGAAGGTCAAGCTCACGAACACGGGCAAGACGTTCGGCAAGGACATCAAGGTCCAGCTCATCGGCGCGGCAGAGATAGACGGGGCCCTCACGGCCGGGGTGCTGCGCGGGGGCGGCGGGAGCGTCGAGCTGCCTGTGAAGTTCATGTTCACAGAAGCGGGGGAGATACCCCTCGTCATCAAGGCCAGCGCAGTAAGGGCGCTCGACGGGGCGGAGTTCCTCTCGGAGACCTCGCAGCACGTCCTCGTGACCGGGGAGGTCATGGCCGCAAAACCAGTGTCCAAGTGGATGATAATCCAGGCCGACGCACCGGGAAAATGCTCCGTCTGCATGGGCAACATAAAGCAGTCGATGAAGGTCGTGAAGTGCTCGTGCGGGCGCGTGATGCACGAGCCCTGCGGCATGCGCGCGGGGAAGTGCCCCGGCTGCGGCACGATGTTCAAGGGCGATCTGACCGCCAAGGAGGTCGAGGACGAGCTCTTCAACGGCGGCGCGCAGCCCAGAGCCCCTTCGATGGGGCCAGAGCCGAAGCCCGCACCGACACCAGCTCCACAGGTGGAGAAACCGGCGCCGGCAACACCGCCGACATCTCAGCCAGACCAGAAAACACCCGAACCACCGGCGGAAAAGGCGCCCGGACAGCCGCCAGCACAGCCACCCACCAGCGATGCAAAAACGGAAGAGCCTCAACCTGAACAGCCGAAGAAGAAGAGGGTGGCGCTGAGGATACGGTAGAGATATATTCTACGGAACCTAATTTAAGAAAATCTACTTGTATATGCATGGCATAAATCGTCTATAAATGTAAGATAATGAACCTTACTACCAATGGCGGGAGCTGGTTCTCGAGTATGGATTGTACATATTGCACCTTCCTGGTTGCTATAATCTACTATAATGACTCCCATGGCATCCAAACCCTTTCCACCAGTAGGAGAGTCCGCACGTGGAACAGTTTCAAACATTTGTATCGATTCAGCGACTAATCGTTCTACATTATGGTGTTCAGTAATTCCATCGGTTCTAAGTGGAGAGTAAAAAGTGGGAGAGATGTTTATGACTAACAGCCCCCCGACAACTGTCTTTTGATTCACTGCATGTAAATTATTGTGTAACGCATCAATATCTCTGACACGATTTCTCCTTGCCTTTCCATGCTCAGTCATTATTGATTTGGCATCGACTGCTAACCATATCTCTTTTGGTGTTCCTCTAGGAGGTAAAATATTATTTGTTTCTAATTGGCTTTTATCTCCACATGGTCCAACGACTAAATCAATTGTCCATTTTAACGGCGATGATGGGTTCACCGTATAATTTAATTTGTAACAAATAGAATGTTCTTCAGTATGTTTTTTGAATAGTGGACATCGATATGCTAGATCTGATACTAATTTCTCACAGATAAAATCGCCATGCTTTGAGGAACGGGGATGATATCGGTGAGCAGTTAAGTAATTTACAAATTCTACATCTGCGAATTTATGTTGGCTATTCACTTGTCCCAATAGAACAAACCACTTTATTAAATTATTTATGCAGCTTAAGATCGCATTTTCTGTACAATGTTTGGCAATGTTTTTCCATTCGCTTTTTCGTCATATCAAAATAATATGGGTCAATATCAACTCCGATACTATTTCTACCTGATTCGACAGAAGCAACCATGGTAGTTCCT
>JACRNV010000045.1 GCA_016214785.1 Methanobacteriota archaeon
CCACACCGAGAGCCGCAGACCGCTATTGACATGGCCAGCGACGGAAGAATCAGCTTCGGGGACTCCTCAAAGGTCTCTGAACGACTTCGCCAACTAACCTTTGAGGATACCCCACCATTTATGGTGGGGAGCACTCATTAAAATAGTTATTGTTGAATAAAACCGCAACTCCGAAAGTCATTGAGTATATGATGAGGCAAAACAACGCCAGCATATCGACGGATGGAGTGTTTGTAACCATCACCATCAGATAGATGTTGATTGGAATCGAGATAAAGGACATGAGCGCAACTATGAAGCAGCCTCGCTGAAAAGTCTCTTTTTCGAACACTAGATATCTATGGTTCCCTTCTTTGAAATTCTTACGCATTATAACAACAACAATTCCAATTAATATTGGATAAATTAAAAGAAAAAGTGGACTCGCCGTAAATGATGCATAAAAAACCACATCCTCCCCACCGAATGCGAATTGCCAAGAAAACCATTTGAACAATATTAAAAATAGTGGAAGCGCCAAAGGGATATTTCCTTCTGTATAAGGACCTCCGATTCGTCCAAACCAGATGTAAATTTCAAGTGGATAGATGGGGAGAATGGATAAAAATATTAAAGCAATTAAAAGGATCCAAAAGATGGATATTGTGACTTTAACCTTCTTCATTTATCCTCCTGCCCAAAGAGGATTCGTTCTCAATGAGAGTGATATCATATCGTATCGATATTATAAGCTTCCCTTTTAAACTTTGTTAAGTCTATAGGGCCATCCAACCATCTCTGCTTCGATAATTCCTTTACTGAACCTTCAGAGGGATTGCGCATAATCCCTCGTCAGGGGTTCAAAGGGGAATTGCGACTCGCAGCGATGTTCGGCAGAGCAATGCCCCTTGCAGCAAACCCTTTTCTCCCCTTTGCCCATGTCCCTTCGATAGCTATGCCCGTTTGCCCGCTTGAGTTCCGCTACGGCAGGAAGGAGATGAAGGCCATCTGGTCCGAGGAGGGGAAGCTCCAGGCCATGCTCGACGTCGAAGCCGCGCTCGTCCTCGCGCTGGCCGAGGTCGGCCGCATCCCGCTGAGGGACGCGAAGATGATAGCCTCCAAGGCGAACGTTAAAACTGTCACAGTCGAGCGCGTGGACGCCATCGAGCGCGAGATAAGCCACGACATCATGGCCGTCGTCAGGGCGCTGTCGGAGCAGAGCGGAGCCTCCGGCGGCTACGTGCACCTGGGCGCAACGAGCAATGACATCATCGACACCGCCACGGCGGTCCAGCTCAAGCGCTCCATCGTCCTCCTCCTCGACGACCTGCAGAGGCTCAAGAAATCGCTCATCGCCCTCGCCTCCAAGCACAAGAGGACTGTCATGGTCGGGCGCACTCACGGGCAGTTCGCAGTGCCGGTCACGTTCGGCCTGAAGATGGCCGTCTTCGCGGCCGAGACCCAGCGCCACATCCACAGGCTCGAGGAGGCCAGGGGGCGCATCTGCGTTGGCAAGCTCAGCGGCGCGGTCGGCACGGGCGCGGCCCTGGGGAAGGACGCCCTCGACGTGCAGGAGAAGGTCATGGCCAGGCTCGGAATCTCGCACGAGCTCGCGGCCACGCAGCTCGTGGGGAGGGACAGGTACGCCGAGTTCGTGCTCATAATGGCCAACATAGCCGCTTCACTCGAGCGTTTCGCCACTGAGGTGCGCAACCTCCAGCGCAGCGAGCTGGGGGAGGTCTCCGAAGCCTTCGACGCCAAGAAGCAGGTCGGCAGCTCGACGATGCCCCACAAGCGCAACCCGATAATGGCCGAGAACGTCTGCGGCCTCGCGCGGACCCTGAGGGGCTTCGCGGGGCCGGCGATGGAGAACGTGGTGCTGTGGCACGAGAGGGACCTCACGAATTCGTCCGCCGAGCGCTTCATACTCCCGCATGTGTGCGCCCTCGGCGACGATATAATCAACAAGAGCGCCAAGGTCTTCGAGACGCTGGGCGTCAACGAGGGTACGATGCGAAAGAACCTCGAATCGGCCGAGGGCTTGATCATGGCCGAGGCCGTGATGGTAGCCCTCGTCGCCAAGGGCATGGGGAGGCAGGAGGCCCACGAGCTCACGCGCAAGTGCGCGATGAAGGCCTACGACACCGGCATAGGATTCAGGAAGGCGCTGCTCGGCGAGCCGAAGGTCAGGAAGCTCATGACGCAGAAAGAGATTGAAATCGCCCTGGACCCCGCGAACTACCTGGGCTCGGCAGTCAAAATCGTTGACGAGGTCATAGCGAAGCTCAAGCGCTAGCCATCACTACAAATTCTCCGAAAAATGACGGAAATTGCAAGATAACGGTAGATTGTCATCGTCTGCGTTAGATTTCCGTCGTTCTACATTCCTATAGGTATGGTGATGGCTGGAGCGCGGCCTCGGGCGGTGCGAAGGATGGGGGAAGGGAACGGAAGAAGGGGCTCACTTGCCCTTCTTCTCCTCTTTCTTCTCTTCCTTCTTCTCGTCCTTCTTGGCGCCTTCCTCTTCCTTGGCGCCCTCTTCCTTCTTCTCGCCCTCCGCCGCAGGAGCGGCCGCGCCCGCGGCAGCGGCCTCGGCCGCCTTCTTGGCCTTCTCGGCCTCCGCCGCAGCCTTGCTCTCCTTTGCCGCGCGCAGCATGTCGTCGTGCTCGCGCTGCAGCCGCTCCATCTCGGCCTTCGAGATGTACTTTGACGCTTCCTTGTTGCAGCGCTTGCACAGGCCGCCCACGTTGGTCAGCCGGCGCCGCCCGCAACCCTTGCACAGTCTTATCGGCTTCATGCTCTCCCTGCCCCTATTTCGCAACGAATAGATGATACTTCTGGTCGGCCTCGGCGATCTCCTGCTCTACGCGCCGGGCTATGAGCTTCTCGGGGTGGTGCACCGTCGGCACCCTCTCCCCGATGTCCTGGAAGTTCTGGAACGGGCGCTTCTTGCGCTCCTCGACCATCGCCCACATGGTCTTCTTCCCCATCCCTGGGAGCAGCTCGAGCATGTGGAAGCGCGTGGTGATGGCCCGCGCCTCGTTGAAGAACTTCGTGAACTCGGCCTCGCGGGCCTTGACTATCTGCGCTATGACGAACGGGATCTCGCCCTGCGCCGAGTTGGTCAGGTCGGGCCAGCTCACCCGGCGCTTGACCTGCAGTATCTCCAGCCGCTTGGCGATGTCCTTCCCGATATATACTCTGTCGCCGACAGTGAGCGAAACATTCGGCTTTGGGGTGAGCTCGAAGAGCTTGAACTTCTCCTCGCCTATTGCGTATGCGACCGGCTCGCGCTTGAACCGCCGGTCGTCCGGCAGCCCCTGCGGGAGAAAGTCCAATATATACGCATAGTCTTCCAAAGCCGAGCCCCCGCCTCAAATGTACTTCCTGACAATCTCGAGCAGCTGCTCTGTCTGCCCGGCCTCGAGCGTTATCTTGTCCTTCGCGAGAAGAGCCCTGAGCTCGTCCGCGCTCTGCGGCAGGACGTCTGCCACCTTCACGGCGTTGGCCTCGTCAAGCAGCTTGGTCCCTACGAGGTCGTCGACCATCTTCCTGGCCTTCTTCCCCTCGAGCCTGCCGAAGGTCTGGGCGTGGACGAGCGCGTACTTCTGCTCCTGGCTGAGCTCGCGCCTGCCCTGCTCCTTCTCGAGGGTCTCCTTGACCTCTGACAATGTGACGTACCTGTCTGGCAAATCCCGCACTCCCCTCACTCGTTCGTTCGCAGGTGGGCGGCGCTGATGACCACCTGCTTGAGCTTGTTGCCCATCCTTACATCGAGCATGTAGGCGCGCCCTTGCCTGCCCACGACCGTCCCGGTCAGTCCGTGGAACCTCGAATGAGGCTGGCCCGTGTGCACGCTCGGGTCTATGATGATCCTGACCTTCGTCCCCTCGGCGAACTTGGCAAGCGCCCTGGTGATGGGCGATAGCCCTCGCTCCCTCGGGGGCCTTCGCATTATGCCCCGTGTCCGCCTCCTGATGCCCTTTGAGCTCTTCATTGCTCGCACCCCTTGTCCGCGCCGATGGCTATGACGTCCAGCGCCTCGACCGCGCAGCGCACGCCCAGCAGTTCGGAGAGGTTCGGCGTCGTGCGCCCCCCGTCGCCGGTCACGAGCTCCTTGATGTAGGTGCCCGTCTCTGCGGTCACGAGGAGGACTGCCCCCTTTCCGTCCCTGCCCTCCACGCGCATGTCGCGCACGATCCTGTGCCGGGCCATGTCGGCCCTGCGGTGCGCGACGCGCGTGGGCGTCTGCTGGACGATGCGGCTCCCGCGCAATGCACTAACTACTTCATTAAGCTTTTCCTCCGCCACCTCGGCATCGAATTTGACGAAAACCCTGTAGACCTTGTCGGTGCGCTCGTTCTTTATCTCGGCGACCTCGGTGGAGGCAGCTGGCCTGAGCCCGGTCACTTCGACGCCCTCCCCGGAGCCGTTTACCTCCATCTCCGCCCTCTGGAGGTCCAGCGCCCGCCTGTGCGGATCCCTGAGCTCGAGTATGAACGGCCTGCCGTCGCCGAGCATCCTGGCGTCTATGTCCTCCCTCCCCATGCCGTGGAAGAAGTGGGCGCTGGCGTTGGCCTGGGGCATGAGCTTGGCAGCTATGATTTCCTCAACACTAGTCTGGTACATCTTTCCCGTCCCGCCGCACCTCCGGCACCCCTTCCCCATGCAGGCCTTGCACGGCCAGCGCGTCTGGGGGATCCCGCGCACGAGCTTCCTGTAATTTCCCCGGATGAATACTGCGGCAATCTGCAAATCGACTGTTTCGTAGGTCGTGTCCAGCACGACCGTCACATCGGGATGCTCAAAATTGGCCTCCTTCCCTGTCGCCAGTGCAACGGCCTTGCCCAGCTCCCTGTTGAACTCCATCTTGATTGGCTCGTGCTTGTCCGTGCGCAGCGCCGCCCAGACGCCCTCCTCGGCCTCGACCACTGCGGGATCGAACCTTGAGCCAATTAGAAACGAAGAATGCTCCCACGGCTCCATCTCGCGTATAACCCTGTCGCGGAAACGAATGAGAGAGTCAAAAACCCCTTTGCAGACGGGGCACGCATCGGGTTTGGCAGGCTCGTAGCCCAGAACGTCAGAAACGACCGCGCCCCTCTCGGGATTCGAGACGCCCTTCCCGACCTTCGCGAAGAGCCTGCCGAGACATCTGACGCAGAGCCTCGGCTGCTGGCCCAGGCTCTCGCTTCCGATGGCCATGGCTGCCCCTCTCAGCTCGTCGCCAAAAGCCGCCATCAGGGTTCACCGCTCGGTCTCGGCCTCACTTCACCAGGAATATCTCGATGGACGAGACGTTCGAAATCCTCTCGTCCTCGCCCTTGAGCTGCTCGGTGGTGATCTTGATGTTCTTTACCTTGACTCCCTGGACGAACCTGTTGCGCACGATCTCCGCCACGTCGACGGCCGTGCTGATGGACTTGCCCCTCGCCTTGATCACTACCTCGTCGGTGCCGCTGTTGAACTGGGTCGCGACCGCCAGCACGTAGTTCATAGTCGGCTTCTTGCCGATGTAGACTGTGTTGTCCCTGTCATCCTTGACCTTGGTGTTCTCAGCCATGTTTTGCCCCCCCATGGGTTGGTGAAGGTCTAACATCCGCGCCAATATAAATAGTTAATCCTGCCAGGGCGGACAAAGGTTATATCGGAAGAGAGGCTTCCCGACATCATGGCCAACGTGAAGGTCGGCATCATCGGCGGGTCGGGGCTGTACGAGTCCGGGCTCTTCGAGCATTCGGAAACCATCAAGACGACGACGCCTTTCGGGGCGCCCTCAGCGGCCGTGGAGATAGGGTCCATAGACGGGATGAAGGTCGCCTTCCTGCCGAGGCACGGCAAGGGGCACGTCCTCCCTCCGCACTCTGTCAACTACAGAGCCAACATCTGGGCGATGAAGGACCTGGGCGTGGAGCGGATAATATCCCCCTGTGCCGTCGGCTCCCTGAAGGAGCAGATGAGGCCCGGGGACTTCTGCACCCCCGACCAGTTCATAGACTTCACGAAATCGCGCAGGTACACATTCTACGACGGCGGGAAGACATCCCATGTCTCGGCAGCGGACCCGTTCTGCCCCGAGCTCTCCAAGCTGTTCTATGACAAGGGGAAGGAGCAGAAGCTGCGCATCCATCCGAAAGGGACGTACGTCTGCGTCGAGGGCCCGCGGTTCTCCACGCGAGCGGAGAGCAGGATGTTCAGGCAGTACGCGGACATCATAGGCATGACCCTCGTGCCGGAGGTGAACCTGGCCATCGAGATGGGCATGTGCTACGTGTCGGTGGCGATGATAACCGACTACGACGTATGGGCCGAGAAGCCCGTGGATGCGAAGGAAATCATAGCCACGATGACGGCGAATACGGACAACGTACGCAGGCTCATGAAGGCGGCCATCCCGGCCATAAAGGACAGGAAGTGCAGGTGCGCCGACGCCATCAAGCACGCCGGGATCTGAATGGCCCTGCGGCCTGAACGGTGAAGGATGAGTGCCACATCGCAAAGGAAGGCCCTTTCCCTCGCGAGGGCTCACCTCGCGAGGTATCCGTTGTGCAGGGTTGCGGACATATACAAGCTGCTGTTCCAGTCCTGCATGGGGCCCGAGCACGCGATAACGAACGAGCGGGCGGTGAAGAACTGGCTCTCCGAGGAGTGGCGATCCATCGACGAGTCCGAGGAGGAGCCGCTGTACGACGACATCACTATAAACCATCCGGTGTTCAGGCTCAACCTCGCGCCCGCAAAGGCCAGGGGCATACCGCAGGGGCGCGTCCTGAGGGCGTTCCTCGCCCTCGGCGAGGAATTCGAGAAGGACCGCGCGCTCCTTGAGGATGTCTGGACGGCAGCCGCCCGAGAGATGGAGTCGGGGGGGCTTGCCATTGGAGATGCTGATGGGCTTGCGGAGTTCAACAGGCTCGTTGCCTTGGGGGATTTTCCTGCGGTCCGCCATTCCATGGAATATGCAGAGGCCTATAAGCCCGCATACAGGCTCGTCGGAAATCGATTGTAGCCGGAAATCGGGCCGGGAAAATGGCCATTGAAATGCGGCAATCATTATATGTCACGATGTCGATTTCCATATAGGTGCAAGCATGGGATTGGTGAACAAGTCCGCCATGTACGTCGCCATCGTCGGGGGAATCCTCCTGCTCGTCGCCGGGCTTACCGGTGCGGCGGCGTGGGCGCAGATAAGGGACGCGGTCGCGCACTACATCACCTCCGACCCGCTGGTGATGGACATCTTCGGCTGGCTGATAATCGTCGCAAGCTTCGGCGGCTTCGCGGTCATCCTCGGGGGTTTGCTGATAGGATACGAACACGAATGGGGTGGCAAATTCCTGATAATGCTGGGCGCGGGGATGGGGCTCATCGGCTTCATCATCGCCTTCGCGACATGGTACCTGAACGGCATGACGGTGATGTTCACCATCGGAGGCTCGATAATCGGGCTCGTCGGGATAATACTGAGTATAATCGCAAGACAGATGGCCTACTGAATAAGGGCATTCTTCCGTCGAAATACGCTGCTAACCGAATTCCCTTATCAACCCTGACGGCCATTGTTTTTCAGGGCATCTTCTGCCGAAAATGCTTAGTGTCGATGCCCTTAACGAAAATCCTTTTGGGGTTAGAAGGGGTTTGCGGTCAAACCCCTCTGGTCAAGGGGGATTTCGATTTACAGCATCCTTAATCGGAGAAATCCCCTTGTTTGATTCGGATAGTGCCGCTAGCACCGCCGCTACCGCTATGAGCCCCGCGCCCGCCCACGAGACCGGCGTGAGGGTGTCGCCGAGCAGTATCGCGGCCAGGATCGCCGCGAAGAGGAGCTCCATGAGCACGAGCAGGGAGGTGGCCGTGGCCGAGAGGTGCTTGAGGCCGCAGCTCCAGAGGAGGTATGCCAGTATCGTGCAGAAGAACGCCAGATAAGTAGCGAGGAGGATTATGTCTGTCGAGGGCGTGCCCCCCCACGGGAATGCCAGGGACATGAGGGAGAGCGGCAAGAGCGTGGTCATCGCCAGCGCCCCCGTGACCGCGTCGGGCGAGCGCTTCCTCGCGGGGTCGTTCAGCACCTTCTTCGTGAATATGATGAAGAACGCCCAGACGCAGCCTGCGCCGACGTTCAGCAGGTCCCCCACGATGGAACCGCCCTGCCAGATGGACGCCAGCCCCCCGGGCGAGGCCATGGCGTCTCCGATGCTCACGAGCGAGACGCCGGCGGTGCCAACCACGACGGCGAGCCCGATCTTCCAGCTCATTCGCTCCCTCATCAGGACGACCGAAAGTATTGCGACGATGACGATGTTCATGTGGACGAGGAGCGCGGCCTTCGTCGCCGTCGTGTACTCCAGGCCCACGTACTGCATGGCGAATGCGACCGCGTTCAGCGCGCCGAGCGCCCATATGCGCCAGTCCCCCATGACGTTGCGCATCCCCTCCCTCGAATGCCAGACGAGGGCGACGCCCATCGGGGCGGCGATGGCAAACCTGAGCGCGAGATAGAGGACGGGGTGCAAGATCCTGACCCCGTAGTCGGCGGCCACGAAGGACGAGCCCCAGAAGAAGCTAGAGAGGAGGGTCAGTGCGATGGCCGAGTCGCGCTCGCGCATCGGCGCTCTGGAAAGAATACCGGACTAATTAGCTTGCGGCTGACGCTACACTGCCGGAAAACGAAATCATACGACATGCGTTTTAGATAGCATCGGCTTTCTTGGGAAGGAATTATTTCCCTTTGTACTTGTAGAGGATGTTGCACGAGCCCTCGTAGCTGACCATGCACGGCCCCACCGGGTGCTCGGGGGTGCATGCCTTCCCGAAGAGCGGGCACTCGTCCGACTCCACCACGCCGCGCAGGACCTCGCCGCAGATGCACCCCCTCGGCTCGGGGAAATCCATCTCCGAGACGGGAGCGAGCACGTCCTCGAACTCCCTCCTGGCGTCGTGGGCGGCGAGCTTGGGGCGCAGGGCCATCCCGCTGCCCGGAATTGTAGGGAACCCTCGCCACGCGACGTCGCAAGGCTCGAATGCCTCGCGCATGGCCTTCAGCGCTTTTACGTTGCCCTCGGGCCTCACCACCCGCGAGTACTCGTTCTCCACCTCTCCCCTGCCCTGCGACTTCTGGCGCGCGAGCATCAGCACGGCCATCATGAGGTCGAGCGGCTCGAAGCCGGCCACGACCTGGGGTATCTTCCACCTCTTCGAGATCCCAACGTAGGGCCTGGTCCCGATTATCGTGCTGACGTGGCCGGGCTCTATAAGGCCGTCGAGCCTGACCTCGCCCATCTGGATGATTGCCTCGAGCGCTGGCGGGACGACCCTGTGGCACGAGAGGATGAAAAAGTTATCGGGAGGGTTGGAAAGGAGAGCCACCGCCGTCGAAGGCGCGGTCGTCTCGAAGCCCACGCCCATGAACACGGACCGCTTCGACGGGCTCTCCCTGGCCATGGCGACGGCGTCGGTGATGCTGTAGACTATCCGGACGTCCGCTCCTTCCTCCCTGGCTGAGAAAAGCGAGCCATTCGGCCCGGGAACATTCATCATGTCGCCGAATGCCGTCACGCTCGCGCCTCCCAATGCCAGGGCGCGCGCCTCCTCTATCTCTCTGGGCGTGGTGACGCACACGGGGCAGCCGGGCCCCTGGACGATGTGCACTCCCGCTTCTGATAGGAGTGGCTGGAGGCCGTGCTTCACCAGGGTGTCCTGGTGCGTCCCGCAGACGTGCATGAGCCTGAGCCTCTGGCCGAGCGCCTTAATCTCCCTTACGATGCGCTCTGCCACCTCTCTCTCGCTTGGCATTTTCCTCCTCTGTATCGATTGTCATGCTGGCGATGTTGTACCCGTTCCCCGAAATGATTTCCACTGGCCCCTCGCACTTCGGGCATGCTATGAGCGGGATGACGTAGCCGCCCGATTTCTCGATTTTGATTGCGCCCTCGTAGCCGCACCCGCGGCATGAAACCCTTGCCTTTGAATGCGTGATTCGCAGCTTTGCGCCGCGCAGCCTCGTCCCGTCCTTTATCGTGTCGAACGCGAACAGCAGCTGCCTCCGCCCTACGAAGCTCAGCTGCCCGACATTCACCTTCACCTCGAGGACGCGCGCTCCCCTCCGGCCCTCTAGCGCGGCCTCTGCGCAGCGCACGATGTCCGCGGCAATGGAGAGCTCATGCATCCTTCACATCTTCCCCCATCTTGTCGAGCATCTCGGCCCAGAGCGCGATGGTCTCGAGCGCCTCGCGCTTCCCCAGCGTCTGGATGGCGAAGCCCGCGTGGACTATCACGTAGGAGCCGGCCTTCGCATCGACGAGGGATATGTTCACCCACCGCTTCGCGCCGCCGAAGTCGACGAGCCCCTCGCTACCCTTGACCTTGACAACCTTTCCGGGCACAGCCAGGCACATCGTCGGGGTGATTGCGCCCCGATGTAAATAGATTGCCACTATCGAAATCCTTATGAGCGTAACCGCCGCTCCATCGGCGGATGGCTCGGATAAACGTAGAAACCGCCGGCGACGGTTGTCTGGTCCGGCAGGGAGGACACCATCGGTGATCGTCCGGAAGAGCAGGGAGGCCGTGGCCGATTTCCTCGAGGACGAGAGCCACGCCTTCGTCGCCCCCGCGGAGGGCGTCGAGGCAATCTACTACCCGGAGACAGAGGAGAATGTCATTTCCATAATGACCGAAGCCAATGAGAGGCGCGGTCTCGTCTCGGTCTCGGGCGGCGGCACGGGCGTCACGGGCGCCAGGGTGCCGATGCTCGGTGGCATCGTCGTTTCCATGGAGAGTGTGCTCGCGGCTCGGCCGTCCGCCCTCGAAGCCATCGAGTACCAAGGCGTCGCGGGCAGGGCGACGGTCCGGCTCGACAGGGACAAGCTCGTCGCATCCGTTCCCCCTGGGATTTCATTGCAAGACCTTGGAAAGGCGCTCCCCCACGACATACTCTACCCGCCCGACCCGACCGAAACCTCCGCCCTGCTCGGCGGCACAATCGCCACGAACGCCTCGGGCGCGAGGTCGTTCCACTACGGCGCCACCCGAAGATGGGTCGAGGGGCTCAGGGTCGTGCTGGGGAGCGGCGATTTGCTTGTGGTCAAAAGGGGCGACGTGACGGCAGACTCGAAAGGAATCCTTGACTTTCGAGTCGAGGGCGGCAAGGAATACAAAATCAAAATTCCGACCTACAAAATGCCCGGCGTCAAGCACAACGCCGGCCTCTTTGCAGAGCCGGGCATGGACCTCATAGACCTCTTCGCCGGCAGCGAGGGCATCCTGGGGATCGTCACAGAGGCCACGCTGCGCCTGGAGAGGAAGCCCTCGCGCTTCCTTTACGACACTGCCTTCTTCCCGGACGAGGGGCGCGCCCTCGCGTTCGTCGGCGAGCTACGGGCATCGAAAGGCTATGGAGTCCTTTCGATCGAGTTCTTCGACTCCAACTCGCTCACATTCCTCCGCGAGGCGCTCCCCGACGTGAAGGAGGGCGCGAAGGCCGCGGTCTTCACCGAGTTCGCGTCCGCTGACGCATCGGCCATGGACTCCCTCTCCTCGGCCCTGCGGATGCATGGCTCCATCGACGACTGGTGCGCCTACTCCGAGCGCGACGCGCAGGGCCTGAAGGATGTGAGGCACGCGCTCCCCGAGAGGGTGAACTCGTACCTCAAGGAGCGCGGGAGCGCCAAGTTAGGCACGGATTTCGCGGTGCCCCTCCAGGCGTTCCCGGAGATGATGAAGATATATACTGAGACCGGCAACAGGTTCAAGGCGATGTTCCCGCGCAAGGGGGTGCACCATGTCCTCTTCGGCCACGCGGGGGACTGCCACCTCCACTTCAATTTCATAGCCGAGACGGGGGAGGAGATGGCCGCTGCCAGGAAGCTCTACGTGGACATGGCGCGCAAGGCCGTGTCGCTCGGGGGGACGATTTCCGCCGAGCACGGGCTCGGCAAGAAGTGCTTTGACATCGACGGGAGGAAGGCGCCCTACCTAGAGCTCATGTACGGGATGGAAGGGCTGGAACAGATTGCCGCTGTGAAGAGGGCGCTCGACCCGAACCTGATTCTAAACGTCGGGACCGTCGTGCCAGCCGAATACCTGAAAAAAGGTTAATGCCAGCCGTACTTCCTTCTGACCTCTTCCACTGGCAGAGTTTCGACCACCGCCACATCCTCTGGCGTCAACTCGTAAAGTTCGTAGACCATCTTGTCAATCGTCTTGTCGGTTTCAGCTATCTCGGACTGAATCGCCAGGATGTCGTCGGCGCCGATCTCCTTCTCTAGCTGCGCCAGGGTCGGCTTGATGGATTCGGCCAGATTGGTCACCGAGGGCAGGTCGAATTCCCCCTTGAACCCCTTCTTGGAGTTGTCCTCGATCCATCTGGCGAATATCAGCGCGAAATATTTCAGGAAATCCTCATCGTCGAATGTAAGGCGCAACGCTTCGCCTTTTTCTTGGTGGAATAGAACAAGCGCACTCCCATCTCTCTTGAGCACGAATTCCTTGATTTTCAGCTTTAAGAAGGGCTTGAAGTCGGAAACCTTGGTGTCGGCGAGCATGGAGATGTGGAAGGCGGCGCGATTGGCGTTGACCTCCTTGAAAGAAATCGTCGTGTCGCCGGGAATCTTGGAAAGAAGTTCATTCCTCTGCTTGTGCAAAGTGAGCATGCGGTCCGCGAGGGAGGCGAGGGAGTCATGAACGACCTTTTGGGAAGGGTTAGAGAAATCGATTTGACGGATTGGAAGCTCCTTCACGTGATTTGGAACTACTGACAGTTCATCTCCAATACAATTCCAATAATAAAAGCCAAGTAGCCTTGAGTTAATTACTACCAATAAAAATTTCTGTGACCATGTTTTTGAAAAGTTTATTTGCTCCATCGTGGCTCTCACTCGACAATCCTGTAAATGCTTCTCATCTCGAGAGATTAGACATGTTTCGACCAAATGATACGGAACTGCGAGAATTGTGGTCGAAAAAGCATAATACTTATCAGGATCGAAAGATGCGAAAAGACCCCTCGCGCCCGCAATTTTTCGTATAATGATCTTTTCCTTTTCAAAAAGGTCTTCAAACATTGGGTTAAACAATTCAGACTTATCATAGTTGATGTATTCCCCTTGCCATATCATACTGTATCTATCTGTGATACCGTCTCCTCGAACCATTTTTTTCCATTGAGGCCCGGATTGTGACCTTTGGATCATCTTTTCAGTTAATTCCTCAGTTCCAGTTCTAAGTCCCCAATTGATATAACAGATGGCATCTAAACTTATGGTTTTGGATTTTATTTTGTTGATAATCGTTGAAACGCCTTCGTCCTTCATAGTTAATCTGAATTGATTTCGAGAGGAGTCCGCGAACACCTTTTGAGTAATTGATTCGATTTTTCCGGATGAGTGCTCCCCACCATAAATGGTGGGGTATCCTCAAAGGTTAGTTGGCGAAGTCGTTCAGAGACCTTTGAGGAGTCCCCGAAGCTGATTCTTCCGTCGCTGGCCATGTCAATAGCGGTCTGCGGCACTCGGTGTGGTGC
>JACRNV010000049.1 GCA_016214785.1 Methanobacteriota archaeon
AGCGCGCCGCTTCGCGGCGCGCACCGCCGAGACGCCATTGCCATAGACACCTAAAAACATAGCCCGGTTGGCCGGTGCCCGCTCGCCCTACATCCCCAACCTAAAAGGATGGGGAATTAGGGCGCGGCAATCATATTAACAGCACCACTATTATTGCCGTGATGGCAATTATCTTTTTACTGGTTTTGGTGGGGGGTTTCATACACTATCCGACCAATTAGAGGAAGAGAGGGTTTCTGGGGATAAAATCATTCCTATATTTAATTGAAATGCATGAGGGCCGGCACAGGGGCGCAAGGGCGGGCGTAGTCGTCTGTAAGGGGATACGGTGCAACGCTTCATCCTTTCCGCGAACGCACAACTTTTTACTTGTGGCCAGTCATCACCTCAATCAGCGGCGCAGGTTCCATTTGTCAGTGCCATACCTTGTTCTTACCAGTTCAAGCGCTTTCACTTTCTCGTCGGCGCTCAGCGGCTTGTAGAAAGGTTTGGCGCGCATGCGCTCGCAAAGGCCGGCAACGAGCGCCCTCTTAACATTGTCCGTCGGCGGGGCTTTGCCTAAAACCTCTGCGAGAGAAGTGACCCTGCCGCCGTGGGATGCCGCGCCCCTCTCCCTGTGCTTGTCAGGCAGCCTCAGGGCGCGTTCCATACGCACTCTATCGAGATCGATTATGATCGTTCCATGCACAAGGACGCCGCCGTATTTTCGCGTCATGGCGCTGCCGGAGAGCTTGCGCCCGCCGTATTGAACGTCGTTGGGCTTCTTGTAGGAGGCATCGACGCCCAGCGATTCCAATGCCTGGGCGATGCCGCCGCAGACTGTTTCGTAGACCGCGTCAGGGGATCCTGACAGGCCGTCCCTGGTCGCTATGGCATAGACGATCTGGTTGCGGTCGGTGTAGATGGCGCTGCCGCCGCTGAGCCGTCTCATGGGCACGATGCCTTCGTTGCGGCAGTAGGCCAGATCGACGGCCCCCGCGGCCTTCTCGAAGTATCCGTAGGTGACCGCCGGAGGCTCCCTTGAGTAGAGGTGCAGCGCATCGCCCGCGCCCCCGCCCGCCAGGCGGAGCAGCAGCTCGTCTATCGCTCCCGTCAGGTGAGGGTGCGCTTCGCCCGTATCGACGATGCGTGTTCGGCGATTACTTCTTCTTCCTGCGCTCCTCGTCTTCATCCTCGTCACCCGAGCCCTGCTTTCTGCGGTAGAGGATGACGACGACCACAATCACCAGTACGATTACCAATATGACGCTGCCGACGATGGCTATGTTGATCCAGTCCGCCTGCTGCACATTGACCCACGAATCGGCGATGTAGTTGGCGTTGGAATTGTCCCAGAACTGGCTCGAGTGCTCGTCCGGGCATGTCGCGTTGATGAGGATGGAGTAGTTGCCGCGGTCCTTGGGCGTCCAGGTCATCTTGACGGCAACTGTCTGGTTGGCAAGGACTGTGCCGCTCGATATCGCGTTGCCGGCATCGTCGTAGACCATGGGAGTCCCTTCCATGGCCGTCTCGGTCCCGTCCGCGTTCTTGATTGAGAAGAGCGGCGAGAAGCCCGTCGCGTCCTTGTCGCCCTTGTTCGTGAAGTTCGCGCTTATCGTCACGCTCTCGCCGACCTTCGGATAGCGGTTTGAGAATGCAATGCTCGGGATGTCTACGACGATGTTGGGCCTGACGCCTATGCCGACGCTGAACTGGGTGTCGTTGTACCATTTTACGTTGCCCGCCGGGTCAGAGACCATTAAGGATATCTGCGCGGTCAGCACGTTCGCGAAGGCGTGGGATACGTTGTACCTGCCAACGCCGGTGACATTGTCGGTCCCGTCGCCGAACGACCATGTGAAGGTAAGCTGGTTGAGGGCATAGTAGTTGTCGGTGGTATCGCTGCCGTTGAAGTAGTATGTGAAGTTCTCGCGCCCGCTCGTCACTTGCGCCCACGTGTCGTTCAGAATCTTGAACAGGGGCTCCGGGGCAGTCGTGTCGTTGACTATCACCTTCAATGTCATATCCGCGCTCTTGTGCCCTACAACATCGGTCACATTGAGCATGACCGTGTAGTTGCCCGGCGTATCGTACTTGTGCGTGATGTTGTTGTCCCCGCCCTTGGTCACGGTCTGGTTCGTGGAGTTGTCGCCCCACGACCAGTACCAGGTCTGTATGACGCCGGCCTCCGTGCCGGAAGTAAAGTCGTACGATGTCGAACCGTTCAAGGTGATGTCCTTGTCCTCGCTCGTGTAAAGGAAGCCGCCAACGAGGGTCGTGTTCACCGGCGTAATCGCCGCGACAGGCACGATGCTGTCGACCTTGATGTTGAGAGAGAGCGGTGGGTTGGTGTAGTTGACTGGGTTGGTCTCCGTGATGTTGAGCTTCACGGCGTATACTGCAGATGTGTTGAAGTTGTGGTCGACTTTCATGCCGTACCCGGACGAACCGTCGCCGAAGTCCCATGTGAAATTGGCATAGTTGATGTTGCCGACGGGGTCGGTGGATTCCTGGGCGCTGAAGGAGACGGTCGTGTTGACGCCGTCGCCGCTGACGTTCATCCTGACTATGGCGGTGTAGTTCTCCTGCGTCCCGTTTTGGAGGTAGTAGAGGCCGTCAACGATCCTTGCTTTCGCGGTCCCGTTGAACGACTCCTTGACCGTCATGGCCACGTTGGCCATGTCCTGGCCTTCCTTGGGGTCGATGGACACGTTCGTCCAGCCGAGCGTCTCGACGCTAGCCGGGGTTGTGGAATTGTCCGTCATCTCGAAGCCCGCCGGGAGCTTTACCCAGGCGGACGAGTTCATGTAATCTGTGTCCTGTGTGACATTCAAGGAAACCTCGTGGGTCGTCGCGTTCAACTCGAATGTGGCATTGTCCACGAGCGTGTAGTTGACCGTGGTGTTGATGTATATCGGCGCGTCGGCGGAGCCTATCCAACCCGTCGCCACTTCGAACGTGACGGAGAACGTGGTCGTGTTCTGCGCGTAGACGAAACCATCTACCGTGAGGAACTCGTCCGTGTAGAGCTTCTCGACGCCCTGGTTCCTCGTGAAGTCCTTCCATGCATCGATCTCCGCCTGGCTAAGCACCCAGTTGTTGACGTCGAGCTGGAAGTCGCCGCGCCCATACTTGAGGTCGGCGTCGGCCCTGAGACTCGTGTTGTCCACGCACAGGACCTTGTTCTCGATGACCTGGACTGTGGACCAGTTGACGAAGCGTATGCCGCGCGTGACAGTGTCCATTCCCGACGCAATAAGGTAGACATCAACGCTGGCATCCGCGCCCGCGATTGTCGTGTTGACGAGCTTGGCCTGGTAGCCCGGAGCCTCGACGAGCGCCGTGAATGCGCCGTCGTACGCGAGCATCGTGTAGTAACCGGGGGATGCCGACCCCGCTGTCGTTGAGTAGTTGGAGTATATCCTCGCGGAGTCGTAGAGCGTTATCGTGGCGTTGTTCAACGGGAACCCATCCTTCGAGTCCCTTATCCTTCCCGAGATAGTGCGGTCCTGCGCGACCTTGTCCAGCGTTATGGCTTTTGTCGTGGCTGTGAAATCGTCGGCGCTCGTTATATTCATGTTCGTGAACGTGAAGAACTTGTCCTTGGAAACGGAGACCCTGAAGGTCGCCCCGAAATATGAGATATTGAACGAACCGTCGCTTCCGGTCAGCGTGCTATTTTCGTACTTGCCGTTAGCGGATAGGTTGTGGAGCGTAACGAGCGCGCCCTGTATGTTGGCGCCGCCAACGGTCTCGTTGACAAAGCCCTTAAGTGTGTATATTTCCGCGGCGGTCTGGGTCATCTGTATGGTCAGGTTGTGCCTGTCCGTTGCTGGAACGTCGGCCCAGCTCTCGTTGTCGTAGTACCCCTGCCGGGTGACCTTGACCTTGAACCTGCCGGAGTATACGCTCATCTGGTAATACCCGGTGCTGTCGGTAAGGTTGCTGATCCACTTGAGGCCGTCCCTGGACACGGACACTTTTGCACCGGAGATCTTCCCTGCCGTGGAGTTCCAGACCTCGCCGAAGAGCTTCGTGGTCGGTGTCGGGGTGATAATCTCAATGGTCGCGTTGACGTAGTAGTCCTTTGAAGGGGCCAGCGTAATCATCGTAGAGTTCTCGTAGTAGCCGTCCTTCTTGAAGAGGAGGCTGACCTGCGTCGCCTCCACATAGACGGTGTAGCTGCCGTCGGAGGGGGTTGTCTTTGTTGCGAGGACCGCTCCGGTGGACGTCTTGCTGACGAAGACTGCCACGCCGTTGACCGGGACGTTGCGCGTGTCCTTCACGTAGCCGGTTATCTTCGGCAGGCGGTTGAACAGTACCGTCCCCATGTCGTAATAGAGTTGTGTCGTGACGTTTGTCGAATCGTAAATCACGTAGATGTCCTTGGAACCGTACTGCTCATGCGCGAACGTGAGCGTGTAGTTGCCAGGCTGGTCGACCGTGATATTGAACAGGCCGTTCGAGCCGGTCGGTGGCACGTTGATGGGGAATGTCGTGTTCGTTATGGCTATGCTCATTCCAGCGATGGGCGCCTGGGTTGTCAGGCTGTATACGATACCGGTGATGTACCATACTGCGTTCGTGCGCGTTCCGACCGGCGCGCCCGAGTTGCTCCCCGGTATCGCGGCAATCGCTGTCGCTACCATCGCCAGGGTCACGACGATGACCCAGATTTTCGACGTCTTTGTTGGCTGCATTTCAGATCCCTCTAAGTGCCCACGGTTAAAAACCGCTTGGCTTATATTGGGAACGGGCAGTAGCAATCCCTATTTATAAAGCTTTGGGAAACGGAGGGCGCCTGGATTGGCAAGGATTGACATGGAACAACGACGGAGGAAAGGGGAATATCATAGAAGTGGTGAACTCATGGCATCCCTGCTTTTCCTCCCCCGGTGATTCGATTAATTATACTCTATACTAGAGCTGCTAACTCGGGTTCCTACGGGAACCCTCGCCTGCGACGCAAGGTGTCGGTAATTGTTAGGCATCTCCTTGCGTCTTGGTTCGATTCCCTCCTGTGTGCTGTGAATTATATAGAAGAGAATTGAAGCCACTGGAGGGAATCGAACCCTCGACCTACGCCTTACCAAGGCGTCGCTATCTGGAGCGCCTGGCCGCGCCGGCCCGGGCGAGCCTCTAAGCCACAGTGGCAACGTGCGCTGGGAACACTACCCTGAATAATAGCTTTTGGGAAGTTTCATGTATCGAGATGCCCATCCTCCGCCAATGAAGCGCCAGCTATCGTCCCTGGACATACGCGCTCTGCTGCGCGAGCTGAGGCAGCTGGAAGGCTCGAGGCTCGAGAAGGCCTACCATTTCAGCGGCTCTGAGGTCCTGCTCAGGTTCAAGGGGGCAGGGGAGCGCGCGGGCCTGCACATCAGCAACGGGAAGTATGCGGCTCTCACGGCAACATCCACCGCTGAGGGGACGCAGCCCACGTCCTTCGCCATGCTCCTCAGGAAGCACCTGGGAGGGGCCGTTCTTACAAAGATCGGGCAGCGGGCCTTCGACCGGATAATCATCCTTTCGTTCTCATCCGCGGAAATGGGGGACGCCGAGCTCGTCATCGAGCTGTCGAAGGAGGGGAACGTCCTCCTGGTCAAGGAGGGGAAGATCGTCCAGCCCCTGTTCTCTCGCGATTATGGTCGGAGAGCCCTGAGGGCCAAGCTCGAGTACGTTCCGCCGCCGCTGACCCCGGACCCGGCAACGATGACCTTGGAGGAGTTCGGGGGAGTCCTGTCGTACTCGAGGGCCGACATCGTCAGGACGCTGGCGACGAGGATCGGGCTCGGGGGCACGTGCGCGGAAGAAGTGTGCCTGGCCGCTGGCATTGATAAAAATACGGAATTGAAGGTGCTCCAGCCTTCCCAACTGGAGGCGCTGCACGGCGCCCTCAAAGCCCTGCTGGCCAAGGCCGATGGGGAGCTCCGTCCCTCGATAATAATCAAGGACGGCGTCCCTGTGGACGTCATACCCTTCGACCTCGGAGTTTATAAAGGGGCGGAGAGAGAGGGCTTCGGAGACTTCAGCTCGGCCATTGTGGATTATTTCCTCAGGGTTAAGGACGTCGTTCCCGAGAGGACGGAAGAGGGGCGCGCGTCGAACATCGAGGCGCAGCAGGCGGCCATGGCCACTAAGCTTAGTGCGGAGGCAGAGAGGACAGAACTCATGGCCGACTCCATCTACGTCCATTTCACCCACTTCCAGAAGATTCTCGAGCCTTTGAAGGGGGGGCCGATGGGCAAGGCGCTCGTGGAGGCTTTGAAGGGATTGGACCCGTCGCTCGGCGTCAAGGTCCTGAACGCCAATCTGGGAACAATCGAAGCCCCTGTGCCGGGGACCGACGAGACTGTCGTCCTGCAGGCATGCGAGGACATCTATGGGAATGCCTCGCGGTACTACGAGGCAGCCAAGACCGCCCGCTCGAAGCTCGAGGGGGTCATGAGCGCCATGAAGGCCGAGGCCACGAAGCCCGCGCGCAAGGCCGCGCCAGCCACCAAGCGTAGGCGCAAGTTCTGGTTCGAGCGGTACAGGTGGTTCGTGACCTCGGACGGGCACATCGCTGTCGCGGGCCGGGACGCGAGGATGAACGAGGAAGTGGTGAAGAAGCATGTGAAGAACAATGACAGGTACGCCCATGCGGACGTCCAGGGAGCGCCTAGCGTGGCTCTGAAGGCCGAGGACCTTTCGGGCGCGCAGCTCCCGGGCTTCACTGAACAGGCGCTCGAGGAGGCGTGCGAGTTCTCCCTCGTCCACTCGAAGGCCTGGAACGCCGGCCTGGCGACAGGCAGCGCCTACTGGGTCCTGCCCGACCAGGTGAGCAAAACCCCCAACCCGGGGGAGTTCCTTCCCAAAGGGGCGTTCGTTATAAGGGGGAAGCGCAACTACGCGCGCAAGATTGCCGTCAAGGCCGCGTTGGGCGCCTTCGAGTTCAACGGCGAGAGAGTGCCGCTCTGCGGGCCGGAGAGCGCCGTTGCCGCGCACACCTCAGAGCATGTCACCTTCGTTTCCGGAGAGAGGAACAAGGCCGAGTTCGCCAAGGAGATGGCGAGGCGGTTCGATCTCGACCTCGATGATGTCATGCGCGCACTCCCGCCGGGCGATGTAAGGGTAGTTTAAGATAACCCGATGACGATTGATTGCCGGCATCGCGCTTGGCCGTTTGAGAAATTATTAATAGAGTCGCGGGGATGGCTTGCGCGTGAGCGAGAAGCGGAAAATCGAGAAGAGGTACGACGCCTGGAGTCGGTGGTACGATGCGGTGGACACCAACCCCCTCTTCGGCGGCAAGGCCCAGGAGAGGTGGCGGCGCGAGGCCATTGGGCTGCTAGAACTGAAGAAGGGGGAGAGCGTCATCGACCTGGGGACGGGGACGGGCCTCATCCTGCCTTGGATCTCCGAGAGCTGCAAGGGCGCCCACGTCGTCGGCATCGACATCTCCGGCAAGATGCTCCTGAGGGCGAGGAAGAAGGGCTGCGCCGACCTCGTGCGCGGGGACCTCGACTGCATGCCGTTCAAGGACTCATCGCTGGACAAAGCCATAGCCACCTTCACGCTTACGACGGCGCCCGACCCTGTCGCATTCCTGAAGGACACTGCGCGAGTGCTGAAGGACGACGGCATCCTAGTGATACTCGACACTGGCAAACCGAAGAAGAAGGGGGCGCGCGCGGTCCACGCCCTGATATCGAAGACGGCGAAGCTCTCGGGCCATACCAAAATAGACCGAGACCCGTACGCGTTGCTGGGAAAGGTGCCCGAAATGAAGATAGAAAAAGAAAAGAGGTACTACGGCGGGATGGTGTACGCGATGAAGATAAGAAAATTTATATCATTAAACCCTATTATCACACCGAAGTAGCGTGTTCGAATGACAGATATGCCAAATTTAGAAATAGAGGAAATCGCTAAAGAAAGTGGTTCACTTTCGAGAACCTGTCATCTCAGGATTAACCAAAAGGATTTGATTACTCCAACTAGAGCGCTCGGTATTACAAGAAGTAATACCTCCGATTTAGATGCCCTAGAGACAGTAATAGATTCAAAATTTACACCTCTTGGCGAAGTTTATGCGCAGATCTCAATAGATTTTCTAGCCAAGGTATTAGAAGACGATAATGTTGGAAAAGATTTTAGTTCGAAACTTTCTTTACGTCTTTGCCAACTAAGAGATAAAGGAGTAATACCGTATCTTTCGTTGACTCTTACTGATAGTGAAGGAACTCCAAGGAATCGGATCCCGAGTATAAAAATTCTGCAGCTGTTATACAATTTTTTATGGGGAACTGAAGGAAACATGATAATAGTTCCACCAATTTTTGGGATTTTAAATAACGAGCGAGAGTACTTAAAATTACTAACTAGTTTAGAACAAAGACAGAAGGCAAATATATATCGAAATCACAAACCGATTATGGCTGTAATTCCTTCCTCATATCGTCTTATTGCCCCGCATATTATTAAACGCTATTGGGAAAATGGTTATCGTATCTTCGCTTTTAACTGTGAAAATAAAAAATATGGAGCATTTGGATATATTATTGAAAAACTTCAATTAGAATTAAACGAACTGAGTAAAAACGATCATGATGAATATATTCTACATGCATTAAATTCTAAACTACGTATTGGAAGAGGGGATAATTCGCGTATTAACAATCTCTTAGCGCCAGGATTTGGATTTGATGCATATGGCCCAAGCCACGGAGGGCGCCAGCGATGGAGGCCCCTAGACAACGCTCCACCGGCCATAGAGATGAATTATTTATTTAATAGAAAAACTTATGGCTTCCATCCAGTATCTGAAATAATGGAACATCAAGATCTTTTTGATTCCATTTTAGATAGCTCAACATTAAAGCATGTCAAGCTAAATCAGTTGTCGAGTGAACGCCCAGATATTGTAAAAAGTGTTTGTTCAAAACACAATTTAGAAACTTCTATCCTAGAAATAAAAAAATTCCCACAATTAATTCAGAATAAAAAGATAATGAATCATTTTTCAACTAAAATACGAATTCAAGAAGAAATAAATCAAATGAGAAAACTATCTGGTCATAGAAATACCCCGACAATAGACCGGTGGTTAAAATGAATATCGAGGAATTAACCCCCGCACAGATATGTATTCTTACTCTTCTTAAAGCACCTGATATTAATAACGTTAAAAATGCTCCAATTCCAGGAAGGATACATTTGACAAAAGAAATATTTGCATTCTCAACAACTCCGTTAGGAAAAAAGTTATTAACAGATTTAAATTTTGAACCTGATAATTTCGGCCCATTTGATGAAACTATTTTTGCGGCGGTTGATGAATTATACGATGCAAAAATAATTAACTATTATCAGATTTCAAAGAATAAAATGTGTATAAAATTATCAACAAAAGGAGAAAAGTTGGCAACAACACTTTGGAATAAATTAAAGGATGATGTGAAAAATACATTTATATACATAAAAAAGAATTTTAACCATCACTCCTCCGAATATGTTTTACAACAAATATATAGAGCATATCCACAAATGACAAAATATTCAATTTCAAATGTGGCAAAGCAAGTTGAGCTAAGGAGAGATACATAGTGCAATTTTATGCAGATGCATGTTTTTTAATTGGATTGTTTGATCCAAACGATAAACATTCCCATGAAGCTCAACCGTTGTGGAGGCATTTAATTGATAATAGATTTGTAGAGGGATTTAATAATTTGACACTATCCTATATGATCCTTGTAGAGGCCTTTCAATGTTTACAAAAAAACATAGAATTTAACAGGACATTAGAAGCATTCAACGTATTGACACATCAATGTCAATGTGTTAATGTAACAGAAGACATAATCCAAAAAGCAATTTCTAACAAATTATCTCCCCTTATTAATCATAGAACGAATAAACCCTGGATAGGTCTTACAGATGCTATATCTCTCGTAATAATGGACCAAAGAAAAATACCATTTATTTTAAGTTACGATGGTGGTTATGATAAAATACCTCTTACAAAACGTATTTACAATGTTGAATCTGCTCTTCAAATTGGATAAATCTGTTATCATTTATTCAGATATAATCTACATGTAATAATCCATTTATTATCTCGCGGCGCTTTTTCGGACATTGCCGGCGACAAACCTGCGTTCGCCGGACAGAGAAACAAAAGCAGGAGGTAATAAAATGGAAAACGAAACCAATGGCGGGACAGTGGCCACCGCGGTACAAACCAGCGCCACGAACGAACAGACAGCGAACGCCCTGGAGACGGTCGTCGTTGCGGGAAACTGCACCGGCTTCTTCAGGTACGGGGACGTGGAGAAGGAGTTCAAGGGCAACCACGTCGTCCTGGTCAGGCCCAGCGGCAGCATCGTCGTGCACAGCGCGAACCGGGGCATAAAGCCGGTCTGCTACATCGACGAGGGCGCCGAGATAGCCCTCGCCAGGAACATGGCCGACGCGGAGATCGAGATCTCCGCAATGTCCCAGGACGGCAGGGAGATACTCGTGACCTTCTCCAAGGTCGAGTCAATATCCGGGCTGAGCTCGGGCAAGGGCGAGGTAGGCATCGAGCAGGCCGTGCTCCGCTGCGTCAAGCAGGCGAACGGAAGGTACGGCCGGACGACGGTCGCGCGCATACTGTCAGGCTCCGCCTCGAAGCGCATCCTGACATTGCGTCTCTGGACGCTGGGGCTCTACGGCGCCCTCAGCAGCACCCCCCTCAAGGAGATCGTCCAGTGCATCGACGACCTCATAGCGAAGGGCATGCTCGTGGTCCGCGAGAAGGACGACTACCCGACGGTCTGGCTGACGGGGGCCGGGGAGAAGGCAGCGGGCGAGAGCGCCCCAGCGCCAAGGGACGCGCAGCAGTCCGAGGCCATAATGAAGGCCCTCAGGGACTGGCGCGCGGCCAAGGCAGGCAAGAAGCCAGCCTACCTCGTGATGCAGAACCGCACGATCGCGGAGATCGCGGAGCGCAAGCCCACGACCGCCCAGGACCTGTCGATGGTCTACGGCATCGGGGACTCGCGCCTCACGACCTACGGCACCGAGATACTGGACATAGTCAGGGCGTGCGGGAACTAGGCGAACGTACGAGCGGAAGGCCCGCTCCGCGCAACAAAGTAAAACCTTTTCCCGATTCTTTTACATTCTAACGTAATTGCCAGCCATAATCCTTTAATCCCGAACGCGGTTCCACCCCCACCTCTGAGGGGGGTACGGAATGGCCGACGAAGCCGAGAAGTGGAAGAGCTCCATCACGAAGACCGCGCCCAACGTCATAGTCACGAAGGGCTACAGGCTCGACGAGCTCCTCGGGAACGTCTCTTTCGCGGGCATCGTCTACCTCGCCCTCAAGGGGGAGCTCCCCTCCAAGGCCGAGGAGAGGATGATGGACGCTATTCTAGCTGCTTCCATCGATCACGGCGTGAATACGCCAACAGCTCTATCGGCGAGGCTCGTCGCCAGCGGCGGCGTGCCACTCCCGAGCGCGGTATCGGCCGGGCTCCTGGCCATCGGGGACGCGCACGGCGGGGCGATAGAGAAGTGCGCGAAGCTCCTACAGGAGCAGGTCAGGAAGATGCGCGAGTCCGAATCGTCCGTTTCCGACGCCGCGAAGGTCATCGTCAAGGACGCGAAGGAGAGGAAGCAGCGCATCCCCGGCTACGGCCACAGGGTGCACACCAACGACCCGAGGACGGTGCGCCTGCTGGCATTGGCCGAGGAGCTTGGCGTGGCAAAGGAGCACGTGGCGCTCGCGAAGGGGATACAGGACTCGCTCGGCGCGGACGGCAAGCCGCTGCCTTTGAATGTCGACGGAGCCATCGCCGCGATAGCCTCGGACATGGGCTTCGACTGGAAGATGGGCAAAGGGTTTTTCCTGATTGGCCGCGCGGCCGGGCTGGTCGCGCACGTCTACGAGGAGCAGAGCAGGTACAAGGTCATGAGGCACATGGCAGTGGCGCAGTGCGAGTATGACGGCCCGGAGGACAGGCAGTTGCCGGAGGGACGGAAATGACGGACATCGCATACGTGAAGAAGACGTTTCCAGAGCTGGATAGGATAAAGGATGCGAAGCTGAGGGAGCAGACGGCCCAGGTGTGGGTCGAGGCGATGAAGCGCGGGGGATGGAAGGATCTCGACGGCATACCGTTCACGCTGCTCGCCGGCGAGGTGGAGCAGACGCTCGTACAGCACACGAGGATGGTGACGGCCCAGGCGATGGTCGTCGCCGAGCACCGCAAGGACCTGAGGTGGGACTATGTGGTCGCGGGCGCCCTCCTGCACGACGTCGGCAAGCTTTTGGAGTACGTGCGCAAGGACGGGAAGGTCGGGACGAGCGCCAACGGCAAGATGCTCAGGCACCCCGTGTCTGGCGCGGGGCTGGCCATGGTCGTCGGCCTGCCTGACGAGATAGTGCACATGATAGCCGCCCACTCGAAGGAGGGGGACATGGTCAAGCGCACGCCCGAGGCGGTCCTGATCAACCACTGCGACTTCATAGACTTCGAGATAGTCAAGGCAAAGAAGGAATACAAGTAGGGGTGAGGCATGCCCAGGAACGCGATCGGCCGGGAGATACCGAAAGAGGTGGATGGCAGGGTGCTCAAGCCCTTCAAGGGCGCCTACGTCGACCTGAAGCCGGGACATTTCGCGCCGATGGTAATGAGGCCGGCGAAATGGGGCACGAGCAAGCTTCTGCCCAGCATCGACGATGCCTTTGCCAAGACGGGGCTGAAGGATGGCGCGTGCCTGTCGTTCCACCACCACCTTCGCAACGGCGACGGCGTCCTGAACATGGTCATGGCCGTCGCGGAGAGGCGCGGCCTGAAGGGGCTGAAGCTCGCCCAGAGCGCAATCTTCCCCGTGCACGAGCCAGTCTGCAGGCTGATAGAGAACGGCACCATCACGTCCATCGAGGGGTCGACCAACGGCCCCGTCGGGCGCATCATCACCGAGGGGAAGATGAAGGGTACTGCAATCATGCGCTCCCACGGGGCGAGGTCGCGTGCCATCCAGATGGGGGACGTCAAGATAGACGGCGCGTTCGTCGCCGCGCCCGTCGCCGACGCGTACGGCAACGCGAACGGGCGCTCCGGGCCCGCCGCGTGCGGGCCGCTGGGGTACGCGCTCGCTGACTCGATGTTCGCCGAGAATGTGGTCGTGGTCACGGACAACCTGCAGCCTTACATGGTCACCCCGCCGATAATCAGCCAGGCGTGCGTCGATTACGTCGTCAAGGTCGATTCCATCGGCGACCCGAAAGCGATCTCTTCGGGGACCACGGAGGTGGCCACGGACGAGCAGAGCCTGAAGATCGCAAGAGGCGCGGCAGACCTCGTCGACGCCCTCGGGCTCGTGCGCGATGGCATTGGCTTCCAGGCGGGCGCTGGTGGCGCTTCCCTGGCCGCCATCGGGCTCCTGGGCGAGCTAATGAAGAAGCGCGGCGTGAAGGCCAGGTTCGCCCACGGTGGCATCACAAAGGACATGATACGGATGCAGAAGGAAGGGCTCATAGACTGGATAATAGACACGCAGAGCTTCGACATGGAGAGCGCGCAGTCCCTGCTGACCAATCCGAAGCACGCCGAAATCAATCCAGACATCTACGCCAACCCGTTCAACAGGGGGCAGCTCGTCAACATGCTCGACTTCGGTTTCCTGGGAGCGACGGAGATAGACATAGATTTCAATGTCAACGTGAACACGCACTCGGACGGCTACCTGCTCCACGGCATCGGCGGCCATCAGGACGTTGCGGCTGGCGCCAAGCACTGCATCATCGTCTGCCCAACTCGGAGGAAGAACTGGCCCATCGTCATGGAGCGCGTGACGAACGTGACCACGCCGGGCGAGTGCATCGACGCCATCGTCACGGAAGAGGGCATCGCCATCAATCCAGCCAGGGACGACATGCTCGAGAAGGCCAGAGCTGCGAACCTTCCTGTGAAAGACATCCAGGAGCTGGCGAAGATCGCGCTCCAGAAGGCCGGCGGCGTCAAGCCCGGGGAGCCCGAGTACTTCGACAGGGTCGTAGGCGTCATCGAGTGGCGCGACGGCACGGTCATAGACGTCGTCCGCCAGCTGAAGAGGAAGGGAGGCTGAAACGATGGCGCGCGACCGGCTGCCCTGGACCGTTTGAAGGAGTTGAGAAGAATGGGCGATCTGCTATGGGCTCCCTCGGAGGAGCGGGTCAGAGACTCGAACATGAAAAAGTTCATGGACTTCGCGGGCAAGCGCTCCGGCAAAAGCTTCGGCACATACGACGAGCTCTACAAATGGTCGATAGAGAGCATACCCGATTTCTGGGACGCCGTTTGGGACTTCACCGAGGTCAGGGCGTCCCGAAGGTTCGACAAAGTCGTCGACGACATGGGCGCCTTCCCAGGAGCGAGGTGGTTCCCCGGAGCAAAGCTGAACTACGCCGAGAACCTGCTCAGGCACAGGGACGACCGCGCGGCCTTCATATTCAAAGGAGAGAATAAAAAGACCGCCCGGATGAGCTACTCGGAGCTCTATACGGCCGTATCGCAGCTGGCCGGCTCGCTCCGGGGCATGGGAATCTCACCGGGAGACCGGGTGGTCGGGTACATGCCGAACATGATCGAGACCGCCGTCGCCATGCTGGGGGCAACGAGCATCGGGGCCGTCTGGGCATCGTCTGCCACCGATATAGGGCCCGGGGCCGCGCTGGAGAGGTTCGGGCAAATCGAGCCGAAGGTCATGTTCACATCGGACGGATATTTCTACAAGGGAAAGACTTTCAAGACCCTGCAGAACGCAGCCAAGGTGGTTGAAGGGATCCCGTCGATCGAGAGGCTCGTGGTCGTGCCGTACACTGAAGAGAGGCCCGACATTAGCGCCATACCGAAGGCCATTCACTACGTGGATTTTCTCGCGCGGGGCAACAGCGCCGGCATGCGGTTCGAGCAGCTGCCCGCGGACCATCCCGTCTACATCATGTTCTCCTCCGGGACCACGGGCAAACCGAAGTGCATGGTCCAGGGGGCGGCGGGAATACTGGTAAACCACTTGAAGGAGCTGATAATACACACTGACCTGAGGAGGGACGACGTGCACTTCTTCATCACGTCATGCAGCTGGATGATGTGGAACTGGCTGATGAGCTCCCTGGCCACGGGGAACACCATAATCCTGTACGACGGGAACCCCAATTACCCGGACCCTGGCGCCGCGTGGAGGCTGGTCCAGGACGAGAAGGTGACGATGTTCGGCTGCAGCGCCAGCTACATCAACTTCCTGAGAGCGGAGGGCCTGAAACCGGGAAAGGACTACGACCTCTCCTCGCTGCGGGAGATATGGCAGACTGGCTCCGCACTGCCGCAGGAGGGATTCGAGTACGTCTATCGCGAGATCAAGGAAGACCTGCACTTCAATTCTAGCTCGGGGGGCACGGATATAAACGGCTGCTTCTGCACTGGCAGCCCGATCCAAGCGGTGCACGCGGGGGAGCTCCAAGGGCCGGGCCTGGGGATGAAGATCAAGGCCTTTGATGAGGCGGGGCGGCCCGTGGTCGACCGACAGGGCGAACTCGTGTGCGAGGCCCCCGCGCCATCGATGCCCCTGTATTTCTGGAACGACCCCGGCGGGAAGAAGTACCGCGACACATACTTCAACGTCTATCCCGGCGTTTGGCGGCACGGCGACTACGTCGTCTTCCACAGCGACACCGGAGGCATCACGTTCTACGGAAGGTCCGACTCCCTCCTGAAGCCGTCCGGGGTACGGATAGGCACTTCGGAGATTTACAACCAGGTGGAAGAGCTGGAAGAGATAGCGGACAGCCTGGCGATTGGCCAGAACTGGCAGGGGGACCAACGCGTCATCCTCTTCGTGAAGATGGCCGGGGGGCTCCACCTCACCGACGAATTGAGAGGGAATATCAAGAAAATCCTGCTGAAGAACGCCTCCCCAAGGCACGTCCCGGCGAGGATCATCGAGGCGCCGGACATCCCGTACACCTTCAACATGAAGAAGGTCGAGAGCGCGGTCGCGAACATAATTAACGGCCGGCCGGTCACCAACAGGGACGCCCTGAAGAACCCCGAATCGCTCGACTTCTACGAGAAGGCCAGGGACGAACTGCAGAGCTGATGCGCACCTTCGAGACCGGGTGGCTGGCATCCCGGGCATCGAGATGCTACACGAAGGGACTCCCCTACCTTTATCTACCACGTCTATTATCGAGGGACGATGACCGACGCAGCGGAGTACGACCTCAGGTTCTTCCACGACAATTCCTTCGCCCGGCGCAAGTGCCCGAAATGCGGCAGGCACTTCTGGACGCAGGGCGCCCAGGCCACTTGCGGCGAGACGCCCTGCGAACCCTACGGCTTCCTCGGGAAGCCTCCGATGAAGAAGGGGATGAGCCTGCACGAGATGCGCGAGGCCTACCTCTCGTACTTCGAGCGGAACGGGCACAGGCGCGTCGCCAGGTATCCCATAACGGCGCGGTGGCGCGACGACGTCTTCTTCACCCAGGCCTCGATCTACGACTTCCAGCCGTGGGTGCTCAACGGCACCATCAAGCCGCCGGCCAACCCGCTCTGCATCTCGCAGACGTGCGCGCGATTCAACGACATAGACAATGTTGGGAGGACGGGCAGCCACTTCACGATGTTCGAGATGATGGCCCACCACGCCTTCAATACCAAAGACGAGCAGATTTATTTCAAGGACCGCACGGTTGAGCTGTGCGACGGCCTGCTCAAGGAGCTGGGCATAACCCCCGAGCATATCACATACATTGAGGCGGACTGGGAGGGGGGCGGCAACTCGGGGCCGTGCTTCGAGGTCGTCGTCGATGGCGTCGAGCTCGCCACCCTCGTCTTCATGCAGTACGCTGAAACGGATAAAGGGAAGGTGCCGCTGCCGATGAAGGTCGTCGACACTGGCTACGGCCTCGAGCGTTTCACTTGGATGTCGCAGGGCGCGTCCTCGGCCTACGAGGCGGTCTTCGGGCCCGCGCTCGCGCGCATGAAGAGGGAGACAGGCTTCTCCGGAGACAAGACAATCCTGGCCGAGTACTCGAAGATGTCCGGCATGCTCAACCTGGATACGGCCGCCGACCTCAGGGCCGTGCGCCAGAACGTCGCGGACGCGCTCGGCATCCCCCTCGGGCGCCTGATGCAGGAGACGGGGCCGATGGAGAGCATCTACGTTGCCTGCGACCACGCGAGGGCGCTGATGTTCCTGTTGAACGACGGCGTCATGCCCTCGAATGTCAAAGCGGGGTACTTTGCCCGGCTCCTGATACGCAGGGCGCTGCGGTCGATGGCCTCGCTGGGCCTGAAGCTGCCGCTCTCGGCCATCGTCGAGGAGCACATCGGCTTCTACAAGCCACAGTTCCCCGAGGTCGGGGAGAACCGCGAGGGCATCCTCAAGCTCGTCGATGTCGAGGAGGAGAGATACCGCGAGACGCTCTCGAAGGGAAGAGCCCTCGTCTCGCAGATGGAGTCAAAGCTCGGTGGAAAGGGCTTCAGCGTCGATGCGCTCATAGAGCTCTACGACTCGCACGGCCTCAACCCCGAAATCGTCAAGGATTTCGCCAAGGTGCCGGTCGACGTGCCAGATGACTTCTACAAGCAGGTCTCGGCCAGGCACATCAAGCCCGCGAAGGACGCGGAGGCGAAGGAGGATGTGGCCATCGACGTCCCTCCAACGGAGATGCTCTTCTACAAGGAGCCTTACATGCGCGAGTTCAGCGCCAATGTCCTGCAGGTATTCGGGAACGAGGTCGCACTCGACCGGACCGCTTTCTATCCAGAAGGGGGCGGGCAGGAATCGGACGCCGGCACGCTCGATGGCCTGAAGGTCCTGCGCGCGCGCAAGGTCGGCGCGGTCGTCCTGCACGAAATCGAAGGGGACGTCTCCAAGCTCAAGGCTGGAAAGACTGTCAAAGGGGGCATAGACTGGCCCAGGCGCAGGCAGCTCATGCGCCACCACACCGGCGCGCACATCATCAACGCCGCCGCGAGGATGGTCCTGGGCAAGCACGTCTGGCAGGCCGGGGCCAACAAGAGCGCAGAGCTCGCCAGGCTCGACATCACGCACTACCAATCACTGAGCAAGAAAGAAATCGCTGAGATAGAGGAAGTGGCCAACCGCATCGTCCTCGACGACATCCAGATAGATTCGGCGTTCATGGAGCGCTCGGCGGCAGAGCGCGAGCACGGGTTCAGGCTCTACCAGGGCGGAGCTGTTCCTGGCCGAGACATCCGCGTCGTACACATCCTCGGCGAGGACGTCGAGGCCTGCGGCGGGACGCACTGCGCGCGCACGGGCGAGGTCGGGCTGCTGAAGATCACCGGCGTCAAGCGCATCCAGGATGGCATTGTGCGCATCGAGTTCAAGGCTGGCAGGGCCGCCTACGACCATGTACGAGATGAGCAAAACCATCTTGCAAAGGCTGCGGAAACGCTCGGCGTACAGGCTAAGGATCTCCCCATGGCAATCGAGCGGCTCATGGACGAACACAGAGGGATGCGCAAACAGGTTGAAAACTCTGAGAAAGAAAGCTGGAAAAAGATAGCTATAGAAGAAGCAGAGAAATCAAATGGTGAGCCTTTGTTTGAAATTTCTCCGTTTCCGTATGAGCGCAAGAAAGTACAAGAAATTTCTAAATCGATGGTATCCACTAGCATTCCATTCTTTGGAATTTATTCGAACGATGAAAAACCAACAATCTTCATCGGGAGTAGTTCTGATAAAATTCCTGCGGATGTGTTAAGTAAACCAATAAAAGAAGAGATGGGATTGAAAGGTGGTGGGGATCATAACTTTGTTACTATTACAGCCCCATCTCAAGATATTGCAGCAGACTTTATTAAAAGGTTACAAAAGAAAGTTGAAGAAACAAAATAATTACCGCTCCATATAAGTTTACCCAACCTTTTTTTACCTCAATGCGCATCCCCTCGCAGGTGTTCCAATGGACTGGGGAATGGCCAACAGGATGTCGAAGATAATCAAGCCCAAGACTGGAAAGACCGTCATGCTCGCCGTCGACCATGGGTACTTCATGGGCCCGACGACGGGCCTGGAGAACCTTAAGAAGACAGTCGACCCCCTCATACCCTATGCGGACACGCTGATGCTCACGAGGGGCGCGCTGCGCAACTACGTCAGCCCCGACGTCGACATACCCATCGTGCTGAGGGTTTCGGGCGGCACGAGCATACTCAACAAGAACCTGCTGCACGAGGGCATCGTGGCATCCATAGAAGAGGCGATAAGGCTCAACGTCGCCGGAGTGGCGTTCTCTATATTGGTTGGCTCGGAGATGGAGCGCGACACTATTCTGGCTTTCACGGAGATGATAGACGAGGCGCAGCTCTATGGCATTCCCGTCGTGGCAGTCACAGCCGTCGGCAAGGAGATGGTCAGGGACGCCAGGTACATGAGCCTCGCGTCCAGGATAGCCGCCGAGCTGGGCGCGCAGATCGTGAAGACGTACTACGTCGACGGCTTCGAGCAGGTCGTGCGGACCTGCCCCGTGCCCATCGTCATAGCCGGGGGAAAGAAGCTCCCCGAGCTCGACGCGCTGAAAATGGCCCACGCCGCGATAAAGGCGGGGGCCGTGGGCGTGGACATGGGGCGCAACATCTTCCAGTCCGGGGACCCGGTCGCGATGATAAAGGCCGTGCGCGCCGTCGTCCATGAGGGCGCGAGCCCAAAGGATGCGTTCGCGCAGTTCCCGAAGGGGAAGAAGCGCCGGTGAGCGCCAGAGACGGCAACGTTAAAGTAATGGAAGCGGATTGCGCCCTTGCGCCGCAGTAACTCAGTTTGGGAGAGTGCAAGACTGAAGATCTTGAAGTCGCTGGTTCAAGTCCGGCCTGCGGCACTCCCTTTTTCCATTTGGTGGGTCGTGCCGCATGCGACTTGAACTAGGCTGAATTCGAATTAGTCTCTAATTGATTCGTTCAGCGCTTCAAGTTCGACTTTTTCATTAAAAGTTAGGACAGAGCAGGCCGGATAGGCCTACTCACCAAAGTGCATAGGAGGGCCGTGTCCGACCTGCGGCACTCCGCTTTCTTTTCTCTTCTAACCGTGCCGCAGTTACGACTTGAACTTGTCGAACTCTATATTGACGATTAATGCTTCGTTCGACGGTTCAAGCCGGCAGATTATTGCTAATCACGGCGGAGCAGGCCGGATAGGCCTACTCACCAACCTGCGTAGGAAGGAATTGCCCTTGAAGATGCGAGCGAAAATAGCATGTGTCTGGCTATTGCGTGTTCCTTCGCGGCAAACCTTTTATCGCTGGGATGGGTTCTCCCTGGCGATACACATGTTCGACCCGCAGGACAACGTTTTCATGCTGCCGGGGCCCGTGAAGATACACCGCAGGGTGCTGGACGCCATGAGCGTGCCGTCGATGGCGCACAGGAGCGAGCACTTCAAGGCCGTCAACGAGGAGCTGAGGGAGCTGCTCAAGTACCTGTTCCAGACCGATTACGATGTCGCGCTCTTCTCCGGCTCGGGCACGGCAGCCGTCGAGGCGTCGGTATCCAACCTCCTCCGCAAGGGGGACAAGGTGCTCAACCTCGCCAACGGGAAGTTCGGGGAGCGGCTGAACGAACTCTCGAAGGTCTTCGCCGACCCCACGCTTCTGAAGTTCGACTGGGGAAAGAGTATGGACCTGGGCGCTCTCGAGAAGGCGATGGCCTCGGGGAAATACCGCGCCGTCACCCTCTGCCACAACGAGACCTCGACCGGAGTGACGAACCCCGCGAAGGAAATAGGCCAGATAGTCAAGAAGCATGGCGCGTTCTTCATCCTCGACGGCATAACCTCCGTGGGCGGGATACCCGTCCACCCGAAGGAGTACGGCGCGGATGTTGTCATCTTCGGCTCGCAGAAGTGCGTGGGCGCGCCCGCCGGGCTCGCGGGCATTTGCGTATCGCCCGAGGCATTGGCAGCGATGTACGATGACACTTCCTACTACCTCAACATAAAGAAGCATGTCAAGAAGCTGAAGGAAGGGGACACCCCTTGGACTCCCGCGATACCGCTCTTCCTCGCCATGCGCGAAGCGCTGCGGATGCTGAAGGAGGAGGGCATCGAAAACAGGCTCGAGAAGACGCGCCAGCTCGCCGAGGCCACGCGCGCGGGCGTCGAGGCCCTGGGCCTCCAACTCTATCCAGACCCGAAGATCGCGTCCAACACACTCACGGCGATAAACTACCCCGAAGGCATCAAGGACAAGGAGTTCAGGAACATGCTCCGGGACCGTTACGGAGTGATAATTGCTGGCGCGCAGGACAGTATAAAGGGCAAGGTCTTCAGGATCGGCCACATGGGCATGTGCTCGTGGACCGACCTCGTCGCCACCTTCGGAGCCATCGAGGCCACGCTATCGAGGATGGACTACAAGTTCGAGAAGGGCGCCTCCGTCGCCGAGATTGTAAAGAGAATGTGAAGGGGCGACAAACCTTTATCTCACCTGGTGCGATAGCGTTCACAATGACCTCGATGAGGGAGCAAGCCGGGCGCGCCGCCGAGCGCGTCCTTTCCTCGAAGCGCGTGCTCGTCGTCACGCACATAGACGCCGACGGCATATGCGCGGCCGCGCTGGCATCCTCGCTCCTAGATAGGGCCAAAATAAAACACGAAGTGACTTTTTTAAAGAAACTCGATTCCGCGGCGATCGAGACGATAAAGACTCAAAAGCCCGAGACTGTGTGGTTCACCGATTTCGGCAGCGGGGCCATCCCCGAGCTCTCGGGCCTCAATGCCGTCATAGCCGATCACCATGTCCCCGCTCCGTCGAACCCATCTGCGGCTGCCCGCAGGGACCTCGTCGCCCTGGCTGAGGCGCTCGACGGCTCGGACATTCCGCACGTCAATCCACACCTCGAAGGAAGAGACGGCGGCACCGACCTCAGCGGCGCGGGAGCGACATACCTCATCGGCAAGGAGATGACGAAATCGAGCGCCGAGTTGGCACATATCGCCGTCGTGGGAGCGGTCGGCGACCTGCAGGACAGGGAGGGCGGCCTCGCGGGCACGAACCGCGCCATCCTCGAAGAGGCGCGGAAGGCCGGCGTCATCGAAGTTGTCAAAGATATCTCGTTCTTCGGCAGGGAGACGCGCCCGCTGCACAAATTTTTACAGTATGCCTCCGAGCCCAGGCTCCCGGGCATTTCGGGGGACGAGGATGCGTGCATCAGATTCCTCATCGACGCCGGCGTCAGGCTCAAGGAAGGGGAGTCGTGGCGGCGCTGGATAGACCTCAGCAGAGGGGAGCGCGCCTCATTGTCCAGCAGGCTGAAAGGGCTCCTCGAGGATAACGGCATCAAAGCGGAGCTAGAGAGGGAGGTCTACGTCCTTCCCAGGGAGACTCCCGGCACGCCCGTGCACGAGGCGAAGGAGTTCGCCACGATGCTCAACTCCTGCGGCCGCTACGGGAAGGGGGACGTCGCCCTCCGGATAGCCAAGGGGGACAGGAGAGAGAGCTACTACGCCGGCCTGGATCTGCAGGACGGCCACAGGCGCAACCTCGTGGACTTCCTCCAGGTGGTCAGGGACATAGGCGTCCAGCGCAGGGGCCTGCTGCAATATTTCAACGCGGATGACATGATTGCCGAGACAGTCCTGGGCACCGTCGCCGGGATGGCCCTGAACTCGGGCCTGGCCGACTGCGGCATTCCCATCTTCGCCTTCGCCCGCGCCGACGACGGGGTCAAGGTGTCGGCGCGGGGCACGAGGCTGCTAGTCGAGAAGGGCCTGGACCTGTCGGAGCTCATGAGGCTCGCGTCGGAGAAGGTCGGGGGCAAGGGGGGCGGCCACCGCGTCGCCGCTGGGGCGACCATCCCCCCGGGGACCGAGGAGGCGTTCCTTGGCGCTGCAGAAGTTATATTGAAGAAGCAGATGGGGGGGTGAGCCCATGCCCGACACCGAGGAAGAGGGGGAGGACGACGACGTCCTGCGGGGGAACATCCTCTGCGACTACGGCAAGCACGAGAAGGCGCTGGAGTGCTACGAGCGCTCCCTGAAGAAGAAAGAGGGTAACCCCGTCGCGCACAACAACATGGCCGTGGCGCTCGACGCCCTGGGCAGGCACGACGAGGCGCTGGGGCACTACGAGCGCGCCGTCAGCCTCGACCCGACCTACGAGCTGGCGTGGTACAACATGGCCAACTGCCTCGTCTTCCTGGGGAGGGAGAAGGACGCGCTCGAAGCATACGACAAGGCGCTGGACGTACAACCATACTACACCGAGGCCATCTACGACAAGGCCACTCTCCTCGCCACGCAGGGCAAGACGGAGGATGCCATGGACCTACTCAACGGCCTCATCGACGCCGAGCCCGAGGAGGTCGAGCACTGGCTGAAGAAGGCGCGATTGCTGGAGAGCTACGGCGACGCCGACGATGCCCTGGACTCCATAGAAGCCGCGCTCGAGATATCCCCCGACCACAAGGAGGCGTGGAACGAGCGCGGGCTGCTCATGTACTCGCTGGAGAGGTACGAGGACGCGCTGATGTCTTTCGAGAAGGCGCTCGATCTCGATCCAGGCAATGCCGAGATATGGAACAACCGCGGCTTCACCTACTTCATGATCGGCATGTACCAGCAGGCCCTCGATTGCTACGACAAGGCCATCAAGATAGACCCGGCATACAAGCACGCCTGGTACAACAAGGGCTACACCTACCACGGCATGGGGGAGCTGGAGAAGGCGACGGTCTGCTACAAGAGGGCGCTGGAGTTCGAGCCCAACGACGAGGTCGTATGGAACAACCTCGGCAACGCCTACTACAACCTGGACCGGTGGCAGGAGAGCATCCCGTACTTCGAGAGGGCCATAGAGGTGATGCCCGACTACGAGATAGCCTGGAACAACATCGGCAACGCCCTTGACAAGATGAAAAGGTACAAGGAGGCCGTCCCCTACCACACGAAGTCGCTGGACATTCGACCGGATTTTGACTACGCGCTATATGCAAAGGGCCACGACATCGCCAGGATGGGGCAGCTCGACGAGGGGCTGGAGCTCATCGTGCAGTCGCTCGAGCTGAACCCGAACTACGACCACACGTGGCTGGCCAAGGCCGATGTCCTGGAGTGGCTCGGCAGGCCCGACGAGGCCATAGACGCCCTGAACAACGCGCTCATACTCAACCCCCTCTTCATCGAGGCGTGGGTGATGCGGGCGGAGATGTTCGACGAGGTCGGTCTGCACGGCGAGGCCGCGGCGTCCAGGGCGGAGGCGCTGCGCGCCATCGACATGCTCATAGCATCGAGCGGAGAGCCTAAGGTGGACGTCATGCGCGCAGAGTTCCTGGAGACGCTCGACCACTACCGCGAGGCGATGCTGTGCATAGACAACGCGGTCTCGAGACCGATGCCCGAACCGAAGCTCCTGGCGCACAAGATCGACCTGCTCGCCAAGAGCGGCCAGGCCGAGGACGCGCTCGCGGTCGCGAAGGACCTCGAGGCCTCGGGGCGCGCCGAGCCCGAGATACTCAACGGGCTCGCGGAGGCGGCTGTCCGAGTGGGCGAATACGATACTGCGGTGGCGGCGTGCGAGCGCGTGAAGACCTCGGGCGCTGAACCCAACTACCTCGTCCTCGCAGAGGCGCTCCTTGGCACGGGTAAGAAGAGGGAGGCCTGCGCCGCGCTCAATAAAGTTAAAATCGCTAAGGCCGAGGAAGCGGTGAGGCGGGGGGAGCTTTTTACATGGGCCGAATCTCCTAAGGACGCGCTCAAGTCATATTCGAGGGCGCTTGAGCTCGATCCTGGATGCGCCGATGCCCGCCTGGGGAGCGCGAGGCTTTATCTCTCGCGCGGCGATGCGAAGAAGGCCGGCAAGGAGATTGACGGGGCGATAGGCATAGAGCCCGAGAGCGCCGTCGCCTGGGCGCTCGCCGCACTGTTGAATTTGAAGCTGGGCAGGAAGAAGAAAGCCCTGGACAACGTGGCCCGAGCCCTGTCATACGACAAGAGCGACCCGGAGGTGCTCGAGGCTGTCATTGAAGTCTACGATGCCTGCGGCGAGCCGCAGAAGGCCCAGAAGATGAGGGGCAGGCTCGAAAAGTTGAGGCCCAAGGCGGCGCAGAGGACTGTCGGGCGCGCGCTGGCCGAGGCCGTAGGCCGCCACTAGGACTGAAGCCTTATCTCGATGTACACGCCGTCCGGGACCTGTATGCGCATCAGCTGCCTGAGCGCCCTCTCATCGGCCTCGATGTCTATGAGGCGCTTGTGCACGCGCATCTCCCACCTGTCCCATGTCTCTGAGCCCTCTCCGTCGGGACTCTTCCGGCACGGAACCTGCAGCCGCTTGGTCGGGAGGCGCACCGGCCCGCTCATGCTCACTCCGGTGCGCTCCGATATCTGCTTTATCTGGGCGCAGACGCTGTCCACGCGCTTCGGGTCGGTACCGCTGAGTGAGATGCGAGCCTTCTGTGCCAATTTCAGCCCCTCGGACGTGCCTTACATTTCCTTCTTCTCGACATCGATGCATACGCCGGCCGCAACGGTCGCGCCCATGTCCCTGATTGCGAACCTGCCGAGCTGGGGGAACTCCTTGGCCTTCTCTATGACCATGGGCCTCGTCGGCTGGACCTTGACTATCGCCGCGTCGCCGGCCTTCAGGAACTGCGGGTTCTCTTCCTTGACCGCGCCGGTCTTGGGGTCGAGCTTCTTCTGGAGCTCGAGGAACGTGCACGCGACCTGAGCCGTGTGGCAGTGAAACACCGGCGTGTACCCGACCGTGATGGCGCTCGGGTGGTTGAGAATCATTATCTGCGCCGTGAACGTCTTGGCCACCATCGGCGGGCTCTCGACCGGGCCGACTACGTCGCCCCTCTTGATCTCGTTCTTCGCGATGCCCCGGACGTTGAAGCCGACGTTGTCGCCGGGCTCGGCCTTCGGTATCATCTGGTGGTGCATTTCGATTGACTTCACTTCGCCGACCTTGTTCGACGGCATGAAGACGACCTTCGTGTCCGGCTTGAGCACGCCGGTCTCGACCCTGCCCACGGGCACGGTGCCGATTCCGGTGATGGAGTACACGTCCTGGACGGGTATGCGCAGCGGCAGCTCGGTCGGTTTGCCTGGGAGGGTGAGCTTGTTCAGCGCCTGGAGGAGCGTGTCCCCCTTCCACCAGCCCATCTTCGCGGACGGCTTCACTGCGTTGTCGCCCTTGAGCCCGCTGACGGGCACGTACTGGACCTGCTCGTCCTTGTAGCCCACGGACTTGAGGAGCTTGGTGACCTCGTCCTTGACGGCGAGGAAGCGCTTCTCGTCGAACTCCGGCTTCGTCGCATCTATCTTGTTCATTGCGATGACGAGCTGCGTGACGCCCAGCGTCCTGGCCAGGAAGACGTGCTCCCTGGTCTGCGCCATGACGCCGTCCGGAGTGGAAACCACGAGTATGGCCGCATCGGCCTGGCTCGTGCCCGTAATCATGTTCTTCACGAAGTCCCTGTGGCCAGGGGCGTCGATTATCGTGAAGTAGTACTTGTCCGTCTTGAACTCCTTGTGGGCCACGTCTATGGTTATGCCTCTCTCTCGCTCTTCCTTGAGCTTGTCCATGACCCATGCGAATTCAAAGGTCGCCTTTCCCTTGCTCTCCGCCTCTTTCCTGTACTTCTCAATCAAGTGCTCATCCACGTGCCCGGTGTCGAGCAGCAGCCTTCCTACTGTCGTTGACTTTCCGTGGTCGACGTGACCGATGAACACAATGTTCATGTGGGGCTTCTCTGCCATGTTCATGCCTCCGATTAGGTACGCACCCCATTACTCACCCTATTTATACTCTTTTCGTATTGTAAAATAAGCCCCGAGTGCACTTTTTTTCAGGGACGGCTACCGCTTCCTGGGACGGGACGCGGGCTTCTTCCCGCCCCCGAGCGCGTCGCTGACCATCTTTATGGCGCACAGGTCTCCGCACATCGAGCACACGTCGCCGTCCGATGACCCGCGCCTTTCGTGCCTCGCCCTTGCCGTATCCGGGTCGATGGCGCTCCTGAACTGTCCCTCCCAGTCTAACGCCTTTCGCGCGCGGGCCATGTCCATGTCCCGGTCCGCGCCAATTCCCCTAGCCACGTCCGCGGCGTGGGCGGCGATGACGCTGGCAATCGTCCCGTCCCTGACATCATCGATGGAAGGGAGGCAAAGGTGCTCGGCAGGAGTGACGTAGCACAGGAAGTCCGCGCCCGCGAGCGCTGCGAGCGCCCCTCCTATCGCGCCGGTTATGTGGTCGTACCCGGGGGCGATGTCCGTCACCAGCGGGCCCAGGACGTAGAACGGCGCCTCGTCGCAGATTGTCTTCTCGAGCTGGACGTTGGCGACTATCTGGTGCAGCGGCACGTGGCCCGGCCCCTCGACCATTGCCTGGACTCCGGCCTTCCGCGCGCGCTGGACGCACTCACCCAGGGTGATGAGCTCCTGCACCTGCGGCTCGTCGGTAGCATCGGCGATGCAGCCTGGCCTCATGCCGTCCCCGAGGCTGAGGGTCAGGTCGTATTCCTTTGCTATCTCGAGCAGGTAATCGTAATTGGAATAAAGGGGGTTCTCCTCTCCGTTGCGCAGTATCCAGGCGACCAGGAACGCCCCGCCCCTGCTTACGACGTCGGTGATGCGCTTCGAGCGCTTCAGCGCGTCCACGCTCTCCCTTGTGACGCCGCAGTGCACGGTGACGAAGTCGACGCCGTCCTTGGCGTGCGCGACGATGGCGTTGAAGATGTCGTCCTCGGTCATGTCCACGACGGCGCTCCTGCGCGCCTTCTCCATCCCGGCCTGATAGATTGGAACCGTGCCGACTGGAACCCTGACTTCCTTGAGAATCGCGCGTCGTATCTTGCCTATATCGCCACCAGTGCTGAGGTCCATGATGGCGTCCGCGCCGTACTTCACTGCCGCGCGCGCCTTCCCGAGCTCCTCTTTCAAATCCACGTAATCGGCCGACGTTCCAATATTGACATTTACTTTGACGCGCGTGCCTTCCCCGATGGCGAGCGGCTTGGGGGAATGTATCTCGTTGAACGGCAGGACGGCGCGGCCCGAGGCGATGGAGCGCGCGAGCTTTTCTGGCCTGATTCCCTCGGCTTTCGCGGCCTGTGCTACGACCTTCGGAACGCTTTTTCGGCAATCGGCCATTAGGCTCATTGTGCGCCCAATACCCCTCTTTGTAGAAAAGGGTTGTCGCTTAGAACACCTGCGACGCCGACAGGACTTCCATCCCCGAGGACGTGAGGTTGTAGGGCTTGATGGCGCGCGAGTGCTTGGTGCGCCGCATCTTCATGACGCGGATGGAGAGCTGCACGTCCCCGCCGCTCCCCGGCACGACATAGGATAGGACGATGACGCCGTCGGCCACGTACTCGACGAGCCCGTCGCGCGATGCCGTCGGGTTCTCGGGCCGCGCCTCCGCCGTAAGGAGCGCCGTCGCCCCCGCGCCCTTTATCTGCTGGCAGAGCGCGAAGAGGATGGAGCGCTTCTCCGCCTCGTCGGTGGAGAGCATGTTCAGCAAGGAGACTGAGTCGAGCACGAGCCTCTTCGCGCCCATGGACTTGATGAGGTTCGGGAGGTCGGTCTTTATGCGGGCCAGCGCGACCTTGGCCTCCGAGGGCTCTATTTTGAACACGGCCATGTTCTTCGACGCTATCTGCGGCTCGATGTCCCAGCCGTAGGATTTCGAGGTCTGCATTATGGCGGCCTCGTCCTCCTCCAGGGAGATGAAGATGCCCTTCTCGCCCTGCTTCAGACCCGCCGCAAGGTACTGCAGCGCCAGCGTCGTCTTCCCCGTGCCGCACGAACCTATCACGGCGACGATGTGTCCCGCCGGCACCCCGCCCTCGAGCATCTGGTCCAGGCCCGCTATCCCCGTGCCAACCCTGTCTCCCATCTATATCATCTCCATGCTGTTCACTACCAACCCGCTCTCGGCGCTCACCATCGTCGGGAAGCGCGCCATGCGCTTCATCTCCAGATGGGGCATCACGCTCATGAACTTCTCGATGTAAAGGAAGCGCTGCCTCTTTGACGTCTTGGGATACTTTGACCACTCGAATACCAGGACGCCGTCGACGCTGTCTATTACCATCTGCTGCTCGCGCGCCTCCAGGATGCCCTGGGTCAGGAGGACGTATATGACGCCGCCCCACCTCTTGGCCGCGCGCTGCATGCCCCTCAGGACGGCGACCATGTCGTCTGTCTGCACCGTCTTGGTAACCACGAGGTCGGTCAGGGAGTCGATGATTATCATGGAGTTGGCCGCGTTCCCGTCCAGGAAGGAGACGAGCGCCTCGAGGACCGGCTCCTTGGAGGCCGCCGCGGCGGCGAATACCGAGCCGCCGTCGTCGCCGTGGGACGTCCAGGACATCGGCACGATGCTGTGCTTGAAGTAGTTGCTCGAGAAGTCCTTGAAGATGACCTTCTCCCGTATGGAACGGTAATAATCGTAGTTGAAGGACATGCCGACCTCGTTCAGGATGTCCTCCTTCGGCCTCGCGAAGGTCACGTAGCATATGCGCTCCGGGAGGTAGTGGTAGTCGCAGAAGTGCCCCAGATAGTAGTCGCAAAGCCCCGGACGGCCCATCACGAGCCCGAGCTTTGCGGCGGAGGTGTAGACGTACTCCTGCTGCCCCGCGCCCACGTCGCCAAGGAGCAGGACCACCGAGCCGGCGGGTATGCCGCCCTTGATTATGGCGTCAAAATCGGCCACTCCGGTCGGTATCCTCTTTATTTCGAATCCCATCCGTTCACCAAGGCGCGCCACATATCGTGGGCGATGGATATATGCCTTTCGACCGTAAGGCTTTTCCAGTTCCGCTGCGCCGCTCAGCCGCGCCGTTGGCGCGACTTTGCCTCGGCGACTCCGTCGCCTCGGGCGAGCCCTCGGGGAAAAGCCCTACAAGCCAAAAGCCTCGGGCTCGCCTGCTCGCGGAACCGTTAGTCTCATAATCCCCACATACTCACTCGGCCTTACATTCCAATCCTTCATACAACCCCAGAGAGATTTAATAGGTCGAAAGCGGTTGAATGTCCGATGCCCTCTTTCCTGAAAGCCGTGAAGGGGACTAAAGGCGGCTCGCTCATCTCTATCGAGGTCTCGCCCAAGGCCAGCGCGAACGCCATCGCCGGCTTCAACGAGTGGCGCGGCACGGTGGAAATCAGGGTTGCAGCAGAGGCCAGGGAAGGGGAGGCGAACAGAGAGCTCCTGCGCTTTCTCTCCGATATTTTAGAGATACCATCGGAAAATATTTCGATAAATTCCGGCGCGCGCTCTTCGCGCAAGACCATTGCCATCAAAGGGCTGCCACCCGACGAGTGCGCCAGGCGACTGGAGGCCGCGCATGGACGACGCTGAGCGGCTTGAAAAGCTAGAGGCGTTGATTGAAAGGCTCCTCGATGCCTCGGAGGCGAAGCCGATCATCGTAGAGGGGAAGAAGGACTCGCGCGCACTCGAAACCCTTGGCTTCTCTAGTAACATCATCGAGCTGAATGCGGGGCTGAGCATCCTCTCCTTCTGCGAGAGGATCGCCTCGAAGCACCGGGAGATCATCGTCCTGACGGACTGGGACCGGAAGGGCGGGAGGCTCTTCAGGCAGCTAGCCGACTGCTTCAAGTCTCTCGATGTGGCCGTCGATGGCAAGTTCAGGTCTGACATGGCGCACCTCGCCAAGAAGGGCGCCAAGGACGTGGAAGGCCTGCCGGGGTTCATCCGCTGGCTCAGGGAGACCAGGGACGCGGGGCTCAGGACCGCGCTCGAATACCGCAGGATGGCCATGGAAAGGAAGGAGCGGCGATAAACCAGGGCTTGCCAATGGCAACTTTTATAGACAGCGTGCCCAATGTCAGGGACGGGTGAGCGCATGGCCAAGCACGACAGCGGAGCCACAGCAAACGGTGGCGCAGCCTCTTATCTGAAAAAGTACATCGACTCCTACAGGGAGCACGTGGGCAAGGCCGGGCTCGGGAAGGAGGAGCTGCCGGAATTCTACAGGGACTTCCCCTTCGTCGTCGACTGCGCCTCCATGCCTGACGGCGGCCTTCTCGCGCTCTACAGGAAGGCCAGGGTGCAGAGCATCGCCGCTGTTCCCGCGGAGGATCTCGCCGCCGAGAGCTACGATTACATCACCCATCATGACCCCGAGGAGATGCGCGCGAACGAGCCCGAGGCGCGAGGCCGCAAGGACGCCGCCGCGGACATCGAGCTCGTCAAGGCGCTGGCGAGCATACCGAAGGCGGGCGAGACACTCCTTGGCCTGCTCAAGGCGACGGACGAGCTCGTGACAAGCAATCCCTGGCTCGACAGCTTCAAGGAGTCCCATTCCGCGGCGGCGGGGGAGCTGCAGCGCCTTCTGGAGCTGCAGGAGACGGCTTTCAGGGGCAGCCTGCGGGAGCTAGTGGATTCGCGCAACAGGGCGCTGCTGGCGCTCATCGGAGCGCGCGGGCGCGAGCCCGCGCCTCAGCCAGCCCCGGCCCCGTCGATTGGCAAGGAGGAGCTGCTGAGGCTCGATAAGGAGATAAGGGACGCCGTAGAGGCGCTGGACTCGTCCATGCGCTCGGTCGAGGAGAGGCTCGACCGCGTCGAGCGGGACGCGACGAGGCTCGCAGAGAGCGAGGGGGGCGCGAAGAAGCTGAGGGAGAACGTCGCCGCCCTTGAGGGCGAGGCGGAAAGGCTCTCGAGGAAAATCGAGGCCGTGGAGAGGGGAATCACAGTCACGGAGGAGATTCGCGAGACGGTCTTCAGGGACTCGAAGAGGATGCACAGCCTCAACGAACGCCTGGCCATTCTCGAGGATTCCGTAAAGAAATCTCACGGCAAGCATCTCGACGCCGCGCTCCCGGAGCTCGCGGAGACCGTCAAGCGCGTCGGCGCGCTCGAGAAGGACCTACCGTCGAGGGTCGCGGCGGCCGTCACGAAGGAGTTCGACAAGAGAGTCACCATCGAGACCGCCCCCGCCAAGCCCTCGCAGAAGCGCAAGGGTGCGCGCTGAGGGCCATGAGGGTCGCTGTCCTGCCCGGGGACGGGATCGGGCCGGAGGTCATGGACGCGTGCCTGCTCGTTCTGGACGGTTTGGGGCTGGACATCGCCTTCGAGAAGGGGGACATCGGCCTCGCGTGCCACGGGCGCACGGGCGAGTACCTCCCGGAGGAGACCTACGACCTCGTAAGGGGCTGCGACGCCACGCTCTTCGGAGCCATTACCACGCCGAAAGAGAAGAAGTACGTCTCGCCGCTCCTCATGCTCAGGTGGGAGCTGGATCTCTTTGCCAACGTCCGGCCGGCTGCGTGCCTCGACCCGTCGATATGCCTGAGGCCGCTCGACCTCGTGATAGTCAGGGAGAACACGGAGGGCCTCTACACGAGGATAGAGCACGTGCACCCCGACAAGGTGGTTACAGAGCGCATCGTCTCTGAGAAAGCCTGCAGGAGGATTGTGGAGTACGCTTTCCAGTACGCGGCCAGGAACGGCCGGAAAAAGGTAAGCTGCGTGCACAAGTCGAACGTCCTCCAGGCCTCGGACGGGCTCTTCCAGCGCATATTCTACGGCGCTGCGGTCAATTACGCATTCTACAACAAGATAAAGAGCGACGATTTCCACGTAGACGCCGCGGCCATGCACATGGTCAAGAGCCCGGAAATCTTCGACGTCATCGTGACGCTGAACCTGTACGGCGACATCCTTTCGGACGAGGCCGCCGGGCTCATCGGAGGGCTGGGGTTCGCGCCCTCGGGCAACATCGGCGAGAAGCATGCGCTATTCGAGCCCGTGCACGGCTCGGCGCCCGACATCGTGGGGAAGGGGATTGCCAATCCGATCGGGATGATACTCTCGGCGGCGATGATGCTCGAGCACTTCGGCAGGCCTGAGCTATCCAAAAGGATTTACGAGGCAGTGAAGGCGACGCTCGCCCGCGGGGCGCGCACGCCCGACGTCGGTGGTACAACCAAGACCATGGACTTCGCCGCCGAGGTAGCCAAATCCCTGAAGAGCGAGTGAGAGGCCTCACTGGGCGAGCAGCGCCTCGGCTATGAAGACGACGCCGAGGATTATGAACAGCGCGGCGCTGCCGCGCTCGACCCACTCCTTTGGCACCTTCTTCGCCATGAGCGCGCCTATTAGGACGCCGAGCGCGACCACGCAAGCGAATCCGAGCAGTATGCCCGCGAGGACGAACTCCGGTTGGCCGTACTGCATAGTGAGGATTATGGCCATGATCTGCGTCTTGTCGCCGAGCTCGGCCATGGCCGTCATCGAGAAGACCGTGAAGAACGCCGAGCGGCGCTCCTTGATCTCGCCGGCCTCGCCCTTCTCCTTCCGGACGAGGCTCCATACGCCGAGGGCGATGAAGAGCGCGCCCGACGCGAGCTTGAGGTAGAGGATGAAGGATGGGACGGCGCTGACAAGGGCTTCGCCCACCAGGACTCCAATGACCGCAAGGAGCCCCAGCGCCAGGAATGCGGCGGCGAAGACGGTCTTCCGGTCGTACTTGGAGGCGAACGTGATGGTCATGATCTGCGTCTTGTCCCCCAGCTCCGCGAGGAACGTGAGCCCGAAGCTCATGCCCAGCACGAACAGGCCCGTCCAGAAGTCCGCCATCGCGCCCTAATCCTTGCCGGGCTTAACAACCTTTTCCTTGCGGCCCGCGAGCGACCAATGCGTCTGGATTATGCGCCATGTTCCGTCCGTGCGCCTGTAGACCTCGGTGCAGTTCCAGCGGGCCTCTCCCGGATAGGAGACATAATTGAAGGTCAGCACAGCCATGTCGCCGCAGAGCTGCACTTTGGGGTCGAGCAACTCGTAACGGTCGATGTGAATCTTGCCCCGCGCCGGCTCGTAGTACCGCGCCAGCGCCTCCAGGCCGTCTATGCGCCGCTCCAGGTACGGGTCGAAGTAGACGACGTCTGGGGCGCATATCTCCAGGAACCCGGAGGGGTCGCCCTTCCCCCAGCGGTCGAGGGCGGCGCGCTCCAAGGCGATGATGGCGGCGGCATCGTCGCTTGCCGGTTTGGGGTTTGCTTTGCTCATGCTGAGTCCTCGTATCCAATGAAAATCATTTTTTACCTCCATTCCTTGCAAGCATCTCTTGGGCCTTATGTAAGAACCTCTCGGCGTTCCGAACTGCTATTTTGGCGCTCTCCTCATCATAACTCAATGCGTAATCCGCTTCGTGCCGAATGTCCATTGCCATCTCGAAATTATCAGCGAATTCCTCACCCAACTCGCCGGCATTGACATAGAGATCCCTGAGGGCGATCAATAAGCAGTAATGGCTTTTTTCCCTGTATCCCCTTCTTAACACCAGAGCCTTCGCTGCATGAAACATGGAGTAGTATGCTTGCACGGAGGCCCATTTGCAATCGCCATTGCGCAGGCTCTCTTCCGCCCGCTTCAAATCATATTTGGCGCCGTTCGATTCCTTTTCGATCATCTTGTCAGATGCCTGCACGTGGATGAGCCGTCTATCCTCCACGCATCTCTCAAACTCGCTCATAGTCATCACGCCACAGGACGATTCCCCTATTCGTTTCGTCGTAGAATGCCGGATCCCTATCCTTTAGTTTGATGAAGGCGTGCGGCAACAACACCATGGGGGCCAGCCTCCTCCCGCCGACGATCACATTCTTCAGAGACCGCTTTATTTCTTCCGCATCCTCTGTTATCACCAGCAGGTCGATGTCGCTGTCCACTGTGTCTTCGCCCGAGGCGCAGCTCCCGAACAGGACTATCCTTCTGGCCTTGCCACTGATTGTCCTTATGACGTCGTTCAATTCCTGGATGGTCGTGAAAACCTTGAAATATTTTATGGCCGGATTTCTGGTCCTCGCCCTGTAATACAGGTTTCTCCCGCTCTTTTCCTTGTCTATCAATCCCGTGGTGGACAGTTCTCTCAGAACCCTGTGGCACCCTCCCACGCTGTTGTGCGTGAGCCCCGCGATCTCGCGGACGTAATGCTGCCTCTCCGGTGAGCGGGACAGATACGCCAGCACCTTCAAGGCCAGAGGGCTCAGATTCGTTTTTTCGAACATACGTTCGTTTTTTCGAACCATGCATCCACATATGCCTTGGTCAAATAAACCTATCGTCCGGCCTATCCACGCCGCAGGAGGTGCAGTCGAACGTCTGCACCGCTGCGTTGGCGCGAAGCTGCACCTTGGGGGTGATTTCATGTTCAATCATTCCAGTTTTACATCACTTCACCTTGATGGATGGGGCACTTATCCATTCCATCTTTACCATACATACAATTCGCCGGCATGCATTCCAGCCTGTTGTACGGACATCTGTGCGTCTGAATATGATACATCAAATCCGCTTCCATCTTCGAATCGGTCACCGCAGACACCTTCGCGGCGAATATATCGCCATCCCGCGCCCTCTTCTTTTTTCCGTATCTCTTAACCATGCGCATATGCCCAGAAAGGAGTAATTGCCTTAAGCCTTTGGCTCAGTCTACATTTAACGGTTGGCGGGTATCTGAAGCCCGCCCGATAAGGCGAATTTGGGCGAAGTGCCGAAGGCACGTAGCCAGATATGCGTCTGTTAGGCGAAGAAGGTGTTTAATAAATGAGTTTCTTGAATGCTTCAACTTGTGATTCATTATGAAATCTTCCTTCTTGTTGCCATCTATTAATTGTTTCAATGTCAAACTTTTTTTCAAAACGCTTAATCATGCGAATGGAATTCTTAGCAAGTTCTACTGCTGCTGTTTCGCCTCGAGCTAAGCTTTCGATTATATCCTTATCGTTTATCTTATTTCTATCAATCTCCTAGTACCGAGCCAACGTCTCCAAAGATTGTCGATAATTTTCCCATGCCTGCTCACGGTTATAATCGATTAATTTTGCTCGCTGCCCATTTACATAAATAGCATATATCAAACCGATAACACCTACAACTGCTCCAATGATGCCCACATATTCATACATGCCAATCACCTTTTTCACCTAACTCCGTCCTATTCGCATCATGTTCGCTTTTCCCTCTCACTCGGTGCAATAGATCATTCGGATTAGGATGCGCGCGCACCCTCGCCTCGTTTCCTTTCCATTCTCGCCGCGCCCTTCTCATGTTTTGGGCATACTTCTCGTGGATATTTAAATGTGTCTTTCACCACTCATTTCTCCGCTTTCTCCAGCGCCTTCCTCACCCATTCCGGTATCGGGACGGACTTCCCCTTTCCGTCTGTGGCCACGTGGACGGCGTGGCCCGTCGCCACGACCTCGCCCCCCTCCTTCCTCCTTATCTCGTACTCAAGGCGCACGCTGCTCTTTCCTATCTTGGCCACCTTAGCGCCAATGGTTATCAGGTCGTCGTATTTCAGGGACTTCTCGTACGTGCAGCCGGTCTGCCTGATGACGAAATAGCAGCCCTTCGATTCCATGAGCTTGACCGGGATGCCGAGGGCGCGGAGCATCTCGGCGCCGCCAATCTCGAACCACCTGAAGAAGTGGATGCAGTTCGCCACGCCGAGCTGGTCTGTCTCGAAGTAGCGCACCCTGTGCGCGGTCTCGCGCATCTACGCCCCCTCCACCATCGGCTCGAGCGCGCGAAGGCTCGCCCTGAACTTCTCCGGCAATGTGCCGCACGTGAAGCGCACGTAACCCTCCAGACCGAGGTATTTCCCCGGCGCCAGCAGCACGCCGCGCTTTAGCGCCTTCCGGCAGAAGTCGACCGACTTCGTCCCTGGCGGCAATTTAGGGAACGATATGTTTGCCTCGTCGGGGCGAGTCCACCTGAACGTGCGCTGGCGGGCCATCCAGTCATCGAGTGCGGAAAGATTCTCGGAGACTATCTTGCGCGCCCGGGCGAGTATCCCGTCGCGCTTCTCAAGCGCCGCCACTGCGACGAGCTCGCTCATCCCCGCGCAGATGACGGTCGTGTAGTCCTTGACGCGCTGCATTTTCATAGGGAGAGGGCCGTGCGCGAAGGCCCATCCGACGCGCGCTCCTCCCATCCCATAGGCCTTGGACAGGCTGTTCGTGCTGACGGCGTTTTCGCTTAGATGGAAGGCCATCGGCGGCGGACGGGGGTTGAACTCGCGGTAGACCTCGTCCATGACGAGCAGGGCCCTGTGCCTCTCGACGGCGTCGCAAATCTCTTGCAGCTGCGGCTCCCTGGCCATCCTGCCGCTCGGGTTGTGCAGATTGGTGAGGAAGACGGCCTTCGCGCCCTTCCCCAGTACGTCCTCGAGGATGTGCATCTCGACGTCGAAGCTGGCCGACGGCCTGCGCCTCAGGGGGATTATCTTGCAGCCGAGCAGCGCGGGCATCCGGAGGACCGGCAGATAGCAGGGCGTTTCGGCGGCGACCTTGTCGCCCGGCTTCAGGAACGCCGCGGCCGCCAGGTAGTTCGCCTCCTGGCACCCGCACGAGACAGTTATGCTCTCGTCCTTCACACCATAGACATCGGAGAGCAGCTTCCTGAGCGCCTTGCTCCCCCCGACCTCGGCGTACATCATGCTTAGCCTCTCGATTTTAATGCCAAGGTCGGCGATGTCCACCGGCGCGATTGCGCTGGTAGCGAGGTCGTGCGGGGCGCCGGCGTTGGCGACGAGCCAGTCCACGAGGTCGAACCGGGGCAGCTCCATCTACAATTCCTTCCTCAGACGGCCGATTATCGAGCGGGCCATCTCGACGTCATTCAAGATAAAGAGGTGCACGCCGGGCGCGTCCATCTCCGCCAGGCGCCGGCAGAGGTCGACCGTGAACGAGAGGCAAATCTCCTCCCCCTCGGTATCGCCCGCACCCTTCAAGGCTTTCTTCAAGGCCGGTGGGACGCTGGCGCCAAATGTCTTCTCAGCCGCCTGAACGTGCTCGGCCCTGCTCAGAGGCCTGACACCTGGGATTACTGGGATTCGTATGTCGGCTGCGCGCAGACGCCTGAGGTATTTCTCGTAGAGCTGGGGCGTGAAAAACATCTGCGTGATGGCGAAGTCCGCCCCCGCCTTCGACTTCGCGCCCATGACCCGGCGCTCCTCGGCCCACGGCCTCTCTGGGTACCCGGCGACGCCGATGCAGAATGTCGAGGGCTCGCCGCTCCTGCGCGCGCAATTGTCTCCGGGCATCGGGAGATACTGGCCCTTGTTCATGCCCGCTATCTGCCTGACCAAGTCGGACGCGTACTTGTTGCGCCCTTTTCCCGCCGGAGGCCTGGGCGGGTCCCCCGCGACTGGGTCGCCCATGACGGCGAGGATGTTCGTTATCTCGAAGTACTTGTGGTCGACGAGGAGGTTCTCGGTCTCGCGCATCGTCAAATCGCGGCTGCGGAAGTGGACGAGCGGCGTGAGACCGTAGCGCTCGGCTATCATGTACCCTATCGGCACCGTGCCGCCGCGCATGCTGCCGCCTGCGCCCTTCGTCACGCTGACAAAGTCCGGTCTGAGGCGCTTCAGGGCCGCGAGCTTCCCGAGGATGTGATTCGGAGAAGTGCCGTTGCGCGGGGGGAATACCTCCACCGAAACGGAGAACCTGCCGGCGATGATGTCCGTTATGCGCTCCTGAGCCATCGCATCTGCACAATGGCGCGGATATAAAAGGGTGATGAGTTATAGATATATATCAAGGCGATGTACATCCAGGGAAAAAGATGATATTCCCCCGCCCCTTGCACCCGCCAGGTGAAATGAATGGAGGCCAGGGACGCCGCGAAGAACGCCCTCCTGAACGTGCTGGAGGCCGCGCCGGGCGAGAGGATCGTTGTCGTATGCGACGACAAGCTCATAGACATCGGCCGGTCGTTCGCCGAGGGCGCGCTCGACATCGGGCTGTGGACGCGCATAGTCGTCCTGGACTCGAGCCAGACGAGGCACGAGGTGCCGGCGAACCTGCACGAGATATTCGCATCCCAGAACCCGGACATATTCATCAACCTCCTCAGGGGGACGACCGAGGAGACGCCCTTCAGAATCAAGGTCACGAAGATGGAGACCCGCCGCAGGGTGAGGCTCGGGCACTGCCCCGGCGTAACGTACGAGATGCTCACCGACGGCGCGCTTGCGCTCGATTCCGAGAAGTACAAGAAGATGCAGATATTCGCCGACAAGCTCATGATGCGGCTCGGCGGCATCGCCAGCATCTCGATAACAGACCCGAACGGCACAGACCTGAGGCTCGGCGTCGAGGACAGGGCGTTCTTCACCGACACGAAGGTCGACTGGAAGACCCTGAAGTGGATGAACCTCCCGGTCGGCGAGGTCATCGTCGCACCGATAGAGAACGCCGCGGGCGGCAGGCTGTTCTGCGACTCGGCCATAGGGGGCATCGGAAAGCTCACAACCCCCGTCGAAATCGAGATCAAGGACGGAAAAGTCGAAAAGCTCGGCGGCGCGGGGGAGACCGGCGCGCGCATAAAGAAGGCCCTTGACACCGACGCATGGTCGAACGTCATCGGGGAGTTCGCGTTCGGGATCAACCCATCGGCGAGGTTCAGCGACGAGTTCCTCGAGACGGAGAAGATACTCGGGACGTGCCACATCGCCTTCGGGAACAACGTCGACTTCCCCAGCGGGCGCAACTGCTCGATGAACCACATGGACTTCCTCTTCATGAGGCCGACCGTGCGCGCGACGTATAAGACGGGAGAGACGTTCCTGGTGGTCAAGGACGGGAAGTTCGTCATCTAGGCATCCGGCGGCTCCCGAGAAAAGTATATATCATACGAGGGCATGAGGGGGTTGCTTGACGCATGGCGAGTCCGCTAAGAGGTTCACTCTCGACACCTTCTGGGCGCTCCTAAGCCTGGCGACTATGATAGGTGTGGGCATCATTATCGGCATATTGATTGGTAATCTCGGCACTGGCAAGATCGGTCTCGGCACTTACTCGATGGTCTTGACGGTTTGGACAATAGTATATGTCACAGCCGGCTTTGGCATCCCCAACACTGTCATCAAATTCGTGGCGGAGTACAAGGATAACAAGGAGGAGCGCGACTCGATCGTCTCCACGTCCATCGTCACAGGGGTGGCGATGGGTGTTTCGACCTCAATCGCCCTGTTCCTCTTATCTTGGTACATCGAAGCGCTCTTTGGGATGCCGAATCTCGGATTTTTGCTGAGGATGGTATCCCTAGCTTTTCCATTCATTGTCATAAACGACATTTTTATCGGCATCCTCAACGCCCGAAGGATGATGAGGCACTATGCGATATTCGAGGTCTTCAGGAGGGGGAATCTTCTGGTCTATACGATAGCGTTCGTGTGGCTCGGTCTGGGCATCCCCGGAGCCGTGATGGCCCTGGTCCTGTCCCCCATGTCTGCGAGTGTCGTTGCGATAGCATACCACTCCAAGCTTTTCACGTTCAGACTAAAGAGCTTTAGAGCGCGTGTAAAAAGGATCGTTAAGTTCAGCGGTCAGCTTTACATGTCGAGCAGTGTCGAGTTGGTGAACGCGCAGGCCGCGACGATACTCATAGCGGGTTTCATGAAGTCCGCGGATGCCGTTGGCACGTACGCTACGGCCCTCATGCTCTTCACTCTGCTGGTCGTCCTCTCCCAGGCCATACAGAGGGTGACCTTTCCAGCATTTTCAACGTATTTTGGCCAGGGGAATGGGGAGCTTGTGGAACGCATGACCAAAATAATCATCAGGTTCACCTTTGTCCTGCTTTCGATAGCCAGCCTAATACTAATTTTCTTCGTCGATGATATAATAAGGGTTATATTCCCAACAAAATACGAATACCTCGCCGCTGTGACGCCCTTGAGGTTCTTGGCGGTCATTGGCGTGATATATGGGATGATGGTCGCAATTGGATCCATTTTCACCTCGGCAAACCGACCCGACATATCTCTTAAGATAGCCATCTTCCAGGCAATCTTCAACGTGTCTGTTGCGGTGCTTCTGATTCCAATCTCCTATACCATCCTGGGCATCCAGATCGGCGGGGTAAATGGTGCAACGATTGCGTTCGGGCTGACGCTTTTTCTCACAGTCATCATCTTCTTTGTGTTGATGAAGAGCATGTTGAGATTCAATCTGGGGCTTAGGTTTGTCATCGTTGGCTATATACTCTTCCTTGCCGTCGTGACCGCTGGATTCTTTTTGACATCCTACCTTGGATTCGAAGGTAACCTCGTTGGCGCCATCCTCATTCCATTGTACTCGGCAGGTCTGTTGTATTTCGGCCTTGTCTTCAAGGGCGGGCTGCAAGCCGTCATTGAAATCCTAGGGTTTCGACGTCCGAGCACCTGAGTTCGCCCGATGCACGGGCAGGAGGCTACTTCAGCACCTTCTCAAGCTGCTGCCTGAACGGGAAGTTTATCAGCACGCCCCTTGCCGGGCCGTGGTAGACGACCATGCTCCCTGCGGCGACGGCGGACGCTCCCGCCGCGACGGCCTTGCCGAAATCGTCGACCTTGCCCGCGCCCCCGCTGGCTATGATAGGAATGGTGACTGAAGTCGACACCATATGGATGAGGTCCGTGTCGTACCCCTCCCACGTGCCGTCCCTGTCTATCGAGGTGAGCAAAATCTCGCCGGCACCCAGGCTCTCCGCCTTCTTGGCCCATTCGACGGGGTCGAGCCCCGTGTTCTTGGTGCCGCCATGCGTGTAGACCTTGTAGGCGCCAGCCCATGTCTTCTTCACGTCGATGGCTACGACTATGCTTTGATTGCCGAACAGTTCCGCGCCCCTTGTAATGAGCGTCGGGTCCGTGACCGCATGGCTGTTGATCGCCAGCTTCTCGACGCCGAGGCTGAAGATGCGCTTCATCTGCTCTATATTTTTAATGCCGCCGCCGTAAGTGAAGGGCATGAAGCACTCTGTTGCTATCTTCGTTATTATCTCGAAGGGAGGCTCGCGCTGGACCTTGCTCGCGTTGATGTCGAGGAAGATGAGCTCGTCCACTTCCTTCTCGTTGTATATCATGACCGCGTTGACCGGGTCCCCCACGTAATTGGGGTCCTTGAATTTCACAGTCTTCACCAGCCTCGAGCCATCGAGGAGCAGGCACGGCATCACCCGGGTCTTGAGCATCTCACACCAGCTCCGCGAAGTTCTGCAGGAGCTTCATGCCGAACTTGTGGCTCTTCTCGGGGTGGTACTGCACGCCCCTGATGTTCCCCTTCACCAGCGACGAGCAGAAGTCGGCGCCGTAGCCCGTCGTCGTCAGCACGTTCTCCTCCCTGTCGCACTTGACATAGAAAGAGTGCACGAAGTAGAAGCGCGGCTCCTCGTACATGCCCTCGAAGAGCGGGTCAGCGCGCCTTACCTCGACGGTATTCCAGCCCATATGGGGGACTTTCATCGCCTTGTCCTGGAAGCTGAAGCGCACGGTGTCGGCGTCGATCCATCCAAGGCCCTGAATCGAACCCTCCTCGCTGCGCCTTGTGATTACCTGCATGCCGAGGCAGATGCCGAGGATCGGCGTCTTTTGGGCGAGGACCTTCTCGTTGAGAATGGGAGCGAGCCCCTTCTCGTTCAGGTTCCGCATGGCGTTGTCGAACGCGCCAACGCCTGGCAAAATGAGCTTGTCCGCTTTCTCGATGGTCGCTCGGTCAGATGTTATGACCGCGTCGGCCTTGACCTTCCTGAGCATGTTGTGAATCGAGCCCAGGTTCCCCATGCCATAATCCACTATTGCTATCATCGCAGGTGCTCAGAAACAGTACTTGATATAGAAGCTTTTAGGGATGCGGTTCGTCTTGTACATGAGCCAGAAGAACCCGCGCATGGCCTTGAACGTCGGCCGGTAGGTCTTGTAGTCCTTGGCGGACCTGAGCGGGAGCTTCATTATCGCGTCATATTCGGCATCGCCCATCCCGAGGCGCTTCTTGACCTCGGTTATCAGCTCTCCGGGGAACGGTTGCGGCTTCTTTATCTCCTCGATGGCCTCGGCGCGTGTCATCTGCCCCGAGCGTATGAGCGCCGAGAACTCGACGTAGCGCAGGTCGCGCTTGAACTTCGCGTCCAGCAGGTAGTGGTTGAATGCCGTGTACCTGTTCTCCAGGTGGTGGCCGCCGTACCACTTCCAGCCGTACTCCTTGCTGAGGAAGGCCTTGACGTCCTCCTTCCTGTAATCCATGTAATACAGGGGCCTGAGCCTCTTGATGTCCATGACGAGCCACTTCATCCACCTGCCGAGCCAGAGGTTCGGGTACTTGTCTATCTTGCGCGTGCCGAACTCCTTCTGGATGCTGGCGATGTACTTGCCGTCGAAGTAGAACCAGTTTATGGGGGTGATGCCCTCGGTCCTGAACGAGTGCCCGTTCAGGATGTACTTGACGTTGAACTTGGCCGCGGCCATGTAGAGGGTCGTTGTGAGCGCTATGTCCGAGAGGGCGTCTATCTCGGGGACCGAGGCCTTGAGCATCGACTTGGCCAGGTCGTTCCACTCGTCGTTGTCCATGACATAGGTCCAGAGGTCTATGTCGAGCTTGCTGAGCATGATGTCTATGTTCTCCACCGCAGTCTTGCTGTTCCACGTGTTGTCGAAGTGCGCGGCCAGCGGCCTCAGGCCGAGCTCCTTCTTGGCCAAATGGAGGAGATATGACGAGTCACACCCGCCGCTGATGCCGATGACGCAGTCATATTTTTTCCCCTTGCCCGACCTTTTTATCAGTGCGGCCATCTCCCTCAGCTTCTTCATGCCCGCATCGCCCGTGGGGTACTCTGCCTCCAGTTGCTCGTGCTGCCTGCAGTAATTGCACACTCCCTTCTCGTCGTAGGTGATGCCCGGCACGTTGTCATCGTAGATGCATTTCGTGCACGAGCGGACCATCACTTTCCCCCGGAATATTTGAGATGGACATCCTTCCCCTTAATGATGACCATACCAATCTTCTTCGCCGGCACCCCGCCGACGATTGTATTCGCAGGAAATCTCCCGCTGACGAGGCTGTTGGCGGCAACGACGCACCTATCGCCGAGCCGTGCGCCCTTCAGTATCACGGCGTCGGTACCGATAAAGCAGTTGTTCCCTATCCTGACAGGGGCAAACTCGATGGGGTGCTTGCTTCCGGTCAGCGCCCTTTTCACAGTGTCGTGAGAAAAAACCTTCACACCGGTCGAGAAATCAACGTTGTTGCCAATGGACAGGCCACCGGTGCCATCAAGCATCACGAATGGCCCCACCCAGCATCCGTCCCCGAGCTTCACGTTGCCTATGACTGTCGCTGAGTCGTATATCCTCGTGTTCTTGCAGCCGAAGTACCTGCCCTTCTCCTCCCACTCGAAGAGGTCCTCGATGAATGGGTTCACGCGGTTGTATTTGGAACGGGTCTGTTCCCTGAGCTGGTAGTGCAGTCTCTTCAGGCTCTCCCAGAGAGGTTGCAGCTCCTTGTCGACCTTCGCGCCCTTGCCTTTCATTTCCGCCCACCTTTCCCGAGGTTCTGCCTGTACCACGCGACCGTTTCCCTTATGCCGTCCGCGAACGACGTCTTTGGCCTGAAATCTATCAGCTCTTTTGCGAGCGCGATGTCGGCCAGATGCCTGTCGACGTCCGCGGGCCTCTTCCTCTGGAACTCGAGCGGCCCCTTGTACCCCATCTCCTTGGCGATGGCCTTTATCATCGCCAGGATGGTTATCTCCTCGCCGGTCGCGATGTTTAGCACCTTGCCGCGCGTGTTCTTGTGATCGTGAATTCTCACCATGCCATCGACGACGTCCTTCACGTAGACGTAGTCCCTGGTCTGGAGGCCCTTGCCGTGGACGATGGGCCTCTTGCCGTCGAGGATGCGCTGGATGGTAATCGGGATGACGCCCGCATAGCTCCCCTCGTTCTGCCTCGGGCCGTAGTTGTTGAACGGCCTCACGATGGCCATGTCTATTCCGAAGGTGTTCTCGTATGTCTGCGCGATGAGGTCGCACGCCGCCTTGCTAGCCGCGTACGGCGTGGTTGGATGCAGCGGGTGCTCCTCGCCCATCGGTATCTCCATCGCAGAGCCATAGACCTCTGACGAAGAGCAGTGGATGAGCGTCTTGTAGTAATCGTTTCTGAGAAGTTCCAACACTGAGAGAGTGATGTTGATGTTGTCCTCACAGGTTATCTTCGGCAACTCGTGCGACGTTAGGAGCGGAACAACGGCGAGATTGAAAACCACGTCGATGTCCTCGACCTTCATGATGTTCCTCATCTTCTCGTAGTGCGCCGCATCCTGGTAGTAGAGCTTGATGCTCGGGAAGGTGTCCATGGCACGCTGGATGTTCCTGTGCCTGCCGAGGAAGAAGTTGTCCACTATGACTATGCGCTCGACGTCCTCGCCGGTGAGACGGTCCACCAGGTGGCTGCCTATGAACCCCGCGCCCCCGGTGACCATCACCCTCCTGCCCTTCAGGCTCATCTCGATCCCCTCATGGCCTCGCGCAGGCGCGCGGCGGCCTTGTCTATGTCGCTCTCGGACATCGCGTAGTAATGGGGCAAAGCAATCGCCCTCTTAAAGAGTTCGAGCGAGATGGGGCATTTGTCCTTCGAATGATAGACTGGCTGGATGTGCGAGGCATATGTCCCGATCTGCGCCTGCACGCCCATGGGCTTCAAGCGCTCGATGAGCCTGTCGCGCTTGAGCCCCTTGTCCAGGACGGCTACGTAACTCTGGTATACGTGGAAAGCCCCCCTGTTTTCGGTAGGCGGCGTAATACCTGGTATTTTTTCGAGCTTTTCGTTCCAATACCTGGCGAGGGCGCGCTTCTTGCGCAGCACCTTGTCGAGCCTCCTGAGCTGCACGATGCCCACGGCCGCGGCGATGTCGCTGAGCTTGTAGTTGAAGCCCAGATACGTGAACCTGGGGATCTGGAAGCCACGCCCTTTCTCCCGCGCCCATGCGGTCGTCATGCCAAATACGGAATAACCGCGCATCTTCTCCGCGAGCTTTGCGTCGCCGGTGACGACCATCCCGCCCTCGCCGGTGGTCAGCCCCTTCCTCGCGTGGAACGAGTAGCAGCCCACGCCCCCCATCGTGCCGGCGTACTTGCCCTTCCATTTACCGCCGAAGGCGCAGGCCGCGTCCTCGACGACCTTGATTCTGTGCTCCTCGGCGACCTCGTCCAGAGCGTCCATGTCGCATGGAAGGCCGAAGGCATGCACGGGGATGATGGCCTTCGTCCTCTTCGTGATCTTTTTCCTTAGGAGCTCGGGGTCGATGTTGTAGGTGTCCATCCTCACATCCGCGAAGACCGGCCGAGCGCCGCAGTACATGACGGCGTGCCCCGTCGCGGGGAAGGTGTAGTCCGAGACGATGACCTCGTCCCCGGCCTTGATGCCGAGCGCCAGCAGAGATACATGCAAAGCGGTGGTGCAGTTTGCGACTGCGATTGCGTGCTTCGCCCCTGTGTAATCGCACACGCGTTCCTCGAACTCGCGGACCTTGGGGCCCTGGGACACCCACCCCGAGTCAAGGACCTTTCCAATCTCGTCCAGCTCTTCCTGGTCGAAATACGGGCGCGTGAGCGGAAATGGCACATTCGGGTCGGATTGCGGCACCTTGGATTCCACCTGAGATACTGCAACCCGAAGCCTCTATAAAAGAGTGTCGCGGATGATGTGGTGGTTCAACCGTCTGATATATTTATAGGACGTGATATACAACAACCATACCACGCCCCTGCAAAGATATAAATGCTCTTTACAATACTCAGCCACAATAAGCACGCTCCCGAAGTGCTTCGGCCTCATCCCTGTGGGGAGGCCTGCGCACAACGGTAGCTTCGATTTAAAACCCTTCCAATCGCTCCCGTAGTGTAGCGGCCAATCATCGGGGCCTTTCGAGCCTTGGACGCGGGTTCGAATCCCGCCGGGAGCACCTTCTTTCTTATTTTGTACTAAGCCGGTGCTCATGGCTTCTGAAATAAATCCATCCGGCGTCCCTCGCATGAGAATGAGTAAATGTATTCCTCATGCTCGGTCCCGCCGGGAGCGCCACTTTTTCTATCTCAGTGATGCGCCAGCCCTTCCATGACCTTCGGGAAGGCCTCGGCAAACCTGGCCGCTCCCTCTTCCGGCACTGTGAAAGAGACCCTTAAGAACCGGTTGCCCACGGTGTCCGAGACGTAGCTGCCGGCGCGCACGAAGACCTTGTGGTCGACGAGCAGCCGCTCCTGCACGTCCTCGGGCTTTCGGCCCGTGTTGCCGATGTCGATGACGAGCATGTTCGTCGCCGACGGGAAGACGGGTATGAACGAGCCCGGGACCTTGTCCACCGCTGCCTTGATGGCCTCCTGGTTCCTCCGCGATATCTCCAGGACGCGGGGCATGAACTCGTCCTTGGACTTCAGCGCCGCGAGCGCGGCCCTCTGGGCGACGATGTTCGCGCTCAGGACATTGGTGTTGTATGGCATGACCTTCTTGATGAGCTCCTTTGGCCCGGCCAGGCCTCCGATGCGCATGCCAGCGAGCCCCGCGCTCTTGGAGAAAGAGTACGGCAGGAGCGTGCGCTCGGGGCAATACTGGAACGTCGCAACATGGTTGGGGCTGAAGTCCCTGTACGTTATGTCATCGACGACTATCAGGTCGTTGTCGACGGCTATCTCGCAGAGAGCCCTGACCTCGTCCATGGTGTAGGGGGTGCCGAGCGGGTTGAGGGGGTCGATGAGGAGGAGCATGCGCGTCTTATCGGTGATTGCCTCGCTTGCCCATTCCGGGGTGAGCTTCCACGGCGGCCTGTAGACGTTTATCTCGATCGGCTTGGCGCGCGATAGCCTTATCTGGTTATGGATGGGCTTGAAGCTCGGATCGGTGCAGATGACCTCGTCCCCCTCGCCCAGGAGCGCGCGGTTGAGCGCGTAAAGCGCCTCTATTGCCCCGTTTGTCATGAAGGCGTCGTACTCCGCGGGCGCGCCCAGGTCGTGGAGCATCGCCTCCGGAAGCCCCCTGGTCCCGCGCTCGGGGTGATATAGGTTGTACTCCCTGCGCTTCACGGAGTCGAGTATCGCCGCCTCAATGGCCGGGGACTCGCAGAGCTGGTTGGTGTTCTGGCTCATCCAGACAATCTCGTCCGCGTGCTGGTGGGCGTACTCGAAGAGGTCCATCGCAGGGCCAAATCGCGCACAGCGAGATATAGGTTTCGAGTCACATGTGAGTCACATCTGACAGCCATGTTTATAAGCTTCAGGGGCGAGAGAATGGCGGTGAGGCACATGATAAAGAAGGCGTTTGGGGCATTGATGCTGGCGGCGATCGTCGTTTCCTCCCTCTCTGGAGCGGTGAGGGGGGACGGCATGCCGATAGCGGAATACCAGGTGAGCAGGACTCTGAGGGAGAACAGGCAGTTGGCGCTCGTCGATGTGCACGGCAACGGGACGGAGTCCCTCTCTCTCTACATCTCCGTTGCCTCCCTCGAGCCAGGGAAGAACATTACGATCCTGCTGCCGATGCTCACGCCACCGGCCAGCGTCGGGCTGAAGAGGACCGACGACTGGGTATTCGAGGATGAGCACTCCCTCGCCAAGGCTTTCACTATGGCCAACGCCGCCGAGGACGGCGCCCAGAGGCTTGGCGAATCGTATCAAAAGACCCTGAGCGATGCCGCGCTCGAGAACCTCCTCCCGTTCGGTCTCGTCCTCACGCAGGGGTACGCCTCGGCCGGGGGCTTGGGCGGCGGCGCTGCCCACGTCTTCGTGGACGAGGGGCTGAGCGCCGATGTCGTGAGCTTCAAGAATGTAAGTTCGCTGAAGGACGCATTCGACGGCCTGGGAGTGGCCGTTCCCGAGAACGCAAGGGGCATCGTCGAGGCCTACGGCAACTACAACGCGGTTATGGTCAGCGCGACGACAGTCCCGCCGATAGACTCCCAGAATTATAGCTCCCTCCAAAGGTCGTATCCGTCTGTTTTATCGCAATTCAAGGAGTTCGTGGCCGCGCACCCGTCCATCGAGCTCAATTACTGGGGGTCCGGGCCTGCGAGCCCTGATTTTGCGGGATACGGCGGGTGGTTCGTGGACCCCGCGCTCGAGCGCCTTTACGAGTCGGTATCATATCAGCCTCTCAAAGATATCTTCTACGGCCTCGTCCTCGCGACGTATGGCATAGGCGCTCTGCAAGGTTTCGAGCTCTCCGCGGAGCTCCCTCTCGACAACGGGAGCGCGTTCTTTCCCCTTGGCACTTCGCCAGCGTGGTCGGGGCAGGGGAGTGTGAGGGTGGCTTTTGAGGTTCCGGAGGGGAAGAAGATGTCCTTCCCGGTCGGGACCCGTTCTATCGTGATGGATGGGAAGAGGCTCTACCTTTTCGATTACGGCACTACGGCACCTGACTTCGACCTCAGGGCTGCGCCGGGAAAGGCCGGCATGTCCGAGAGGATTGGAGACGCGTGGCTTGGCTTCGGTATTTGGCTGCACGATAACTCTGAGCCCTTGGGGACTGCTCTCGCAGCCCTTACATTCTGGCTCATCTGGTTCGCCATAGCCTTCATCGCCCTCCGGTGGGCGCGCTTGAGCGCCAGGAGGCACCTAGTCATGGCCGCAGGCGTCTCGACCCTGTCCTTTGCGATGGCTTTCGTCCTGACCGTCATCGGCGGCCTCGCGCTGATGCTGCTGGTTTTCCTCGTAGTCTACTCTGATAAAAACAACATGCCTACTCGAACATCTTAGCCACGTTCTTGTCCAGCGGCTCGCCGACGCTCTCGGCGACGGGCCTGCACTTCGTGCGCATGAGGTAGATTATGGGTCTGAACCCCTGCTCGGAAAGGGCTTCGTAATTGCCCATCCCTTTGCATATTATCAAGTCCGCGCCCTCCAAGAGCTTCCTGAGCTTCCGTGGCATCGGCTTTGTCGGGAGGCCGACGGCGAAGCTTTCGGTTGTGGCGATGGCATCCGCGTGCTTGCCTATTCCGAGAGCCTTCACGTCCTCCATCGTCGCGTCCGTGAGGATTTTTTTACCGCGCACGACCAGAGTGACGTGCGCGCCGCGCCTCCTTAGCTCATCCAGCAGGATAGTGTCGAAGATGATCTCGCCGCAGTTGTCTGCGAGGTAGACGATTCTCGCGCCATTCCGCAGGTACTTGGCCATCTTCTTGGTGTCGTCGCGGTGCAGCCCCTCGGCCCAGAGGGCGTCGAACTTGCCCCTGAGTTGCTCGGGTTCGTCGACGGCCGAGCGGATGCCGAAGTCCAGGACGTTGCCGATTATTGCCGCGAGGGCGGCTTCGCGCAGCCTGTCCTTGCTCCTTACGGCCTTCGCTCTGGCCCTTGGGAGAAGGTCAATGGCGACCCTGTTGCTCACTGCCTTGACCATAGCGTACGGGTCGTCGGTGCCGAGCATGTCGTAGGCGAGCCTGTGGACCTTGACGGCAATCTCCGTCGAGGTCTCATTGGGGGCCCAGAGCTCGCACATCTTTTTAAGGCAGGCTTCGATTACTTCGCCCTCGAGCTCGGGGTTCACGAGCCTCGTCTCGTAGAGCACCCTGTTGAGCAGGCAGGGGGCGCACTGCGCTCTGACCTTCATCGGGCCAGATGATGCCCCGAAGGGTAGAAAAGGGTTTGCCCTTAGCGCCATCGCTGCGATGGCGAGAACGCGAATCCCATGTGCGAAACCAGTTCGTCTCCGAGCGCAATCGCAAAACTGTTATAGCCGATGCATCATTCTCCGTTAACCCGAGGGGGTTCAAGGATCGGAACGGACGATGATTCGCCTAATGTAGAGAGAGCCTTTCTGATACACAACAGCGGATGCCTCATCAGCTACGCGGACGTCAAGGAGGACGACTGCGGCGACTTTGACATTGTGGCGGGTTTCCTAACGGCCATCCAGAGCTTCGTCCGCGAGGCCTTCGGTGCGGGCCAATGGGCCCTCAAGCGCCTCGAGTTCGAGGACAGGAACATGCTCATCGAACTGGGCGACAATATCTACCTCGCGGTCATCTATAACGGGAAGGCGGACGCGAAGCTCCAGAGCAAGGTCGCGAAGACCATGGATGCCATCGAGGAGAGGTTCTGGCTGCAATGCAAGGGCTGGTCCGGGGACATGGGCGAGTTCGAGGGGGTCAAGGATATCGTCCGCCTGCTTTTCGCCCCCGGGGACGGTATCATCGAGGAACTGCCGGACAACCGCAAGAAGTGCGCGCTGTGCGGCTCGGTCAACGAGGAGCAGGACAACGTCTGCCCGATATGCGGCTATAATGCGGCGATGTACGTTTGAGTATGCGGCGCACTGCGCTCTGACCTCCATCGGGCTGGCAACCGCGCCCGGATAGAAAGGGGGTTGCGCTGACCTGTGAAAGAGGTCATTCCCTCCATCTGTATTTCTGCTTCCTCTTCCGCAGTTCATAGATGTCGCAGGCGAAGCAGAGCCCGTTGTGGCAGCATATTGTTCCGCCGCATTTCGCGCAGCGCCATTCTTTTTCCTGCTTCCTGAGAAATGCACCCATTCCAATTTTCCTGAGCAATTTGGAATTGCCTATAAGAGATGTGCGGTATCTTTCCCTATACCTTTTATCGATGGTGCGCAACCTCCCGCAGGGAAAAGAGCCGCACTCGAAGCAGAATTCGACTCCGCCCTGCATGAGCGTGGGGCACCGCTTCTTGAGGAAGGCGCACATTTTTCCGCGTGGCCTGCACCCTTTGCAGTAAGGCATGCGAACGCCTTTGGATTTGACATCGTGTTTCCCGGCGAGGTAGGCGCCGCAGATGGCACAGTCCATGCCGCAGGGGGCGACGAGAAGAGCGCGCTCATTCTTCTCCATTTCCATCGTCGGAGAGAATGCTTTGGATGGTAATAAGCATTCGCCCCTAGTCAAATCCGTTGATGCCCGGTTTTTTCCCCCGCGCCAGCATCTCCACGGCCTTTGCGAGCCTCCGCTGGCGCGTCTCCTCCTTCTTCGCGCTGTGAACCCACCAGACGTACTGCCTTTTATGCGATCGGGAAAGAGAGCAGAAGTAGGCCCATGCCTCCTTGTTAGCTTTCAATGCGCTTTCGATATAGGATGGCAGGTCAGTGTCCTTCTTCAGGATGTCGTGTATGGGGTTCTTCCTTGCGCCCTTGAAGGCCTCGATGCCGGCCTTCGTCATTTTGCCTTCCCTCTTCATCCTCTCGACGCGCCCGATGTTGGACTCCGACCAGACTCCACCCCTGCGCCTGGGGGTGAACCTTCGCGCGCACCTATCGCGGTCGATGCGCCTGATCTGTCCGTCAATCCACCCGAAGCACAGCGCCTCCTCGACCGAGTCCTCGTAAGGTATGCCCTGCCTGCCGCTCCCCTTCTTGTAGAAGACGAGCCACAGCTCCTTCTTGGTCGAGTGGTTCTTCTCGAGCCATGCGCGCCATTTCGCCCGGTCGGCGAACGAGCGCGATTCGGTGATTTCGACCATCGCGGGACGGATGCCACACACCGGTAAAATATTAACCGTCCCGCGCGATGCGCTTCCCATGGAAAAGAAGGAGTGGCTTTACAGGATACAGCCGACACGCCCGGGGATGCTATCCGAGGGACCGACGGAGGAAGAGGGGCGCATCGTCGGCGAGCACTTCCTGTATCTGAAGAAGCTAACTGCGAAAGGCGTTGTGCTGCTCGCTGGGCGCACGCTGAACATCGACCCGAGCAGCTTCGGTATCGTTATTTACCTGGCGGAGAACGAGAAGGAGGCCAAGAGGATATTCGAGGAGGATCCGGCAGTGAGGGCGGGGGTGTTCAAAGGAGAGGTTTATCCGTATAAGATAGCGCTGGCGGGAAAATCGTTGCTACAGTAGATTCGATGATAGTTATATTCTTAAATAACTTGCATAGATTTATATATCCAAATACGCTATCACCGAACGTGCCTATGAATTTGTATTTGAAACAAATCGCCGACGTCCTGAAGAAGCCGGTCTTCGGCGTCAAGGACCTGGCAGATCGCGGCGTCCCCGCGGCATATGCGAGACAGCGTCTCCACCAGATGTCCGTTTCGGGGAGGATCGCCCGAGTCGAGCGCGGAAAATACACCGCGTCCGAGGACGCAGCTCTGGTCGCAACCCACCTCACCGAGCCGTGCTACCTGTCGCTGTGGTCGGCGATGAGTGCGCGCGGCCTGACCACGCAGATACCCTTCTCGGTGCAGGTCGTCACGTCCCGGAAAAGGTTCGCGCGCAAGCTCCATTTCACCGGCTCCGATATCCGATTTTATTATGTCAGGCCCGGGATGATGTTCGGCTACGAGAACGTCCCGTCCGGCGACGGGCAGCGGATGCCGCTGGCCAAGATCGAGAAAATCATCATCGATGGCATCTACCTGAGGGAGATACCCCTCGGCGAACTTGGCGAGGCCGTGAAATCCGCCGATGCGAAGCTGCTGAGCGAGTATTCCGAATTGACTGGAAACCGGCGGGTGATGGCCGCCGTGAAGGAGCTGCTGAGATGCTGACGACGAACGAGCTGAAGGGCTACGCCCATATGCGTCGCCTCAGGATAGTTGACCAGATATGGAAGGATTACCTACAGGACCTATCTCTGCACATCCTTTACCGGCATACGCCTAGTCTAGTCTTCAGGGGCGGCACGTGCATATGGAAGGTCTACCGAGGAGACAGGTTCTCCGAGGACCTGGACATGTGCGCCACGAACATCCCTCCGGAGGCGGGCGAGCATGTCGCCCGGGAGCTGGGGTTCCTCGGTTTCGAGTGCGGCGTCCAGAGGAAGAAGCGGACTGCCAACATGGAATTCGTCAAGCTGTCCGTCACCTCCCTGGCGCACCCGCGCTCGATACCGCTCCATGTCGAGATACTGGCCTCGGCCGAGTGCTCCGCCAGGGGGTGTCCTGTGACCATGTACTCTCCGTACCCGGACGTGCCGCCGGTGGAGATGCGCGTGCCCGGCGCCGGCGACATGGCCTCGGACAAAGTCTCGGCCATCTACGGCAGGGACAAGCCGCGCGACGTCCACGACCTATATACCTTGTTGAAACAGGGTGCGAAGCTGAACATGACAGAGGTAAGGCGCAAGGTCCCGGGGTTCACGCTCCCGGCATTCCGAAAGAAGATGGAGGAGAAGCGCAGGGACTGGAAGACTTTGGAGCCGCTGCTGGTGGCGAGGTTGCCGGCACTGGAGGAGGAGATACGGTACGTGATGGGGTGCGCGAGGCAATCAGAAACGAGCTGAACCTGATGTTCTCTCAAGGGCCCTACAGCACTCCCAGCTCTACCAATTTCTCAGGGAGATGCTTTTCCGTCACGTAGTCTAGGCCGTACTTGGCCAACGTGGACCGCCCGGCCCGCCTGCGCCGGGAATCTAATCGTCCAGCCTGGCTGGCAGCATGCACCGGCACCCGTAATGCAAATCATTTAAATACTATTGTGCAATTCAAATGCAAACGTTTTTATTTCCGCACGACTATTGCCCCGGTGATGGAACGCTACAACCCTTGGTGGTCGGGAGAGCCGGACGAGGCATACGAAGCGTGGAGTTCGTCTGAACTGAAATGGCTCCCAGAAATAATCGAGAACCTCGAGTTGAAGCCGTTTTCCCTCCATTTCATCACAGGACCGAGACAGGTCGGGAAGACAACGGCTTTGAAGATCCTGGCCAGCCGCCTCGTCGAGTCCGTCGAACCAAAATCGGTCTTCTACTACTCGTGCGACGAACTCCATGATTACTCCGACCTTGGAGAAGTTCTCGACGCCTACATCGCTTCCCGCGAGGCCTGGAAGGTCAAGGGCAGCGTCATACTGCTCGACGAGGTAACGTTCGTCGAAGAGTGGTGGCGCGCGGTCAAAGCCCGCATCGACGCTGGGGTCTTCAACCGGGACGTGCTTGTCGTGACCGGGTCGGCCAGCATCGACCTCCTGAGGCAAAAGGAGATGTTCCCGGGGCGAAGGGGGCACGGCCTCGACCATGTGATGTTGCCGCTGGATTTTACACGGTTCGCCGGGTTGGTGGGCGGTCTTGCCCTAAAAAGCGGTGGGCTGTCCGGCCTGGCTGAGAACGTGAAGGCCAATGGATTGTTCACGGAGAGATTGGGCGCCCTGCTGGAGAACTATCTGGAAGTCGGGGGATTTCCGCGGAGCGTGCGGGATTACGCGCGCGCCGGGAAGGTTTCAATCAGCACATCCAGGACATACATGGACTGGCTGAGGGGCGACTGGAACCGTGCGGGGAAGAGCGACAGGTACATGAAGGAGGTTGTCTCCTATCTGATGAGGGCTGCCGGGACGACCGTCAGCTGGAACTCCATTTCCTCTCAGACAAGCGTGAATTCCCCGCACACAGTGCAGTCCTACGTCGAAACGCTCGAAGGGATGTACGCCTTGTTGCCTTTGAGCCATCTGGCGGCAGATGGCCGTGTGGAACATCGGAAAAATAAAAAATTGCACCTCATGGACCCGTTCATCTTCAAGGTGTTTGGTGAGTACGTACGCCAGGAAGTTCCGATGGACTGGGTGTTGGAGGCGACCGTCGCCTCGCATCTCTCGAGATTGTGCCCGGTCCACTACTGGCGCAACCACACCGAGGTCGACGTGGTCTGCCTTGACGGTAAGCGCCAGATCGGGTTCGAGGTTTCGAGCGGCCTGAAGAAATGGAAGGCGCCGTGGCACCTGGACGAGTCGCACGTTCTAGACAGGCGCAACGCGCACCTGTACCTGGCGTCGATGCACGCCGGGGGATAGACGCGGGACTATTGGATAAACCAGTGGCGAGGCTGCCGGCGAAGGGGGAGAGGTTGGGTTTATAGTGGGGTGCATGGAATGATGGCGCATGCCAATAGGACACTTAACTTCGCCAGTTGATGGGATAAAATCGGTCACGTTGAATTTCAGCCTGTGAAAAACATGAAAGACCACATGGCCTCAATGCTTTTTTTCGCCTTTCAGTTTTTCCAGCGCATCGCTGAAATATCCATGGTCCCTTCTCGCCTTTATCTCATCCTCACAAACTGCAGCCGCCTCATCAATCCTGTTCAGTTCGATGAATTTTTCAGTGAGGTTCATCATGCTGTATTCTGAGATGTTGCGTTTGCAGAGAGCGATATATTTTTCGATGTCCCCCATCTCTTCATATATGTCGAGCAGAAGTCTGACCAGAAGATATTTTTCATGGCTTTTCTTCTTCGGGCTTCCGGCAACCCTGGCAATTTCCTCAAGCCTTTCGAGAGCATGTTTTTCCAGGAAATCAAGCTCATCTTTAAAGCACTGAAGGAGAAAGTCTCCGATGTTGTCTTCATAAACAATGTGTCTTTCCAGGTACATATCGAAAACTTTATGCAAGAATTTTTGTTTCAATTCCTCGGTGTTCATTACATTGGGAAAACAATCCGCACAGATGTTCACGGCGCCGCCAAGAAACTCCCCGAGCCTACCGCTTGAGTCGTCAACCATCCCGCCTTTTCTTGTGCATGCCTCTACGATATGTACCAGAATTTCAAAGGCACCATTGAAATCTCCACCATCCATGATGTTCTCTGCGATTTTCCTTATTCGCCTGAGTTCCTTGATGAAATTCGGAACTGCCTTGTATTCTATATAATCGCTGGAGAATAGGGTGTCTATTTCTTTCTTAATCTTGCTTACATCAGATGGCCTGCCCAGTTCCAGCTTTGAATATAGTTCTACAGTTAGCTGCAACTCCGGGTTGTCTTCGAGGATGTTTGAAAGAATTTTGACTAACTGCTCCCTGTTTAGCGATCTCAGTTCATTTTTCTTATCCTTTGAGTGGGTGAAGCTTTTTGGAGATTCAATCCATGTGTATAACACGGCCACGACATGTTTGCAGATTCCTCCTTGATACGGGCAATCGCATGATAATTCCAGTTCATAGGGGGTATTCCCTTCAGCCGTTATTTCCACTCGATATCTGTCCGTGCCCACCACATCAGCACGCATGACCTTGTTTTGCACAGTCGGGTTCTTAACACGATTCTGTTTGTAATAATTCCTCCCACGTTCGTCGATTTGCTCCGGAGACAATCTCTTTATGTCGGTTTTTTTTAGCTTTGCGAAAGCAGGATGGATAGAGTCAGATATCTTTCGAGGCATATTGACAACTGTCTGTCTGTATCTGCATGTTTCCTTTAAGCCTTTTGCTCACGACTGCGTATAACGGCTGCGGATATACGAAGTGCGAGGCGAAGCCGAGCATTTGGGTGAGGGCGTAAGCCCGAACCGTATGTCCGCTGTTAGGCGACCCGAGCGACAGCGAGGGCGAGCAACCCGAAGGGTTGCGAAGAGTCGTGGACGGAGGGCTCAAATTACTTCACCTTCTTAGTTTTTTTACTACGTCTTTAAACGATTTTATGTCTCCTTCATCCTCAAATTTTTTGACCGCCTCTTTGATTGGTTCTATCAGTTCTTCTGGAATAAATTGACAGTGGTCTAGGCCCCTACAAAGTCGAGTGTCAAAAGCACCCTCCAAAGCTTGTTCTCTCAATTCTTCGAGTTTATCTAAGTCGCCATCACTTCTCTTTATCATTTCAAGTTGAATTTGTTGTTTAAATCCACCTATTCTATCAAGAACTTCTTCTTGCTGTTTAGGATTAAATGTCTCGGCGATTTTTGCTAATGCAGAAATTCCAGCTGGCCCGTCAGATGTAGTTAGCTTCTCTTGGATGGTCGGGGCGAGATTGAGAAGAGTTAGATATTTTCTAATTGTGGATGCAGATACCCCAGTTTCTTTGGCTACTTTATTGCAATCCTTATATTTCTCGAATATCTTCTGGTATGCTCGTGCTTTATCAATGGGATTCATATCTGCACGATGCACATTCTCCACAAGGGATATTATCGTAGCATCTGTATCATCAGTAACATCCCTAATAATCGCAGGGATATTCTCCCATCCTAATTTTTGACATGCGAGGAAATGTCTCTGGCCAGCTATTAATTCGTAGTTCCTATCGTCTTTCCTTCTGACAATTATGGGATTGAGCAAACCTTTCTCTCTAATGCTATTAGCTAAATCCTCAATCCCCGTATCTTCAGTTCCTGCAGCCAAATCTTTCCTCGTGTTGTATTCAGACAAACGTATATACTTCATTTCTATTTCTTTCACTTCCATTTTTAACACCGCCATTCATTTTCTTGCCGATATATTGTATCCATACTCCAATGCCTTTTGTGTCCAATCTTGAAGTGTTTTTCGTGAAGTTACAAACCCGTATAAATTTCTTAGATATGAAACATCCATTTTAAACGGCATTTTTTCTTTCAAGCCTAAAAAATTGATAATCTCTTGGTCCGTCTTGCCCTCTGCCCTCATTTTTCTTGTGATTTGTACTATTTCATTCTGGGAATAATTAGATTCTGTATATAAATCAACTATGCCCTGCACTACACAACCTTGGCCACTATGATGAATGAGATTACACATTGGGCAAATTGTTTCCAAGTTAGTGTCTTCATTGTTATTTGGATTTCCATCTATATGATGGGCAATTTGCCATTTTTCTGCCCTAAATCCGCAATACTGACAAGTGTAATCATCTCTCTTCAAGATCTTCAATCGTAGCTTTTTCCAATCCTCTTTTGCTATTTTTTCTTGGATGTTATTTCTCCATGTTTTGGGGTTAGCAAAGGATGGACATAATTCTTTCATCATATCTTCCTCCGAGTCCACTTTTTCCTTTCTTCTGGTGGTAATTCATCTAAGAATTGTTTCGAGTATTTTCCCGTTGATGTATCTTCGTTACTCTTCCAATACCGGTACTTATAGCTTAGGACAAAAGTAAATATACTTCAAAGCTATACACCCCCTATAGGATGGCGGCGATAGCATGGGATGGAATTTGGCAAAAGGGGATGAGTTCCTTCCAGAGTTCTCATTAGACGAACTCAGGGAGATGCAG
>JACRNV010000002.1 GCA_016214785.1 Methanobacteriota archaeon
GCTCCAGGCTTTCCATGTTTCACCTCCAAAAAATAAAAGGGGAAAGGGTTTACTGAGCCTGCCCTACCCTCGTGAGCGGGTTCAGAAGGAGCTTGTCCCCCTCTTGGACTTTCTGGTACACCTCGTCGCTGTTCTGGATCACTTCGCCGGTTTCCTGCCGGCGGAGTACGTAGTCCAGGGGCTTGCCCAGCTGGGTCTTCACCTGCGCTCCGGTCGCTCCCTTGGGTATGTTCAGGTTCTGGATGTTTTCTGGGTTGTCGTCCGCTCCTATCACCACGGCGTGGCACTGCTTCACTTCGTCCGTCTTGTCCTTGTCGGGTTTCATGTTTTCGCTCCTGCGGTCCCGCTTGCGCGGGGCGCGAAAGAGCAATGTCCATAGTACGGTTTTATCATTGCCAGTTTGTAATGAACTGAGACAAAAAACGATAATAAAAAGAATAAAAATCTAAAGGATTTTGTACCCATTTTACAAAGGATATTTCAGCAGTTGTTTGGGGTGTCTGACGCATTTCTGCTCTGCCAGTAGACCAAAGAAAAAAGAGTGCCAGGTCAAAGCTGTAAGCCCCCTTCTGTGCCCGGGCCCTTTCGAGACCGCGGCGGCATTCGACTAAGCGTCCTACCATGTTTGGACTTGCTCGGGTGTGGAGTCGCCGTTTCACCATGTCCCGCGCCAACGTCCCCCCCAGAGGGTTCATCCTAGGCGCGGGCTGTGCCGTTTCTGCGCCCTTGCCAGGGCTCTCGCCCTGCCGGCTTGCGCCCGTATGCGAGGCTTGCGCCTGCATGCCGAGCCTACGCCGGCCCACCATGGCGCCCTTTCCGCTGATGGACAGCATCCAGGGCAATCGAGGGGGGACTTTCCTCAGAGGCTCACCCGGAGGTGAGCTTCCGTAAGCCGCCCGCCTTCTCCTGGCGTAAAACATACACAGTTGGGGGGTAATAACTGTTTCGGTCTTCAGGCCGGGAAGGCATAGACGTGCAGGACGACCGTCAGCGCGAGGGCTATCAGCAGCTGCACGGTTGCCACGACAGCGCCGTACTTCAGCCATTCGTAGAAAGAGACGCTCTTCCCCGTCCCCTTCTCGTACAGACCGATGGCGATGATGTTGGCCGAGCTGCCGATTATCGTCAGGTTCCCCATGAAGCACGCGCCGAACAGGAGCGCCCACCACAGCGGGAAGGCGTTGGCGCCCAGCCCCTGGACGATGGGGGCGAACGTGGCGACCGCCAGGACATTGTCCATGAATGCCGACGATATCCCCGCGATCACTATTACGACCGCTATCGCGAGGGCCGTGTTGCCGCCGGACAGGCCCTGTATTTTGCCGGCGATGGCCGCAGTCACGCCGGCATACTGGAGCGCGCCGGCGATGCCGAAGAAGAAGATGAAGAACAGGAGCGTGGGCCACTCGACGCGCTTCTCTATGACCTCGGCGCTGGCGCTCTTCCCCGCGATGAGGGATACCGCTGCAGCGATGAGCGGAATGGCCAGGAGGAGCGTGTTCCTCTCGATGCCCATGATGTCCTCCAGCGGCCTGTAGACAACGAGCCCGACGATTGTCCCGACGAAGATTGCGACAGGCAGCCTCATCCCGCCGTGGCGAAGGAGCTGCACGTACGCGCCCTCGTCGGCCGGGGAGGCTGCGCGCTCTTTCTTCATCCCCTCGTCCAGGGCGGCGATGTCCTTCCTGAAGAGCCGGAGGCAGAGGGCTATCGTGGCCGCGAGCACGATTAGGCCCGTCGGCAGCGCCCATACAAGGAAGTCGGAGAAGGTCAGGTTCCCCTCGAAGGCTATCAGGACGCCGACGGGATTCCCCAGGAGGGTGAACGCGCTCCCCACGTTGGTGGCGAAGACGACGGAGATGACGAACGGGAGCGGCCTCAGCTCGTACTTCTTCGCCAGCTTGAGCGCGATTGCGCACATGAAGAGCGTGGACGAGACCTCCCCGAGCAGGGCGGCGAAGAGGGCAGATAGAGCGAGCATGGCGACGAACAGGAGCCTCGCGCTCTTCTGAAACTTCGAGACCATGATGCCGAGGAGGGCGTCGAAGAACCCCCTGTCCTCGAGGAAGGCCACGACGACCATCATCCCTATCAGGAACGCGATGACGTTGATGTGCGCATACTCGATGAAGGTCTCGACCGTCAGGATTTTGAGGGCGAGGAGGACGCCCACAGCGACGATGACAATGGGGATCTTGTAGCGCCAGAAGATGATGATGCTCGCGAGCGCGGCGAAGAACAGCACGAACGTGATTAGCGGCATCGGGTCGGCGAAGCCGAAGCCCAGCGCGATGGCCAGCGCCATGACGATGAGAAGGACGTCGATGGCGCCAAGAATCTTGCGGGCCTTGTCGTGCACGTCCAAGATTATGCGCAGAGCCTATTTCAACCTTCCCTGGGAGCTCCCGATGCCCTGCGCCTGCGGCGGCGATAGGCGATGGGGAGGACGAGGGCGACGGGCATGAGGGCGGTGACGAGGTGGCCGAATTCAGGAATGATTACGGAGAGAATCTGCGTCCAGCCCGCGTAATTCCAGCTGTTCGTCGTGTTCGTCCAGTCGGGGGCGCCCACGATGATGTCGTTGTGCCCCTCGACGTTGAAGTCGCCGGCCTTGCACACCGACCAGCCGAAGTGGCAGCCTGCCTGGGAGCCGTTGCGCATGTAGTCGGCGGAGGAGGCACTGATGGAACCTGTAAGAGATGTAGAACCATTGAAAACGTACACAGTTCCAGAGTCTGCAGTCCCATTATCCCTAAAGGGAGCTCCGATGATTATATCTGGTATTCCCGTATCACTAGGTAATCCCAGACCTATATTTCCAGCACTATTCACAGAGAAACCGAATTTATCACCAGAGGCTTGGCCCGTAAAGGTAGCATCTGCAGCAGCGTATGTAATTGACCTTCCGCTGGCATAAGCGCCTCCGGCGAAGAATTTCACCGCACCAGTGTTAGTTGTGTCATCAGGGGCACCAACTACAACGTCATCATATCCAGTACCGTCGGCATTTGCATTACCTACGCCAGCAACGGACAAGCCGAAACTACTACTTGTGGTTCCGTTCAGGACCACTCCATCACGATATTTTACGTTCAAGAAGACAGAGTCAGGGCCGAATTGGGCAGCCAGTGCCCTAGAAACCCTATGAATGCAGAAATTAATCTTTCCGGTGGCATTGAAATAATCATTCAATCCCGAGGATACACTTCCTCCGAGCGGACTAAGTGTATATGTATTCGATGCTTTTGATTCTAATACTTCCCAAGTGGACGATGCAACATTCCAAATATATAATCTATGTGTTACGCTGACTGCATTGTATGCAACGCTTTCGAAAAATATTGTTTCCATGAGTTCTGGGTTCTCATTAACATTATATTCGAATCTCCAGGTAATGGCATTGGCTGAATTTAAAACCGTAGAACTTCCATCGGAATATGCGATATAGTTATATGAGGTACCTACCGTTTCTGTACCTTGGGAAAGAGTTGCAGTGTTAAACGCGGACGCACTAGAAACATACCAGTACCTTTTGTTTGTGCCTCCCCCGCTGGTATAGTTGTATTGTGCAGATTTTGGATCACCCCTCACAGAGTTACCGTAATATACATAGGCCTTTCCCTCATTGGAAGTATGTTGAGGAGCGCCTACAATGATATCTTTATATGTATCCTTGTTAAAATCACCGGCTCCTGACACACTAAATCCGTGGGCATTGTTACTTCTTTCTCCATAATAAGGTGCAGTCGGATAGCCAAATGATATTTCTACACTCCATTCATCAATTGTACCGGTATCTCCAGCTAGTGCATCGTGAACCTTCAATATCCAATTGCCATTCGAATATTTCCCTACATACAAATTTAAATTCGCAATAGGTTGTTCGTTTCCGGAAGCTTGAGAAGTAAATGTTCTTCCAGAATACCAACCATAGATATTATCACTACTCGAATCCGTCCTTCCAAATAGGGTTATTAACGTACCATCTGGATGGGTAAGGTTGATTACTAAATCACTTATATATGTGTGGGTGATGTGGAGATAAACTCTTAACGAAGCAATGGTACCCGCATCTGTTATTGAAAGTGTACTTGTGGCTCCGGTTAAACTAGCATCGGGGATTGAAAGATTCGGGTTTTCATCTTTCGAATAATTGTATGTTCCACTGATTCTCAATGATGTTCTGCTCCCCTCACTAGGAATCACATACGTTTTTCCGCGAGTTGTCGACCGAGCATATGCGCCGACGATGGGATCATCTTGGCCATCGTCAGACATATCGACTCCCACATCAACGGAGGCACCGAATTTATCTCCGGATGTCTCACCGCTTTCAGTTCTACTAGCACTTGCAGATGTTAGGAAATAGGGTGGTGACGACCAAGCCTGACCATAGAAAATATATGCGTACCCTGCACCATTGTCCGGCTCTCCAATTATAAAGTCATTATAAATATCGCCATTGATATTTCCTCCACCGCTAACATCCCACCCGAAGTGCCCGTTCACCGTAGTGCCGTTTATCGTGACATTCGCGTTCAAAGGATTGATGTACTTCCCCTGGAACGAGTTGAAGCCCGTGTAGCCGAAGAAGATGTAGGCCGCGCCCCTGCCGCTGTTGTTGCCAGGAGCGCCCACGATTACATCGTCCCTCCCATCCCCGTTGACGTCCCCGGCCCACGACACGTTCCATCCGAACTGGTCGCTTGCCGCGGCGCCGTATCCAGTAGTAACCTCGTTGAGAGTAAACATTGAATTGGCGTTGATGATATCGTCCGAGTTGACCGCCCTTGTCATCCTTGTGGAATTCACAAGCCCGCCTCCGTCCGTCGTGTCCTGCTGGTCCCAGCCGCTGCACTCGACTGCCACCATCGCTGCGCTGGCCAATGGGACCGAGGCCTCCAGCGCAGTCATATCATATGCGAAGCTCAGCGCCCCCGGTATCTCCTGCCAGCCCCACGCGCCCGGGGATGCTCCCGTGAATTGCATGTAGCGCGAGCTGCGCACCCTGCCGTACTTGCCTGAGAACTCCACGAGGTAGTCGGCGCCCATGCCGGCGTAAGAGTAGCCGCCCGCGGAGCCGTCATCGACGAAGAACCTCAGTGTGTCCTCGCCCGTGACTATTGGCCTTTCCACGTGGCCGATGTAGACGCTGGCGAACCTGCCTGCATAGGCCGCAGGGAAGCTTCCCGGTATCGTCGTGTTGAGCCAATAGTCCGTGATGCCGCCGGAGGCCACGCGCGGGTAGTCGGGGACGCCATCGCTGTCGACGTCGGGGTAGACGATGCCGTTGATGGAGACGACGCTGCCGGCGTCGTTCAGGCCGTCGTTGTTGAAGTCGCTCGCCATCGGGTCGACGTTGTCCGGAACGCCGTCGCGGTCCGAGTCGCCGACGGTCGTGGGCGACGGCTGGGTCGAGCCAGAGACGCGCTCAGTGACGTTCGTCGGTACCGCCTCGCCGCCGAGTATCTCGTTGTCCACCTTGGCGTAGAGGTCCAGGCCCGCTCCAGCCGCCAGTGCGCCGTAGCCCGTGACGTCGACGCCGTGCCTGGCGTCGTCGGCCGGGTCCGAGTGGGCGTTGCCCCATTCGGCGAACCCGCCGTCTATGGAGGGCGTGCTCGGGGGCGCGGAAACGTACGAGAACCTGCGGGAAGAAGTGACGAGGTGCGCGACCGCGCTCGTACCAACCTGCTCCGGGCGCTCGATAGACGCTGAAAGCGTCCCGCCGGGCGCCAAGCTGCCCACATCCGCCTCCAAGAACCAGGTCTGCACCTCGCCTTCGTTTATCGTGATTGGTGGGAATGAGAACGAAACAACTCCGCCGGAGGGCGTGGCCGATGCGATGTCCATGCCGTTCGACCTCGCGAGCTTGAGGCCGGAAGGAGCGCCCGCCGTGCCGTTCAGAGCGAACGAGAGAGCGGAAACGTCCGCGCCGCCGGCGCCGCCCATCAGCTCGACCGTGGAAAGGCGCGCGGCGCCAGATATGGCGTTTGCCGCCGCCCCGCTCTGTATGACCTGGAGGGCGGAACCACCTGGCGCTATTATGAACTCCGAAACGTCCTGGGAATCGTCCCAGCACTGCGCGGCAACCAGGACCTTGGTCGCGTTCCTGTTGCTTACCAGCGTCCAGTCCAGCTCGGTCTCGAGCATCGAGCCCGACACCCTGGCGCTCACGGTGGACGCTTGCGAGAAGCCGCTCCACGCCCAGCAGTCGCTGCCCTGGTGCCTGTAGAGGGAAGCGGAGCTGACACCCTGCCTCCAGCCCTGCACCTCTATCATGAGGTCTGCGCCGATGCCCTCTATCTCGTAGCCCGTGGTCCGGGAGCCGTCGCCGTCGAAGAATATGCGGACCTTGTCGACCAGACCGTCCGTAGAGACAGGCTGGCCCGCGAGCATGTCGCCGGCGACGCGCACGTAGACCGCGAGGTACTTGCCGCCGTTGTCGAAAGCTGCCGTGGAGATTATGTCGATGTTGGGATTTATGGCGGCGGGCTCGGGCGACGCCGAGAACTTCGCCACCGACTGCCAGTCGTCGAAGCCGCCGTCTATCTGCACCAGCAGCAAGGGCCCTTCCACGGTGGTGGTCACCGTCGTCAGCAGCGGCACGAGCATGATGGAGAACATGACGATGGGGATGACGTAGAGCTTCCAGCGGTTCCTTCGCGCCTCGCGCTGGAACTTGTGTCCGCCGAGACCGTTCGTCAGGCCGAAGCCGTTGGTGAGACCGTTCGTGACGCCGAAGCTGCCGAAGTCGGCCGAGCCCAGGCCGTTGACGAAGCCCACCGTGGTGAGGGATTCTGCCCCGCCGGCGCCGTTGGTCAGGCCGTTTGTCCTGCCCCTCGAAGTGCCATTAGTCAATCCGTTGGTGCGGCCGCCGAGCCCGTTGGTTAGGCCGGCCTCCCTGCCGCGCCTCAGGCCGTTGGTTAGGCCGGCCTCCCTGCCGCGCCTCAGGCCGTTGGTTAGGCCGGCCTCCCTGCCGCGCCTCAGGCCGTTGGTCAGGCCAGGGCCGCGCTTCGGCTCCGGCGCGGGTGGCTTGGATTCAATCTCCCTCTTGCGCTCCGTGAATATGCGCTCGAGGCTCTCCTCCTCCGAGGCTTTGAGGGGGCGCTCGGGCTTCTCCTTCTTTGGCAGGGGCCGTGAAATGTCATAAGTGCTCTTCTCTATCTTCACCTCTTCCTCGGGCGAGACATCGGGCCCCTTGCCGAGGTCGCCGTCCAGGTCCTTGTCCGCGAGGCGCATCAGCTCGTCCTGCGTCTTCCTCTGCTCGGCGAGCCAGTCGTCCTTGGGAGCGGCAACTACTATCTTCTCGAGCTCGGAGAGGAAGCTCTTCTCCTCCGCCTCCCTCTCCCGCTTGGCCTTCTCCTCGGCCGCGCGCTTGTAGCACGACGAGGCAATCTTCTCCTCGCCGAGCTCCTTGAAGAGGTCGCCCTTGACGTCCCAGACCCCCGGGTACGACGGCTCCCCCTTCGTCACCTCGTTCATGGCGGCGAGCGCCTCCCTGGGCTTGCCCATCTCCTTCAGGACGGCGCCCTTCTCGAACCACGCCGGGAAGTCCTTGGGGTTGGCGGTCAGGCGCATCTCCGCATCCGTAAGGCGCTTCTCGAGCGCGACGGCCTTGCTCCTGTCCTCGAACGTCATGCCGCAGCTGTAGCAGTCCATGTCGGTCGATGGGAGGATGATGCCGCAGAGCGGGCAGTCCTTCTCATCGATGTCCTGGCCCTTGACGGGCGCTTTCTGCGCGGCCTTTAGGATGAGGCCCCCGGACCTGTCGCCGATGCCCTTCATCGCCTGGAGGTCCGCCTCTGCAGCGGCCCGCAAGTCCTTTATGGAACGGTAGCCAGCGTCGTAGAGCGCCTTGGCCTTCAGACGGCCGACGCCCTCCACTGTCATGAGCTCGGCGATGGCCGCGCTCTCACCGGAGGAAGCGCCCGCTTTGAGCCTGCCGCCGAACTCGGAGACGAGCTCCCTCAGCAGCTCCTCGGAGGCCTTCTTCTCCGTAAGCCTGGCGGCAATCTGCGGGGCTACTGCTCCGGCCTTGGAGTCGAGCCCCTTCTTGAAGTACTGGGCCGCCTCGCGGTACCTGTTCAGCCTCGAGAGGAGGTTGGCCTTCGCCGGGAAGATGCCGTCGATTGTCGGGTCGAGCTCCTCGGCCTTGTTGACGCAAGTGAGAGCCTGGACATACTGCCCGATGTCGGATAAGATCAGCGCCCGCGCGAACCAGACCCTCGCGTTCTTTGGGTCTTTCTTCAGGAGTTGGTCCTGGCGTCGGAGGACGTTCTCAGTCTGGTCCTCCTGTGCCGGCTCCGACGACCTGCTCCACTTCTCGACGAAGTCCTCCGTGAACCGCTTGTCCTTCTTGCGCTCCATTCGGTTTACTTTAGTATGCATATTGTATAAGAGAGTTGAGTGATTCGAAGGCCCAAGTCTTTACTAAATCGCATGTATATTATTACATAAAATTGTTATTTTAGGAGAGCTCCTGGCAGCATCTCCCTGGGAATGGAGAGCGTCGCCTCCATGTCAGGCGATTTCAAGACCACAGTCACGGTCGGGCGCGCCTCGCTTATGGTGTGGGCCACCCCGTCCCTCTCCAGGAGGGATACGAGCCTCGCAAGGAACTCCTTCCCCCCACGCTCGATTGCATCGTTGAGCGCGTCTAGCCTCTCTCCGGGGTACCAGTGGGAGTGCCTTCCATCCCTCTGCATCCTCAAGTACCCGCCCTCCCCGAGCGCGCTAAGGGAGCCGGACCGCAGTTCCAGGGTGCTCCTCCCGGGCCTCTCCAGGACGGAGCGCACGACGCGCCTAGCCGGGCGGCCGAGCAGGAACGCCAGTTCCTCGGCCATTCGCGGGTCGCCGATGACGCGGCATGGGGAGTAGTGAATGCCCATGGCCGTCTCCCAGACATCGACATAGCCCGAGCCCGCGAGGGACGCGAGGTGCCAGGACGCGCTTGCGCGAGCCATCCCCGAAACCGCGGAGATGCGTGAAGCCCTGGAGCATAGGCAACCGATCGTGGACTGGAAGGCCGCCGCCATCGGCCGCGAGAAGACCAGCGACGTCCTGGAAGGTCCGGGCGCCGGCCCGTTCCCGCGAAGGCGCTCCCTCAATTCGTCGGCCAGGCGCCTAGATGAGGCCATGCTCCTCCAGGATGCGCGTCACCACTTCCCGGGGGTCGAGGTCGCTGAGGTCCTCGTTCGCCAGCGAGTCCAGGGTATGGAGCATCGCGTCCCGCTCCATCGGGTGCATGGCCTCGAGCCTCTCGGCCTTGACCTTGCCGAGCTGCTTCTTCAGCTCCATCTTGAAGTCCACGCGCTTCTCCGCGGGGGCGAACTCCTCGGACGCGTGCTGGATGATGATGCCCGCGCCCTTCACGATGCGGTACGGGTGCCAGTACCTGCTGTGCTTGCTGCTCCGGCACTTGATTATCTTCATCTCCCTCTTCTCGGGGCTTTCGTGGCTCTTGTACCGGAGGTGTATCACGTTGTCGGCCAGGTACATCGGTATGACCAGCTCGGGCGCGGCCAGGTCCCCCTGTATGCCGTGCTCTTCCAGGGTGCAGAGGACGGTGCCTATCTTCCTCGTCTCGCGCAAAAGGTAGGAGACGATGTCGCGCTGCTCGTACCGCTCCTTGACCGACCACAGCACGGGTGTCAGCGGGTCTATGACGATGCGCGCGTTGTGGCCCGTCCACTCGCCGACGAAGGCGCCGAGCTCCTTCTGGATGAAGTTGGTGAACTGCTTGCCGCTGGCGTCGATGAAGACCATGGAGCCGTCGTCGAGGTGCTGCTGCGCGTCCTCCCATCCCATCTGAATCACTTCCTGGACTATCTGTTCCGGAGCTTCATCCAGGGTGATGAAGATGGCGTCCTCGCCCTGCTCCAGCCCCCTCCTGAGAAAATTTATCGCGAACGTGGTCTTCCCCGCGCCAGGCGCGCCTATGACCACGCTGACGGTGCGCTCGTTTATGCCGCCGTCCATGAGCGGGTTGAGCCCGAAGACGCCGCTCGGTATCTTCCTCATCATCGGGCTTGCACCTACCATGCCAGCCTGTCGAGCTCCCTGTCCTTCTTCGTGGCCTTCTTGAACTCGCGGTAGTGCCTCTTGCAGAGGTGCGCCCTCTTCCCGTCGTCGGAGAGGTTCCATTCGAGCGCGCCCTTCACCCTCCCGGTCGAGATGGAGCGCACTGAGTCCTCGTCGCAGCCCTGGACGTCGCACTTCTTGACAACCTTTTCGGCCATGGCAACCGGATAATAATCAATGGGGGCTTATTTAAAGGTGGCTATCAGGGCATTCTCAGCGTTTAATCGGGGGGTCAAGGGGGATTTCGCCACTCAGTGAGTGGAAGAGAGAAATCCCCTTGGTGGAATGCCCCGCTCTCCACAACATTGATAACCCTCCCGTCCTATTCTGAACCGATGCTCTGCGGCGTGGACGAAGCGGGGAGGGGGCCGGTCATGGGGCCGCTTGTCGTGGCCGCCGTTGCCGTCGAGGACGACGCGGCGCTCGTGGCTTTGAAGGTCCGCGACTCCAAGAAGCTCAGCGGAAAGCGCAGGGAGGAGCTCGCGCCGCAGATACGCAAGATAGCGAGGGTGGAGTCAATCGCCGTCGAGGCCTCGCAGATAGACGCCCTGCGCGGGGAGATGACTATGAACGACATCGAGGCGCGCGTCTTCGCCTCGGTCATCGACAGGATCAAGCCCGACATTGTCTACCTCGACGCCGCCGATGTGCGCGCCGAGTTCTACGGCGCAGAGGTCGGCAGGAGGCTCTCGTACAAGCCGTCTAAAATCGTCTCCGAGCACGAGGCCGACGCGCGCTATCCTGTCGTTTCGGCGGCCTCGATAATCGCCAAGACCGAGCGCGATGCGGCGATGAGGAAGATCGCTGCGGACATCGGGGAGAAAATCGGGAGCGGCTACCCGAGCGACCCGGTTACGAGGGGCTTTCTGGAGCGATACATGGCCAGCCACGGCGACCTGCCCCCGCACACGCGCCGCTCGTGGGAGACGGCCCAGGACATAGCTCAAGGGCAAAAGGTTTTGAAGCTCGACAGCTTCATGCGGCGCGATGGACGAGCTTAGGGGACTGCTGGAAGAGGTGGTTCGGAAGTTCAACCAGCGCGCAAGCGAGGACCAGAAGGTGCGCGACGAGCTTAAGGACACGGAGCGCAGGATTGTGATCAAGCTCTCCGACGGCCCGCTCTACAACATGCACCTCAAGGACTGCAGCCTGTCCGACCTCGCGGAAGGGGACGTCCCGGGGGCGGAGATAACGCTCGAGTCCGACGTCAAGACCCTTACGGCAGTGCTGAGGAAGGAGATGGGCCCGATGAAGGCCATGGCCCTGAAGAAGATAAGGCTCAAGGCCGACCTCGAGGACCTCTTCAGGCTGAGGAAGCTACTGAGCTCATGATTCTGATAGTGAGTTCGCGCGAGGACCCGGCCAGCGCCAACATCAGGGGGAGGCTGCTCGAAGCCGCCACTTGGGAGGGCCTCGGCGACAGATTGATGAAACACAACAATTCATTGCTCTACGACATCGACGACATCCACATCACCCACGACGACGTCGATGGCGAGGTGCGGGCGCTCACGGACGCGCAAATCGAATGCGTCATCTACGCGTCGAGGCACAAGAGCGCGTCCGGCAAGCGCACCCTTACCGTGCATCCGATAGGCAACTACGGTGTGGCGGACTTCGGCGGCAGGCCGGGCGCGCTGCCGCCGTCCGCGCCCCAGTTGATGACCGAGGCTCTCAGAGGGCTGGCGACCAACGCCAGGGGGCTGCCATACGGCGTCTCGTTCGAGGTCACCCATCACGGCCCTTATATCAAGACGCCGACGTTCTACATAGAGATCGGCAGCTCGGACGAGTACTGGGGCGACGTGGAAGCGGCGAAGGCGATCGCGAAAACGATTCTAGGAGTTATATCGCTCCCGCGGCGCGATTCTCCTGTGGCCATAGGCATCGGGGGAGGGCACTACGCGCCGCGGTTCACGGAGGTGGCGCTCGCCAGGAACGTCGCCTTCGGCCACATGGTGCCCGGGTACGCGCTGGAGAGCGACGCCGAGGCGCACATCAAGCTGGCGAAGGAATCGACGCCGGGCGCGACGCTGGCGTACTTCCACAGAAAGGCGATGAAGGGGCCGCAGCACAAGGCACTGTCCGAGTACGTAGAGAGCATCGGGCTGAAGGCCGTGAGCAGTGATGATTTGCCGAAATTGACGGAATAAAAATCAGGCAATCATTGGGCGGGTCATTGTTTTTCCGGGACTCTCTCGACTATCGCCCTGCGCCGGCTCTGGTTCGCCTTGACCTCGCCGTCGCTCTTGAAGTCGCGCTCCGCGGCTGCGAGGCAATCTATCACCTCGAGAAGCCCCTTTTTCGTGGGACTGGTGACTGTCACCCCCGCGCGGGCGAACTGCTGCCGGATGATGGACATGGCCATCTCCTGGTCTCCGTAAGAGTCTACGAAGTCCACCATTATCCTGTCGCAGGCGTCGGTGAGGGTCGCGACCTCCTTGGCTCTCGCAGGCCCGCCACCCGCATCGAACTGCACCTCCTCTACCACCAGCTCGCCGAGCCTGGCGAAGAGCGCCTCCACGTTCTCGCCGGTCTTCGCGCTGCTGGCGAAATGCGAGAATCCCAGCTCGCTGGCGAACCGGGCCAATCTCTCGTCGCTGATTGCGCGCTGCTCCCTCAGATCGACCTTGTTGCCGACCAGGACCGCGGGGGCTTTCTTCGCCACTTTCTCCAGCTCGGTCATCCAGTAGCCGCGCACGCTGTCCAGGCTCTCCCTCCTGGTCAGGTCGCAGACGAAGAGGACGCCGTCCGTCCCGACGTAGCTCTTCGCCTGGATGCTCGTGTACCCCTTCTGGCCGAGGACGTCCCAGATCATGAGCGTGAGGTCTATTTCGGCGCTCCCTTTCCTGACAACAAGCTCCTTCTTGGTGACCTTCGTGCCGATGGTGGTGATGTACTTGTCGTCGAATTTGTCGGTGACGTAGCGCCTGATGAGGCTGGTCTTCCCGACCTCGCTGTCCCCGAGGAGGACGATCTTGCGCTTGACCTTCGCCCGTTCCGCCAAGTTCCCCAACTCTGTCGTGCAATATGCTTTGAGGTATATCTAATTAGTGAGCCGCCCGTTATATCACTTGTTTGCCTCTTCCCCGCCCGCGAAGAGGCGCTGGACGTCGGCATAGATGGCGTCCATGCCATCGAGGGTGTCCGCGGACGTGACAATGAATCCCTTGTGAGGCGCTACGTCGCGCAGCGCCCTGAGCAGGTCGATGTTGACGAGCGCGCTGCCGTCAGTGAGGTTGCCTGCCAGAGCGTTGTCGAGCGCGCCCTCCTCCTCCGACCACCTTGCCATCTCACCCAGGTCTGCGCTGGAGAGCAGATCGGCCTTGGTCAGGACGTTCCTGCAGGGCAGGTTGAGCCTGAACTGCACGGTCGCTGAGAGCATGAGCGTCGATGCGAAGCCGTTGGGGATCCTGCACATGTTCGAGTCGAGCAGGAAGAGCACGGCCGCGCGCTCCCTGCCCAATGCATCTATGAGGCGCAGGCTCGAGGAGCGGAACGCGAAGAGCTCTATCTGGCCGGGCGTGTCGATGACGAAGGTGTCGGGCCTGAACTTCTCCAGCTCCTCGGCAATCTCGGTGGCGTTGAGGGCTATCATGTCGGCGGCCGCGACCTGCGCGCCGTTCGGGCCGAGCCCGTGCGAGGCCATGACCTCGTCCAGCGATATCCAGTCCCGGACGTCCACGTCGGGAACGTACGGCAGCGAGTCCGCGCCGGGGTCCAGGTTCACGAGCGTCGCGTCGTGGCCGGCCTGTCCCATCCAGATGCCGTAGGCGGCGGCGAGGCTTGACTTCCCGCTCCCGGCAGTGCCAACCAGGTATACGATGGTCGGGTCCACGGGCCGCGAATGGGCGGGGGGAAGATAAAGGTGCTGATTTGGACAGCAGGATATATATACGCATCCCAATAAGGTTCCGATGAGCAGCGAGGGAAAGGCCGACCGGGGCGGTGCAATGGCCGGGGGCGCATGTATGAAAGCGCGCCCGGAAACGATAGCCGCCCCGGTAGTCCGCAACACGGGCATCGTCCTCGGCGTCGGGGTCGCCAGCAAGCTCGTCGGCGCCCTCTTCGTCCTCTGGCTGGCCAGGTACCTCGGGGACGCGGGCTTCGGCACTTATTCGTTCGCCCTCTCATTCGCATCGCTCTTCGCCATATTCTCCGATTTCGGTCTGGACGCCCTCGCAATAAGAGAGGTCGCGCGCGCGAGGCCGGCGCACCCGTTCCAGGCGATAATGAAGCTCAGGGCGGTCCTGACGGCCGCCGTCGCGCTGGCGCTCATTGCGGCGGCACTGGTCCTGCCGGTCGACCGAACGACGATGCTGGTCGTCCTCTTCGCGGGATTCATCGCGCTGGTCGATACGCTGGGCGGCACGTACTTCGCCCTCTTCCGGGGGCACGAGCGCATGGAGCTCGAGGGAATCTCCCAGCTTGCGTGGCGGGGGGCGCAGGTCGCGCTCGGCGCCTCTGTCATATTGCTCGACCTGGGGCTCCTGTGGATGATGGCCACGCTCTTCGCCGCCTCCGTGGTCAGGCTCGCACTCTCGGCTGCGTTCTCGACGAGGCTCCCCAAGGCTCAGCCGTCGGAGGCGGGCGTCGGGCACTGGTTCAGGTCGGCGCTGCCCTTCGCCGCCTACGAGATAGCCCTCGACGCATACACCGGCCTGATACCTCTCGCGCTCTTCTGGTTCGCGACCACGTCCGAGGTTGGCTCGTTCAGCGCCGCCCAGCGCGCCATAGGGTTCATAGTCCTCATCCCCCTCGCGCTGGAGGCGGCCATCTACCCGGTCCTCTCAAGGCTCTACCGCAACAGTCGGGCGGTGATGAGGAAGGGTGCGCTCGCGGGGATGAGGTTCGCGCTTCTTTTCGCTGTTCCTATTGCGTTCATCGTGCCGGCATTCTCCACGCAGCTCACCGGCCTGCTCTTCGGCGGAACCTACGATCCGATGCCCCTCGCAATACTCGCCGCGGTATTTCCCATGACGGCCGCGAACGCCATCGTGAGGGGGGTACTATGGAGCGCGGACAGGCAGCGCGCGGTCGCAATCAACATAGCCGTCTCCACCGCCGTCCTCGCGGCCGCCGCACTGTACCTTATTCCGTTGAGGGGGGCGGTGGGCGGCGCGACGGCCCTGGGCATTGCCGAGACCATGCTGCTCGCCCTCGGGCTCTGGGAGATGTCGAGGGCTCTGCCCGGCCTCGGGAAGAGGCTCTGGCAGCATGCGGCAGGGGCGTGCGCGGCGGTCTCAATCCTATTCGTCATGCATATCTTCTCCAATGGCCAAGTCCCGTTCTGGGCTTTGGGTGCGTGTGGCGCGGCCATCTACCTCTCGTTCATAGCGGCCACGGGCGGCATCGGGAGGAAGGAGATGGCCATGGTTTCAACGGGCATCAGGGCAGCCCTCGGTATGTCTCGATAAGGCGCTTGCAGACGGCCTTCGGGTCGTGGAAGCGCTCGACGAACGCCCTGGCCTCGGCCACCTTGTCCGGGTTCAGGCCGTCGTAAAAGCTGCAGTACGACGTATCGAAGTCGGAGAACGTCTTCAGCCCGCAGGCCATAGCCTCGAGGCGCGACATCGTGACGAGGTCGCCGATGGCGCCTATCATCTCGCCGTAGCCGTTCAGGAACCGCGGGAATTTTTCCCTCGGAACGTATTGAAGCATACGCACGTTCCGGGGCAGCCTCAGGGGGTCGCCGGTGTTGATGCAGTCGTACGCCTTCTTTGGGTCTAAGAACTCCGGGAGGCGCGAGCCCTTCACCTGCCTGCCGCAGATGAGGGCCCGGTCCGATTTGGGCAGCCCGAGCGGCTTGAAGGCGTCGAGCTCCACGGGGTTGGGGACGTACTCGCCCGGTGAAAAACTGGTCAGGTCGGGCGTGGCCAGCAAAACCTTCGAGGCCCTCTTCCGCACCCACCTCGTTATCGTCTCGTAGTGGAACGGCAGGGGGCGCATGCCCCTTGCGGTTATGAGCCTGACGTCGGAGCCGTGGTGGTGCAGCACTACTTTCTTCCCTTGCTTCTTCGCCGTCCTCACGGCATCGATGGTCTTCCTGTTCAGCGAGTAGTGCGCATGGACGATGTCGCTCCATTTCACCTCCTCGGCGGAAGCTTCCTCCACGAACCTGGCCTCCACCCCCGCTTTGGTGAGCTCCCCGGCCAGGGTCTGGCCGACATTGGCCACGCCATGGACGTGCAGGACCCTCATGGATCTCCCCAGGCATTGCGTGCTAAAAAGCGTTGGGGTCGCCTCTCAGGGCGCTGACAGGGACGAGAGCGGGTCGGTGTTCAGCCTCGCCCTCGCCCTCTCGGAGCCCTGGTCGACCTCGACGATGAGGATGGAGCCCTTGCGCGATTTCAGAGCGGGCATCACGCCGTCCCTTTCGAGGAGCGCCATCATCCGCTCGCCGAGCTCCTGGGCCCGCCCCGCATATGCGCGCGCCTTTGCTTGCAGCAGTTCCGTCGGGCCATAGGAAGTAATCCTCGGGCCGCGCTCAACGGTCACCAGCCCTGCGTTTTCCAGCCTGTGCATCGTGAGCGCGCACTCCTGCTGTGACGTGCCCAGCGCCCCCCGGACGGCCCCCTGCCTCGCGCCGGGGCGATTGAACACAAACGAGAGGGCCGCCCTGGCCTTGTCCTCGGCGAGGAGCGAGAAGACGGCCACATCTTCCGCGAGTATCATGTCCAGCGGGAAATAGACGAGCGCCTTCCCTCCCCTGTGCGAGGAGAGGTAGTTGGCGCCTTCCAGGAGCCTCAGGTGATGCGCCGCCGATGGCGCGCCAACGCCGATGGCAATGGCCACCGCCCGCTGCGTGCTGCAGGGGCGGAAGGTGAGATGCGAGAAGATGCCCATCCTGCGCGGGGACATCAGAAGGGACGAATCGCCCCCCGGCCTCCGCCTCGCGCCCTTGAAGAGGTCGTCCTGGCCGAAGGCCCGTCGCAGCGCCGTGCCCAGGGACTTCCTCATTCGCAGACCCTTCTCCCCATTTCCTGGAACGCGTCCTCGACGTTCTGGCCCGTCTTCGCGCTCGTGAGGTAGAAGGGCGCCCCCATCCTAGTCGTGATCTTGTCGATGGCGTCCTCGCCGAACTCGTGCCGGTCGGCGAGGTCGGCCTTGTTCGCGAGGAGGATGACGGGCACCTCCCCCGCGGCGGCCCTCAGGGACTCGACCCAGCTGCGCACGTCGAGGAGCGTCTCGTTGCGCGTGAGGTCGCAGACGATGAGCGCGCCCGCCGCGCCCTGGTAGTAGAGGCAGTGGACGCTCTCGAACCTCACCTGCCCGGCGATGTCATGTATCATCATCGTGAGCTTGACCGGCTCGTTGTCCCTGCGCTTGACCTGGAGGACCTTCTTGGTGACCTTGGCGCCTATGGTCTCCAGGTACTTGTCCTGGAACTCGGAGAAGACGAACCTGCGCACGAGCGACGTCTTGCCCACTCCGCCGTCGCCAAGGAGGCAGACCTTCTTGATGTACTCCCTGTGGCTTGCGCTCACAGTTCTGCAAATGGCGGAGAGGATTATATTCCTTTCGCAAAGGGGGCGAGGTTTATTTAGGGTGCGCGCGTTTCCGAGCCCTGATAGACATGCCGGCGACGGTACTCATAGGCGCGCAGTGGGGCGACGAGGGGAAGGGGAAGATAATCGACTACCTGGCCGCGGGCGCGGAGGTGGTCGTGCGCTTCCAGGGCGGGAACAACGCCGGCCACACCATCGTGACCAAGGACGGCACGTTCAAGTTCCACCTCCTTCCGTCCGGCATCGTATATCCGGGGAAGGCCGTCGTAATAGGCAACGGCGTCGTGATAGACCCTAAGGTCCTCCTCTCGGAGATAGACTCCCTCGAGGCCAGGGGATTTCCCACGGACGGCCTGAGGATATCCGACCGCGCGAACGTCATCATGGGCTACCACTGCATGCTCGACGGCGCGGAGGAGCGCCACAGGGGCGGCAAGAAGGTCGGGACGACCGGCCGGGGAATAGGCCCGGCGTACCAGGACAAGGTCGCCCGCTCGGGGGTGAGGATTGCGCACATCGTCGACAGGGAGCTCCTGCGCGCGAGGCTCGAGGCCGTGCTGCCGTCGAAGGAACGGGCCCTCCGCTCTCTCGGCGACGACACAAGGCTGGACGTCAATTCGCTGGTCGAGGAATACGGAAGATACGGGGACGCCCTGAAGAGATACGTCACCGACACGTCTGTGCTGGTCAACGGCGCGCTGGACAGGGGCGCCCAGGTGCTCATGGAGGGCGCGCAGGGGACGATGCTCGACGTCGACCACGGCACGTACCCTTTCACGACTTCGTCCAACTGCGTCTCCGGGGCGGCGTGCGCCGGCGCTGGCATCGGGCCGAAGCGCATCTTGAAGATAATCGGCGTCGTGAAGGCATACACCACGCGCGTGGGCGAGGGTCCGTTGCCCACGGAGCAAAAGGGAGACCTGGGGAGGAAAATGCTCGAGCGCGGTGGCGAGTACGGCACGACCACGGGGAGGGCGAGGCGCTGCGGGTGGCTCGACATCGTCGTCGTCAGGCACGCTTGCAGGCTCAATGGGCTGGATGCCCTCGCGCTCACCAAGGCCGACGTCCTCGGGGGCATGGACGAGGTCCAAGTCTGCCGCGCCTATATGCTCGACGGCAAGGAAATAGCGAACGTCCCATCGACCGTGGAGGAGCTCGAGCGCTGCGAGCCCGTTTACGACACCCTGGAATCATGGCCAGGCCTCAAGGCCGACGACGCGAAGGGCGGTTACGGCACCCTTCCAAGGGCCTTGAAGGACTACGTGCGGTACATAGAAAAGGGCGCCCGCGTGAAGATCGAGATCGTATCCATCGGGCCGGAGCGCTGGGCGACGGTCGAGAGGTGAACTCCTCCACTTCATACATTTGCTGGTTCTGTTGCGTTGACGGGACTTTTAGGGTTTTAAAATGACTGTTGCGTCGCGGGACTTGGATTTTTCATTTCTCTACAATTTGAAGATATGAAAGAGATGTGTATGATATGTGTATAACACGCGCACAGAGCATAAGAC
>JACRNV010000044.1 GCA_016214785.1 Methanobacteriota archaeon
CTGCATCTCCCTGAGTTCGTCTAATGAGAACTCTGGAAGGAACTCATCCCCTTTTGCCAAATTCCATCCCATGCTATCGCCGCCATCCTATAGGGGGTGTATAGCTTTGAAGTATATTTACTTTTGTCCTAAGCTATTAGTCCTTCCATTGGTGGCACAAGACATAGAGTTAATAAAAAACGGAGCTAATCTTGTTGAGCATCTTCATGGTTTATTAAATCGATTTGTGAGAGTATAATAGTCAGTCTACTGCAATCACATTCAAGCAGCCGACAGCAGCCCTAATCGCCTAAGTCAATTTAAAGACCAACAAATAGCCCTTCCGTCGGAGCCATTTTATCAGGCATACTATATATATACGAAGGGGGAAATATATTTTTAGCCTCGAATGAGTGCTCCCAAGGCTAAAGCCTTGGGCATCCTCAAAGGTTAGCTGGTGAAATCGCACAGAAACCTCTGAGAGAAGAATGAGATATTGAGATGTCGTCAGCAAAATGATTAATATCCCCATACACATTATAGGCTTCAAGTATGTCATCCGAAATAAAGGTCAACTCATCGAATAATTCAATATACAACCCATCGTATGATGAGCCACCGTTTGTGGATTTTCAGACAGTTGGCCAATCTACTCAATTAGAGTTATTAAATCTAAACTGGAGAGAAAGAGATTTACCAGAGAAACTTAGAACAAAACACGTTCATCGTCTTCATCCTTATCTTGGTAAATTTATTCCACAATTAGTTGAAATCTGTAATTTGGAGTTGAGATAGGATATGAAAAACATGTGGATGGTGCACGGTTCGGAAGAGAATTGGAGGCAGGCATTTGCCGCGAAAGGCATATGGGGTTTTGAAGACACTCCACTTGACAAGGTTTATTGGTTGGCGCTCGCTCCAAACGATGTGATATTATTTTACATTACTGGGAAAGTCAAAGGAATCGTCGGATATGGTCTTGTGCGAAATAAATTTTATCAAAATGTTCCGTTATGGAAAGCTGAGATACAAGAAGGTTGTGTGAAATGGCCGCTTAGGTTCGAGTTTGACGTAATGTTTCTTTTACCCGAAGATAAATGGACGGAAGAAAAAATACCAGTGCCTCGGGGTGGTGGATTTAGGCAACCAATGGTTATGAAAAACCGTGAAGAAATAGAAGGCATCATTCGAACGATAAATCCCCATGATTCTATGGAATTGTTAGGAGAATTTTCCACGATTTCGCAACCTGAACAAACCGAGGTTAGTTCTCCAACGCATAAGAATATACAGAAATTTTTACAGGAAATTGGTAAATTGCAAAACTATATTGCGAATTCAGAGTTCGCAATGGGAACGGAGAGATTGGATGTGGTGTGGAGACGGCTTCCTGAATCAGTTCCAACATATGTTTTTGAGGTTCAGGTTGGTGGTGACATATACCACGCATTAGGAAAATTGAAACACGCATATGACCTTTGGAACAGTCGGATTTTTCTAGTTGCATCGATGGATGATTGGGCAACGGTCAATCAGTTGCTTTCAGGGACATATCACGAAATAAAATCAATAGTCAGATTTATTAATATTGATAAGATTATAAATCTACATACAGTAAAGCAGAATGCATATCAGATCGAGAAAGAATTGGGGATATTGCCATGATGAAGAAGGTAGAAAAAAAGAATAACATGATGGGGAAAGTGTACAACATTCTGTTTTATAATGGAGATGGAATTGTACCCACTTATTATGTCATAGACTCGGTTGATGGAATAGCTATTAAAGACGGTAATAAAAATAAGTTAATAAATATTGTTCAAAAGGTGCGAGAAATATTCCACCTCGGAGATGATTTTCCAGACAACAGAATCTACGAATCTCTCTTTATTTTAGAGGAGAATGGAATAATCCCAGTTGAAACCTTTCATAATACATGCTGATTTAACTATTTCAAAATTAAATCCAAAACCAAATAAAGGTCAATGCCTGATACCATCACATTTTCCATCCTAGAGCTTCTAACACGACGAGTAATTACTTGTAGAATGATTCCTCGTCGTGGGCACGGACTACTCTTTGCAATTTGTGAAGTAGTCCTACCCACATTTCTTTCGTCGTTTTTGATGTAAAACAGAAATGTGGGTCTGCCCGGATTTGAACCGGGGTCAACAGCACCCCAAGCTGCAAGGATACCAAGCTACCCCACAGACCCAAAGGGGTTTGCGCCTCAGTCGAAGTGCATGATTTCCTCTATGAGTTCGACGTGCGAGAGTATCATGCGCCTGCAGCAGTACCTGTCGAGGCCCAGCTCGTCCAGCACCTTCCCGGGGTTCTCGCCCTCGCCGGTGCGCCTCTTGTACTCCTCGAAGCTGGAGCCGATGACCTTCCCGCACGTGAAGCAGCGGACTGGCACTATCATTTTCTCACCTGTACGACTTCTGGCGCCTCTTGCGAGCCCCGCGCCCGAGCGGCTTCTTCGGCAGCTTCCTGCGCGGGTCGCTGACCATCAGGCTGCGGTCGTACTGCTTGTACGCGGCCTCCAGCTCCCTGTCCTCGAGGAACTGGACTATCGCCCGCGCAACGGCCGTCCGGCACGCCTCGGCCTGCCCCATGAACCCGCCGCCGGCGACGCTTACGTCGATGTCGAGCTTCTCGGCCTTGGGCCCGGCGATGGCCAGGGGCTCCGTTATCTTCAGCCTGGCCAGCTCTGGGCCGTATATCTCGAGCGGGACGCCGTTGATGCGCACCCTGCCCTTCCCCTTGCGTATGTTCGCCCTGGCGATGGCCGTCTTCCTCTTTCCGCTTGAGTTGATGACCTTCATTCACTCACCTCGGCACGTACCCGAGCTCGCGCGTGAGGTCCCCGATGGTTATGTACATCGCCACCCCCGCGAGCTGCGCGTCCTTGATCGACGCGAACTTCTCGTTCGCCATCTCCTTCGGGACGCCGATATATACTGTAAGCCTCTTTAGCGCGTCCCGGCTGTCCGCCTTCTGGTGCGGCAGCATCCCGCGGATGGTGCGCTTGACGAGCCTGTCCGGCATCTTCGGGAAGAACGGCCCGTGCAGGATCTTGCCGCGGTTGCGCTTCTCCTGGTACTCCCTTATGACCGAGGGAGGATTGCCCGTGATGACCGCCTTCTCGGCGTTGACTATGACGATTTCCTCGCCCTTCATCAATGCCTTGGCTATCCTGGTGGACATCCTGCCCAGTATCAAATTGGTAGCGTCGATGCGTATCATGGGATCACCTCATCACGCGCACTTCGGTGCCGGTCGGGTTGCTCCCGAGCAGGTCCAGCAGCGTTATCGCCCTGCCGCCCGCGCCCTCGAGCTTGCGCTTCGCCTCGCCCGAGCACCTGTATGAGGCCACCGTCACGGCCTTGGTGATGTTCCCTCCGCCCAGCAGCTTCCCTGGAATGACAACGGTCTCGCCCTCCTCGACTATGCGCTCCAGCTCGCCGAGGTTGACCTCGGCCCACCGGCTGGAGGGCTTCTCCAGGCCGTCTGCAATGTCTCGCCAGATCGGCGCGCCGTTCTCGTGGGACGCCTTCTTCAGCGCCTCGATGAGCCGCACCAGATTCGGGTTGTTCTTAGCCATGTCTGACTCCTCCGACATTGGGAGGCAACCTAAAGCGCCTCCCTTTATAAGCGTTTCCACGGGCGCACGGTTGAAGGCCTCAATCTTTTATATCACGTTCGCTTATACTCGCATCTCAGGGAGCGGAACGATGATGCGATTCGGCCCGGCCGGCATTCCCCTTTCGTGCAAGGGAAGGACCCTCCGCGATGGGATCGAGGACGTCCACACGCTCGGCCTCAATGCCCTTGAAATCCAGCTCGTCAGGGCGAACGTATTCGAGCGCATGGCGTCCGAGGACGAGTCCGGCCTCACGCCGAGGCAGATAAGGGACGAGATGGTCATAGAGTTCGTGCGCGCCTCCGGGAAGAAGGAGCAGCGCCTCTACATCGACGACAAGATAAAGGCCGGCGACACCCTCAGGGTGATGGCGCCCGGCATCGCCAAGGACTGGGAGCACCTGAACTACCTCGGAATGCTCGCCAAGAACCTCGACGTCCAGCTCTCCATCCACGCTCCATATTACATCGACATGACCAGCGACGACGACGTCACCGCCCGCAGTGTCGAGGCCGTGAAGTGGTGCGGCATACTCGCAGGCGAGATGGCCGGCGTCATGTCCGTGACCCACCTGGGGCTCTACGGCAACGTCGCGCCACAGGCCGCGATGAAGAGGATAGAGCGGAACCTGAAGGGCATCAGGGACTGGTACAAGAGGCAGGAGCTCAAGGTGCCCCTGGGCATCGAGACGAGCGGCCGCCAGGAGGTCGCCGGCAGCCTCGAAGAGGTCATCGCCGTGTGCAAGGGCATCAAGGGGCTCGTGCCTGTGCTGAACTTCGCCCACGTGCATGCGCGCGGCAACGGCTCGCTGAAGACCAAGGAGGACTTCCAGGCGGCGTTCGACTCCTGCGCCAAGTTCGTGCCCAAGGGGACGTTCTACACCCATTTCTCCGGCGTGGAGCACGAGGGCGGGAACGAGAACCGCTACACCCCCATTAAAAAGGGGGACCTCAGGTTCGACCCGCTCTCGGAGTGCATACTGGACAACAAGTTCGACATCACGATAGTGTCCGACTCACCCCTGCTCGAGCACGACGCGATGTACATGAAGGTCATCATGGAGCGCATCCTCGCCAGGCGCGAGCTCAAGTTCCAGAAGGAGAAGAAGGCTGCGAAGGGGAAGAAGTAGATGGACGAGCCTCTGGACTACATCCTCGGCAAGGTGGAGAAGGCGTTGAAGTGCATCCCAAAAAAGGCCGAGGAAAAGTTCGTCGAGACGCTCCTGAGGGCCAAGCGCGTCTTCGTCTACGGGGTCGGGCGCTCGGGGCTGGTGGCGCAGATATTCTCCGTGAGGCTGGTGCAGCTCGGCATCGACACGCACTTCGTCGGCGACGCCACCACGCCGATATTGAGGGCCGACGACTTCGTGCTCGTGGTGTCCGGCACCGGGAGCACGATGTCCGCCATCCAGACTGCGAACATCGCGGGGAGGGTGGGCGCATCGGTCGCGGCCATAACGACGAGCAAGAGCTCGAAGCTCGCGCACGCCGCCGGCCAGGTCATCACGATTAAGGTCGAGGAAGACGGCAAGAGGGCGAGGTACGCCCCCCTGGGCACGATATTCGAAATCGGCGCCATGGTCTTCCTGGACACTGTGATAACCGACCTCATGGCGCGCCTGGGCCAGGACGAGAGCGCCATGAAATCCAGGCACGCAATATGGGTGTAACTGGTATCATGGCGAGCGCCATGAAGTCCCGGCATGCCATCTGGGTCTAGACGACATCGTGGCGGCGAGATGAGGGCGCGGCGCGCGATATGGGTGTAGATAAGTATTTCATCGCGAGGAATGGTTCCGACCCCTCCAATTATCAATTCAAGAGTGAGCGGTTGAAACCAATATCTACAGGTACATCGCCCACGTCGCCGGCACCGCGCCCTTTCCCATCAATTTGAACGCCGCCATCTCTTCCTTCAACGGGTCGACGACGAGCGCGACGTGGTACGGCTCGGCGAACATCGTGCGCTGCGTTTCTATGTCCGTGGGCGAGAGAAAGCATCCATGACCGGGATGCGAGTGGTACCAGCCGACGATGATGTGCTCCCTGGGCTGGGACTCCAGGGCGATGGCGAGCTCGTTCATGCCATCGCGGTCGAAGCGCACGTGGACGGCGCTGGCGTCGAGCTTCGTCGTCGCAACGTCCCTCGCGACGGCGTAGAAGCACCCCTTGTGCCTCCGCACCTCCCCGAGCATGAAGCCCATGACCTCCAGGACGGCGTCCCTGTTCTCGAGGGCGTGCCTGCGCAGCCTCTCCTCCGCCTGCCGCGACACGTACATCTCGAGCGGCTTACCCTCTTTCGAGCGCTGCTTGAACGCCGGCCTGTGCTCCTTGAGGAGCCATGGGTGCGGCACGATGTCCGGCGGCGGGCGCGCGTCCTCGACGCGCCTCCGCTCCTCGCCGACGACGCGCGGGCTCATCCGAGCACCTTCGGCGGGGACGCGCTCTTCAGCACGACGGGGGGATTGTACTTGTTCTTGCGGAAGTAGTCGGCGGCGAGCATGCAGCTCTCGCTGGCGTAGGGGTTCCCGGGGTTCGGCGAGACGAGGAGGCTCTCGATGCCCTTGATGAACGTGACCAGGGTGGAGGCGAACGACCAGTCGTCAAGGAGCTTGGTGCACACGTAGCCGCCGTCCCTGGCTATCATGATGTTCGGGTGGAATATCGGGCTCTGCCAGCGCACGATGGGCTTCTCGTACGGGTAGTTCCCGGTGACGATTATCTTCATCTTGTGCGTGTAGGCGTGCGTGACCTTCCCCTCGCGCAGGACCGGCCCGGGCGTCTTGAGCATCGTCACGTCGAGCTCGAGCGGGAAGCTCGACACCGATGAGTCGGAGACGGATATCTGGTGCTGGAGCTGGCCCTTGCAGAGGCTAATCTCGTTCCTCACCCGAGCAGCGAGGATGTCCCTCGGCAGCCCCACGCCCTATTGGCCCCCTTCCGGGTCGGGTATGAGCTCCAGGACGTCGCCGTCGCGCACCCCCGAGGCGTCGGCCGCCGCCTGACCGCGCAGGATGGTCTTCCCCCTCCGCAGGACGTAGGCGCCCGCGCTCTTGTCCCAGAACGTGGCCGCGCTCTCGATTATCTCGTCGACGGCGTTCTCCGGCTCTATCTCCATGTCTATCGTGTCGCCGGTCTCGGCGTTGTGCACCTTCACCCTCATTGGCAATTGATTGCCCCCGGGCGGGGAATGGCGCCCCCCTAAAAAAAGATTGCGCGTTATGCTTTGCCCCGCGGGCCGGCGCCGCGGTCGTGCCTCCGCCAGCGTTGATGCCGCTCCCCGAAACTGCCGGTCCCGAATACCTCACTCCTGGCTCCAGTGGGCGCAGTAGTGGCAGATGTTGCCCAGCGTCGGCTGGGACGTCATGCCGCGCGTGCCGAGCCAGCTTGTGCACCGGCCGTGCTCCTGCGGGATATGGCCCATCTTGCATGGCATAGTATCGCGCTGCAATAGCCCGGGGGATATTTTAAGCCAGCGCCTCCCAATCATCACCTTTATACATCTCCCGGGAGATTACGGCTCAATGCCTAAGGGGAGCGGGGACAATGCCAAAGGCGCCGACGTCAAGGAGCTCAGCGAGCGCATCCAGAGGCTCGAGGAGGCTCTGGCCGAGGTCGCGCGCCCGTACGCCGAGCTTATAGGTTACATCGAGAAGTTCCAGGAAGTGTCCAAGGGCTACTTCAAGCTCATGAACGTCTACCAGAAGCACGGGAAGATATCGCCGGAGATGGTCATACCGGGGCTGAAGGACCCGATTTCCAGGGACCTTGTCACCGTCCTCATGGACAGGGGGGCGCTGAACATCTCGGAGGCCGCCGACGCCCTGCGCGACATGCGCGGCCATTCCTCGCGCCGCATCGTGAGGGAGCGCCTGCAGAAGATGGAGGAGGAGGGCGTGGTCGTGGCCGCGCAGCGCGGGAAGCAGAAGAAGTACCAGATCTCAGAGGAAGTGACCAACAAGTGGCTAGAAATGCTCGGCATGGTTAAAAGGGTGGACACGCAATAGCTGTAACAGAGGTGATAAAAGATGGCGGACGATGAAAAGAAGAAGGCGAAGGACGAGGAATGCGAGGAAGATGGGCACCACCACGGCCACGGAGACGCCAAAGAGGTCAAGGAGATACTCGAGGTCGTGTCGGAGAAGATACCGGCCCTGCTGAACAGCCTGACCGACGTGCTGTACGGCAAGGACTCGGCCGCGAAGTACGGGATGGCCGTCGCTGGGTTCTACAAGACCCTGAAGGACAGCGGCATGACGGACGCGCAGGCCTACGAGCTGACCAAGCAGTACATGAGCAGCCTGAACCTGGGAGGGATAATCTCCCAGGCCGTCGGGAGCCACGGCGGGAACGACGATGACGACGACGAGATAGGCAACGCCGTCAAGAAGAAGATAAAGATGAAGATAGAGGCCAAGACTTCCGAGAAAGACGCCGAGTGAGAGGGTGCCCCATGGCAGAGGACGGGAAGCAGAACGTCGCAGCCATAGCGGCCAGGGGGCTTGTCCTGAGCGTCCAGCTCCTCTTCGCCTACATGCGCCTCAAGCGCAAGGCCCGGAAGGCGACGAGGGTCTTCCGCAAGAACCTCGTGAAGGGCGGCATGGACCGGGGGACGGCCCAGCGCCTGGCCAGCGAGTACGAGTGCTTCGTCAGCATCCGGCAGCTCGTGAAGGGGATGAACCTCGACATCCCCTTCATGGGCACGAATTAAAACCCAAGAATGTTTTAAATTACCAATCGACTATCCATACGGTGTCTGCGGGAACGTAGACCCAGTATCCTTCTCCGGGCTTCATGAGATAATTCGTACCTAGAACTTTGGTCAGATAGTTCGCATTAGGGCTGTATGTCTCGACCCTGGTAGCGCCGGTATCTGCTCTGAACTGCCCGACTGTGTATGTGCCGTAGCTGCCCGGGTAACCTATCATGTTCCAACCTGCATAGAGCGGGATAAGTGTGGTCGATTGGTTTGCATATTCATAACCGCCAAGGCATAGCTTCCCATCGCCCAGAGAGGAGACATTAAGCCAGAAGCCCATCGTCATGTTCACGTCGAGCAGGTCATTCAGGGTGGAATTCCAGGCACTGTAATACTGCTTCCAGTGGTTGGCCGGATCGGTCGCGTCCCACCACATCACACGGTCCCACATGACCTTGGTCCCTTGTGGGGATTTATCCATCAAAGCATCAGGCAATCTTGACGGGCCGACGAGCGGAACCGATATGAGGTTCCATCCGAGGTGGACTGTGACATTCACCCATGCTAAAGTCTGAGGGCCACCTGAGTAAGGGGACATCAATGGATAATCGTCGCGCGCATCCGCGTCGATGATGAGGGGCGTGTCGCCGATGCCATCGCTGCCTGGCAGGTCTTGAAGGGGACCGCTTTTGACATCAATGCCACCGTAATCGCTCCAGTAGTTGCCGCCGGAGGGATAGTCGTTGTCCCATTGGTTTGCGCCGACATTGATGGCCTGATGGGTATTGTTGATGAATCTGTTATGATAGATAGCGTTATTCGTAGGATAGCTGGAAAAGACGATGCCGCAGTCGTTGTTCGTAACAGTATTATTGATTATGGTGTTGTCGATGCAGGCGTGGCAGAGTGCAATTCCCTTGCTTGTGTTTGATATGGTATTATTTGCAATTGTATTATAGTTGGAAGTCTGAATATGTGCATAATAATTGTTGTTACCATCGGGATTATATCTTAAATCACAAGTATCGAGAAGAATGCCAATGGGGCGTGTTGATATATATCTTCCTTGTGACATGTCTTGACCCCATGCATTGAAATTGCCCGTAAAGGAGCCTCCGCAAAATGTGAATTCGAGTGATCTATCAGATTTTGCATTGTACACCCTTACTGGCGATGCTGCAGCACCGCCTGCGATGGTTCTGTTATACGTCCAGCTGGCACCCGAATCAGTCGATATATACTCCTTCAATGGGCCGCTTCCGAGGTCTATTAAATTGACAAAATCGATGCAATAGGCTCTGTAAGCCGTATCATTGTCAGGAAGTATGCACACCTGACCCTGGCCATATGATATGCTCGAAATAACCCAATCGGAGCCGTCCCAGCGCGCCAGCTTGTATTGACGTGTTAAATTATCTGCGTTGGCCGAGTCGGCACAGAATGTAATCAATGGATTTCCAGAGGAGTCGAAATTGATATTGCCAGAAATAACCTGGCATAAGCAATCAGAAACGGTAAATGCCAATGCTTGAGATTCATATATTGGCCCATCTGTCGAGGGATTTCCTAAGTACGTTCCGTCTGCGGCATACCAGGTTCGTCCTCCGTCGGATGAATTCATGTAATACACATTGCCATTTTGTAGATAATTACTCCAGGCCAGGTGAATGTTATGGTTATTCTCTGAATCCATGGCTGAAATTAGATATGTCGCTCCAGTGGTGGTAAGGTCTATTCGGCTTGTCGCATTCCAGGTCGTCCAATTATTTGAATCGGTCATAAAAACATGCCCTGTATTGTAATCATGCGCAATGTAAATTATCTTATCACCATCGGGATAGTTCCACACTTGCGGATATGCATATGCATTGCTTACGCCGAGGTAGTTTACAGCGCTCCATTGCGTTATATCATAAGGATTGACAGATTTTTTATATAATTGTCCCCCACTGCCGGTACGTTGGCCATAGAATACATAGATATAACCATCATTGTCTATTGAAAGTGCTGGCATGCAATGGTCGTTATAACAATTAGGATTTACTCCGATAAGCACAGGTCCGGAGAATGTGTCTGTGGTGTGGTTGTATTCCGTAATGTACGTTTCGAAACTCCAGTTGAAAAAAACCATAAAAGTGCAATCCGTAGCCGGGACATATATGGCTTCTGGGCCAATGAATCCGCAAGTAGAATACGGGACAAAGGCAGAATAGTAGTGCCCATAATGGCCGTCGGCAGACACGATTTGATAAGTGTATTCGCTCTCGCCAGAAATGATATTGCTCTGAATATGATTGTACTCCGAACCAATAAGCTGGATGGCTGGCCCGCCAGTTGATGATATGGTATTGTTGGCAATCGTGTTGCTGCCGCTTTCATAAAGAGTTATGCCATCGTAAAAGTTGGAGGAAATCGTATTATGCGTGATGATATTACAATTCGTCAAGTTGCCCACGGGGGTGGACTCTTTGTTCCACCAATTGCTGGCGAGTAGGATTCCACTCTCCTTGTTTGACTGTATGCTATTATTGTCCAATTCGTTGCCACTTGAATATGAAAGAATAAAAACGCCCGAGTCGTTGTTGGATGAAACCGTATTATTGCTCACGCGATTATTGCATGAAGAAAAAAAATGAATGCCGTTTCTATTGTTTAATGAGATTGTGTTGTTAGTTATGGTGTTACTGTCTGAAGATTCCAGGTAGCATCCATGCCCATGGTTGTCCGTTGCAGTCGTCGTTTCCATGTGTGCATGTTTTACATTGAATAATTCGAGGCCATTATAAGATGAACTGTGTAAATAGCAATTTCTAACAATAAAAAAACAAATCGTATTTTCGACATATATGCAATCGGTACTCCCTCCGTTGATTTCGTAGTTCTCTATGATATATGGATTCCCTGAGGAGCCGGCACCCGCCCACCCCTCGCTCGCGGCCATGCTGGCGAATTCCGCATCTGAATTTATCCTTATCGGCGCGTGCGCAATGTAATTCGGCGATATTGGCGCGGGTAAACCTTCATCCTTTTTTCTCTGCTGGCCACCCATAGCAACCGCGCTCAAAATCGTCATTATTCCGACGGTAATCGCGATTACCTTCCCCGTTGCGTTGCCCATGCACTATCTCCATGCGCGGGGAAGGATATTAACCTTGCTATTTCTTATCATTCATTTTTACGAAAAAGTCAATTATTCTATACAAGAAACAGATTCAAGCCCCGTGTCCAACTCCAGCTTCACATACGTACCGGCGCCCTACCCTGTCGAGGCCCGGCCGCGCGGGGTGCGCTTCTCCGGGCGGGAGATATTCCAGCTGCTCGTTTCGACGCTTGTGCTTACGGTTGCCTTCTCGATCTCGCGCATGAACGGCATCTTCGGCACTTTCGTCTCGCTGGACGACCTGCTGTTCGTCCTGCCAATCGCCTTCGTCGCCGTGCTCACGGGCTACCTCCTGCACGAGCTGGCGCACAAGCTGGTCGCCCAGGGATACGGCATGCGGGCCGAGTTCAGGTACTGGCCGTTCGGGCTCTTGTTCGCGCTCCTCACCTCGCTGATGGGGTTCGTCTTCGCCGCCCCCGGCGCCGTCATGATACATGGGCGAACGACGCTGGAGAAGTACGGGCGCATCAGCGCCGCCGGGCCGATGGTGAATCTGCTGATCGGCGCAATCCTGACGCCGATGATAATCATGCTTCCTTCGCCCTACGCCTACGTGGCTTTCTTCGTGGCGACAATCAACGTCTTCCTCGCCGGCTTCAACCTCCTGCCCATCCCGCCGCTCGACGGCTCGAAGATATTCGGCTGGAACAAGGCGGTCTGGGCGGCGATGATAGCCTCCGCGGCGGGGCTCTACATATTACAGATAATGATCACGGCCTAGGTCGTGACTTCCACACCGTCGTTCCTGACGATCATCGTGTGCTCGGCCTGGCTGACCATGCCGCCTTCGACCTCGACGAGGATCGGATAGTAGTTTATGACGCCCCTGCGCAGGAGCCTGGCGAGCTGCTTCCCCGCTTTTTCGTCGACCTTCGCGCACCAGCGCTCGGCGAAGGGCAGTGTGCGGAACTCCCTCGATATGTGGCCGAGGAGCGGGAACTCGGCCAGCTCCGCCTCCTTGGGCTCGCGCAGGAGGCGATATATACTGCTGTTCTTCGTCCCCTTTATCCGTCCTGCGCCATTTGTCGCAAAAGGCTCGACCGCGACGGCCTCGCCCTCGCGCAGGAACTCCTTGCTCGCGTCGTCGACGTTCGGCACGCTAACGCCGGAGTGCAGCGCATATGGAGACACGCTGTGCCCCGTGAGGTTGCACACCGGCCTGTAGCCGAACGAGCCGATGGTGCGCTCGATAGCGCCGCCGACGAGCCTCATCTCCATGCCGGGCCGGAGCATCTCGATGGCCTGGTCGAGCGCCTTGCAGGAGGCCTTGATTAAATTGCCCCATCGCCGGGAGACTATCTCGACAGTGATCGCTGTATCGCCGATGCGCCCCTCAACGTGCGCGCCGACGTCCAGCGTGACGAGCATGCCCGTCTCGAACCTGGCCTTGCAGTCTGAAGTCGGAGTGAAGTGTGCGGCGATGTCGTTGATTGAGATGTTCACCGGGAAAGCGAGCCCCGCCCCCTCCTTCCGCACCCGGGATTCCATCTCTTCCGCCACGTCGAGCAGGAATGCGCCCGGCCTCAGGAGCGATGCGCCGTGGTCGCGGGCGGCTGCGGCCGCGCGGCCGGCCTTCCGGTAAAGGTCGTCGTCAGCCATTCTTCGCCCCCTCCCGGACGGTCTGCGGCTTTCCCGAGGAGAGGTCTATTACCGTGGAAGGCTTGGCGTACCTCGCGAAACCGCCGTCGACGCATATGTTGACGGCGTGCCTGATGTTGCCCGACAGCTCGGAGAGCGCGGCCGGGGCCTTCTCGCCGTGGCGGTTCGCGCTCGTGGCAGTCAGCGGGCCGCACTCTTTCAGGAACCCGAGCACCCTCTCGTCGTCTGGGACCCTGAGCCCGATAGTGCCGTTGAAGACTATGCTCGGCGGGGCCGCGCCCGATGCCTTCAGGATGAGCGTCACAGGCCCGGGCAGCAGCTTTTTCACCTCCTTCGCGACCGCGGGGGTTACATCGAGCCACGCCTTGGCGGCCTGGTAAGAGTGGAATGCCACTGAGACGGGCTGGTGCCGGCTGCGCCCCTTGAGCTCGGCGACCCTCGCGACTGCGTTGCCGTTCGCCGGGTCGCAGCCGAGGCCATATAGCGTGTCGGTGGGGTAAACTATGATGCCGCCGGAGAGGATCTCCTTTTTGATCATGGGAAAGTCGGCAGTTGCCCCAAGCTTGATGACTATCGTCGGCCACCCCCCCATTCGGCCACATAACGCAGGTTCTGCCCGATGAACGCGCTCCCCATCTCTGTCACGGCCCGGCCATGGCCTGGGTACAGGCCGTCGACCTCGAGCTTCGCGAGGCGCCTGATGGAGTCGACGAGCGCCTCCAAATCCCCCGTGGGCAGGTCCCAGCGCCCGACCCCGTCGCAGAAGACCGTGTCGCCGGAGAAGAGCGCCCTGCCATCCGGATCGTAGAGGCAGAAGGAGCCGATGGTGTGGCCCGGGGTGTGGACGACCTCCATTCCCGCGACCGTATCGCCCTCCCTGACAGCCTCGACCGGCAGAGGTTTGAACGCGCTGCCGAATAGCGCCGCGCCGGTCGTGACCTCGTCCCCCTCGACCAGGGCTTCGGAGTCCTTCTCGTGCGCGATTGCCCTGCAACGGTACTTCCTCACGAGCGCGGCCGCGCCCCCGACGTGGTCGATGTGGCGGTGGGTGAGGACGAGCGCGTCGAGCCTCTTTCCGCCAAGGATTCTATCGATTCCCTTGGCCATGTGGGTTATGTCGGGGTCCCAGCCGGCGTCCACCAGAACGCGCTCTCCGCCGTTCTCGACGTAGTAGACGTTGGAGGCGAAGCCCATACCAGGGAAGGAACGCACCTTCATCGGCGGGCGTATCGCGGAGGGGGATAAAGCGTTTTGGAGGGATGGCCGAGTCTAGCCTTTTATTTTTTATAAATGATTTGCTCGAAATCATTATATAGTTAAAAATACATAGCACTGCCAGGTGCATAGCAGCAAACAAGGAGGCTGTAAGATGACAAAGAAATCGGCAACAAGGGTGGTGGCCTTCGGGCTCGTCGCGGTCTTCGTGATCGCGGGACTGGGTTCGCTGGGCAGCGCCGGAAGCGTGGGAATAGACGACGTGGAGCCCATCACTGGGACCACGACAGCGTTCGGGGGCGGGAGCTACGTGGCCTTCAAGCTGCGCGACGCCAGATTCGCGGTGATTTACGGCACGAGCGGCAACCCGGGATACATCACAATAGCATCCGAGACGTCCAGATACCTGGGGATGGCAGAGGTGCGTGACCAGAACGGCAGGCAACTGAGGAGCGGGCCGATATCGGTCAGGTCGGTCTTCGCCAATCAACTGCGCTTCGCGCTTGAGTGGCGAGACGCGAACGGGAACGGCATCGAGGACGACGGCGTGCCGGAGGGGAACCAGGCGGCTGTCGAGGCAGTCAAGGGGATGAGTCTTTACAGGGCCTGGGAGATGGTGGGCCTGGCGGAGGTCGATGCCAGCGAGGGGCGCGCCTGGACATTCACGCTCAGGGCTGTCAACATGAGCTACGAAAGGGTCTGGGATTCCGCCGGCCCGAGGAACGGGACCGCCACCGACGGCGAAGTGGAGAGGATGGAGTTCACATTCCACGTATCGCTCACGGAACGCAATGTCGAGGGGGACATGCCGACTTTCAATGTGACATACGACACATCCCCGGGGAACGGCCCGCAGGGCAGGGAGCGGATAACGGCCGTGGACAGGAACGGCACATACCGCTACAACGGCACCGCTCTCAGGTGCGGCATAAAGTACGACCACTTGATAGAGGGCTGGGACTTCGCGCACAACGACTCGCAGCTCGCCATCGGGACCAAAGGCTTCCTCGGCGTGAGGGTGCCATCGGACGCCCCGGAGTGGATGCGCGAGAGGTTCAGGGAGCAGGTGATGAACAGATACGGCATGGAGGGCGAGACCAACATACCAACGGGCGGCCAGAACATGTCCGTGAACGGTTCCTGGTCAGGCGGGCCTAGATTGGTCACAAGGGACGAGATTAGTTCGGATGACAACTGGCAGAGGGTCGGCAGGTTCGCCTGGGAGTCGCAACTCCAGGTCACGAACGCGGGCCAGATGCAGAACCTCTCGGTCAGGTACCAGGTCCATCACGCATCCAGAGTCAGTATAAGGGGCATCGAGGACGCCGGGGACTTCGAGGGCTTCGCATACCAGGGCGCGTTCATCTACCCGAAGGGAGAGGTCATCTTCCACGACCCGCTGATGGAATCGGAGGCGCTCTTCGACCTCGGTCCTGGTCTGACGGGCCAGAGCCGGTTCAGGTGGCTCGTAGTCGCACAGGTCGGCGTCGTTGCGACAGCGCTCGTGGGCGTGGTGGCCTACAGGCTCCTGAAGAAGAAGGGCAAGGGGCGGTGAGGGCGCAAGGATAGAAATATCCGTATTCGATGTGGCACGACATGGCGCAGATGGGCGACGAGTGGTCGAGCGAGCTTAGGAAGGGCTCCATACAGCTCTGCATGCTAGCCCTGCTGCGCCACGCGCCGAAATACGGATTCCAGATACTGAAGGAGCTGAGCAACTTGACGAAAGGGTACCTGGAATTGAAGGAAGGCACCCTCTACCCGGCCCTGCATAGGCTCGAGAAGCGCGGCCTATTGAAAAGCGAGTGGGTCATCGAGGGGGACAGCGCCCCCAGAAAATACTATTCGATAACCCCGAAGGGACGCGCGGCCCTGGACGAAGGCCTCGATGAGTGGAAGTGGATGGTCGATGGCTGCGAGGCGCTTCTGGAGGCTGAGAAATGAGCGACGACTACGCTGCCAGGCTGGGGCGCGCCCTCTACTGGGCTGACACGGATCTGAAGCGCAGGATCGTGGCCGAGATCGCCGCCCACCGCTCGGAGGCGGCCACCGCCGGGATGAAGCGCTCCGACGAGCCGCCGGGCGTGGTCGCGAAGAGATACCTCCAGATATACGGCTTCGGCATCGCATTCACGGCGCTGTGCGCCCTCGCGGGAGCGGCCTTCGGGTTTCTCTCGGCCGTGCAGGCCGACATCTCATGGCTCGACGGGCTGCAGCTCCTGTCGCTCCTGGCCGCGCTCCTGCTCACGGCGTGGTGCGGAATCGCAGGTGGGATGAGGAGCGGGCTGGCCGTCGGGTGCGCTGCGGCAGTCGCAAGGCTCGTCGCCATGGCCGTGGGAGTTCTCGTCCAGGGCTACGCAGTCGAGGCCCTGTCCCTCGCTCTCTTCGTGGCCTCATGCGCCATGGTCCCGCTAATCGGGTTCCTCGGAGGAGAGGCGCGGAAGAGGTGGGGCGAGGAGTAAGCTAGTTTAAGCCCCTCGGCCATCCCAGCGCGATGAGCACAGACCTCTCGGAGCTCGACGGCAAGGGCTTCCGGTGCCTGGACGGGTGCGCGCTCTGCTGCCTCTGCCAGCCCGAGCTGTCGCCGGCCGAGCTGCGGGCGCTCTCGAAGAGCCCGAGGGCCCGCGACGCCCTGACGGCGGAGAGCCTCGACGGCAGGAAAGCGTCGAGGCCGAGCTTCGTCAAATTGCAGGGGGGCGCGGGGGCTTGCTTCTTCCTCGAGGGCAGGCGCTGCAGCGTCTATGACATCAGGCCGCGCTGCTGCAGGCAGTTCCCCGTCCACGTCCACGTCATGGAGAGGGCGCAGCTGAGCGCAGACCTCTCGTGCCGGGGGATATCCGAGGGCGGAAGCGCGCTGCGCGCCATTGGCGAGGGAATACTCGCCGCCATCCCGAATGGCATCGTTACGAAAGAGCTAGCGAGAACTAGCCATCGCTGGTCGGCCTTCGAGGAAGAGTGCAAAGCCGAGGGAGTCTACCGGGACGGGAAGAGCCTCCGCACGGTGGTCTCGCAACTCCTGCCATCCTTGAAATCGGAGGGCGGGCTCGCGAGGCTCATGGCGTTCCTCGATGCCGAACCTGACCTGGGCAAGGCGGACGCGCGCGACCTCGCGGCGTCGGTCGAATGTTGCGATGCAGAGATAGGCCTCGATAAAATCGCAAACGGGGACAATTACGAACTGCTGAGCGTCGATGAAATCCCATGGCTTCCGGTTTACATTGACGAGAGGCTCGGGTGGAAAGTCCTCCGCGCCAGGGAGGGCGCCATCGAAGTCCTCGCGCTCCAGGAGGGCGGCACAATCGAGGAGAGGGCGCGCATCCCCCTTGGCAAGATGAAACTTCTAGCGATGCGCGCCCCCGCCCGCAAAGTTCTCTCCGATTACGCTGCCATTCTGAACCGCAGGGACCACACCCTCGGCCACGCCGCGCACGTCTGCGCCGAGGGCGGCTTCAGCAGCGACCTCATGGCCATCTACCTCGGCGTCGTGGCCACGGCCCTGCTGGACCTCTGGTGGCGCGCGTCCCTGATAGGAATATTGGATGGAAAGAATGAGATAGAGGAAAGGCTCGCGCGCGAGGGCATAATCGCCCTGGACATGGACATGCAGGACGCGCCGACGATGGGGGCGTTCGTTTGACGAGGAGGGGATAGAATCTACCTCGGCGTCGACGACACAGACTCTGTCAAGGGCATGTGCACCACGTTCCTGCTCACCGAGATGATACGCGAGTTCTCAGACCTTGATGTCCTGGGCTACCCGAGGCTCGTGCGCCTGAACCCAAACGTCCCCTGGAAGACGCGCGGGAACGCGGCGCTTTCAGTGCAACTGGGAAAGGGCAAGGGAAGGAAGAAAAATGTTGGCTCCATCGGCGGCAGGGACGTATTCATGTTCGAGCGCGGCGCGAACCTGCAGCCGACTAAAGAGCATCTCGATAGGGCCGAGCAGCTCCTGGACAGATGGTACGTGAGGGGAGAGGAGGGGACGAACCCCGGCCTCGTCCTCCTCCGCAGCAGGCCGCCCGCCTCGCTCTACTGGCGGGCGGTGCGCGGCATAGTGGAGAAGGAGAGCCTGAGGGCGCTTCTGGACGGCGAGCTTGTCGCCATGCGCGGGAACGGGCGCGGCGTCATCGGCGCGTGCGCCTCCATCGCCTGGCGCCCGCGCGACCGGACCTACGAGGTGATAACGTATCGAGATAGCGTTAATTGGGGGACGAAAAGGGACATCGAGAGCGCGAGCGTCATCGCCATGGACAGGAAGTTCCAGAGCACGTTCAACAACTACGACCCGCGCCATAAGAAGGTGGCGATCGCGCCCGGCTCGCCGTGCCCCATCCTCTTCGGCATCAGGGGGGACCGCCCCGACGTTCTGCAGAACGCCATGCGCATGATCAAGGGGGAAAGGCCGGAACGATGGATAATCTATGTCAGCAACCAGGGAACCGACGACCACCTGGCGATGCCGAAGGGAAAGCTGGCGCCGTTCACCTCTATAAAGGCCAGGGCGACTGTCGTCTCGATGCCCAGAACTATCGTCGGCAGCCACGCCTTCGTCGATGTCAGGATCGGGAAGGAGACCATCGCCGCGGCGGCCTACGAGCCGTCGAAGGAGTTCCGGGGCGCCGTGCGCGCGCTCGTCCCCGGCGACGCAGTCGTCGTGTGTGGCGGGGTGCGCGGCGAGCCCAGGACATTGAATTTGGAAAAAATCAAAGTCGTAAGGCTCGTTGATGTGCAGAAGAAGGTCGGCAACCCCCTGTGCGAGAACTGCGGGAAGCGCATGAAGTCCCGGGGAAAAGGCCAGGGGTACAGGTGCGAGAAGTGCGGCGCGAAGGCCAGAGAGGCGGAGACGGCCGTGCTTGACAGGAAAATCAAGATTGGTTGGTACGAACCCCCTATCTCGGCAAGAAGGCATCTGGCGAAGCCTTTGAAAAGGATGGATGCCTGACAATTAATTTCCGGTGCAATTCATCCTGACAAGGATTCTTCGATATAGGAACGGTTGGATAGCCTACCTAAATCCCGGTCGTCTTGGCTACCTCTTCGTAGAACATCCCCTTCAGCTTCGATTGCAGTCGCGCCCTCTGGAACCTCTCCGGCAATGGCTCTGGCGCGAAATCGAAATCGTACCTCGTGTCCATGAGCCACAGCCCTTCCGGCGGCAGGGGCGCAATGGATTCCCCCTGGTATTCCTTCGGGCGATGGAGGGCCGATTTCACAATGTCAATATATACCTCTCCGGCCGCGACCTTCCGCACCGCCCCCGCGATGCGCCTGACCATCTGCCAGAGGAAGCTCTCGCCGCGGACGTCGATGGCGAGGAAACCCCCTTTATCGATGACCTCTATCGAGTCTATCCTGCGCACAGGCGAGCGGTCTGCCGTGTCGTCGAGCTTCGAAAACCGGGTGAAGTCGTGCTCCCCCGAAAACAGGCGCGCGGCCTCCTCTGCCTTCTTGACGTCCAGGCCTTCGCGCTCGATGAGATACCTGTACCAGCGCGACCGGGCGAACCGGGGGTTGAACTCATTGCTGACCCTGGCCATGCCGTGCGCCCAGACCTCCTCGAGCTGGGAGTTCAGGGCTGGCACGAGCGCCTCCTCGTCGAACTCTGTGTCGAGCGCGCCCACGTTCCCGAGGGCGCTCACACCCGCGTCGGTCCTGCTCCCCAACACGAACCAGTCCTCGTCGCCGAGGATGCCAAGCTCCCTGGCTGCTTTGGTCACGTCCAGTTCGACAGTGCGCGCGGGCTCGGGCTGGCGCTGGGAGCCGTTGAAGGCCATGCCGTCGTAGGCGACCTTGAGGGCGTAGCGGGGCATTGGGGCGGGATGGCGATGGTGCCCTTTATAAATTTGGTCGCCGATGCGCCGGCGTGCCCGATTACAAGGTCGTGCTGGTGGAGCCGAAGAGCCCCGGGAACGTGGGGGCGGTGGCGAGGGCGATGAAGAACTTCGGGCTGTCGAGGCTCGCGCTCGTCAACCCGTGCGAGCTGGACGAGACCGCGAAGAAGCGCGCGAAGCACGCCAACGACGTCCTGAAGGCAGCGAAGGTGTACAAGAGCCTGAAGGCCGCAACGCGAAAGAGCGCGTTCGTCGTCGCCACCAGCGGCATCATCAGCCGCAACGACAAGAAATTCATCAGGCACCCCCTGACCCCTCGGGAGATTGCAAAACGTGTAGCCCGCGTGAAGGGGGAGGTCGCGCTCGTCTTCGGCAGGGAGGACTACGGCCTCTACAACGACGAGCTGCTCCTCGCCGACATCCTCGTCAACATCCCGACGAGCGAGAAGTATCCTATAATGAACATCTCGCACGCCTGCGCCGTCCTGTTCTACGATCTCTACCAGCCCAAAGCCAGTACTGTGACGCTCATCGAGACTTCCAAGCTCGAGAAGGAGAGGCTGAACGGCTTCTTCGCCGAGTTGCTCGATGCTGTGGACTACCCGGACCACCGCAAGGAGAAGACCAAGATCATGTTCCGCAAGATGATGGGGCGGGCAGTGCCCACGAAATGGGAGTTCTACACGCTGGCTGGTATAATTAAAGATGCAGCGAAGCAATCCAGAAGGGCTAAAAGAAAGAAGTAAAGAAATGGTTTTTGAAAGGTTTTAGATTCCCATCATTCCGCCGAATATTGCGGCGAATATGAAGAAGTAGCACACTACGTACAACACTACAGACAGTATTGCAAGTATGATGCACATCTTTCCGACTTGCTTCTTCTCCGGCTCGTTGCTAATCATAAACACGATGCCTATGATTATTCCCAGGGGCCAGAAAAGGAACGACAGTATGTAGAGCACGTACTTCAGCGCGCCCATCGACTCTCCCTGCGGCGCCCCTGTCGCGGACCTTCCACAGTACGGGCAGGCGTTGTAGTGGGCCGGTATCTGCCTCCCGCATCCAACGCACACCCTCATCTCCTGGCCCGGCGCTGGCCCGTAGGCCGGCGGTGGCGCTCCGTATGCCGGTGGCGGCGGTGGCGCTCCGTAGGACGGCCCTGGCGCGGCCTGCATCTTCCCGCAGTACGGGCAGGCGTTGACGTGGACCGATATCTGTCTCCCGCATCCTGTGCAAATCTTCAGCTCTTGTGGCGGTGCAGCCATGTTTCACCTCCTTGGGTCGCGGTTATACATGTACATCTTATAATCCTTTTGGGGGCCTTTCAAGGGAGAGTGGTGCCCAGGTAGTAGTGGACGCCCCATAAAATGACGAAGATGCCTACCTCCGCGACGATGGAAAATGCGAGCAGGCGATATCTCTTCCCCCTTTCGGCATAGTTCAAGTCCCTTAAGAGGGCGATGAAGACGCCGGCGAGCACGAAGAAGAGCAGGATGTATCCGACTGTTATGAGCGCACCGACCAGGTAATAGAAGGAGATTCCAGAGCCGATGAGGTAGATGGCGAGGCCGATGATGGCGATCATCCCGTAGACGATTGGGATGTCCCTCCATGTGAAGGTGCGCGCCTCGTTGCGCTTCCCGAGGAGGACGAAGGACGTGAGCGTCACGCAGATGAGCCCGAGCCCCGCGCCCATCATCAGGCCCGACGCCAGGCGGAGCGCGTTCGTCGTTTCCCTGAGGCCGATGTAGGAGCTTGCTCCGTCGAAAGCGTAGAGCGCGACGCCGGCCAGGACGAGGATGAGTACATAGCGGTCGGGAATCATCGCATTTCTATATCTCTTCAATACCATGCCGTAGATGAACACAAAGAGAAACGCTATGGAGGTCCCGGTGTCCCTTGCGCAGACCGGGTACTGCATGCCATCAATGAAAAACGAGCGCTCGGGCAACTGGTGGCATATCGCGAACCCGAATTGCCAAAGTAACTGCCCGAAAATGTCCGAAGGGATCATAAAAGGAGAAATTGAAAAGGTTTTAGATTCCCATCATTCCGCCGAATATCGCGGCGAATATGAAGAAGTAGCACACTACGTACAACACTACAGACAGTATTGCAAGCATGATGCACATCTTTCCCACCTGCTTCTTCTCCGACTCGCTGCTAATCATAAACACGATGCCTATGATTATTCCCAGGGGCCAGAAGAGGAATGACAGAATGTAGAGCACGTATTTCAGTGCGCCCATCGACTCTCCCTGCGGCTGTCCGGACGTGGACCTTCCACAGTACGGGCATGCGTTGTAGTGCACTGGTATCTGCCTTCCGCATCCTGTGCAGACCCTCATCTCTTGCGGTGGAGCTCCATAAGCTGGCGGTGGCGGCGGTGGCGGTGGTGCGGCCATGTTTCACCTCCTTGTGGGGCGGAATGGCATATTAGTATATAATCCTTCTCCGGCCTTCCGATGAAGAATATATATCAACCATCAGAAACCCTTTTCAGCCCCCGCGCATTTATCCTGCTGGTTCCTATGACCGACTACGACATCAAGAAGGGGCACTACCAGAACATCGCCGACGGAAAGCTGAAGGACATCATGGGCGGCATCTTCGGGAACGTGAAGGCAGAGGGAGATACATTCGTCTCAGCCTTTGGCGCGTGCGACGAGGTCAGGGCGACCATCAAATCTAACAATTCCATCACCATCGAGAGCAGGATGAAGAAGGTCGCAGACGTCGATGCCGCCACGATGGCCGAGACCCTGAGGCGCTGGAACCAGTTCTTAGAAATGGCGACAGGGATGACCACAAAAGAGAGAAAGAAGAGGATGACGAAAATCGCCAAAGTGTGATATCCTCAGCCGTAAATCCTTTCAGGGGGTCAAGGGGGATTTCCGAAGAAATCCCCTTGAGGGGGAGCCGACCACAGTCGGCGAAGACCAACATCGATTGAAGCGAGTGGTCGGAGAACGAGGAAAGGACTACATTCTCTCAGCCTTTCCGAGTGTAAGACGCAAGCAGTAACTCAGCAATCTCGCAACAGCTTGCGTCTCCCCGAGGCGCGCCGAGGGGGTGCCCTGAATTATTATAATCTGATCGGAACGAAGCCGAGGGGGAGCGGATGCGAGGATTACGTTTTCTCAGTCTCGCAGCCGCAACCCCTCGACGCGATTAGAAACTATAAATAAGAGGAGCGCCGAGGGGGAGATTCGAACTCCCGAGGCGTTGCCGCCACCAGCTAACGGTGCCCTTCGAGGGCGTTCCAGACTGGCGCCGTACCACTGAGCCACCTCGGCACTGTGCGATTGGTTCGCCAAGGTGTTTGCTCGACAAGGTTCGCAACCCGTAGTTCTTGCCTCGCAAGCCACCTCGGCATTTCTACTGGGAAATGATTACTGGAAGGTATTTAACGCTTCTGGGGAAAGGGTAAGAGGTCAGTCTTCTGAAGCTCTTGATCATCACACACCTACCTGGCGTCGAAAGTTTTATTAACATCGGATATATTAGGGATATCCCATGAAGCGCGTACCTTTCACCCCGTCGACGGAACTGACTATAAAAG
>JACRNV010000003.1 GCA_016214785.1 Methanobacteriota archaeon
CAATGCAATAAGGAGATCAAAAAACCGCTGCATAATAAGTACTTCAAGTCTGTGCCTGCCATACGGCAGGCAGTCCGACGGTTCCTTAAGAATGATTTTTTTATGCCCAAAATGTTTACTTATTTATGTCCTTAGCTATTACAGACACGTCGCGCCACCAGAGATACCTGGCATTGTCGATGGCAGGATTGCCCGCGTATTGCCAGCTCATCGAATCGCTGTTGGAAAAACGCATAGAGACAGGGGTCGTGGTGCTCGTAGAGATGCTCAAATCAACAATCGGGGACTGCGTGTAGTCAATGCCGTTGTTGATCAGAACGGACACCCCAACGGGAGATAGCAATATCCCGTCCTGCGTGTCGTTGATGTTCCACGCATTGTCCCTTACCTGGCAGAAGACGATCTTGTTGCCATTGCCCTCAGACAGCAGCCATGTCTTGGTCTGGGAATAGCTTTCCCAGGCGCTCCACTGCTGGGAGACGTGCTCGAACCTGTCAATTACAAAGCCCCAGCTCCCGTAGGTGTCTATTGCGCTGCACACGATATCGATGTACACGAGGTCTCCTGTGACATTCGAAGACCAAACATCGTACTGTGAACCGGTGAAATTGTTTATAATATTTCCATAGTAATCCTTAACCAGTATGAAATCGATATTAGTCCTGGTGGAGTAATTAATAAAGTGCACACGCATTTTCGAGGCTCCCGGTTGCGAAATCCATCTGCTTTGCGTGACCCCGGGTGATACTGGATGACTGGATTCTCTATACTCGTAGCCTGTTTGCCAGCCCGCGGAATAGGTGTTCTCGTTCGTGAACCGCATCGAGCTGACGCCGGAGCCCGCGTCGGTGGCGGAAACCGAGAGATTCACGTTCCGGGACTGCGTGCCGCTGGCGCCCCCGTTGATGCTGAGGCTCGCCGAAGGCGGAACTCCGTCGATTTTAACAGTCACATTATTTGAGTATGATATGGAAGTATGTCCAGCTCCATCGACGGCCCGAACCCGCGCATCGTGTGTTCCCTGGCTCAATGTCGTATGATAATTGTTGGGTGTCACGATAGTATCAGCGCCATCAATCTCCAGAAGATAATGGTCGATACCGGATAAATCGGAGGGAATCGTCCACGAATAACTTGGAGAATCGTGCGGTGACCAATTCGGGCCGCAGTGGGTCTCATATAAAAACGGAGTGGTTGGGTTCGTGCCATCATAACCATAAGCAGCATCAGCGACGGATGGTGCTGGCTCATAATTACTGGATTGATCTCGTGCGCGGGTGTAGAACTCGTAGTAACCTTCTCCACTCGGCCAGTTGAAGTTGAAGGACCACGGAGTCGCACTGTCAGTTCCGTACAGTCCCCAATTGTTCCATGTTAGATTGTTATTCGAATATCTGTACCACAATTCAACATTTGACAGCCCCCCAGACCCAGGTACAGTGACCGTAGCTGTAATTGTAATAGCTGAAGTAGATATCCAATAAGTACCACTTTTATCTACTTGGCTTTGAATAGAAACCTCACCGTTGTAAATGACCAGCGCAAAATCTTGATCTGTTTCCGGTGTTGAAAATACTGCATCTGTAACTACACTATCCGCTCTTACTTTTACTGTGTATAATCCCGCCAATGGATTTTGAATATATACGCATTCGACATTATTAACATCGTCGAATTTATCAGAATTTGTATCCCAATTTTCTCCTAAAATATTTTGATTATAGGCCGCTGTGTCTGCTACAGAAAAACCATCCATAAATGCATTGCCATAATATTTTTGTCCATTGGGAGATGTGACTTCTAGATTTAAATTATTAGACAAACTTCCATCCGCCAATCCTTTAGCTGGGTCTGTCCATGTCAGTGTAATTTTTAATGGCATAGTTAAATCATCGCAAATCACATTAGAAGTAGTATAATGTTCGTTTTGCTCCAATGAATTACTCCCAGTTCTATCACTGATAATCCAATGAGAATTCGGATTTACTATATCTGGTAAATATACTCTTCCCCATCCTTCATCACCGTTTGGAATATTCGGAGTTCCAACATCCTTAGCACTGTTTATTAATAATGCTTTGACCATCGCAGGGGTCGGGTCGGCACCAGGGGATTGAGGGATACCAGAAATTTGTTCTTTATACCATTGCCAAACCACGGCAGCAGCACCGGAAACATGAGGAGTTGCTTGAGAAGTGCCTGAACACCATTCGTATCTGTTGTCAGGAGAATATAAACCATGAAGGAGACTATCTGAACGGAGTGGAGTGTGGGTTGATAAGATACGAGTACCTGGTGCAACGAGATCTGGCTTAATACGAGTGGTTGGAACTTCTAATCCTCTCCCACTCCATGGGGGGATATCATTTATATCACCCGCCGCATCACCGCTTGTATCTCCGTATGTTCCTCCCTCTGGATGGTAATTTTCGGTCGCTCCAACTGTTATCACGTTTTTCGCACTACCTGGAGAACCAATAGTGTTTTGTCCTCTGTTACCATCGTTGCCTGCACATACAGAAATAATGAGAGACTGATCAGTAGCTTTATTTATATTACAATCTCTCACATGTTTATCGAACACATAATCGTTGTATGCATAGACGCTATCTGCAATGCCTGGACCTTCACCCCATGAATTAGAATGAATCTTAGCTCCATTAATTTCAGCGTCTATAAAAAAATCATCCCATGCAGAATCGGATGTAGGAGTGCTCATAGGTCCTCCGTATGTAAGAAAAATTTTTTGGGCATAGAGAGATGCTCCAGGGGCTACTCCCATACCAACAAGATATTGTGTTCCTGACGATGGTATCGGATATCTAACACCCGTGCCACTTCCAGCACCATATGCGGCAATAATCCCAGCGACATGTGTGCCATGCCCCATAGAATCACCCCAATCGGTTTGGCCAGTGACATATGTTTTACCGCCTCTTATATGTCCATTCGTTGTTGACCCAAAGTCAATGTGGCCAGCATTAAATGTAGTGCCATCACCAATACCCGAATCTGCAACTGCAACTACTACCCTTTCTCCTGTAGACCCTAGCTCTCCTGTAAATCCCAGGCTCGTTGCATAATTTCCTGGACCATCGAAGGGAGTATTAACAATCCAATTACCGCCAACAATTTCAGCGCTGGTTTCATCAGCTAATATTGCCTCATTATATTCCTGGATGTTAATAACATTGGAAATTTTAACAATATTGTCTCTCGCAGAAAGCGGTGCGTAAACAATCACATCATAATGATGCGCATCATAAGGGTTCGGATAGCCGCTAGCCCATATTTGTCCGAAGGATGTTATGGTTTGGTATGTCTTGTAACCGTCCGAATTATTCCATACAAAAACATGCATCCGAATCATGGTTTGGTTATCTTTAAAAGTAGGATAATTTATTTTATAAGCCGGTTGATAAGTTCCCACCCATTCCACAAAAAAGAAGCTTCTCACTGTGTTTTCTAGATTGGAATTCATGTTCGCTATGCTCGCATAATTTGAAATCCCTTGCCCATCACTAATATCCACACCAACATGCCTTAACGCATCAAACCACTCGTTCTTAGATGGGCCAATGAACTGGATAATGTATAATCCCTCGGTATTGTTCTCGTATTTTTCAATCGTTAGATTCGTCGGTAGCTCGGGCTCACCTACTCTTGTATCAAATTGATAGCCATTCACAGATATCATAGTTCTATTTTGTATCCTCTTAACCTCTGTACCATTCTGCTCCAATGCTGCAATCTGTCCCTCTGTAGCGTCGGCTAGAACGAAAAAGTTGTATTCAACCAAAGGAACGATGCCGTACTGGCCCAATGTCGTATTTCGCTCCGATGACGCACTAATGAGGATTTCCACTCGCTCCGTGTTCGGCGGTTGGGGTATCTCCCTAGTGGCGCTCTGACCACTGGTCGCCGCTTTTGCAGTTCCAGAGACTTGGCCGATGGCACTGCCGAGCAATGCTGCGAACATCAGCACGCAAACGATACTGGTGGTTCTTTGAGCCATCCTTTTCGCCCCCGCTTTCCGTGCTACTATTTCTCATAGTAAAGAACGGGACTGAGGTCGTCGTATATAATAATTTTGTTTCAGTTCTCATTCCGTCGGAGAATAGGTATTCAAGTTTATATCTGGCTGTAAATTGACATTGTAGGAAGTGCTCTTACGCCGCCCCGTTCATCACTACCTTCTTGTTCCTCAGGGCTACTGCATTCCGGGGGTCGAGGTGCAACACTTCCTCGTAGCACCTCAGCGCATCCTCGGCTTTGCCTTCCGCCTGCAGGGCCGCGGCCTTGTTGAGCCAGATGCCCACGTCGTTTGGGTTGATGCTCAGGGCTTTGGTATAGCTGTCGAGCGCGTCCTTGAGCCGGCCGAGCACCCTGTATGTCACGCCGAGGTTCGACCATATGCCCGCGTCCCTGGGGTTGATCTTGAGGGCGCTGAGGTAGCACTCGATGGCCTCCTCGGTCCTGCCGATGCTGCGGAGGGCGATGCCCTTGTTCGACAGCACGTCCGGGTCGTCGGGTAAGATGGAAAGGGCCTTGTCGTAGCACCTGAGGGCCTCGCCCATCATGCCGAGCCTGTGCAGGGACGTGCCCTTGTTGAACCACGCCCAGGCGTCGTTGGGGTTCTCCTGGAGGGCCTTGTCGAAGCATTCCACCGCCTCGTCGCTCTTCCCCATCTTCTCCAAGGCGACACCCCTGTTAAACCAAGTGTCTCCCGTCTTGGGGACTGGCTTTGGCGGCGGCGCTTGCGTGGGCTTGGCCGCGGCCTTCGGTCCCGGCGCCCTCGGCGGCGGCGTCTTCTCCGGCCGGGGCTCCTCGAAGTCGTAGCCGCAGATGTCGCAGGACTTCGTCGTCGGGGACCACATGGCCCCGCACTCGGGGCACTCGATCTTGTCCCCTGAGACAAGGATGTTGCGCACGTCCTTGACGTCGTCGAACTTGCGCGCCAGCGCCTTGGCGATTACGTCGGGCACGGAGTTCGGGTTGAACGGGACCAGGAGGGTGGAGTTGGAGTCCCTGCCGAGCTTCCCCAGCCTGGAAATGAACTTCTCCACCGGCTCGTAGCCGTTCTCCATTATCAGGTACTCGATGTCGTCGATGAGGACGATGGAGTCCTTGTGCTTCCCGAGGAAGTGCTCGATGATGCCCATCATCTTCCCGTCCATCTCCTTGGGGGGCACCGTGCCCTTGATGTTCTTGCAGTCCGACATCAGGTAGATCTTCGTCCCCTCGGGGAGCTTGTACTCCTTCCCCAGGCGCTGCGGGGCGGTGGTCGTGAAGCAGAGGCCGGGCATCCCAGCATTGACCATCTCCGAGAACAGCTCGTAGGTGACGGTCGTCCTGACCTCGTAGATGAGATGCTTCCTACCCTGCTCTATCATCGTTCATTTTCCCCCCCTCTTCTCCAGCTCCTGCACCGCGAGCTCGCGGTTGCGCCTTGCCAGCTCCCTCCTCGGGTCTATGGCCAGCGCCCGGTCGTAGCACTCGATGGCTTCCTTCAGCAGCCCCATGCTCCCCAGCACAACGCCCTTGTTGCTCCACACCCCGGCGTCTGCGGGGTTGAGCGCCAGCGCGCGGTCGTAGGCCTCGAGCGCCTCCTTGATGCGCCCCATGCTGCGCATCGCTATGCCCATGTTGCTCCACAGCGTGGCGTCGCTGGGATTGACCTCGATCCCCTGCCTGTAGGCGTCGATGGCCTCCTGAGTCCTGCCGAGGCCGCGCAGGGCGATGCCCTTGTTGCTGTAGGTCTCGGAATCGCTTGGGTTGATGGCTATGACCCTGTCGTAGCATTCGATGGCCGCGCCGTTGTTGCCCATCATCTGGAGGATGACGGCCTTGTTGAACAGGCAGCGCGCGTTGTCGGGGTCGACCCTGAGGGCCTCGTCGTAGGCCTTGAGGGCGTCGTGGTACTTCTGCTGGCGCGCGAGCGTCGATGCCTCGGAGAACTTGTCGTTCACCCTCTGCTGCTCCACCGGGGAGAGCTTGCGCTTGTAGCCCTTCTCCGCGAGCTGGGGCTCCAGGGCCTTGTTTATATCGCTAGATAGAGTGTCGAGGATCTTGCGCGCGCCGCGCAGCTTGGAGACGTCGCCATCGTAGGTGCTGAGGACGCCCTCGTACTGCTTCTCGACGTTGGCGATGTTCTCCCTGATGACCTTCTTGATATCGGACATGGTCTTGGCCAGTATCTCTTCGGCCTTGCCGGAGAAGACGAGCGCGATGGACACGAACTTCCCGTCGCCTATGAGAATGATGTAGCCCTTGACCTCTATCCTGCTGAACTCGGACGCCTGGCCCTTGGCGAACGAATTGTTTATGAAATCAAGGATGGCCTGGAACATCCCGCCTATGAGGTCGGGGTCGATGAGGTCGGAGTCGCGCCAGGTGCGCCTCTGGATGAGCGTGCCGGTGCTCCTGTGGATGAGGTAGATGTCCTCGATCTCGATGGTCTCCTTCTCCTCTTCGGCCGGAGCCTGCGGCACTGCCTTGTACTCGATCCTCGCGGCCGGCGGCTGGGGCGCTGCCGCGGGTGTCGCAGCCGCCGGCGCGGCCTCCGCCTTTGCCGGCTCTGCGGGCTTACCTCCCAATAACGCGGCGACGTCCTCGACCTTGTCGAAGTCCCTAGCAAGGGTGGTGACGGTCTCCTTGCTGAACGCATCGGGATTGACCACCACCATGAACGTGGAGGAGTTCATCGAGGACAGGTCGTTGGTGCGCTTGATGAACTTCCGCACCTTGTCGAACTCGTTCTCGAGCGTGAGGTAGCCAAACCCGTCCAGGAGGATGACCCCCTCCTTGTTGTCCTTGATGAACTTTGTTATTTCCCTGGTTATCTCGAAGTCGAGCCTCGTGGGGCTCAGGGTGTCGGGCTCGTCCTTGGAATCGGAGAGCCACAGGACCTTGGCCTCGCCGAGCTTGTACATCTTCTTCAGCTTCGACGGGTACATCGTGGTGATGCACAGGCCCTTGGAGCCGGCTGAGACCATCTCGCCGAAGAGCTTGAAGGCGCCGTCTGTCTTCTCCTCGTAGAGGAGGTAGTTGAACCCCTTGTCGAGCATCCTGGGATACCCTGCCCCTTTAATCGCGCAACAAAGAGAAGGAAAGAGGGCTATTAAGCCTTTGCTGGTGAACACCAAGGGGCATTGCTCCGCCGAACATCGATTCTAATCGCAATTCCCCTTTGAACCCCTGAAAAAATTCAGCCGAAAGGTATATCCAGATGGAGATGGATAGTAGTTGCAAGCGCGAGGAGGGCTGCTCTGGCTCCGAAAAGAGCCATTGTTTTATCGCATTTCCCCCACTACCCCTCCTCGGCTTTCCTTTTTCACAAGGGGCATTGCTCAATGGGATTTCTACGGAAATCCCCCTTGACCCCCAAAAGGATTTCATCACGGAATGCGGATGTGTTCAACTTTGGGAGGTGCTAAGGAGTATCGATCAAGGGGCATTGCTCCGCTGTGTATCTCTTATAAACGCAATTCCCCTTGGACCCCTGCGACGGAAAGGATTTCATCACGGCAAGCGGATATGTTCAACTTTGGGAGGTGCTAAGGAGTATCGATTATAATTATTATGAAGTGAAGATTATCCTTAGAATTCGTGCGCCTCGTGCTCGATGTGGCAGCTGTGGTCCACGCGCGCGGGCCGCGGCGTGCCGTTCTTGCGAGCCAGGTAGTCCTCGATGGCCGCTTTGAGCGCATCGGCGGCGAGGTTCGAGCAGTGCATCTTGATGGGCGGGAGGCCCTGCAGCTCGCTGGCCACGTCGTTGCGCGTTATCTTCAGCGCCTCCTCGATTGTCTTGCCCTTCGCGAGCTCGGTGACCATGCTGCTCGTCGCGATGGCGGCCGCGCAGCCGAAGGTCTTGAACTTCACGTCCTCGATGCGCCCGTCCCTGACCTTGATGTAAATCGACATCAGGTCGCCGCAGGTCGGGTTGCCGACCGTGCCGATGCCGTCCGCGTCCGGTATCTCGCCCACGTTGCGCGGGTTCTTGAAGTGGTCCATCACCTTTGCGCTGTACATCGTTTCGTGCTACCGATTGGCCTAGGGGTATAAATGCATGGCGATTGATTTTAGCCGATTATGCCTGAAAAGAATTCGCGAGCGAGGGCCTCTGCCTCCGGTGAAGGGCACATAACCTCTACTGATTTCCCGTTCGAGTATTGTATTGTCATAGCATATCGCCCCTTTGCCAATAAATCTACTTCAATTGCCCTGATGCCTCCCATCTTGTCAATGATACTTTTAAATTGCATCTCCGTCAGTCCGGCTTTTCCGCCGCGGTATTGCCTTCCCGTTGTTCGAAGCGCCCCCTTCGCATCAAGCTCGAGCCACCAGGACCTGAATATCAGTCTGTGAAGGGCATACGCCTTTAAAACCCCCGAATAAGTGCCATTTTGAGCAAGTACTGCTGTGTGAAAACGCCTCTCCGGGGTGGCAATGATTTTCACCTTTAGCGCAAAATAGAACATCAAAGCGATTACAGACAGCGCTATCAAGGCAAGGAGCCCAATCGTGAAATTGGTTTGACGAAAGACATTCATTTGTTCCAATTTCAAGTATGCAACAAAGATCGCGAAAATCAAGGGTATGCAGAGGACCATGCATAGCACGTACCGCTTTGGGTTCGGGTGATCCTTTTTTTCGCTCGGTTTCATATTTCTCTCCTACTGGTTTCCCCCATTCAGTTCCAGCGATAACGAGGCTGTGGCGTTTGATGCATTGCTCATCCCCTGCAATGTCCTAGGGTTCGACAATGCCCTTATCATCTTTTGGCTATGCGTGTCGTCCGGAAACAACTCGATGATTTTCTTATAGCAATCGATTGCCTTCTCATATTTCCCCTCGTCCTCATAGGACATCGCTTTCTGGAGCATCTGCCAACGCTTATCATGTTTGTTCTCATGTTTCCATGCCTCGGCCACTGACCTAGGATCGACAAAGTAAAATCGCTCATATTTATCGGGGAAGGCGCTCTTCGTTTCCCTAGTAACCACTTTTTTATCAAGAATGATCCGAATCATCTCCGCTAGCTCGTTCGATATCGGGCAGCGATAGGGAATAAGATTCGAGAGGATGTAGAGATTCGAATATTTTGTGTCAAGAGCGACTATTTCATTCAGTGGAATGTCGATGAAATCCCGTATGTATCCAACAATACGGAATCCCTTATGCGGCATCTCTGTCACCTCTATTGGGCGGCCGTACTTCTGCTCCCAATAAGAAGCCTCGCCGTATGGGTCATAATATCTGAATCCTACAAGCCTTTTATCCGTCATGTAGAAATGGCCGTCGCCTTTGTAAACGGCGCCCCTTCTTGTGTCGATTCCAAAAATATTTTCCACATACATACTCCATCGCACATATAAATTGAAATGACCATAATGCTGTAAAATCATGGTTTCGCCGAGATTCATTAATAAATTACCATAAGAATCATGCATTTGTTTCGTGATTCCATAGTTTGTTGTGTGAAAGATTCCCCGGTAATATCTCTCATTAATTACCGTCCCGTCGGGATTGGTGTGGCCGAAATTCATTTTCCCAGAGGATTATAATTGAAGGTTATTTAATCCTTGGCTTTCTAGGGCCTGTGTACCGGCTCACCTTCCCAGCGGCGACATCTTCCGCAGGCTCTCGACGACCCTGGGGCACTCCTCGAGGAAGTATTTCACCTCGTCGTCCGTGTTCCCCCGCCCAAGGGTTATCCTCAGAGAGCCGTGCGCCTCCTGCGGGCTCAGGCCAATGGCAAGGAGCACGTGCGAAGCCTTCAAAGACTTGGACGAGCACGCCGAGCCCGTCGAGGCTGCGATGCCGGCCATGTCGAGCATCAGCAGGAGCGACTCGCCCTCGATGAAGCTGAACCTGAAGTGCGCGTTGTTCGGCAGGCGCCTGGCCCTCGGGCCGTTGAGATATGCGTCCGGGACGCTCCCGAGAATGCCGTCGATGATGCGGTCGCGCATCTTCTGTATCCGAGGGATGTCGGTGTCCATGCGCGCGAGCGCGAGCTCGGCGGCCTTTCCGAAGCCGACGATTCCGGGAACGTTCTCCGTGCTCGAGCGCAGGCCGCGCTCGTGCCCTCCGCCGTGCATTAGCGGCTCGATCCTCATTCCCTTCGGAACATATAGAGCGCCGATGCCCTTGGGGCCGTAAATCTTGTGCGACGCCATGCTCACGAGGGCGGCGCCCATCTTCCTGGGGTCAAGCGGCATCTTCCCGACGCTCTGGACCGCGTCCGTGTGGAAGGTGATCCCGCGCTCGCTGGCCATCTTCCCTATCTCCTCGATGGGCTCGAGGGCGCCTATCTCGTTGCTCGAGTGCATGACTGTGATGAGAATTGTGTCCTTGCGTATTGCCTCGGCCACGTCCTGGGGCGACACTATGCCCTCCTTGTCTACGGGCAGGTAGGTGGCCTCGAACCCCCTGGCTTCGAGGTACTTGCACGTGTTGAGGACTGCCGGATGCTCGATGCTGGACGTTATTATGTGCCCCTTTCCCGCGGCCATGGCCACGCCCTTGATGGCCAGGTTGTCCGCCTCCGAGCCCCCGGCTGTGAATACCATCTCGTCAGGCTTCGCGCCCACCAGGGCGGCGACGCGCTTGCGCCCCTCGTCCATTGCGGCGTGAGCCTCCTGGCCGAAGGCGTGGAGGCTCGACGGGTTGCCCCACTTCTCCGTGAAGTACGGGAGCATGGCCTCGACAACGAGCGGGTCCGTTGCCGTGGTCGCGGCATGGTCGAAGTATATCCTGTGCATCGAACAGGAAAGAGCGGGGTTGGAAATAACCCTTTCCCCGACTTCACATGTCCTTGTCGCCCTTCTCCCACTTGAAGAGGAGGAACGGCACCGGCATGATGAAGAGGATGAAGATGAAGCCCGTGAGCAGATAGACAATAAGCGATGTGAGTATGGTCGAGGCTGCAACGAGCGCGGATATCCAGAGCGGGAAGAGCGGCTTCAGCGCCATCAGAGATTGCCCCGATGTCTGCTGAGATAGAATCCGACGCTCATGCCCCTTCCACCATTGCTGGCGATACCAGTCCCTCAGGCAACCTCGATCCCCGAACCCGGCTTGGCCTGCGGGCCCTTGCCTATGTTCACCTGCGGCATCGGTATCGGCGGCGGGAGCCTCAGGTCCCTGGCCAGCATGACGGCCTCTGGTATGCACGTGCCCATGACCGCGGTGTGAATCTCCGAGGCGACCTGGTCGGGCATCTTCGACTCCGAGCCCCACTGCCTCGAGAGCGCGGCGGCGTCCCCTTCGTAAAGTATGCGCCCCTCTATCTTGATGAGCCCCATCCCCTGGTAGTTGGCCGTGAACCTGAAGTCCACGTTCGCTTCCTTGTTGTTCAGCTCGGTTATCATGGTGACGGTCGAATTGTGGTCTATGCGCACGTTGGCCACGCGCTCCCCTGACTTGGTGAAACGCCTGGCGTCAACCGAAACGAGCTCCACGTTCTTAATCATCGCGCAACCATGCCCGCTCTGGGATTAAAACCTTTCGTTGGGCGGTTCTGGTGCATTGACGGGACTTTTGGCAGGTTGAGGTCATTTTGGTGCGTGGCGGGACTTTTCAACATATTTAAATATCCAATTCAACATTAAGATTATCGGAGGTGAAAAATGGGAAAGGGTAAGGGAGGAAAGCCGAGCACAACAGGCAACCCCTCAGGAAAAGGCCGAGATAACGCCCCTTCTAAAAAGGGTAAGTAAAACCTTTTTGTTTTTAATTATTATAAGATTGGCGGGGCGCTCACGCGCCCTTGTTCGCCAGCTCAATCATCGCCCGTTGGGCAGCGGCCAGCGCTCGCAATCCCCCAGCACGTCAATTCAGGCAAGGGGGCAGTCGCGATGCGACCATTCCACGTTTCGATGCGTTCTCCCTTGCCTCTTCGTAAGACCGTTGAATAATACGCGCACTATTCATCATTTTTACAGTTAGGATATCCCCTTTTATATCGGGGTGGAAATCAACCCCCAGGTGAACCCATGCCCAAGGGGATGACAATCGCAGAGGCAATACTCGCGCGCGCCGGAGGGAAGGCGCGCGTTGAACCGGGGGAGATAGTGGACGCGAAGGTCGATCGCGCGATGTCGCACGACAACGGCGCGCTCGTCGCAAAGCACTTCGCCGAGATAGGCGTCGAGAAGGTCTGGGACAAGGACAGGATAGTCCTGCTGATGGACCACAGGGTCCCGGCCAACGACATCAAGACCGCCGAGGGGCACAAGAAGATCCGCGAGTTCGTCGCCAAGCAGGGCATACCGAACTTCTTCGACATCAAGGAGGGCATCTGCCACCAGGTCTTTCCTGAGCACGGCTACGCGCTGCCCGGCCAGCTCATCGTGGGCACAGACAGCCACACGACGACGTACGGCGCGGTCGGTGCCATGAGCACGGGCATAGGCGCGACCGAGATGGCCGGCGTCTGGGCCACGGGCTCCCTGTGGCTGATGGTCCCCAAGTCCTTCAAATTCAACGTCAAGGGGAAGTTCCCCAAGGGCGCGTATCCCAAGGACCTGATACTCAAGATAATCGGCGACCTGAAGGCCGACGGCGCCGACTACGCGTCGTGCGAGTTCTACGGCCCCGCGATAGACGCCATGACCGTCGGCGGGCGCATGACGATTTGCAACATGTCGATGGAGATGGGCGCCAAGAGCGCGATATGCCCGCCGGACAAGAAGGTCTTCGATTACCTCAAGGGCAGGGCGAAGGGCAAGTACGAGCCCGTCTACGCGGCGAAGGACGCCGCATACGAGAAGACGTTTGACTACGACGTTTCAGCGCTCGAGCCCATGGTCGCCGCGCCACACACCGTCGACAACGTCAAGCCGCTGAAAGACGTCGCAGGCACGAAGATAAACCAGGCCATCATCGGCTCCTGCACGAACGGGAGGCTCGAGGACCTGAAGGAGGGCGCGGCCATCCTCAAAGGAAAGACCATCTACAAGGACGTGAGGCTCATTGTCGCGCCCGCTTCCCGCGAAGTGCTGCTTGCAGCCATGAAGGACGGCACGATGGACATCTACGTGCGCGCGGGGGCCGTCGTAATCAACCCCGGCTGCGGGCCGTGCCTCGGCGCCCACGAGGGCATCATGGCCGCCGGGGAGAGGTGCATATCCTCGACGAACCGCAACTTCAAGGGGAGGATGGGAGACCCTGCCTCGGAAGTCTATCTCGCCAGCCCCGCGGCGGTGGCGGCGAGCGCGCTCGAAGGAGCAATCGCAGACCCAAGGGGGTATCTGAAGTGAAGGGGAAGGTCTGGAAGTACGGCGACGATGTGAACACGGACGTGATACTGCCCGGCAGGTACCTGTCGAACTACGATGCCAAGTTCCTGGCATCGCACGCGATGGAGGACATAGACAAGGAGTTCGCGCCGAACGTGAAACAGGGCGACATCGTCGTCGGCGGCAGGAACTTCGGCTGCGGCAGCAGCAGGGAGCAGGCTGCGACCTGCCTGACGGCGGCGGGCGTGCAGGCCGTCGTGGCAAAGAGCTTCGCGCGCATCTTCTACAGGAACGCCATCAACCTCGGCCTTCCAGTCATACAGGCGCCCGAGCTCGTCGAGAAGCTGCAGAAAGGGGACGAGGTCGAGCTCGACATGGAGAAGGGGACGGTGAAGCTGATGCGCACGGGCGAGTCGGTGGCGTTCAAGTCATTGCCGCCATTCATCATGGAGCTCCTGCGCGACGGCGGGCTCATACCCCACCTGAAGAAGCAGATGGCGGAGAAGAAGGGGATTTCTCAGCCGTAATGTTGCTGGGTGTCGAATCCCCTTTCACCCCCTAAAGGGATTTGCTGAAAACCTTTCCCCTTTACCATATTTCATCGCAGTTTTATACCTTGATGCCAATCACTTCTCGGTGCCCCCATGAAAAAGAAGCCCGGCGCGTCCACCAGGTGCGTCCATTCGGTGCGCTACGAGCCCCCGAGAACGGTTCCGGTTAGCGTCCCGATCTTCGCCAGCTCGACGTGGGACTTCACGGACGAAGTGCTGCGCGCGTTCTCCTCCGGCGAGGGTCGCGCCATGGCGGGGAAGGGCGACTACATCTACGCCCGCTACGGCTCCCCGACCACGCATGCGGTCGAGAAGGCGCTCGCGTCCCTCGAAAGCGCGGAGAGCGGCGTCGTCTTCTCGTCAGGGATGGCGGCGATATCCTCGGCCGCGCTGTCGCACCTGCGCGCGGGCGATTCCTTCGTTTCTTCGAACCAGCTCTACGGCGTCACGCACTCGCTCTTCACGAGGACGCTGCCGAAGTTCGACATCAAAGTTCAATTCGCGGACCCAACCGACATGGACGGGTTCGAGAAGGCGCTGAAGAAGGGCGCGGCTCTGATCTACGTCGAATCGGCCAGCAACCCGCTCATGCGCGTGCCCGACTTCGGAGCGCTGGCCAGGATGTCGAAGGACTCGGGAGCCCCGATAATCGTCGACAACACCTTCATGACGCCTGTGAATTTCAGGCCGCTGGAGAACGGCGCGGCCGTATCTGTCCACAGCGCGACCAAGTACCTCGGCGGGCACAGCGACATAGTCATGGGCGCGGCCTGCGCGTCGGAGGAGCGCTGCGCGAGGGTATGGGACGAGATGCTGAGGCTCGGCGGGTGCGCCGACCCGTTCCAGGCATTCCTCCTGGGGCGCGGCCTGAAAACCCTGGCGCTGAGGGTCGCCAGACAAAATGATAATGCCATGGCCATTGCTTCGGAGCTGGAGGGCGCGAAGGGCGTGGCAAGGGTGCATTATCCCGGGCTCCCCTCGCACCCCGATCATTATATCGCGCGGAAGCTCTTCGAGGGATACGGGGGGATGCTTTCCATCGACGTCAAGGGCGGCGCGCGCGCGGCGACGAAATTCATGCGCGCCCTGAAATGGGGGAGGGAGGCGACGAGCCTCGGCGGCGTGGAGACGCTCGTAAGCACGCCCTACAACACCTCGCACACATGGATAACGGAAAAGGAGAGGCTCGGGCTCGGGATAACCAACGGCCTCGTGCGGGTTTCGGTCGGAATCGAGGACTCCGCTGACCTGATCGAAGATTTCAAAAACGCTCTAAGAGCCGCTCGATAGGCTTACTCGTCCTCTTCGACTTCGGCTATCTGCGTCTCGAGCTTGAAGGTGACGTTCAGGCCCTTCAAGACCTCGTGGACCCGGTCGGCGAACTCTATGGCGTCCTCCATCGAGACGTCCTCGCGCCCCCAGTCATAGATGAAATCGTAGTTGCCGTAGGTGACCTTGAAGCCTATCATGTGCAGCCTGGAAACTACCTCGGAGGGCCGACCGCCCCCGCTGTTGAACATGACTGTCAGATAAGTCTTCATGCTCTCGAAACTAAATAAGCCACTGGGTAGTTAAACCTTTCTCAGGGGCCGCTACTTCGCCGTGTGCTTTCTGTACTGGTCTGGCCCGAGCAGCGAATGCATTTCCGCGGGCGCGCCGACCTTCAAAACGGCGAGCCACCCCCCGCCGTAGGGGTCCTTGTTGATTGCCTCGGGCCTCTCCTCTAGCGCCTTGTTGACCTCTACGACCGTGCCGGAGACGGGCGCGAACATGTCGCTCGTGGACTTGACCGATTCGACGACCGCTAGGACGTCGCCCTTCTTGTAAGCCTTCCCGACTGTCGGCAGCTCGACGTAGACGATGTCGGTGAGCTCGTGCTGGGCGAAATCCGTTATGCCCACCCGGACCTTGTCGCCCTCTGCCTTGGCCCATTCGTGCTTCTCTGTGTACTTCAAGTCGTCGGGAACCTTCAAAGAAACATCCCCGCCAGCTTGAAAGGTCTCGGGGTATATCAGGGTATCTGCGAGGCGCGCACGAGTCGCCAGACGGCCTCGCTGACGGGGACGGCGACACCATGTCGCCGCGCGGCCTCGCACAGCGCGCCCGTGATGTCGTCTATCTCTGTCCTCCGGCCCCTCTGGACGTCCTGGAGCATGCTCGATGAGTTCTCAGACGTCTGCGAGACCACCCTCCATGCGCGGTCCTCGAGCTCGTTCAGGGTTACACAGTATCCAAGCGCCCCCAGCGCCTTCGAGCCCTCGCCGCATATGGCGTGCACGACGAGCCTCGCGTCAGGGCTCTCCGCGAGGCGCCCGTTCTTGCACCTCAGCAGCGCCGTCAGGGGGTTTATGGCGGCGTTGACCACGCACTTCGCCCAGAGCTCGTAGCCGATGTCGTCGCTCACCCTGGCCTCCATCCCCGCCTTGGTGAGAAGCGCTGCGAGCCTATCCGCCCTCGGGCTCTTCCGGCCGTCCGGCTCGCCGATGGCGGTGTCGCCCTTGCCCGCGTGCCTGACGACGCCTGGTTCGATGTAGGTCGCGCCGTGGCTGGTCCATCCGGCGACGACCTTGTCCTTGCCGACGACGGAGGCTATGCGCTCGGCGCACATCGGCCCGTTCTGGAGCGTGAGAACGGTCGTGCCTGGGCCGATGGCTGGCTTGGCGCCCTTGACCGCTGCCTCGGTGTCGTAGCTCTTGACGGCCACGATGAGAAGGCCGACCTCGCCAAGCCCCTTGCACGTCGTTGCAGACTTGGGCATGGCGACCATGCTCGTCGCGCCCTCGACCCTCAGGCCGGACATGGATATGGCGCGGGCCTGCGCCTCCCTTCCGACGATGATGACCTCGTTGTACTGCGAGAGGAGCGCGCCCATGAGGCTGCCCATGGCGCCCGCTCCCAGGATTACGACCCTCATGCCGGCAAAACCTACATAACCCTACTAAAAGATTGCTATGCGTGAGAGCCCTGGGGCGATATTCGGCAATCCTGGATGGCGAGGCGCGGCCGCTGTACCTGGCATCGAAGGCGTGGCCCGTCGCCTTCGAAGCCGATGAAAGCGACGAAAATCTGCTGCGTCTCAACCGCGATTTCACTTCCACGATGATTGCCAGGCTCGGCGACCCTCCGAGCCCCAACGCGTCAATGCCGAGCCTGCTCGGCCTCAAGCGCGAGCTGGCGCGAAGGACGCTCCGCTCCTGCCGCTTCTGCGAGCGCGCGTGCGGCGCCGACAGGGGGGCTGGCGAAACCGGATACTGCGGCGTGGCAGAGCCGCGCGTGGCATCGGAGTTCGTCCACCTCGGGGAGGAGCCCGAACTCGTGCCCTCGCATACGATCTTCTTCTCGGGCTGCACGCTCAAGTGCGTCTATTGCCAGAACTGGGACATCAGCCAGGACCCCTCCGCCGGGAAGGCCGTTGCGCCCAAGACAATAGCGGGATGGATAGGGAGGCGCGACGGCTATGTCCGGAACGTGAACTGGGTCGGCGGCGACCCGACGCCGGCGCTGGCCCTCGTCCTCGACGTCCTGGCCGAGAGCGATGCCAGGCTGGCGCAGGTCTGGAACTCGAACATGTACCTCAGCGAGCGCGCGATGCGCATCCTCGCGGGGACGATGGACGTCTACCTCGCCGACCTGAAGTACGGCAATGACGACTGCGCGCTCGGGCTCTCGGACGCCCCGAGGTACTGGGCGACGGTGACGAGGAACCTGCGCATAGCCCGGGAGAGCGGGGAGCTCCTCGTGCGCCACCTGGTATTGCCCGGCCATGTGGAGTGCTGCTCGCTCCCGGCGCTGGAGTGGCTCGCGAAGGGCGCGCCTGACGCCAAGGTCAATGTCATGGCACAGTACAGGCCCGGGTACAAGGCCAGCGGCGGGCTTGCCCGGAGGCCGACGATGGGCGAGGTCCTGTCCGTGCAGAGGCGCGCACTGGAGCTGGGTCTCGACCTAACGCTTTAGTGTCTCGATGTCGTCTCTCTGGACGCGCAGCACCCTCTGCGGGAAGGGTATCTCGATCCCCTTCTCCGAGAAGGCCTTGTTGATCCTCTCGCGCAGGTCGCTCTGCGCCGCCCACTGGGCGTTGACGTCGTCGACCCAGAAGAAGAGAGTGAAATCGAGGCTCGAGTCCCCGAAGTTGCTGAACCTGACGACGGGCGCGTGCTCCCCGTCCTTGAGGACGTGCTCGTGGGAGAGCGCGATGTCCTTCAGGAGCGCCTTCACCTTCTCGACGTCGGTGCCGTAAGCCACGCCCACCTTGACCGAAGTCTGGGCCTTCGCGTCAGGCTGCATGACATTGATGACCATCTTGTTCGCTATGTCGCTGTTCGGGACGACGATGATGTCGTGCGTCGAGCCCCGGTACAGTTTCGTGGTCCTCAGTCCCACTTCGAGGACCTTGCAGTAGTCGCCGTTGTCGAGCCTGATCGTATCGCCTATCTTGAACGGCCGGTCCGTGAGCAGGAACATGCCGCTGATCAGGTTCCCAAGCGTCTGCTGCATGGCAAGGCCGATGACCACGCCCATGACGCCAAACCCAGCGATGAGCAGCGTGAGGTCGATGCCGAAGTCGCTCATGATGTAGATTGCGCCTACGACGAGGATGGCGATGGCCCCGACCTTCTCAAGGAGCGGGATGAGGACGTCATCGAGCTCCGTCTCGCTCTTCTCAGCGTATATCTTGGCATAGTAGACAACAACGTCCTTGAATATCTTGTAACCCATCCATGTAATAAGCAGGATGAGGATTATGTGATACCCCTTATCGATTGTCACGACGGTATCATAGGGCAGGTCGAGGGCTTCGAGAGCGGCGACGATGCCGTGCAGCAGGATGATTGCCGATATCGGTCCCGCGACAATCTCGATTATCATGTCGTCCAGCTCTGTCTCTGTCTTCTTTGTCAGCGCCTTGAGCTTCGGTGTTCCGAACGTGAGAATGAGCGCAAGGATTATCGTTATCACAATATCGAGGATGAAAACCTCGATGTTCTGGTCCAGCGGCGTGAACTTTATTGGGTTTTCGAAGAGACCGAATATCTTTTTCTCGGGCTCAAGGGCGCCCCCGACCAGCCCGTTTGAGACCGTGTAGTTGCGCGTCCATGTCTCCCTAGTGACCAGATCAGTGAATACGACGGACAGAGTAGCAGTGCTCGTTGCATAGTCCCTCGAGCTCGGGGCTGTGACGGTCATGTTGACCATGCCGCTCTGCCCCGCGTTCAGCGTGGCGAAGCCCGGAGAGGGAGAGGCGCTCCAGCGCGGGTCCGAGATTGCGGAGGCAGTGTTTATGAACACGGGCGTGGTGCCGTTGTTGTAAATCTCCCATGTGTAGGTCACGCTGCCGCCGAGTTCGGCCTCCTTGGAATATCCGTCGAACTCGAGGACGTAGACGTCGCCCTCGTGCGCCGACGCCGTCCCGAGCGTGCAGACTGCCCCGGCCAGCATCATTGCCGCGATGGCGAGCGTGATTGCCAACTTTCCGCGCATGGGCGGGAAAATATTGTCGCCCTATTTGGCCTTTTTCCTCCTCCCCTCCAGTATTATATACCGAAAAGCGGATATCTGGAACGATGGCGTTAGACCCCTTGACAACCCTCAGGGTCGCCGCTCTGCTGTGCGCGCTGGGGGTCGCCTCGTACATGGACTGGAGGACGAGGAAGGTCAAGGATGCGATATGGCTCGCGCTCGGCGCCATCGGGCTCCCTCTCCTTGCATGGGACGCGTACGCTGCTTGGGGAGCGGCCCCGTCGCTTCTCCTCCTGGCCCCCATCGCCATCGCCTTCTTCGACCCCTACTGGGACAGGCCAACCATCTATTCGAAAAAAGATGGTGTATACTGGCCCGCGGTTGCACTGCTTGCTGCATTCATAGGCGTAATATCTGTTGTCGCTGCCCTATGGTTCGACCCGTGCGCCATCTTTCTCTTCGTCGTGCTGGCGATGCTCTGCGTCTTCCACCTGCTTTTCCATCTTAGAGTGCTGCACGGCGGCGCGGACGCGAAGGCCATGCTGGCCATTTCGCTCGTGACGCCAAGATATCCGATGTTCGATCCCCTGCCCCTGATAGCCGTCCCGCCCGCCATTCTCCCTCTGATGGAAATGGCCTTTCCGTTCGCCCTCCTGGTCCTGATGGACGCCGCTCTCGCCACGCTTGTGGTCCCGCTTGTGAATCTCGTTCGCAATGCTGCGAGGCGCGAGCTCTCGATGCCCGAGGCGCTCTTTGGCTACAAGATGAAGTTGCTCGAAGTGCCGAAGCGGTTCGTCTGGCCGATGGAGAGGGTCGAGAACGGGGAGAGGGTCGTCGTCCTCTTCCCGTCAAAGATCAGGGACTACCGCGAGGATTTGATAAAATTGAGGGATGCTGGGGCGGACCGGATATGGGTGACCCCGAAGCTGCCGTTCATCGTCGCCATACTCGCGGGGTTCGTGCTCGCGCTCGTTCTCGGAAACCCGGTCATGTGGCTCCTGAAAATCATCATGCGCTGAGGAACAGGTGCGCGTAGACCTTCGCGTCGCTGACGAGGTTCTTGACGTGGACGTACTCGTTGGGCTCGTGCGCCGTCTCGTCGCTGGTCGACCAGACTATCGCAGGCAGCCCTGCCTTCCTGAAGAACGCCGCGCACGTCCCGCCGCCTATGCCTATCGGGATCGGCGTCACGCCCGAGACCTCCTTGATTGAGCGCATCAGCGCCTTCACGACCGGGCTGTCGACGGGCGTGGCCGGGGGCGCGCGGGATGTGTTGTGGTCGGTTATATCTATCCTTGCATTTGACTCATGGGAGTGCATGTCCGCGAATTTCTTCACGGTTTCGAGAACGTCCTCGGGAGGGGTTGTAGGAAGTATGCGGAAGTCCATGTAGGAGACATCCTCGCCGGGTATGGTGTTGATGTTAGGCACATTGGCTTCCTTCTTCGTGGGCTCGAACGTCGAGTAAGGCGGGATGAAGAGCTCGTCGCGGTCCGGGTACTTCGAGTACAGGGCGTTCACGACCTCGGTGACGAACGACGCTGCCACCCTGTAGGCGTTGACGCCTTTATGGGGCCTGGAGGCGTGGCACTGCCTCCCCGTCACCTTGACTTTCACCTGCAGGTGGGACTTCTCGACCACCTCTATCTGGCTGCCGTCGGGGGAACCGGCGTCCGGAACGATGATGAGGTCGTCGGGTTTGAAATGTCCTTCTGCAATGAGGTGCCGGATGCCGTACTTGCTGCCGGTCTCCTCTTCCGAGACGAACGCGAGCTTCACGTCCCTCCGATGCTTCCTCTCCATAGCGATGAGGGACGCCGCGGCGAACATCGAAGCGGCGATGGCCTGCCCGTTGTCCTCGACGCCCCTGCCGTAGAGCTTGCCGTTCCTGACCTCGGGCTTGTAGGGGTCGGTCTTCCACAGCCTCGTCTCGCCGGGGGGAACGACGTCGATGTGGGATATTATCCAGACAGAGCCCAGGGACGGGTCGCTGCCGTTCAAGGTCGTCACGATGTTCGGCCGCACCCCATCAGGAATTCTGGAATCCTTGCGCGGGTAATCCTTGATGTCCCTGAAGCCATAGCCTTTGAGAATCTCGCGGAGGAGGTGCGCCTTCTTGCCCTCGCCATCGCCGCCGCTCTCCGGCCCTATCGCGGGGACCTGGCACAGGCGGGAGAGGACGTCGACGATCTCGCCCTCGCGCCCCTCAATCCATCTCATAACGCCGTCCATTGGACGCACCGCCGCCAAATCGGCCTGGGTCTGATAAAGGTTTGCCCAAGCAATTATTATATCCACCGAATCATTTGCTGGAAGCCATGAGCTACTACCCGTGCTCCGTCTGCAGGCAGCCGCTCAGCTGGGTCGCGCAGTACGGCCAGTACTACTGCTACCACTGCCAGAGGTACTACCCACCAGCGCAACAAGCGCCCACCGCAGACCAGGTCGTCGCGAGCATCGAGCAGGCGGTCGCGCAGACACCGTCGTACCCGTGCAACGTGTGCCAGACGCCCCTCCAGTACGTTCAGCAGTACCAGCGCTGGTACTGCGCAAGGTGCATGCAGTACAAGTGAGGTAAATTGCGAATATCTGCATGCCGCTCACATTTGTAATAGTACTCTTATAATTTAGCACGCAAAGAGGAGAAGGTAAGGGGTTTGTGAGGCAACTTTACGCCGAGTAATACGCTTCGTCGTAGGGTTCCGGCTTCAGCCCCTTGCGCGTCCTTATCTCGGCGACGACCTTCATCGACAGCTCCTTCGGCAGCTTCTCGAAGCCCGCGTTCTCCGTGGACCATAATGCGCGGCCCTGCGTGGCCGACCTTATCGCGGAGGCGAAACCGAACATCTCGGCGACCGGCGCCTTGCAGAGGATGTTGGCGTTCTCCCCCTCCTGCTGGATGTCCTCGATGACAGCGCGCCTCTGCTGCATCTCGCGCATCGCGTCCCCCATCAAATCCTGGGGGCAGTTGATGAAGACCTTCTGCTTCGGCTCCATGAGCGCGCGCTTGCCCTGGCACATCGAGCCGTAAATAGAGAGCCTGACCGCCGGGATGATCTGCGCCGGCCCCCTGTGGATGCTGTCCTCGTGGAGCTTCGCGTCGATGATGAGCATCTTCATGCCCATGCACTTCTCGTCCGCCAGCGGCCCCTTGTTCATCGCCTCCTTGAAGGAGTCGACGACGAGCTCCATCGTCTCGTGCAGGTACTGTATGCCCTTCGTGGTGTCGATGAGCATGTTCGTGTCCTGGATGACGACCACGCCCTTGGCCTCGTCCCTGTCCATGCCCAGCTCCTGGAGCTTCTTGGCCAGCGCCTTCGCGTCCTTTATCTTGCCGCCGGACTGTATCTCGCCCTCGAGGATGGCCTTCACAATAGCGTCCTCGAGCGGCACGGCCTCGAAGTAGAACTTGTTGTGCTTGTTCGGCGACTTGCCCTCGAAGGGCCCGCCCTTCTGCTCCACGCGCTCCCTGTAGACGACGATGGGCTGCGAGGCCTTTATCTCGACGCCGTGCTCGTGGATGATCCTGTACTGGGTGATCTCGAGGTGCAGCTCCCCCATGCCGGACATGAGGTGCTCGCCCGTCTCCTGGTTGATCTCGACCTGGATCGAAGGGTCGGCCTTGGCCACCGTGCGGAGGACCTCGACGAGCTTGGGCAGGTCCTTCATGTGCTTGGCCTCGATGGCGACCGTTACGACGGGCTCGGAGTAGTGAACCATCTTCTCGAACGGCTCCATGGCCTGGTCAGAGGAAACGGTCGAGCCTGCGATCGCGTCCTTGAGGCCGACTATGGCGACGATGTTCCCGGCATCTATCTCCTCGACCGAGATGCGGTCGGCGCCGACCGCGAGAGCCACCTGCTGCACGCGGTTCCTGTTCGGCATGCCGCTGATGGCGAGGTCCATCCCCCTTGCCACCTTGCCGGAGAAGAGCCTTCCTATCGCGACCTCGCCGGCGTGCGGGTCGACGATGATCTTCGTGACCATCATCGCCACGGGGCCGTTGGGGTCGCATGTGATCATGCCCTTGCCCGCCGGCGACTCGAGGTCGCCCTTCCAAATCTGCGGCACCCTGAGCTTCTGAGCGTCGAGGGGGTTGGGCATGTGCTCTATGACGATGTCCAGTATGACCTCGTGTATCGGCGCCCTCTTTGCCAGCGTCTTCTGGTCGCCCTTGGCGCAGTACTCGTAGATGTCCTTGAATGTGATGCCGGATCGCTTCATGTACGGCACCGAGATCGCCCAGTTGTGGTAGGCAGAGCCGAACGCGACCGTTCCGGCCTCGACGTTGAGCGCCCACTTGGCCTTCAGGTCGTCGGGCAGGAGCTTGAGTATCTTGGCGTTGACCTCTGTGATGATGCCGGCGAGCCTCTGCTGCATTTGCTCAGGGGTTACTTTGAGCTCGTTTATCAGCCTGTCGACCTTGTTGATGAAGAGGATCGGCCTGACCTTCTCCCTGATGGCCTGCCTGATGACCGTCTCGGTCTGCGGCATCACACCCTCGACTGCGCAGCTCAGTATGAACACCCCGTCGATGGCGCGCATGGCCCTCGTGACGTCGCCGCCGAAGTCCACGTGGCCGGGCGTGTCGATGAGGTTGACCAGGTACTCCCTGCCCTTGTACATATGCACCATCGAAGCGTTGGCGGCGTTGATTGTGATGCCCCGGGCCTGCTCCTGCTCGTCGTAGTCGAGCATCAGCTGCTTGCCAGCGAGGTCCTCGGACATCATGCCCGCGCCGGCTATGAGGTTGTCGCTGAAGGTCGTCTTGCCGTGGTCGATGTGCGCCGCCGTGCCGATGTTCCTTATCTGCTGCGGCTTGGTCATGAGCGCCTGAGCCCTCTTTATGTTGTCTTCCTTGCGTCCCATTTGTACCACCCTTGAAAACCTAACGTGCGGAAGAGGCCACCCTCTCCAGCTCCTCCTTCTTTGCAAGAGCGTGGCTCGTCATGTCCCCTTTCGCCGCGAGCATCAGCTCGTTCGCGAGGCACTCCTCGATCGACTTGGTGCTCTTGTACGACGACTGCACGGCGCCGGTGGTTATATTCCTCACGGCCACGTCCAGCCTGCGCGCCGAGCTCACGTCCACGGCCTTCGGGACGGAGATGCCGCCGTACTTCAGGCGCGTGACCTCCTCCCTGGGGGCGACCCTCTCGATGGCGTTCACCATGATCTGGACGGGGTTCTGCTTCGTCTTCTCGGCGATTATGCCGAACGCCGCCTTGACGGCGTTGTAGGCCTTGATCTTCTTGCCGGTGAACTCCTCTGTCCTCATCATGCCGTTGATGATGCGCTCGACGATGCTGACCCTGGACTTGCCCAGCCACCTGCCGGCGTGCCTGCCGCCCGAGTGGGGCGTTATGACCGGGTCGAGGTTGATGTACCTCAGCAGCCCGGCGTCGTGGACGGCTATCTCGGTCATGTCGTACTTGCCGAAGAGCTTCGACGATTGCAGCGTGTGCGGTATCTTCCTCTTCGGCCTCACTTCCTTCGGCGGGGCCTGCTCCGGGGCGACTTCGGCCTGCGGTGCCGTGACCTGCGGCTCCTTGGGCGCCGTTGCCGGCCCGGGAGCTTCCTTGGGTTCGGCCGCGGCGGGGGCTTCCTTCTGCGGAGCGACCGGCGTCGGCGTTTCAACTACTGGTTTTTCGTCGGCCATTGCCTCACCTCACCGGCTTCTCCTTGCGCCCGCGGACGAGCTCGTCCAGGGACACGTTGTTGACCTGTATGACCTTGTACCTGACACCGGGGATGTCCCCGTAGGAACGGCCCATGCGCCCGCCGATGCCCTCGACCAGCACCTCGTCGTGCTCGTCTATGAAGTTGATCGCGCCGTCGCCCACTGCGAAGGCCGTTATCTGCCTGCCGTTCTTGATGAGCTGGAGCTTCACGCACTTGCGGATGGCGGAGTTGGGCTGCTTGGCCTCGACGCCCACCTTCTCCAGCACTATGCCGCGGGCCTGCGCCGAGCCTTCCAGCGGGTCCGCTTTCTCCTTGAGGTGCAGCGCCCTGCGCTTGTAGTACCTGTCGTTCCATCGGAACTGCTGCCTCGACTTCTTGAGTTTCCTTGCCGTAAATAGGCCTCTCGCCATCGGTTCACGTCCGTTGCACTGGCCCTCCCCCCATCGGGAGGGGGTTAGGGTAATGACAGCCTCTATATAAAAGGCTTCTACCAGTCGACCCACCAGGTCGTCGCCGACGGGCAGTATACCCAGTATGCCTGGCCCTTCTTCAGCACCGTCGAACCGGCAAGCACTGCGGTCTTGTACGTGGCGGGAGCGCTGAACCCTTCCACAATCGTCGCGCCGGTCGCGGACATCAGCTGCCCGGCCGTGTATGTGGAGTCGTCCCTGGCTGGATAGCCGACGAGGTTCCAGCCCTGGTCGAGCGGGATGCTCGCGTTGGTGCTGTTGGAGTACCCGGTCCCTCCGAGGCAGAGCTGCCCGTCGCCGACCGAGGTGACGTAGAGCCAGACGCCCATGAGATGGTTCACGGCCGTGAGGTCGTTCAATGACGAATTCCAGCCCGTGTAGTATTGACCCCATGGGTTTGATGGAGTGCCTGGGTTGTAAGCCTGCATCCTGTCCCACTGGACCAGTCCGGCCCCACCGTCGGCCTTGTCAGTCAAGGCGGTCGGCAGCGCAGTAGGCCCGACGAATGGCACGGATACTAGGTTCCAGCCCAATACGACCGATATATTCAACCACGGAACGTAGGAGCCACCTACGGTGTTCATAATAGGCAGTACGGACGATGGCGTGGCGTCGTTGTCGTACCCGAAAGCGAAGGACGAGACCGGCGCAGTATAGTTGATGCCCACCTGCGAACAGTCAACCGAGCACGTGGCGGTGGCGCTTGCGTACACGCCCCATATGACGCTCCCCTGGGAGACGTAGTTGGCGCAGCTGGTCGTTATGCTCCTGTTCATCCAGGCGTCCGTCGCAGCCGCATAGGCCTGGGTGGCGCCCTGCGCGACCCATTGCGCAGTCGCGACGTTCCATGCGTAGAGCGTGGCCGTTATCGCCGCGCTGTACTGCGCCTCGTGGGCGAGGTTGATGGCGGTGATGGTGGAGGCGGTCTCGTTCACTAGGAAGCTGTACTTGACGAATATCTCGTTGCCAGCGCCCGGGTTCACCGATGTGGCCCTGGAATTGTCGGACGCGGCAATAGAAACGTAATTGGCATCGGTGAGCTGGACCGTCGACGGATTGCCCCCGGACGGGCCTATCAACTGCGCCTGGGTACTGTCCACCACGTCGCAGAACCAGGCATCGTGAGCCCCCGAAGCCTGCGTGACGCCCTGGTAGGTGTAATTGGCGAAGCTCGCGCCGCTCGTCACAGATGTGATGTTCAACCAGAGCTCGACGACGAACCTATCGCCCGCCGGAAGGGTCGTCCCCGCCGGAACGTTATACGTCCAGTAAAACTCGCGATAGACGCTTGGGTAAAGGGCGATGTCCTCGTCGTCCTGGGCGCCGAAGATGGTTGCGTCGTCGCTGTACCTCTTGACAAGGGAGTAGAGATAGCCGTGGGCGCTGGAGAAGTCCGTCTTGCCGTTGACCCTGAACTTCCACGTGCCGTTCATGTCCTGTGCCTGTGCATACGCGGCCGAGAGCCACCGGTCGCCCGCTCCGCCGAGCTTGTACTGTCCGGCCGAGCCGAGGGAGGCGCTCGTCGCTATCTGCACGCCGGTTTCAAAAGTGTCCAGCGCCAGGTCCCTGTACCCGCCGACCGACGACTGCATCTGGAAGTACAGGAGGGCGTCGGTGGTCGCATTCCTGACGACCATGTTGTAATCCTTCTGGCCGAAGGAGTCCGATGCCCTGACGACGTAGTAGTAGGTCGCGTAGGACGCCAGGCCCGGATCTGTGTAAGAGAGGGCGGCCCCGGTCCACGTCGGCGCCGTGCCGTTCACTTCCGCCTCAGAGGGGGAATGGTCGAAGCGCCAGACGCTGTAGGTTATCGGGCCGTTGGGGTCGTTCGCCGCGTTCCAGTAGACGTTTAAGGATGCGCCAGTCCCCGTATTCGCGGCGCGGTCGGCGCCTGCGAAGTCCGGCAGGGCTTTGCCCGCGTTGATCGTTATCAGCACGTCGGTGTAGTTGTTCGCCGCATTGCCGTCCGGGCCGTAGAAGGTCGTTGTCGACACCCTGTACCTCCCGCCCTGCGTGAAGTTGTAAGTCCAGTTCAGAACCGTCGATTGCTGGGAGTTCAGTACCGGCGTTGGCAGCGGCGACGGGCCGAAGACGCTCGCCTCGGAGGCCATCTGCGCGGTTATGAACAGGTCGTCCCACCAGAATCCGCACGGGGCCGCGGGGGCCGTGGCCTCGTCCGCGGAGAACCTGAACCTCATCCTGAACTGGCTCGCCCCGGCGAAGCCCGACAGGTCGAGCGTCCTGTTCGTCCAGGCCGTGCCGGTGCCGTTGTACCTCGTGAGGTATTCCCATGTCCGGCCATTGTCCCGGGATGCCTCGACTACGCAGAAATCGTAGTTCGCCTCCGTGCTGTAATATGTCCAGTAGGAGACGTTCAGCCCCGTGGCCGTCCTGAGGTTGAGCGGCTGCGCCATCTCCATCGATTGCACGGTTATGGCAGTGTAATTGCTCCTGGCGTCGAGGCCGCACCACCAGCTATAGGTGCCGGCGTGCTTCTGGAGAGTCGAGAGATGCCAGTAATCGGTCGATGTATTGCCATCGATATCGATGACGTTCCACTTCCCGGCCCCGCCCTCGCCGTTGTCAGAGAACAGGGTCATGGTCGATGTCGCGCCGAGGCGCGTGATGTTGCAGTATGCGTTGAACGACGGGGACTGCGCGTCCCCGACGTTCTGGACGCTCCCGCCGATCCTGTAGTTGCCCATGGGGTATGTTCCCAGCTCGACGAACGGGGATATCGCGGGCGCGGAGGCGTCGTCGGTCCAGGGCACTTCGACGGCGACCGTGCAGTTGCTGCTGCAGCTCGTGTTGGACGTCGAGTTGCCGTAAACGGTTATGGAGTACGTGCCAGGGGTCGCTCCTGCCGGAACGTTGACGGAGAGCGTCGTCTGGCTCGTCTGGTTCCTGGCAAGGCTCAGGCTGCCCGGCGACAGTGAAACGGCCCAGCCCGATATGCCCGTATTCGCCAGATTGAACGTGTCGGCCCTGCGCCCGTCGTCCGTGACGTTGATGGGGACGTTGCCGGCGCTGCCGCGGCTTATCCTGATGCTCGGCACCTGGGGCCTGAGGGAGACATGGTCCATGGCCTGGAAGGGGTTGTCGGATATCTGGCAGAGGTAGATGATTGCGCCGAGCGTGTCGTTGCACACCAGCGGCACCTTGTCCGCCCGCGGGTGGAAGAGATCGTACGTGCCCGTGACGGCCGCGTCGGCGTCGTTCACGTTCGGGTACGCTTCTATGCAATACGCGTACACCCCGAGCTCGCCGTAGAGCCAGTCGTCGTCCGAGCCCGACGTCATGTAGAGGTCGCTCGACTGCTGCGGCGTGTAGCCCGGATAAGCGCTCCCCGCCGTGTTCGTTATCCGGTAAGCCATCTGCTCCGCGACCGACCTGACGACGCTGTCATCCGGCTGTGGGGCGTTGTTGTACGTGTATCCTATAGGGTACAGTATGAGCTGGCTGTATGTGTGGAACGATATGGCGAAAATGAACTTGTGCTGGCGGCAGAAGTCGCGGATGGCCCTGGACTCGGGCTCGGAGAATGCCGCCGGGCCGCCGTACGTGTCGTCGGTGTACAACGAGGACGCCCCGGACGCGCCCCACATGAAGCCGTAGTTCCTGTTGAGGTCCACGCCGTCGTTCGCCTCGTCCAGTATGCCGTTCACGTTGTTGTCGCGAGCGTTCTTCCTCCAGCCATAGGTCTGCCTCGCGTGGTTGGACGGGTCGTCGCTGTCGTTCAGGCCATCGTAGACGCGCCCGTCGGGGTTCGCTGTCGGTATGACCCATACCTGGCGCGTGTTGACGATGCTGGCCACGGTCGCATTGGTGCCGTAATTGTCGGTGAGGAAGTTGATGGCGAACATGCAAATCTCGATTGTCATCCATTCCCTGGCATGGTGGTTGGCGTTGAAATAGACCTCGGGCTCGCCCGCCTCCTCGACCGAGGCGTTGTCGGAAATCTTCATGGCCCAGATGTCCCTGTTCTGCCAGGTCTTGCCGATGCTGATGAGCTTCGTGATGTTCGCGTGGTCCCTCGATATTTGAGCGAGCTCGGCGCTCAGTTCCTTGTACGAGTGGTACGCGGAAACGCCGCCGTTTGTCTCTGGCGGAGGCTGGGCGGATTCCGGGGCCGGAAGCTCCGGCAGCGAGCCAGCGGCCGGAGCCGCCGGCGTGGATGACGGGGCAACGGGTTCGCGGTCGGAGACCCCGGCGTTCCCCGGGAAAAATCCTATGACCATGCCCACGACAATCACTAGCACGATGCCCAGAACCTTGGCGCGCAAGATTGCTCACCTTGCGATAGTATCCCTGGCCCAGTAGATAAATGTTGTTGCTGGACAACGCCATGCATGTACATGTATGTCCCGGCTCGTCCCGCCCGCTATTATTATATATTATTCCAAATATAGTCCGTTTGTGCGCATTTACATCGGGGCCTGCGGCATAGGGCTGGGCCACGCCGGCCAGATGCTCTGCGTTGCGCAGGAGATGAAGGGGGACGAGATACTCTTCTCGAGCTACAACAGGGCTGTGGCCTACCTCAGGAAGGAGGGGCACGAGGTCTTCGAATCCCCGGCGATAGGCTGGAGGGAGACCGACGGAGCGCCCGACGCCACCCTCACGCTCATCGGCGTGGTGCCTTCGATGTTCCAGAGCCTGCGCCAGATAAAGGCCGAAGTCGGAGCCATCCGCAAGTTCAGGCCCGACATCGTCCTCTCGGACGGCAGGTACTCGACCATCGTCGCCGCTCGAAGGTGCAGGGTGCCCTTCGCGCTCGTGACACACCAGATATCGTTCAGGTTCCCCGAGATGCCTTTCCGCGGTCTGTGGGAGCGCTCGACGACGAGGCTGAACTGCATCTACCTCTCTGACAAGCGCATTCTTATCCCGGACATGCCCCCGCCGGACTCGATATGCTCCGCTAGCATGAGGTTGAAAGGGGAGCTGGACATCGAGTACGTCGGCTTCGTCGTGCGGCCTCTGCCCGAAGCGCTCCCCTTCCCGCAGGAGGCGAAGAGGAGGCTCGGCTTCGGCGACGGGCCGCTCGTCTACGCGGCCATCAGCGGCTCGACCACCAAGCTCGTGGAATCGCTGGCCGGGGGGCTGAAAAAGACCGGCCTTGACTCGCTAATCGTGCTCGGCAAACCTGACGGGAAGGATATGAGAGAAGACGGAAAGGTCAAGGTCGTCCCGTGGCTAGAGGAGAGGGCGCTAGCTCTGCGAGCCGCCGACGTTATTATTACGAGAGGGGGGCACAGGACCCTCTCGGAGATAGCCATGCACGGCAAGCCCGCGCTCGTCGTCCCCCAGCCCAGCCAGCCGGAGCAGGACATCAACGCCGAGGGGTTCGAGGCGCTCGGCTCGTGCATTGTTTTGCGTGAGGAAACCTTGGACGCCTCCAAGGTAGCATCTTCCGTCGGAAAGTTGATCGACGATAGCGCTTACAGGAACAAGGCGAAGGCGCTGGCCGGGCGCGCGGCGAAGCTCGACGGGGCGAAGAACATTGCTCAGATAGCCCGCAAGCTTGACAGGGCCTAGCGTATTTATACCACCTCTGCTTTAGGCGGTTGCTCTTCTGAGAGCCGATGAATGATGAAGCCCGAAAGGGCCGAAGGAGGTAATGAAATGGCGAAACCGATGTACGTGCGATTCGAGATGCCGAAGGAACTTGCCGACAAGACGGCGCAGATGCTCGACCTCGCGAAGGAGACGGGCAAGATACGGAAGGGGACGAACGAGGTCACGAAGCTCATCGAGCGCGGCGACGCCCTGCTCGTCGTCATGGCCGAGGACGTCCAGCCGGAAGAGATACTGGCACACCTGCCGCTCCTGTGCGAGGAGAAGAACGTGCCCTACGCCTACCTGCCGACCAAGGCAGACCTTGGCGCGAGGGTGGGGATGGACAAGCCCACGGCGTCCGCCGCTGTCCTGGACGCAGGGAAGGGAAAGGAACTGTTCGACGAGATCGTCGCAGGCGTGAAGGCGCTCCGCAAGTAGGCCGGGTGCTTGAAATGCCAGACGAGGAGAGCATACCATCCGAGGTCGTCGAGGTCATCGGCCGCACGGGCATGACCGGCGAGGCCACACAAGTCAAGGTCAGGGTGCTCGACGGGCGCGACAAGGGGCGCATCATCACCCGCAACGTGATGGGGCCCGTGCAGCTCGGCGACATCGTCATGCTCAGGGAGACGCAGAGGGAAGCGCGCAAGCTCAGCATAAGGTGAGACGAATGGTCGAACGAAAGGTTTGCAGCTTTTGCGGGCGGGAGATCGAGCCCGGGACTGGCTCCCTGTTCATACGCAAGGACGGCAGCACCTTCCAGTACTGCAGCAGCAAGTGCAGGAAGAACTCGCTCCACCTGGGCAGGGTCCCGAGGCGCGTGCGCTGGACTCAGCAGTACGCGAGCCTGAAGGCGGCCGGCAAGTCAAAGGAGGCCAGGGCGCCGGCGAAGGACAAGGAAAAGGCGCTGGTCGAGGAGAAGAAGCCCGCGGAGCCCGCATCGGCGAAGGAGCCTGAGAAGCCGAAGGCCAGGCCCGCGCAGCCAAAGCCGGCCGCACAGAAGGAGAAGGCCGCGTCCAAGGCTGAGAAACCAGAGGCTACCGAGGGCGCAAAGCCCAAGGCCAAGCCCAAGAGGAAAGAGGGATAGGGCACATTCGCTTGAAAATCCCTTCCAGGGGGTTTGCGGTCAAACCCCTTGAACGAATCCCCCCATCATCCCTATCTAAACCCTTTGCCTACTCTTACTTTTCCGGATTCCGCCTTATCAGCGCGACCTCGCTCCTCGTGCCGAGGCGCAGGGGAGGGCCCCACGTCCCTGCGCCGGAGGTGACGAATAGATGAGTGCCTTTGTGCTCGTACAGGCCGCTGTACTTCCGCCACACCATCCAAGCCATCACTGTGAAGGGGAAGGTCTGCCCCGCATGCGTGTGGCCCGAGAGCATGAGGTCTATGCCGGCCTCCTGCGCAATCTCGATGCTGTCAGGGGAGTGGTAGAGGAGAATCGCGTACTTCGACCGATCGTACGGGAGCTTTGAGAGCGCTTCCCTCAGCTCCTTCCCGTCGCCGTAGTCGATGCCGATGATTTGCGCTCCGCTGCACTCAACTACCTCGTTGCGCAAAACCTTCACACCGACCCCCTTAAGAAATCCCGCAATCTCGTCGACGCCGGCGTAATATTCGTGGTTGCCCGTGCAGAAGAACGCCGGCGCCCTCAGCTCTTTGAGCGGCATGAAGGGGTTCGGGCCCCTGCCGACCGGGCCGTCGGAGATGTCCCCCGTGATTGCCACGATGTCGGGATTCATCTCATTGGCCATGCCCACGAGCCTGCGCAGGTGCGCCTCGCCGTTCACGAGCCCCATGTGCAGGTCGCTGATGTGGGCGATTCGCATCCCCTTTCCGAGGCGCCTCGCAGGGATTTCCACCGTGCGGACGCGCACAAAGAGAGGAACAACCGCTGCGATGCAGACGAGCGCGAGGGTGATTAGCGGGAGGGACAGCGAGATGACCATCCGGTCGAAGAACACAAAGTAGCGCAGGATATCACTTGCCATTAACGAGAAGCTGAAGTATATCTGGAACCCGAGCCACAGCGATGCGGTTAAGTAGTACCCCTTTGCCAGCGGGTTGCCCCTCCCCCTGGTCATTGCCATCGCAAGGATGAACGAGACGGCGGAAAGAACGACGAAGAGCCAGAACCACACCCCTCCCTTCGGAAGAAGGAGCATCTCGAAGAGGCGCAGCATGATGTACCAGTTGAAGAGCATGAGGAGCACTAGAATGATGCTGAAGAAGACTGCGAACCCCGCATAGCGCGCCCTGTTTCTCATTGGCGCTGGCAGTGAGAGGGTATGTAAATAATTACCCCCAAGGGGCGTGAAAATAAATTCCTTGAACCATTTCCTCCACTTTGACATTCTCCAACCTCGGAACGCAATCCTTTTAAATCGAATAGCTTATATCCTAATTGTGCAGAGAGAAATGCGCGCAATCAAGCCTCGCTTGTTAGGACGGGGTATGTTAGCTAATGTAGGACGGAACTTAGGGATGAGCGAATTATAGCTACGGCGGGGGGGCACGATTTTAGTTAGTTTCAGTCACCCCTCTGGCAAAGCTATATTAATAGCTTTAGGAATTGTCTTCTCATATGATTAACGCTGACAAACCGTATCTGTGGAAACAAGACATAGACACATCAGTTGACCTTTTTAACGACTGGTTTATGCGGTTTGCACCAAAAGCTTATAGAGATTCGCGTCAAAAAACAACAAATCAAGTTATAGATGCTATTAAATTAACTAACAATCTATCTTGTATAACCATTGATGTTTTAAAAGAACATCCAGATGTGCTACCTATACTAAGAATGTCAACGTCACCTCCGTTAGCTAGGGATCGATTGATGGGGTTAGCACATGTTAATAAAAATTTGATGTTGAAAATGGAAGAAGAAGGTAAGATAGCGAAACGAATGAAAAAAGATGATGTAGATAAACAGCTTACTAGAATCTGTGAAATTGTATCTGAATTACTAGATATTGATATTTTACCCTGGGTTCCGCTGAGTAAAAGCCCTAGTTTAAAACAGAAAGAACGTGCATCAACTATTATAGCTGACCGATTATGTGGAGCCGTCGCAAATCCTATAATCAGAAACGCACAAGAACAGAGGCAATTGGCTCTTATTTCTAGATATTTAACTACTTATAGTTATAAACAAATTACACATGCGAGCGGAATCCCAATAAATGAGTTATCGGCAGGAACTTTCAGTCTTAGAATGAATGTACCAGCTGGCGAAGATAAAAACATTAAAATTCCCATAGATGTCGTAATTCAGCCAAAAAAACTAAAAAAAGATAAACTACCGATTCTTATTGAAGCTAAATCAGCTGGTGATTTCACTAATGTTAATAAACGACGAAAAGAGGAAGCTACAAAAATGCGCCAACTTAGGAGCGCATATGGCAAGAATATCCAATTAATCCTTTTCCTTTGTGGTTATTTTGATGCGGGCTACTTAGGTTATGAAGCTGCTGAAGGTCTCGATTGGATTTGGGAGCATAGGATTGATGATTTGGAGACGTTGGGGATATGACGATTCATCTCGCTGAACAAAAACGGCTCAAATTACAAAGTGAGATAGATTCTAAAAAATCACAGTTGGAGCGAAATAAGCTGGGTCAATTTGCTACTCCGCCTCATCTGGCGGCTGACATTGTTAAGTATATTGTGGATAAAAAGTTACTGGGAAGCGCCCCAATCCATTTCTTAGACCCAGCAATCGGAACTGGTGCTTTTTATTATGCATTAGTAAGCCAGGTAAAATCTGGAAAAATCGCCTCGGCACGTGGAATTGAAATCGATAAGGAAGTAGCCAACACCGCCGATAGATTATGGAGTGGTTTCGGTTTAAATATCGAAAATGATGATTTCTTTAATATACGGTCACCAACTGATGAACAACTGCTTCCAAATCTAATATTAACTAACCCACCTTATGTACGGCATCACCATATTCCAGTAGATAAAAAAGAAGAGTTACAAGCTATAATTAAAACTCGACTCGGATATCAGGTCAATGGTTTATCTGGATTATATTGTTACTTCCTCTTACATTCACATAATTGGCTACGCAATCAAGGATTTGGCGTTTGGTTGATTCCATCTGAATTTATGGATGTAAATTATGGTGAAATTATTAAAAAATATCTATCCAGTAAAGTTACTTTGAAACATATTCATCGATTTGATCCAAATGATGTTCAATTTAACGATGCGCTGGTTTCATCAAGTATCGTAATATATCAAAAAGTAAAGCCTAATAAATCAGATAAAGTTCAGTTTACATATGGGGGAAACATTACAGACCCAACGCACACAGAATTTTATCCAATTATTCAGTTGACAAAACTTCTAAAATGGTCTCAACTTCCAAGAATTAACGGCGTAGAATTAATCGAAAATAACAATACAATACAACTGAGTCAGTTCTTTAGAATCCAGAGAGGAATCGCGACTGGAGCGAATTCTTTTTTTATTATAACAAGAGACAAGGCGAAAGCTATTGGGATACCAGATAGATTCGTAAAATCAATACTGCCTGGCCCTAAAAAGTTGAATGTCGATGTAATTGAGCCAGATAAAAAAAAGTTCCCACAATTAGATACACAATTAGTGGTGATCGATTGTAATATATCTGAATCTAACATCCAATCCGATTATCCAGGTTTCGCAGCATATTTAAATATTGGACATAGTAACAAAATTGTAAATCGTTATTTGCTAACTAAGCGTGACATTTGGTATCATCAAGAGCAGAGAGATCCAGCACCATTTTTATGTACATATATGGGTCGTAATGATAAACCCCAACCATTCAGATTTATCTGGAATAGATCAAATGCTATAGCGACTAATGTATATCTTATGCTATATCCGAAAGGAATACTCTTAGAGGCATTAACAAAAATGCCACATCTATATCCAGCAATATTCAAATTCTTGAAAGAATTAAAAATGACCGACATGATTGGAAACGGTCGCGTATATGGTGGCGGCTTATATAAAATTGAACCAAAGGAATTGGGTCGTTTATCAGCCAGTGGGTTGCTTGACATCTTGACAGCGAATAACATTAATATCCAAACTCAGAAAAAGATTACTGGGTGGTAATTATTTTTCAAGCGTGCCGAGCAGAAGGGGGAAGGCTTCAGCGCAGACACGCAATGGTGTGGGTGGGATTGGGGAAGTAATTAGCGTAGTGCCCCCCAGTCAAATCCCTTTTTAGCGAAATCCCTTCCCCCGTAAGCTATCTTTTCATGGATTGGACGGGGGGGAGCGTGATGTCTCGCCGGAGGTTTTCGTCCTCTCAGTGACGAATTTCCAGAAAAGCGCACGGTTGGGCCGCTTCTGTTCGATGGTAGAATTCGATTATAGCAATTATCGATGAAGAATGCCCTTATAATAGGTCCCAGTTGCCGCTACCTATTCTATGAACTTTGATCAGGTTCGTCCTTCCGCGCACGAAGAGCGGCACGCCGGCGGTGATGACGCAGAGGTCGCCCTTGCGCAGGTGCTTCCTCTCCTTCATCGTGCGCTCGATTGCCGCAATCATCCTGTCGGTTGTATTTGCCCTGTCGACGAGCAGCGGCTCCACGCCCCAGTAGAGCGACGTGCGCCTCATGACCTTCTTCTCCGGCGTCGCTGCCATGATGCGGATGTGCGGCCTGTACTTGGAAATCAGGCGCGCGGTCGAACCGCTTAAAGTAAATGGGATGATTGCCTCCGCGCGCAGGTTCTCCGCGACTAGGCATGCGGCGTGGCCGACGGTGTTGGTAATCCTCATGTCCTCCCGCAGGTCGGTGTGGAGGCGCACGTCCTCCTTGCAGATGCTCTCGGCCCTCTTTGCCACCGATGCCATGGTGCGCACGGCGTCCACGGGGTGCTTGCCGACGGCCGTTTCCCCCGACAGCATCAGGGCGTCTGTGCCATCTATGGCGGCGTTGGCTATGTCCAGCACCTCGGCGCGCGTCGGGACTGGGTTCCAGATCATCGACTCGAGCATGTGCGTGGCGGTGATGGCCAGCTTGGACGAGGCCGCGCAGGCGCTAAGTATCTTCTTTTGAACCAGCGGCACGTCCTGAATGGGTATCTCGAGCCCGAGGTCCCCTCGGGCCACCATTATGCCGTCGGAGGCGGTCATGAGCCCGTCCAGGTTCTTCAGCGCCTCGGAGCGCTCGACCTTGGCTATGACGTGGATGTCCGAGCCATTGTCGGCGAGGAAGTCCCTGACCTCGCGGATGTCCTTGCCCGAGGCGACGAATGATACGGCGACGAAGTCCGCGCCCGCCTCGATGCCGAACTTCAGGTCTCCCCAGTCCTTCTGAGTGAGGGGTCTGACGTCCTTGCCGCGCCTGCGGTAGTTGATGCCCTTGTGACTCTGGAGCACCCCGCCGTAGATGACGACGCACTCGACCACCCTCTTCGAAACCCCGGTGACCCTGAGCCTTATCTCCCCGTCGGCGAGCGAGATTGTCTCCCCCTTCTCGACCTCCGATGGGAAGCTGGCGTGGTCGGTGGAGACCCGGCTCGAATTGCCGACGACAGTCTCGGTCGTGATCGTCAGCGCCTGGCCGGGCTTCAGAAACGCCCCGCCCTCCTCCATCTCGCCGATGCGGACCTTGGCCCCTTGCAGATCGAGGACGAGCGCCACGGGCCTGCCGGCGGCGCGCTCGGCGGTGCGCACGGCCTTCACAAGCGCGCGGTGCTCCCTCCTGTCGCCGTGGCTGCAGTTCAGGCGCGCCCCGTCCATGCCGACGTTGATCATGTCCCTGAGCGTGCCGACCTTCATGCAAGATGGCCCGAGGGTGCAAAGTATCTTGGTCCGCTTCCTCTCCGAACCTTTCACGGCACCCCAATGCGAGAGGCACGATATCATCGTTTCGCCCCCAAGGGGATTTCTTCGGAAATCCCCCTTGACCCCCTAAAAGGATTTACGTCAGTGGAATTCGATTAAATTATATTTCGTTGAAGAAATCCACAACTACGTATTACATCAGGGGTCCCAGGGGAATCCGATTTTCAGTATTCACCCAGGGAGAATGCCCCTGGTTTTAAGTATGATAATTGCATTGTAGGTTTATATGTCTGAGGACATCAAGATTTATGAGCTGAGCAGGGTCGATTTGAAGGATGCGACGGTCATCGACGGCTTCCCGAGCGTGGGGCTCGTGAGCTCGATCGTCGCCAACTACCTCATCAACGTCATGAAGATGAGGCAGATTGCCATCATGGACTCTGTTTACTTCCCAACCGTATCGCTGGTCCGCGATTCCATCCCGATGCATCCCGTCCGCATTTATGCCAGCGACCGCATGGGGAGCGACGACAACACGGAGATGCTCGTGGTCTTCATATCCGAGTTCCAGCCCCCGCCGAACCTCGTGAAGCCCATCGCGCAGACGATGATAGACTGGGCAGAGGACCAGAAGTGCAAGATGCTCCTCTCGCCCGAGGGATTGGTCATAGACAGGGAGGCCGACGAGGCGGACGCGGGGAAGAACAACATCACCGTCTACGGGGTCTCGAGCCATCCAAAGCTCGGCCATTCGGTCCTCGGATACGGCGTATCGGAGTTCAAGGAGGGCGTCATCACCGGCGTCGCCGGCGTCCTGCTGAACGAGGGGAAGCGCAGGGACTTCCCGGTCGTGACGCTGCTGACGGAGGCGCACCCCGACTACCCCGATGCCAGAGCCGCGGCCAAAGTAATCGAGGTAATTGACAAGATGCTCCCCCAGATGCCGATGCTCGACCCGCAGCCGCTGTACGAGGAGGCCGAGCGCATAGAATCCCAGCTCAAGATGATACGCAAGCAGACCGAGTCCGGCAAGAAGCAGCCGGGCCAGGAACGCCCGTCGATGTACGGCTAGTTTCCCATAGCCTGCAAGTGGAGTGCCCCCATCACGGTGGACGCTCCCAAACCCCTTCCGAAGCTATTTTATATGAATTCTCTATACTACCGTTCGGTTTGACGGTCATAGCGGTGGGGACACACCCGGTCTCTTTCCGAACCCGGCAGTTAAGCCCACCAGCGTTCGGCGCTGTACTGCGGTGCGCGAGCCCGCGGGAACCGCCGATCGCCGTCTGCCACTCCATTTTTCTATAACCCGTTCGACGCTGTTGGAGAAAAGTTATCTACCCCGTCCCTCATTGCGGGGCAGGTGCTTCCATGATAGAAGAGGCGAAGTGGGTGCGCGAGACGGTGAAAGAACACCACAGGTGGTTCGCGGACTGCATCCCGATGATTGCGTCCGAGAACCTGATAAGCCCGATGGCGCGCGAGATGCTCGTGACCGACTTCTGCGACAGGTACGCCGAGGGGTTGCCGGGAGAGAGGTACTACAACGGCAACATCTACGTAGACAAGGTCGAGCTCAAGGCCATCGAGCTGGCCAAGAAGCTCTTCGGCTCGAAGTTCGCCGACGTCCGACCGACCTCAGGCACGGTCGCGAACATGGCCATACTCTTCGCCTTCGCCAAACCCGGCGATACTATAACTACGGCGTCGCTCGACGACGGCGCCCACATCAGCACCGCGAAGTTCGGGGCCGTTGGCCTCCGGGGACTGGCGACAGTCACTTACCCGTTCGATGTAGAGAACATGGTCATCGACATCGATGGCGCGCGCAAGACGCTGCTCGAGGTCAAGCCCAAGCTCGCGCTCTTCGGGCAGTCCGTCTTCCTCTTCCCCACCCCGCTCAAGGAGCTGCGGGACACGTTCCAGGAAATCGGATGCCACGTCTGGTACGACGCCGCGCACGTCCTCGGCCTCATCGCGGGGGGCAAATTCCAGGACCCGCTGAAGGAGGGCGCTGAGTTCATATCGGGCAGCACGCACAAGACCCTCCCCGGGCCGCAGCACGGCATCATCGTGGGGAACCCCAGGGACGAGGACGCGGAGAAGCGCGTGACCAGGGCCGTCTTCCCCGGAGTCACGAGCAACCACCACCTTCACGCAATGGCGTCGCTGGCAATAACCCTCGCGGAGCACATCGAGTTCGGGAAGGCCTATGCGGACGCCGTCGTTAAGAACGCGAAGGCCCTCGGCCAGGCCATGCACGAGGAAGGTTTCAATGTCCTCTGTGAGCAGAGGGGGTTCACGGAGTCGCACACCATCGCCGTCGACGTCCGCGAGCAGGGCGGCGGCACGCTGGTCGCGCAGCTGATGGAGGATTCCAACATCATAGCCAACAAGAACATGATACCCGGCGACACGAAGCCCAAGAGCCCGAGCGGCATCAGGCTCGGGGCGCAGGAGATGACGCGCCTCGGCATGGGCCCCAGCGAGATGAAGGAGGTCGCTCGTTTAATCAAGCGCATCGCCATAGACAAAGAAGCCCCGGCCAAGGTCAAGGAGGACGTAAAGGTCCTCAAGCGCAGCTTCAACCGCATCCGCTACTGCTTCGAGGATGGAATGGAAGCGTACAAGTTCCACCAGTTATACTAAGGGCATCGTTTTTCAGAGATATCATCAGAGATGCCCTGAAAAGCGTATTCAGTCCGGGGTGATAGGGGAATTCGATTCCCAGCAACTACCCAGCGAAGAATGCCCCTATTGCCGAAAGGGTTATCTACTGGCTCCTCGTTGAGGCGTTTGCGCCCCCGTGCCAGCAACGGCGCGAGGCTGGTGAGAGTGATCGAATGGTCGAACTCCTCGACGAACTCAAGGAGAAGCGCGAGCGCTACAACCTCGAGGCCGAGCAGCACAAGTATTCTAGGGACAAGTCTAACGACGAGACCAGGCGCTGGGTGGAGAGGCGGGACAAGCTCAACGCCGAGGTCCGCAAGCTCATGGAGGAGGCGGGCAAGCACAGGCAGGAGCGCGACCGGCTCAACGACGAAGTGAGGAAGACCAAGGTCATGCGGGACGAGTGGAACCGAAAGGTCAACGACATGGCCGAGAGGGTCTCCAGGCTCAAGAGGGACAATCTCCCGAGGGGGGGCGTCCCGGTCGGCCAGCTCAAGAGGAAGCTCAAGGCCATGGAATTCCAGCAGATGACGTCCGTGCTCAGCCCCGACAAGGAGCGGGAGCTCATCGATGCCATATCCAAGCTCCAGGCCGAGATAAAGGAGCGGGAGAAGGTCCTGGAGGAGAATACGGAGGTGCGCCGGGCCGTCCTGGAGGCAAAAGAGGCTAAGCGCATAGCCGAGGAGACGCACAAGAACGTCGAGGAACTGGCAGAGGCAGCCCAGAGGGAGCACGAGGCGATGATGAAGATATACGAGCAGAGCGACGCCGTGCGCAAGGAGGCCGACGGCGCGCAGGCGGACTTCATCAAGGCCAAGACCCTGGCGGACGAGGAGCACAGGAAGCACATCGAGCTCATCAGGCAGGTCCACGATTACGACAAGATCATGTCAGGGCTCCTCCAGAAGAAGCGCGAGGCGAGGTCATCCAGGGACGAGGGGGACATCAAGAAGGAGGCGGCGGACATCTACGAGCGGTTCAAGAAGGGGGAGAAGCTAAGCACCGAGGACCTCCTCACCCTGCAGAAATCGGGGTACCTGTAATATATACTTCAATCGAAGGGCGCACCCCCAATATCGAAAGTATTAAAAACTTTTCCAAAGAGTAGAAAAGCTTATATATCGAACCTATTATATAAGTGACCAAGGGGTAATTGGGCTAGTTGTTAGAGTGCATCCCATCCCTTCTGACAAGGCTAGCCCATCCCTTCCTTTTTGGATTCACATACGACCGACACTTGACTTCTTAAAGCGATTTCATTATCATTGGCCCGCCCGCAGGCGGGAGGGTGGTGAAAACGCACCGTGGTGCGTTGGAACCATTCCTTCCTTTTTGGTCCAACTTTCAAGTAGTTAGCGACGGGATATTTTTTACATCGATGGATTTGGCCAACCGCAGTTGGGGGATGGGACGGGCGCACAGCAGTGCGACTAGGACCATCCCTTCCCTTTCTCTTTTTACTTTCCGCCGTTCCTCTTTCGTCTTTGGACCATGACGACCGGCGGAAGCAGAGCGGCGAGCGGGAAGGCTGCGACCGGGAACTCGGGGATTACAACGGTCGCTGACGCATTGCTTGCCTCAAGGAGATATCCTTTGGATGTTGTGTAATTCAGCAAGGCGCTGTTCGTGATATTGCCGGACTGTGTGGTTCCATTCACAGTGACATTGACGAAAATAACGTGCGCGCCTGGAGCGACCACCGTAAAATGCCATCCTATAACAAGGCCCTGGATGGAGCCCGGCGCTGGATTCGAGGATACGAAGGTCACCCCGACCGGGAGGGTGTCGTTCACCCAGACGTCCGACGCGCTCGTCCATCCGGTGTTGTTATAGTATATCGTGTATGTGATTGATCCACCTGCAACGGCGCCGGTGACGTTGGCGACTTTGGAGAGTCGTATCTGCGGTCGGATGCATGTCGCATTGGCCCATGCCGTGGAGTTGCCCATTCCGCGAGAGAGCTGGTCGCTGTAGTTCAGGCGCGCGACATTCGGTAATATCGTCCCATTGAGTGCGCTGGAATTGACCCTTGCCTGCACGAGAATCGAATTAACCGAGTTCCTCACAACGGTGCTGAAGAACCAAGTGACGTTCTGTCCCGACACCGATGAGGGAGTGACATTCGCCCCGATGTAGTCCATCCCGGAGGGGAGCGTGTCGTTTATCCAAACATTGCGGGCGCTGCCGTCCCCTGTGTTGTTATACCAAATCGTGTAATTGACATAGTCCCCGGGCTCGGCCTGTGAGACCGGCGCGGTCTTGCTCACGTTGATTACGGGGCGCCTCCGGTCGTTCGGGGCGCCCGGGGTCGGCCCCTCGGGAACGATCCACCCGTTGTTGGAGATGTACCAGTCGTTGGCGTCGTTGTCTGTGTCCGTGGGCATGCCGAGGCTCTCGTTCTTGAGCCGGCTCCATGTCCGCCCATTGATGCCCCCGGGGTATGTGGTTTGGTCCACTGTCGTCCATATACCTGTGGGGCGGTTCTGCAGCCTGATGGTGCTCCCCCCGTTCGGAAGGGAGTTGGGCGGCAGGTTCACGACCAGGTACTCGCTCCCGGACCCCCACGCGCCGATTGTCGTTCCCGCCGGGAATGTGTATACGGTCGCTCCCCCGGCCCTCAGCCTCCAGCCGGACATGTCTATTGGGGATGCGGTCGGGTTGCACACCTCTATCCACTCAACGTTCGGCCTGGGGCTTATCTCGTTCAGAACGACATTGTCACCGGCGGGTGTCCTCGTCCCGCCGTTCAAGGGGCGAGCTGCTGGAATGGCTGTATCGCACTCGTCTTGCCAGTCACTCATTATCAGGGCAATCCTGGCATCGGGCGAGAGCTGGATGTTCGACGCCATTGCTTCGAGCCTGTCCGAGTCGCAGGCGGCGCTCGCCGCGCCGGCCTGAGCCCATGGCAAGGGGCCGGAAGACGACGTGAAAAGGGATGAGCTAAGAATTATATTCCCGCGCCCTTCAATTGCCAAGGCATACTCCGCGCCGAATCCGGCCTCCACTGGGACTCCGGTCGAAGCGTTCCCGTCCGCATCGATGTAGAACGTTGCCGTGTCCACCCCGCGCATCGGCGCTCGCGAGACGGCCCCTATGTAAATTGATACGTACCGACCCGCGAACTGGGACGGGATGCTCGATGGCGTGGTCGCGTTGAGCCAGTAGTCCGTGCCCCGCGGGTAGTCCGTCATGCCATCACCATCGACGTCGAGGCCTGTGACGCCGCCGTGATTGCCCATGGTTTGGTTGTCCGGGACGCCATCGTTGTCGAAATCGTACGGCATCGGGTCTTGGCTGTCGGGGACGCCGTCCCTGTCCGAGTCGATTGGAACGGCGCCGGAAGGCTGGCTCGGCCCCGCCCGGGGCAGGTATGTCGGGAACTCCGAGCCGCCCATCATCGAGCCACCGACGTTGGCGTAGAGCCAGGCCGAGGACTGCCCGAAAACTGCCGAAACGCCCTCTATGTCCACGTTCGCGTTGGCCACGGGGCCGCTGGACGGGGCATTGACATCCCCCGTTGAATCGGCAACTATACCCTTGTCCGACCAATCGGCGAACGCGCCGTCGATTTGCAACCGCGGCACGGCCGAAGAGACGAAGAACCTCCGGCCCGAAGCTCTTGTTATTTGAACAGGGGACGTGGCATTCAGACCGCTGACCTGGAGGCCGGAGGGGGCGTCCGATGGCGAGGCGGAGGCGTTGCACATTACCGAGACGGTGAGCCATTGCCGCGAGGGGATTGCCAGGCCGGGAACCTGAAAGGCAATGGGGCGCCCCTGCGGGGTTTGCGGCGTCGTTCGCGCCCTTGCGCCGTTCCCGAGGGGGTATTCTATCCACACGGCATCCAAGTCCCCTTCTCCGGTGACATCGATGGCACTGACGCTTGAACCGTCCGAGCCAGCGTACAGGGAGAGGGTTGAAAGCTGAGCCTGCGCCGTCCCGGGCGCGACGATGTCCGGGACTGTGGCGCGCTCCACTGCTATAATGAGGTCGGCACCGTTGGCAATCGGGAGGGGCACTATGTCCCATCCGCCCGCGCCGTCACAGCATGCGACCATGGCCCTTTGGGGCGTTGATTGGGAGGCCATGACCATTTCCATCTCAGAGCCTTCTGCATTGGCCGAGACTGGATCCGCCCCCGCGAAGCCGTTCCAGTCGTCCCGCAGCGCGTTACGCGAGAAGGCGCTGACCGTAGCCTTCTCCACCTTGCCTCGCCAACCCTGAATCTCGACGCGCCGTTCGGCGCCGATGCCGCCCACGAAGTATCCTGTCGAGGCGTTGCCGTCGTCGTCCAGGAAGGCGTAGAATGCGGATGTCGTATTGGCCGAAGCCTCTGCAGTGCCGGCTATAATCCCCCCCGCGGTCCGGACATAGAGGCGCAAATCGCCGCCGTTCGCCATGGCGTCGGCGGCGAGAATCCTGAACGGCCGGGCGTCCTGCGCGGGATACACGCTCGGCCCGCCTCTCTGCCACGCGTCGAACCCCAGGAAGCGGCCCTGCGCAGGCCCGGTCACGAAGAGGCCGGAGAGGAGGGGGATGACTATAAGGATCGTGGCGACGAAGAGGACTATCATCGCCGCGCCCTTCAGGCGCCCGCCGCCCGTGCGCGTCCGGCGCCCCATCCTGAGGGCGCCGACGCCATCGGTGATCCCGGTGCCGTTGACGAGCCCCATGTTGTCGAACATGTATGCGATCGCGCCGACGGACGGCGCCCTTTGGGCCGCCCTGTCCATGCCTTCCACGGAGCCGTTCGTCAGCCCGCCCCCGGTACCGTTGGTCAGACCGGACGAGGCTCCCATGCCGTTAACCAGCCCGTTGGTCAGGCCGTTCGTTTTGCCTCGAAGGCCATTGACCTTCCCCCGGGCGCCGTTAGTCAAACCATTCGTCCGGCCTGTCAGGCCATTTGTCCGACCTCGGACTCCATTCACGAGGCCGTTCGCACGACCTCGGATGCCATTGGTGAGCCCGTTCGTTCTTCCGCGCACGCCGTTCGTCAGTCCATTTGTACGCCCGCGAACCCCGTTGGTTAAGCCATTGGCGCGGCCGCGCACGCCGTTCGTCAGGCCGTCGGCCGGGCCTTTCTTCGGCGCGCGCGCCCTCTCGATATCAAGCAAATCGCCGTTCGTCCGCCCTGCCTCAGCCTCAAATGGCGGCTCAGATTCGCCGGGGGACCCCACCTCCTGAATCAAGGCCTGCAAATCGCTGATTGCCTCGCTCGCCTTCTCCTCCGATGCAAGGTGCTCCAACGGAGGAGGGCCTTCCTCGAAATCCCCGGCAACTGGCTCTGGATTCTCGGCCGAGAGGAGCATCTCCATGACCTCCCTGCCTCGCGCCTCCTCCTCGCCGTCCCTGGCAATCTCCTCGAGGATGTTGAGCTCGTCGCGCTCGGAGCTCTTGCCGCATATGGGGCACCTGTCGCCCTCGCGGATGGCGGCGCCGCACGACGAGCAGACGTTCACGTCAAGTTCTAGGAGCATCCCCTCCACGGCGTCGAGCTGTGCCAGCACCCCCAGGGTCTCCGTGTCCGCGGCCTCGGCCATGCCGCAGACCGGGCAGGCCTCCTGCGGCTGGGCCTTGAACGCGCCGCAGAACCTGCATACCGAGATTTCAGTTGAGGGCCTGCTCTCGAGCACGTCCTTTCCCAGCACGTTCCGGAGCTGCGGGCTCAGGCCCTCGAGGCGGCCCGTGCCGCCACAAATGGGGCATCCCTCGGCGCCGGCCGGCACAAAGGCGCCGCAGTGGGTGCAGATGGAAATCTCGGGCAGGGGGCTCTCCATCAGCTCCCTGTCGCGCTTGAGGATGATGCTGAACTCGGTGCTGCGGTCGGAGCCGCAGTTCGGGCAGAAGAGGGTGTCGCGCGAGACAAGCGAGCCGCACTTCATGCAAACCGTCGGCAGGTCCATCTCCGCCTCCGCGGCGGGCTGCGCCGGCGCCTTGCCCCCGCAGTCGCACTCCTCTCCCTCGCCGAGGAAGTCGCCGCACGAGGGGCAGACGTGAACGCCCAGCACTGGCGCCCGCGAATGCTCGGATATCCTCAGGATGGCGTCCTCGTAGCTCAGCGCCTGCGGCAGGATGTCCCTCAGGCCCTTCGGCATCCTGGCCTTGGCGTCCAGGACGATATAGAGGCCGAGGTTCAGCTTCGCCCCCTTCGCGATTGTCTTGAGGACGAAGTCCCCCAGCCCGTCCTCGTCCTTTATCCCACCGTGCAGGACGTCGGCGATTATCGTGGCCTGCAGGCTCTTCGAGCCCATCTTAAGTGCGCGGTTGAGCGCGATGGAGAGGTTCAGCACGTCCCTGGCGCACTTGAGGGTCTGGCCGTCCCGCTCGACGCCGATTATCCGCTCGGTCTTGTGGCTGTAATGGTCTATGAGGATGACGTTCTTCCCGCCGACCCCGGCCTCTTGTAGGGCCCTGGCCACCTCACCCGGCTCGTCTCTGGAGATGATGACTATCAGCTTTCTACCGCCGGAGTGGACGGATGGGGCCGCCCTCTCGAGGAACGAGAGCCACTTCTGGTCCTTGCGCACGGCGACGCAGAATGCCTCGCGCACGGTCCCGTCTCCCATCTAGTATATCACTTCCTCCGGGTCGACCTCGATGCCCCCCTCGCCGATGAGGAACGGGTGCTTGTACGGGTCGTGTCTGGTGAAGCGCATTTTATAGACCGTGAGCGTTCGGCGGTACTCCCCCTTCACGTTCTCGTATCCGAGCACGATGACCGAGTCCGTCACGAACTGCTCGACCCCCTGGCCCAGGGAGCCGTCCTTGCCCGATTCCGCTATAAGCATCGACGTAAAGCCCAGCTCCTTCAGGCCTCGGCAGAACCTGAAGAGCTCCCTGCGGAACTCGTCCGGCGTGGGGTAGTAGAGGGCGATGGCAGAGACAGAGTCAATGACGAGCCTCTTCATTCCGAACTCGCCCGAGAGCGCCTTCACCGTCCCCATCAATGCGGGGAAGTCGGTGATGTGCCCGCTCGCCTCGTCGGCCGACGTGCACGCCGCCCTGACCTCGCCCAGGTCCAGCAGCCTCATCGTCCCCCTCTTCTCCTCCATCTGGAGGTCGAAGCCGTAGGCGTGCGCGGCCCTGAGCACGTTCTCCCTGCTCTCCTCGAGGGCGAGGAAGGCGCTCCGCTCCCCCTCCCTCGCGCCGGCATAGGCGAACTGCAGCCCGAAGAGGCTCTTCGCGCTCCCCGCCACGCCGCACACCAGGTTCACGGTCCCGTCCGGGAAGCCGCCTGTCAGAAGCTCGTCCAAGCCCTCTATTCCGCTCGACACCCTCATATCGCTCCCTCCTCTCCCTTTTCCATAAATCGCTCGACCTTCGAGCGGCTCATCCCAGCATCGTGCGCGGCCGCAGCCACGATGGCAGAGGCGGTGCCGCGCCCCAAATGCCTGACGAGCTCGGCCACGAGGGGGGCGACCGCGCTGCACGAAGCCACGCGCGCGCCGATCTCGGGGGAGATTCGCGATGCGTGCTCCTTCAGCGACGAGAGAAGGCCGAGCCGCTCGGCTTTCGAGATGCATCCCCCATCCTTCCCCTCGATCGCGAAAGACAGCTCGACCTCCCGCGAGCGCAGCCTGTACTCCCTCGCAGGCCTGCCGCCCACGCGCTCCCTGGACTCCGCCACGCCCGCCGACTCGAGCGCGGCCAGGTGCGACTGGACGGTGGCTATGTGCAGCTTCAATGGTCTGGCGATCTCGCTCGCGCAGCGCCATCCCGTTTCCTCCAGCGCCTCCGCGACCCTCATGCCGTTCGCGTTCCCGAGCGCGGAGAGAGCGCCCTTCCAATCCGCGAGTTTCATGATGCTCACTTCAATTCCATTGAAGTAATTAATTCTTTCCTACTGCGAATTACATTGTTTCGACGTTATAAAAAGATAGGTTTTACTTCATTTTGATTGAAGCGAGCTTCCTCCTGGCAAGGAGCAGCGCGGGCACAAGTAGCGCGAGCAGGAGCCAGACATTGAACTCGGGGATGACGACGGTGACGGAGTCCGACGAGCCCGGCAGCGCCCTGCCCTTAGAGGTCGTGTAGTTCAGGAAGGCCCAGTTCGTTATATTGCCCGAGGGCGCTGTGGCGTTGATAGTGACATTGATGGTGATGGAGTGCGCGCCCGGCGTGACGTTCGTGAACGACCAGCGCAGCACGAGGCCGGCGATCGAGCCCGGGGCCGGGCTCGCCGAGACATAGGTGACGTAGCTGGGCAGGGTATCGTTAATCCACACGTTCGATGCGTTCCTGCTCCCCGTGTTGTTGTACCAGATGGTATAGGTCAGCGAGCCGCCCGCGACGACGTTGGTGGCGTTCGCGGCCTTGCTGACGATTATCTGCGGCCGGCGCCCTGTGATATTGTACCAAGAGGTCGAGTTCCCCATCGGCCTCCTGAGCTGGTCGCTGTAGTTGAGACGGGCGGAGTTCGGCAGCGCGGTGTTGTCAGGCATGACGTCGCTGACTACCGTGTAGACGATAATCGAGTTCGTGGAATCGTGTACGACGCTGCCGAAGAACCATGTGAGGTTCTGCCCAGATACAACATCGGGCGACGGCGTCGCTGAGACATAGTTGAGGAATGATGGCAATGTATCATTGACCCATATGTCCTTGCCATTGCCGTCGCCGGTGTTATTGTACCATATCGTGTAGTTCACATAGTCGCCGGGCTCGGCCTCGGCGATGGCGGCCCCTTTGACGACAGACATCACCGGGCGCTTCCTGTCGTTCGGAGCGTTCGGAGTCGGGCCTTCGGGCACTATCCAACCATTGTTTGACACGTAGAAATCGACTGCGTCGTTGTTCGTGTCGTCCGGCATCCCCGTGTCCTCGTCCTTGAAGCGCGACCATGTCTGCCCCGCGGCTATGCCGGGATATACCGTCATGTCGATCGTTACCCATCCTGCGCCGGGATTGTACTGGAGGCGGACAGTACCGCCACCGTTCGGCAAGGAATTGACCGTGAGATTGGCCATGATGTACTCGCTTCCCGACCCCCATGCCCCGAGGACTGTCCCTGCGGGGAATGTGTAAATCGTATTGCCTCCCAGCCTCAGCCTCCACCCCGCGATGCTTACAGACGAGCCGGTCGGATTGCATAGCTCTATCCACTCGGGGTTCGGGCGGGATGAAATCTCGTTGATTACTATTCTCGACAGGGCAGGGACGACTGTGACGGTCGCCGAGCTGTTCGTCCTGGGGAACGAGACGTTCACGAGGTTGGTGTAGTTGCACGAGACGTTGTTCGTCAGCGTGGAGCCTGGCGCGACCGCGGATGAGACGTTTGCCGTGATTGTCAGGCTCTGCCCTCCGGTCGACACGTTCGTGAAATGCCAGTACTGCGTCTGCCCGGCGGTGGAATCTGGCGCGGGGCTCGCCGATAGGTAGTTCATGCCCACGGGCAGGGTATCATTGAGCCAGACGTGTCCGGCGGCACCGGTCCCGGTGTTGTTGAAATAGATGGTGTATGTCACGACATCCCCGGGGCTGACTATCGCGACATCGGCGACCTTGGATACGTTAATATTCGGCGCGGGCGCGACCACCGTCACATTGCACGAGTCGTTTGACCACCCCATCCAGCGCGCGAGCTGGTCGGTGTAGCCGAGCGACACGTTGTTTGTGAGGATCGAGCCGATGGGCAGGGAAGAATCCACTGTGACAGTGAGCGTAAATGAATATGAGCCGGGAGCGACGTTCGCGAAGTACCATGTGTAGGTGCTGCCGGCGAATGACGAATACGGGACGCTCGATGATGTATATGCCGTGCCCGCCGGCAGCGTGTCGTTGACCCAGACATGGCGCGCGTTCCCGTCGCCGGAGTTGTTGTACCAAATAGTATACGTGACAGAGCCGCTGGGAGCGACCTCGAGCATGTCCCCGGCTTTGTCTACACTGATGTTTGGAGCCCTGCGATCGTTGGGGGCACCCCGTGTCGGGGACGTCGAAACATAGAAATCGTTGGCGTCTGAATCGGTGTCCGTGGGCATACCCCACGTCTCGTTCTTGAACCGGCTCCAGCTTTGGGCGCCCGTCATACCGCCAGGATATGCCGTCTGGTCTATTGTCGTCCATCCGGGGCCAGGGCTGTCCCACTGGAGCCTAACGGTCGCGCCGCCATTCGGGAGGTCGTTGGCATTGCCGCTCAGGTCTACAATATAGTATTCGGTGCCGGAGCCGAACGCGCCCAGGATCGTGTTCGCGGGGAATGTCATCAACGTCGTGCCGCCCTGCCTTATGCGCCAGCCTCCTATGTTGATTGGGGCATTCGTCGGGTTGCAGATCTCAATCCATTCGCCAGTGTTTGGCTGCGAGACTATCTCGTTGATAACGACATTGTCGCCCGCAGGGGCCCGCGTGCCCGCTGCGAGAGGCTGTGCCATCGGAGAGTCGGTGATGTCGTGGTCGCCGTTCCAGTCCCTGGCGTCGATGAATACGGACATGTTCGAGTCGGGGGGCGCCAGGTAGAGTCCCGATACCCTGATCTCCATCCTGCTCCTCGTCGAGGCATTGTCTATCGCCCCTACATACACCCAGGGGTCGGACGCGTTGGCCTCGGGCGCATACCTGTAGAATCCCGAGGACAGGACAGCGCCTCCGGACCCGGAGAGGGTCGCGGCATACTCGGCGCCCACCTGTGGGTATGGCCTGGCCCCTGTCAGGGCGCTGCCGTCGGCATCGATGTAAACGGTGATTGCGTCAGTGTCCAGCCTTTCGACAGGCTCGGCGGGGGCGACGGGCCCGATGTAGACGCTAACGAACCTGCCCGCGTACTGCGGGGGGAAGTCGAGCGGAAGCGTGGTGTTCAGCCACCGGTCGGTCGTCCCGTCGGGCATCCTGTAAGGATAGTCCGGGACGCCGTCGGAATCCACATCCGGTGCCGGCCTGCCGTTCGCGACGATGGTGCTCGCGCTGTCGTTGGCGCCGTCGTCGTTGAAATCGAGCGGCATCGGGTCGGTGGCGTCGGGAACGGAGTCCCTGTCCGTATCCACGGCCTGCGGCTGCTGGCCGCCTTCCCCGCGGGGCAGGTAGCGCGGGAAGAGAGAGCCTCCGAAAAGATTCCCCGCGACCTCGGCGAAGAAGTAGTGATCGAGGCTATAGCGCCACCCGGCGGCCACCAAATCCACATTAGAATTGGCCGATGTCGCGTCATCTGACGGCGGGCGCACGTCCCCGGCTGGGTCGCTGACGGATTGCGCCCAATCGGCGAACGAGCCGTCTACTGCCGGGCCGACGCTCTGGCCGATGAGGGTGAGGCCGCCATCGCCGCCTCCGAGCGAGATGTGGGCGGGCTCGACGGTTTGAGCGCTGATTGCGCGCGCCCCGAAGGTCGCGCCGGCCGCTGCGCTCGATGGCAGGCTTGCCGTGACGTTGACATAGACGCCGGCGAATGAAACTTCGAGCGGCTCCTGGAACCGGATTTGGCAATTTGAGCCAGCGAAAGAGAATGTGTGTTGGAACGGCATACCATTCACAGTGACTCCGGTGAATGAATAGTCTGCGCCGTAGGTTCCGCTCCCATCGAGCGTGACATTGAGCGCGGAAAGGGGGAATTGCTCTCCGTACGACCGGACGAAGAACGAAGCGGCTGTCGCTACATCTCCGGGCATGGCGCTATCCTGTGGCAAGGCCGCCTGCTCTATCATCAAAGTCGGCAGCCCCGGCCTCACCGGGACGTCGAAGACGTCGAGGTTGCCGTTCCCGTCTGTCAATCCCAATACTAATACTGGCCCTCTGCCGGGCGTCACCGCGCTCCCGTTCAGCGGCACGGCGAGCTCGAGCTGGCTACCTCCCACGGCTGCAGAGACTCCGACCGGGCTTCCGAATGCGCTCCAGTCCCGCTGGTTTGCGCCCGCTCTGAAAGTGAGGGCCTGCGACACGCTCTTCACGCCGCGCCATCCCTCGACCTGCACAAGGTAGTCCGCTCCTACCCCGCCGGCGGAGTACCCCGTCCCGGGGTCGCCGTCGGCGTCGATGAGGACGTACAACGCCGACGTCGTATTGCCGGAGGTCGAGGAGACTCCCTCCAGCTGCCGGCCGTCGACGTCGACGAACACAAACAGCTTCGAATCCTCGATCGCGGCCCGGACGTCCCTGGCGGCAATGTCAGGGTTCGTCGCACCCTGGGGAAGGGCGCCGGCGTACGACATCCTGCCGTTCCAGTCGCTGAAGTAGCCGTCCACGTTCAAGCCCTCGGCCTGCCCCTGCGTCGTGAACTGGAAGAGCGTGGGCAGAACGAGCAGGAGCGCGAAGACGAAGGCTAGCATGACGAGCCCCTGGAGGTGGATGTTGGAGCGCGCGGCGGCCCTTCCGCGGAACCGAGGCGCTTCCCCGATGCCCGTGCCGTTGACGAAACCCATGCCGTTCACAAGGCCGGGCGACGGCGCGCTCCCCGCGCCCATGCCCGCGCCCCCGAAGCCGTTTATAAGGCCGTTGACGCGCCCGCGGCCATTGACGAAGCCGTTGGCAATGCCCTGGCCGTTGTTGAATCCGAGGCCGTTCACGAGGCCGTCGGCGCTTCCGCGTCCGTTGACAAGCCCGTTCACGCGGCCCCTGCCGTTCACCATGCCATCGACCTTGCCGTTGGTGCGGCCCCGCCCGTTTACTAGACCGCTTATGCGCCCCTTGCCGTTCACGAGCCCGTTAACCTTACCGTTCGTGCGACCGCGACCGTTCACAAGGCCGTTTATCCTCCCGCGCATCCCGTTGACGAGGCCGTTCACCCTACCGTTCGTGCGCCCTCTTCCGGTGCCGTTAAGTAAACCGGACGATGCTCCGCGGCCGTTGACGAGTCCGTTGACCCTGCCCTTGGCGCTGACGGCGCCGCCAGGGGTGGCCCCGAGCGGGCGCCTCTCGCGCGCCCCGTTGGTGAGGCCGCTGGCGCGTCCCTTCGTCCCGTTCGTCAGGCCGTTCGTCCGGCCCATCGCGCCGTTCGCCATGCTCTCCGCACGCCCCTTGGCCGGCGTCGGTGGCTTTTCACTCTGCGACATCCTTTGAATGGCATCGTATGAGCGCCTTATCGCCTCGTCGAAGCACTTGACCGCCTCGCCCATCCTCCCGAGGCGCCTCAGGATGTCCCCCTTGGCCTGCCATATCTCGTCCCGCGTCGGGTCCGCGTCGAGTATGAGGTCGTAGGCGTCTATCTGCCTCTCCATCCTGCGCTTCTCTTCCTTCGGAAGGGCTTCAATCTCGGCGTCTCCGGTCATGACCAGGAGTTCGTCGAGCTGATCGTCCTCCTTCATTACCTTCTGGGGCGCGGCACGGGCCTTCTCCGGCTTCCCGGGCTTTATTATGAGGCCCTCCAGCTCCCTCTCGAGGTCCCCCTCCCTGGGTCCGGAGCGAGACGGCTCGGGGGCGGGCTCTGGCGCGGCCTTGGCATCTTCCTTCTCGGGCTTTTTCACCGAGCGCCCCCACCGCTCCGCGAAGGCCTTTGAAACGCTAAGGTGTTCCGGAGCCTTCATGTCCGCCCAGCGATCGTGGAAGTCCTTCGACACTCCGCGCCTGCGCTTGGCCTGCCTGAGGAGCGACTGCTCTTCCGCGCGCTCTTTCCTCTCCTCCGCGCAGCTCGCGCACCTCCCCGTGGTCGCGTCGAGCCTAGAACCGCACTTGCCACAAATCCCGCTGATGATGTCGTCCATGTCCGACATCAGCTCCGCGTCCTCCGTGGGCTTGGGTTCGACGGCGGGCGGTGGCACGACTTCGGGGATGGCCGAAGGCGGCATTGCGGTCTCGGGCGCTATTTCTTTCTCGATTGGCGGCCCCTTCCTGACGTGAATGGCAAAACCGCAGCCCGGGCACGACCCCGTCCCATCCGGGAGCGGGTCGCCGCAGAGCGGGCAGAGAATCCTGAAATCTCCCCTTTCCGGAGGTTGCATGATATCTGTCGCGGGCTTGGCGGCGGCATCCTCCGGGCGGGTGGCTGCCCTCGGCAGCTGGGATTTTTCCTCGGCATCCCCCTCCTCCAGCGCCTCTCCGCATTTGGGGCAGCTCGATGAGCCCTCTGAGACGAGCGCGCCGCACTCCGGGCAGAGGAACAGGTCGGCCTGCTTCCTTATCCAGAGGCCGTCCACGTCCTCGCCGCTTTCGACCGGGCCCTGTTCAGGCGCGGCCCTCTGGAAATCGATCTTGAAGCTGCATTTGGGGCACTTCTCGGAGCCGTCGGCGACGAGCGACCCGCATTCCGGGCAGATGATGAGGTTCGGTGCGGCCTGCGCCGCGCCTGGCTCTTTCCCAGTCTCGGCCTGGGCGATTGGCATCTCGACCGGCTCGTCGCCCTCCTCGAACGTCACGCCGCACTTCGGGCACGCGCTCGATCCCCCGGCGACCAGGGACCCGCACTCCGGGCATATGAAGAGCCTGGCCTCCTCCCTGTACCAGTGGCCGTCCACCTCCTCCTTCTTCTCGACGAGGGGCATCTCCACGGGCTCTTCCCCGGCTTCGAAGAGCACGCCGCATTTCGGGCATTTCCCGGAACCGTCTGCCACGAGGCTGCCGCACTCCGGGCATATGAAGAGGTTCGCCTTGTCTCTGTACCAGTGGCCGTCAATGTCCGTTTCGGCTGAGGGGGCTGTCTTCGTTACCTGGGCTGGCGCGGGAGCGGGCTCCTCGTCGGCTTCGAAGAGCACGCCACACTTCGGGCATTTCCCGGAACCGTCTGCCACGAGGCTGCCGCACTCTGGGCATATGAAGAGCGACGCCTCCTCCCTGTACCAGTGGCCGTCCACCTCCCCCTTAGCCTCGGCGAGGGGCATCTCCACGAGCTCCTCCTCCTTGCCGAAGGCGACCGAGCACTTGGGGCACTTGTCCGAGCCGTCGGAGACGAGCGCCCCGCACTCCGGGCATATGAAGAGCTTGACGCGCGTGCGCTCCTCGTCCGACGCCTTCGCGGCGGCGAGCTCCGAGCGCGCGCGCTCCTGTATCTTCGCGGCCAGGGACTTGCCGACGCCCCTCACTGCCGCGAGCCTGTCGGGCTGTGCTGCGGCGACGTCCGCGATGGACATGAAGCCGGCCTCGAAAAGCGCCCTCGCCCTCTGCGGGCCTATCTCGGGCAGCGACTGCAGCTTGGCTAGGGCCTTGTCATCCATCTGTCCGTCTTATCTACGATATCAACGATATAGGTTGTCTGCGCCCGGCGCGCATTGTACATAGTTTTCAATAACGCATATATTACATATAATTGTTATCCTTCAGTATCGTGATGTATGGGTTGATGCCGAGCCTGACCGTCGTCTTCCTCCTTCCCGCGGAGAGCTCGAGCTGCGCCCACGCCGCCGTGACCTGCGACGCCCTTGCCGATATCCCCGATTCGGCGACCTTGTGGACGAAGAAGTCCAGGTACTTCCGCCCGTGGGCGGAGTAGTCCTCCGCGGCCCTGAGCATCCCCTCGCTCTGGAAATGCCTGAGGACCTTGCCGTCCCTCACGGAGTACAGCAGGCCCGCGCGCGCCATCCCCTTCAGCTTCGAGGCCGCGGCCTGTCTCGTCGCCTTCGCCGCCTCGGCCGCATCGCCGGTAGTCATTCCCGGAGAGCCTGCGACGGCCAGGAACAGCCTCCTGGCGCCCTGGCCTGCCATGGGCTCGAGCCGCAGCCTGTCCTCGTCCCTGAGCTGGCCCGTGGCGGCGTACCTGCCCCTCGTCCCCGGCAGGGGCGCGACGAGCCCCTGCTCCTCGAGCATGCGGAGGTGCCATCGGACAGAATGGGGGGCCATCCCGGATATGGAAGAGATCTCCCCCGAGCCCATGCAGGGGTGATGAGTCACTGCCGAGAATACGCGCAGCCGCCACGGGCTCAGGAGCGTGCCCCGGACCTTGCCGTCCGCCATGGGCCTGCCGGCCCTCTTCCCGCTCAGCGCGTCGCGAAGGGCCGCACCCACGCGCCGCGCCAACTCATCCCACCTCGTACTCTGAGATTAGGCTCTTGGCGATGTCCTCTATCTTCACGCCGCGGAGGTCGTCGTCCTCTAGCTCGGCGATGGCTGCCGTGAGCCTGCCCATGACTGGCTTGGGCATCCTCGAGGCGTTCGCGCCCAGGATGCGCCTGAGCTCCTCCGCGCCCTTCGACTCCTTCGGCGGGATGGCGTGGGCGTGCTGGACGATGATGCCGAGCCCTTTGACGATGATGTACGAATGCGCGCGCTCGCTGTGCTGGCTGTTCCTGCACTTCACTATCTTCAGGCGCCGGTCCGCGCCGTCGTCCAGCGCCCTGTACTTGAGATGGATGACGCAGTCGGCGAGGTACATGGGGATGACCGTCTCCGGCCCCGACAGGTCGCCGGCCGTGCCGTGCTCCTCGAGCGTGGCCAGGACGGTGCCGACGTTTCGCGTCTCCTTCAGCAGGAAGCCGATGAGCTCGCGCTGCTCGTACCTGTCAGGCGTGGCCCACAGCACCGGAGTGAGCGGGTCTATGGCTATGCGCGCCTTCGCGCCCTTCCACTCGCTTACGAAGGACGGCAGCTCTTTCTTGATGAAGTCCGAAAAATCCCGGCCGGAGGCGTCGATGAAGACGAGCTGCTCGTTCTCGACGTAGTCCCTGATGTCCGTCCAGCCCATCTCGATGGCCTCCTTGATTATCTGCTCCTTGTTCTCGTCGAGGCTTACGAAGATTCCCTCCTGGCCCCCTTCCAGCCCGCGCCTGACGTACTGCGTGGCCAGCGTGGTCTTCCCCGCGCCCGAGCTGCCTATGACCACCGTCGTGGAATTCTCGTTGACGCCCCCGTCCAGCAGCGCGTTCAGGCCGTAGACGCCGCTGGGGATCTTCTTCATCCCTCAGTGCCCCCGCTCCTGCAGGCGCTCGCCGGGCGGGATGTTCGATATCTCGATGCCCCTCATGGCGTCGCCCAGCCCCTTGGAGGCCTCGGCGAGGACGGCGGGCTCGTCGAAATGGGCCACGGCCTCCACTATCGACCTGGCTCTCTTCTGCGGATTGTCGGCCTTGAATATGCCCGAGCCCACGAACACTCCGTCGGCGCCCATCTGCATCATGAGCGCGGCGTCGGCGGGGGTGGCTATGCCGCCGGCTGCGAAGTTGATGACCGGGAGGCGCTGCAGCTCCGCGACTTCTATCACCAGCTCCAGCGGCGACTCTAGCTTGCGCGCCACGCGCTCCATCTCGCCGTGGCTCATGCCTTTCAGCTCGCGGATCGTGCCCATAATCATGTGCATGTGGCGGACGGCCTCGACGACGTTGCCCGTGCCCGCCTCACCCTTTGTCCTGACCATGGCCGCGCCCTCCTGGATGCGCCTCAGGGCTTCCCCGAGGTCTCGCGCGCCGCAGACGAACGGGACCGCGAAGCCGCGCTTGTCGATGTGCCCGAACGGGTCCGCGGGCGTGAGGACCTCGGACTCGTCGATCATGTCCACGCCGAGCGACTCGAGTATCTGCGCCTCGACTTTGTGGCCGATGCGGGCCTTGGCCATGACCGGGATCGTGACGGTGTCCATTATCTCGACGATTTTGAGCGGGTCGGCCATGCGTGCGACGCCGCCGTGGGCGCGGATGTCGGCCGGCACGCGCTCCAGAGCCATGACCGCGACTGCGCCTGCCTCCTCGGCGATCTTGGCCTGCTCCGCGTTGGTGACGTCCATTATCACCCCGCCCTGCTGCATCTTCGCGAAGCCCCTCTTCACGAGTTCCGTGCCGCGCCTGAGCTTTGTGAGGTCTATCTGGAGTGGCATCGTTCCACCGAACCAGCCCATCGGGGTGCGATATTTTAAGGTTTGCCTTGGGAAGGCGCCAAGGGTTGCGAACGATAAAAGGCTCTCCCTACGATTCAAAAAGTGAGTCTTTTAATTATGTCTGCTTGGAAGTGTCCACAAAATTAAAAATTCGCGGTCAAACCCCTTCGATGTTTTCGCAAGCAGTACATTCATAATCATATGAATATAATGGGCCGGTTGTTCCATTGATTACCGTCTGTGCAACTTGGTTGCCGTTAGCGTCGTAGTTCCATTGCCACCAGTGTACCGAGATTATGTTCGGCTTCGTTATGAATAGCGTCATGTTCGTCAAACGGTTCTCTGCGTCGTATGCGTTGCTATATTGATAGATGCCCTTCGTCTCTGTCAGGCGGTTGCCCACTATCCAGATCATTTCCTCCTCAATCGTTGCCAGGTTTACGATCACTGAGGTGTTTTTCTCATAAACAAAGACTGAATAATTACATGAAATTTGTACATGATTAATCAGTATTGATATAGATATCACCTCGGTATAATGGCAAGATATTTTCCCCACTACTAATTGCAACTGGTGACATGTCAGTAAATATATCGTTACTGAAATATGTCCATCTTTTCGTTTCACCACTCGTAAGAAGGGATCTTTCTGTACCTTGATAATTAGCCTTTTTTAAATCGGGATTAAAACTAACAATTTCTGGATAATTGAAAAGTGCTAACAAGGAAGTTTTAACATTAACAGTAGTATTATTTTCAAGAAGAATTTTTATTTTATCTCCATCCCCAATCTGATAGAGGTTTGCAGGTAAAGAATTAAGTAAAAACCCACCTATTCGAATTAATGTAGTGTTCGTGACATTACAACTTAACCATGAAGTATTATCTAAGGAAAATAAATAATATTGGTTTGTAGGGGCTAATTGCCAATCCGAATAAGAACCATTACTATTTCTTGTTTGTATATCTATTCTTGTTTCATTACTTAGCAGTAATGGTCCTACAGGAATTTTAATATTAACATTAGAGTTGTTACTTAAATCAATAAATGCACAACAATGCATTTCAATATATTTTTGTCGTTGGGTTAAAGTATATGTAAACCAGATGTCAAATGAAATTATCGATAAGGCAATAGCAATGGCGATTATAATTGCGATAATTTTAATTCGGTCTCTACTTTTTTCCGAATGTGTATCTATGAATTTCATAATAGCAATCCTCCAAATTTTATATAACGTGCTGAACCGTATCTAATACTTACGGGAATGAGTGCTCCCCACCATAAATGGTGGGGTATCCTCAAAGGTTAGTTGGCGAAGTCGTTCAGAGACCTTTGAGGAGTCCCCGAAGCTGATTCTTCCGTCGCTGGCCATGTCAATAGCGGTCTGCGGCTCTCGGTGTGG